>NZ_CP012109.1:1293333-1940000 GCF_000280925.3 Myxococcus hansupus
TCCACGCCCTTGAAGTAGACCTTCTGGTCGTTCACCAGCACGTAGACGTCCAGCAGGCCGTGCGGGTCCGTCACCACACCGGAGAGGGTGAACTTGTCGCCGTTGGCGACCAGTCCGCCCGCGGCGGGGTCCACGTCCAGGCGGATGTCCGGCGGACGGTGGTTGGTGGCCAGCGTGGCCTTGGGCGCGGTGGCCTTGCCCGACTTCACTTCCTTCGCGTCCTGGCTGCGCACGAAGGCGAAGCGGTCCTTCTCCAGCTCCACGCGGTAGAAGCCCTTGGTGGCCGCCTCGGAGGCGAGCACCGTGGTGCCGCTCAGCTTCGCCACCGGACGGGCCGCCTGCGTGGGGGCGCCGTAGAGGTCCACCTTGTCGCCCAGGCGGACCAGGCCCTTCTTCGGCTCCATCGTGGCCACGGCGCCGTCGGTGACGGGCAGCTCCAGCTTCTCCATCACGAACTCCTCGAGCGGCTCATCGATGATGGCCAGCTTCAGCGGGAAGGTGTCGCCCTTGAAGCCCTTCTTCACCTCGAGCTGGAAGCGCGCCGTCTTCGTCTCGCCGGGCTTCAGCTCGCCCAGTTTGAAGCGGCCCTTCTCGATGAAGATGTTCGCGTCGCCGCCATTCTTGATCTGCGTGAACGAGTCGAGCGCCGGGCCGGTGCCCGCGTTCGTCACGTCGAGCAGCACGGAGACCGTCTCGCCGCGCTGCACGGTGCCGTCACCGTTGCAGGTGGCGCAGTCGTCGATGACCTGCCAGTTGAAGGCGAAGGCGGGGCGGGGCAGCTCCACGAAGTTGAGCTCGGCCACCCGCGTCTCCGGCAGCACGCCGTTGTCGTCGAAGAAGCGCACCGTCACGTCGTCACGGCGGCTGGTCAGGTCCTTGGGCAGGCGCACCTTCACCTTCCAGGTCTTCTTCTCACCCGGGGCCAGCGCGCCGAAGAGGAACTCGCGGCGGTCGAGGAACGCGTTGTCGCTCTCCGTCCAGGCGCGCACGCGCTTGAGCGGCTCGGTGCCACGGTTCTCCGCGGTCAGCGCCATCTCCATGACCTCGCCCGCGGCAATCTTCGCCTCGGGGCCCGGCGTCATGGACACGGCCATCTGCACGTTCTTCGGCGTCGGACCGGCGCTCCAGTCGACCCCCAGCGCCGCGATGGCGCCGTTGATGCGCGTCTCTTCCTCGGCGCGCTTCTGGTCGATGAACGTCTTGCCCTGCTTGAGCTGCTCCTTGCGCGTGGTGGCCGGAGCGCGCAGCACGAAGTCACGGGCGAAGACGACCTCGAAGTCCTCCTTGATCTCCTCCTGCGCCTCGGCGTCGAGCTGGTCGTCCAGGTCCTCGCCGCTGCCCGCCACGTCCACGTCGAGCAGCGGGTCCTTGTCCCCGTGCTTCTTGTCGTTGGCGGCCGTCTTCGGCGCGGCCTTGCCCTCTTCCTTCTCCTTCTTGGCGGTGGCCTGGGCCTGCTTCTCGTCCACCTTCAGGTACTTGAGGGTCACCAGCGGCTTCTCGCGGTCGAGCACGTCCTCGCGCTTCTTGGCCACGGTGGTGGAGTCCGGATTGCCGAAGTGCTGGTCCAGGTCGGCCTCGCCCATGGAGCGGCGCGGCGCGAACACGTCCACGCGCTCGTCGGTGGCGCGGGTGGGGATGAGCTGGATGTCCGGGACGATACCGACCTCCTGGATGGAGACGTCACCGGGGGTGAGGTACTTGGCGATGGTCAGCTTCAGCGCGCTGTCATCCGGGAAGTCGTACAGCACCTGCACGCTGCCCTTGCCGAACGTCTGGCGGCCAATGATGGTCGCGCGGTCGAGGTTCTTCAGCGCGCCGGCGACGATTTCGGACGCGGAGGCGCTGCCGGCGTTCACCAGCACCGCGATGGGGTAGGTGTCCTCACCCTCCGTCGGACGGGCGCGCTTCTCCTCGCGCAGCTTGTCGGACAGGCCCACCGTCGCGACGATGGTGCCGCTGGACAGGAACGTGTCGGACACCTGGATGGCCTGCTCCAGCAGACCGCCCGGGTTGCCGCGCATGTCGAGCACCAGGCCCTTGAAGCCGCCCTTCGCGTCCGCCTGCTTGCGCATCTGCGTCAGCGCCGCCTCGAGGTCGCGCGTGGTGTTGCCCTGGAAGTTCTTCAGGCGGATGTAGCCGACGTTGTTGGCGAGCAGCTTGTGCTGCACGCTCTCAATCGAAATCATGGCGCGGGCGAGCGTCATGATGCGGGGCTTCTCCCAGCCGTCGCGCTCCACCGTGATCGTGATGCGGCTGTCCACCGGACCGCGCAGCTTCGACACGGCCTCGTTGAGGTCCATGTTGACGGTGGACTCCTCGCCAATCTTCTTGATGCGGTCGTCCTTCTGGATGCCGGCGCGGTGCGCGGGCGTCTTCGGAATCACCTTCACGACGGTGAGGTTGCCCTCGCGCATCTGGATGACGAAGCCCAGGCCGCCGAACTCACCCTTGGTGGACAGCTTCATCTCCCGGTACAGCTCCGGGCGCAGCAGCACCGAGTGCGGATCCAACGTGGACAGCATGCCGTTGACGGCCGCGTACTCCACGTCGCGCGTGTCCTCGATGGGGCGCATGTTCTTCGACAGGAAGTCGAAGACGTCCTTGAGCGCGAAGGACATCTTCCACAGCGAGTCCACGTGGGCGATGTCGAACTCGCGCTGCTTGCCGTTCACGTTGACGTTGAGCTTGCCCGTCTCCGCGTTGCCGTCCACGAGCACGTCGGGAACGCTCTTCTCGACGTACTCCAACGACGCGATCATCATCTCCTTCGGCTTCACCCGCTTCGGGTCGACGTAGTTCTCCTTCACGTAGAGGATGACCTTCGTCAGCACCCGCAGGCTGTTGAGGTCGTGAGGGGCCTTCTCGCCTTTGGCGGCAGGAAGACTGCCATCCCACGAGCCTTGACCGGCCTCGGCTGCCCCCATGGTGAGCGGCAAGGGAGCCCGGTCATTGCCCACCAGGGCCCAGGCGCCGAGGAGCACGGCAACGGCTGTGATGCGGCGGAGGAAACGCGGCATTTGGTTCATCCAAGCTGGGATGCTGTCCGGCACCCCGGGTGTGGCGTGAAGCCTTGAGATTTCGACCGTTTATGCGAGTAGGCGAACACTGTAAGCGGCCGGGCAAGCCTAATCACGGGCTCCAGGTGCTTCAAGGCATCGCCTCTCTGCTGGTGATGCAGAACGTCCTTGGTGAGCATTGCGTTCCCGTTCCTCCCGTTCGACACCCGGCCCAGGCGTTTATTTCAACGCAGCGGTAGAGGACGCTCCTGGAGGGGGTGGCAGCAGCCGGGCCTCGCGCAGGCCGCCGTAGAGCAGGGTGCCGGCGACGATGGCCACGGGCAGGAAGAAGGTGTTGAGGATGGGCACCCAGAGCAGGACGTAGATGCCCGCGCCCAGTCCCAGGCAGAGCGCCCGGCGCTCGCGCATCATCCGGCGCACCTCCGCGAAGGGGTAGAGGTGGCGCGTCATGGGGGCGGCCAGGAACTCGCCCGCCATCCACATCGTGGTCCACAGGCTGCCGAGCACCGTCCACAGGACGCTGCCCACGCCGGGGATCAGATGGAGGGGCAGGAGGATGGCCAGGCCCGCGAGGAGGAAGAACAGGCGCGCGAGCGTGTGGGCAATGCCGGTGACGAGCCCGCGCAGGAATCCCCCCAGGGTGAAGGCCGCGCCCGGGCTGCCGCCCCACGCCTCCTCGGTCATTTCGGACAGGGGGTCCTGGAGGGGGGCCAGCAGGAGCGGCGGCACCACGTTCGCTCCCACCACCCAGAGCACCAGGGAGGACAGGATGAGCACGGTGGACCAGGCGGCCCGGCCGTACCAGCTCTCCGGGCGGGCCCAGACGGAGGCCAGGGCGCCGGGGGCGTAGGTCCACAGCAGCCAGACGAGCCCCACCAGGGCCACGGCGGTGACGGCGGCGCACAGGGCGGACAGGAGGAACAGCCGGCGGTCGCGCAGGATGAGGGAAAAGGCCCGGCCAAGCAGTCCCAACCCCTGGAAGAAATCGGACAGGCGGGGCTCGGGGGCGACGTGGGGGAGGACGGAATGTGGGCTCATAAAGGGCCGATGCTCAAATCAAAGCGGGTCCGAAGGGCTACGTTATATAGGGCGCGCCCATGTCTCTCGACCTCAAGCGCGCGGCCTCAGAGCCCATCTCCTCTGTCGACATGCTGGTGGCCGGTTTCCGTGCCGCCGAAAAGCCCCGCGGAGCGCACCGACTGGGGCTCGAGCATGAGAAGTTCATCTATCCCGTCGGGGGCGCGGAGCCCCCCACCTATGAAGGTGCGCAGGGCGTTGGCGCGCTGCTGAACCGGGTGTCCGCCGCGGGGTACACCCCGTTCCGGGAGACGCCGGAGTCGCCCGTCATTGCGTTGCAGCGGGGGGGCGCCACCATCTCCCTGGAGCCCGGCGGCCAGTTGGAGCTGTCCGGCAGCCCCTTCGTCACCGCGCGGGAGGCCCACGCGGAGAACCTCACGCACCTGTCGGAGGTGTCGGCCGCCGCCGACGCGCTGGGGTTGCGGCTCGTGTTCCTGGGCTACCGCCCCTTCGGCACGACGGCGCAGATGCCGTGGATGCCGAAGACGCGCTACCTCATCATGCGCCGCACCCTGCCGGAGCGCGGCCGGCTGGCGCTGAACATGATGTTGATGACGTCCACCGGCCAGGTGTCGCTGGACTGGGCGGACGAGGCGGACTGTGTCCGCAAGACGGTGGTGGTGGCCCGGCTGGCCCCACTGATGAATGCGCTGTACGCCAACAGCCCCATCGTGGAGGGCAAGCCCTCGGGCTACATGTCCTTCCGCAACCGCGTCTGGGACGAGGTGGACCCCACGCGCTGTGGCTACCTGCCCGCGTTCTTCGACGGCTCCTTCTCCTACCAGGCCTACGTGGAGTGGGCGCTGGACGCGCCGCTGCTCTTCCTGCGGCGGAACAACGAGTACCTGTACCCGAAGATGACCTTCCGGCAGTTGCTGAAGGACGGCTTCGAGGGCAAGCCGCCCGACCTGAACGACTGGACGGACCACCTGTCCACGCTCTTCCCCGAGGTGCGGCTGAAGACGGTGGTCGAGGTGCGCGGGGCGGACTGTGTGAATCCCGCGATGACGGGGGCGCTCGCCGCGCTCTGGCGGGGCATCCTCTATGACGCCACCGCGCTGGAGGAGGCCGAGCGGCTCCTTCCGAAGCTGAGCTACGCCGACCACCTGGCGTTCCATGACACGGCCCGGCGCGAGGGGCTGGCGGGGCGCATGGGCACGCAGGAGATTCACCGGTTGGCGGCGGAGATGGTGGCCATCTCCCGGCGAGGCCTGGAGCGGCTGGATGCGCTGGACGCGCCGCTGCTGGAGCCCCTCGCCGAGGTGGCCGCGTCAGGGCGTTCGCCCGCGCAAGCGGTGCTCGAGGCGTGGGAGAAGAACCCCCGCCCCGAGGCGCTGCTCGACGGCTTCGGACGGTGATGTGGCGGGCGGCCTAGAACTGGCCGCCAATCATCACGTTGCCGTTGAAGAGGCTGCCCTTCTCGTCGGCGTTGGTGACGGGGTTTCGGACGAGGCCCTCCCCTCCGACGAAGCGGTACGTGGCGCGCGCACCGGCCACCAGGTGGCCCAAGCGGAAGTCCAGGCCCGCGGCCACTGGCAACTCCGTCTGCCAGTCGTTGTTGTAGTACGCGTCCGCGCCGTCGGACGGGTTGAGGTAGCTCAGTCCCACGCCCACGCCGACGAAGGGACGCCACTTCTCCTTGATGAGGGGCCCCGCCTTCGCGAGCAGCGTGGCGTTGTTGCGCCAGACGCCCTCGCCGCGGCCGTCGTCCCGCAGACGCTCGTCGCGGATGGGCAAGCGCTGGCCCTCGTAGCCGACCTCGACGCCGCCGTGCTCCCACGGATAGGCGCTGGCGGTGATGCCGAACAGCGGGCCCACGCGCGTGTTGCGGCCCAGGTCGCCCGTGAAGTTACCCAGGCCCACTCGGGCGTCGATGCCCACGGTTGGTCGCTCCTCGACGCGCAGCCGCTCGCCCACCTGTTGCGCTTCGACGGCGAAGGCCGGTCCCGCCATGCCCAGCGCCGCCGTGGCGACTCCACCCACAATCGAACGTCGCATCGCATCCCTCCCCGGGAAATCAGTCACCGGAAAGCTGGCCATCTGTCGGCACGGTTACAGAGAGAGCCGCAGGGGCGCACGGTGGCCTGGAGGGCCCCTGCCGCGTCGGCCCACGGGGCGGGAGGTTTGGCGGCGTCCACCCGGACGGGCGGGCAGGGGCTCAGCGGCGGCCGAAGAGTTTCTTGATGCCGGACAGCAGGCCCCCGGGACGCGGCTCTGGGGCGGGCTCCCACGGAGAGCGGGCGATGAGCGCGTCGAAGGCCGCGTCGTCCAGAGGCTCGGTGCCCAGGGGCACCGCGTGCCGCTTCACGCCGGGCAGCGTGGCCTCCAGCGACAGGGCGCCGTCCGCGGTGAGCGCGAAGTGCAGCTCCACCTCGCCCGCGCGTTCGACGTTGAGCGCGAGCCGGCCGAGGTACTCCGCGTCGTTGGCCTGAGCGGAGGTCCCTTGGAAGAGGGCGACTTCGAGCGGGCCGGGCGCGCAGGGGACCACCAGCGTCTTGGTCGCGGGCAGGCGGGTGTTCCGTTCGAGGACGCGCCGCAGGGTTCCACCGCGCTCGGCGACGGCGAGGGGTGAGGAGAGCACTTCGGAGACGGTCGCCGCGGGCTTGCCGACCTCGGCGAGGAGCAAGCCTTGTCCGAGCAGCGCGGCGCCCAGGGCCACGCTGTTCTTCGCGTCCACGTCCTCGCGCACGCTCACTCCGAGACTCTCCTCGAGCCGGCGACGGACCATCGGCGTGGCGCTCTGCCCACCGACGAGGAGCACCGCGTCGAGCCCTTGCGGTGAGAGGGCGTTGGAGTCGAGCACGTCGCGGACGACGGTGGTGACGCGCTGGGCGAGGTCGGCGGTGAGGGCTTCCACGCGCTCCCGGTTGAAGGGAGGCACGGTGCCCGAGGGCAGCGTGACGTCCACCTGTTCCTGGGTGGAGAGGGCCACCTTGGTGGACTCGGCCGCGGCGCGCAGGGGCATCCAGTCGAGCGGGTGGTCTGGCTTGGGCACGCCTTGTTCGGAGAGGTCGCTGGCGAGCGCCTCGGCGATGCGGCCGTCGAAGTCCATGCCGCCCAGCGTGGCGTCTCCGCCGGTGGTGATGACCTCGAGGTCGTCACCGGTGACTTGCACCACGCAGACCTGGAGCCCGCCGCCGCCGAGGTCCACGACGAGGACGCGTTTGCGCGCGAGTCCTCGGCCATGTGCATACGCGAGCGCCGCCGCCGCGGGGGCGATGAGGATGCGTTGGGCGTCGAGCCCCGCGAGCGTCGCGGCTTCCCGTAGGGCCGCGCATTGGCGGTCGGTGAAGTGCGTGGGCGCGCAGATGACGGCGCGAGTCGGCTTGCGGCCCAGGTGAGTCGCGGCGGCGTGCTTCAGCTCGCGAAGCAGCATGGCAGTGAAGAGGGTGGGCGAGATGACGCGGCCTCGGACCTCCACGGCTGCGTCCCCGTTGGTATCGGTGGTGACGGGGTAGGGGAGCAGCGGCGCGAGCCAGCGGAGCTGCGGCGAACGGGGCTTCAGCCCGAGCAGGCGTTTGAGGCCGGGGACCGCGCGGCGCGGTGCGCGGCTGCCTTCGAGTTGCGCGGACGCGCCGACAACGAGGTCGCCGCTGCCATTCACGGCGATGAGGGCGGGGAGGTCCGTGGCGGTGGTGCCGGGGAGCGGAATGAGCGTCGGAGTCCCATCGCGGACGAAGGCGACGCGCGCCTGCGTGGTGCCGAGGTCGATGCCGAGCACGACCTCGGGGGAGGCGGGCGCGGAGGTGGGAGCCGGAACGGGGACTTCGAACAGGGCACGGCGGCGGTTGCGAGGCGCGTCCGCATCGAGGGCGACGGCGGGCGTGGGCTCGGGCTCAGCGCGGGAAGGGAGTGCTGCCGCCGCCGAGGGCGCACGGGTGCCCGCTTCGTCACGGGGGGCCTCGGGCTCAGTGGTGTCGCCTGTCGACGTGGCCGGTGCGTCGGGCGTCGTGGGCTCTTTGCCGGGAGACGGCTGCGTCAGCGCTTCGTCGTTCTGATGGGACGTCGGGGCTGCTTGGCCGCTCGTGAGGGCGTCATGTCGTGCCGTGGGCGCGTTCTCGCTGGAACTTGGGGCGAGAGGGGGCGCGGTGACAGGCGCTGGGGATTCGGGATTGTCTGTCGCATCGCCAGATTCAGCGCTCAGGCTGGCCGTTGATGCGGGCTGTTTTTCGTCGGAGCCCTGCGAGACGGCCGCCGAGTCGGTGAGAGCCGCAGATGTTGACGTGCTCGCCACATCGTCCGTGTCGGCGCTTACGGTCGCTGCGACGGCGGTCGGGTTCTCCTCGGAGCGATGCGAGGTTGTGGATGCCGCGGATGCGGGCGTGCTCGCCACATCGTCTGCGTCTGCGCTCACGCTCGCTGAGACGGCGGGCTGCTTTTCGTCGGAGCTCCGCGAGTGGAGGGCAGAAGTGGCAGGAGCTGCGGGTGCGGGCGTGTCCGCAAGATCATCTGAGTCGGCGCTCACGCTCGCTGAGACGGCGGGCTGCTTTTCGTCGGAGCTTTGCGAGTGGGGGGCAGACGTGGCAGGAGCCGCGGATGCGGGCATGCTCGCAACATCGTTTGTGTCGGCGCTCACGCTCGCGGCGACGAGGGGCCGCTGTTCGTCGGAGCTTTGCGAGTGGGGGGCAGACGTGGCAGGAACTGCGGATGCGAGCGTGTCTGCGGCATTGTCCGTGTCGGCACTCGCATGTGCTGTGACGGCGGGCTGCTGTTCGTCGGAGCTCTGCGAGTTGGGGGCAGAGGTGGCAGGCGCCGCGAATGCGGACGTGCTCGCCGCATGGCCCGTGTCGGTGCTCACGCTCGCTGTGACGGCGGGCTGTTTTTCGTCGGACTGCTGCTCAATGGGCGCCGAAGTGACAGGCGCTAGGGATGCGGGCGTGGCCGCCACATCGTCAGTGCTGACGTTATCCCTGGTAGAGGGTTGCTTCTCGTCGGAACTCCGAGCGATGGGCGCCGAGGTTGTGGGCGTGCTCGCCACATCGTTCGTGTCGGCGCTTGCGCTGGCCGCACCGGAAAGCTCCTTGTCGTCAGACCTCTGCGAAATGGGCGCTGAGGCTGCGGGCGTGGTCGCCACATCGCCCGTGTCGGCGCTTGCGCCGGCCGCACCGGAAGGCTCCTTGTCGTCAGACCTCTGCGAAATGGGCGCTGAGGAGGCGGGCGTGGTCGCCACGTCGTCCGTGTCGGCGCTCGCGCTGGCCGCACCGGCGGGCTCCTTGTCGTCAGACCTCCGCGAAATGGGCGCCGAGGTTGCGGGCGTGGTCGCCACGTCGTCCGTGTCGGCGCTCGCGCGGGCCGCACCGGAAGCCTGTTCCTCATCGGAACTCTCCGAGAGGGGACGCCGGGCGACAGGTGTTTCCGAGGCGGGCTGCTCTGATGAAGGTACGCCCATGCTGGCGCCTGCGCCAACCGTGGAGGCGGACTGCTGTTCGTCAGAGTGACTCGCGGCGGCAGATGCTTTTGCGGCGGGCTTGTCCGGCGCGTCGTCAATGTCGGCGCTGACGTTGACCGAGGCGGCGGTGGGGGACTCGTCGGAGTTCGGCGGGATGGGACTCGCCGCGACGGGTGCCTCCAAGTCGGACGAGCCTGCTGACTCGTTCGTTCTGGTGCGCTCGCCAGCCGTGGAGGCGGACGTCTTTTCATCGAAGGGCTGCGAGACGGGGCTCGCAGCGACACGCGCTTCTGACCCGGGCTTGCCCGATGAGGCATCAGCGTGTGCGCTCGTGCGAGTCGCTGCGACTGCGGAGGAGGTCTCGTCCGCCTCGGTGGGCACTTTGGCGGTCAGCCCGGTGACGTCGGCTCCTTCATCCTGTTCCCGTTGTGGAGACGTTTCATCGGAGGCCGTGCTCGGACGGGCGCTTTCGTTGGCCTCCGTGCCCTTGTCGAGAGTTCCGGAGGACGCGCGTGTGTACTTCGCTTCGCCTGGCTCTTCACCGCCGCGGGGGACCTCTTCGGGGACGCTCGTCGAAGCTTCCCGGTGCTCGGTGCTCTTGCTGAGCTCCTCCAGGGACGACGTCACTGCTGCATCAATTGCCGCGCCACCCTGACTGTTGGCTCCCGACAGATGCATCTTGGCTGCGGTGCCGATTGCATCGCCCTGCCTGTCGGTGCCCTCTTCGTGAGGATGCTCCTCCTCGATATCGAAGTGCGCATCCTCCGGGCCGGTGACGTCATGCTCGTGATGCGGCGTGCCGGTCGCTTGGGATAGCGCCGTGCGCGTGTTGTCTTCCGCCGCGCCGTGTTCAACCGCGACGTGCGAAGACGGCGAGCTTGATGGCGCGGCAACATCCACGGCCGTTGGGGAGGGTGTGCTCGCTGCTGTGTCGAAGGAGGTTTCTTCCGGGGCATCCGTGGCCAGCGCACCTGCCGCGTAGGCGTTGGCGGGTTCGTCGGAGGTGCCCGTGCCTGGCTGCATGAAGGTGGAACTGGCCTGATTCGGATGTGCGTCGTCGCCGGCACCTTCGAGCTCGGGTTCAGGCCCCTCCTCGCCGCGCTCCGTGAATGCGCCTCCTTCCGGATACGCGTCGTGGCTGCTCGCCTCGGCTTCAGCAAGCCTCGCGGCGATGGCGGAATCGAGCCCATCGCTCGAATCGGCCTCGAATCGAGGAGTGAGGACCCGGGGCTGTTGCTCCGGCTCATCCCACGCCTCCGAGTCCCGCGCTGGTTCGGACGCGGTGTCACGGACCGCAGCGGGTTCATCAGTCGCGTTGTCGGGCGAGGAATCTGGCGCTGTTGCTACCTCGGTACCCGCGATTGCCTCCGGCGCAGGGAGATGGGCCTCGACAGAGGGAACCGGCGCATCCGGTTGTCCACTTGCTGCGGTGGGCCTTTCCTCTGTGCCTGCCTGTGCATTGTCGGGCGTGGCCTTTGCCACTGCCGACGAATCAGTGCGGACGGATGCGTCTGTGTCCGTGTTCGGCGGGACACGCGTGGCCGCCTCATCGGGGTGTGCTGCATCCCGTGCCGTTTCGGCGATTGGCTGCGCGGCGCGTACGGAGCTGGAGCCCCGTGCCCCAGGCGCGCGGCGCACGAGTCCCGGCGGAGGTGCCGGTGTTAGCGCGGGAGGAGAGGGCGTCACCTGCGCTGGATGTGTTTCCGTCAGCGCTGGTTGCGTTGCTGTCCGCGCTGGAGGGGAGGGCGTCGGCGCTGGAGGGGAGGGCGTCGGAGCGGGAGGTGTTGGCGTCAGACGTGAGGGCGGTGCTGGCGTCGATGCCGGACGCGTTGCCGCCAGCGCTGGAGGTGCCGGAGGCTGCGCTGGATGCGTTGCCGTCGCCGCAGGCGGAGGAGGCGACTCCGC
Source organism: Myxococcus hansupus (assembly GCF_000280925.3). NCBI lineage: Bacteria > Pseudomonadati > Myxococcota > Myxococcia > Myxococcales > Myxococcaceae > Pseudomyxococcus > Pseudomyxococcus hansupus. The sequence goes on from NZ_CP012109.1 coordinate 1,304,722, forward strand.
GCCGCCCGTGCGCCGTGCCACGACGCGGTCGACCAGCGACTTGCTCGCGGCGTCCAACTTCACGAAGCGCACCGTCATGCCCGTACGCCCGCCCACTGCGTCCACCTGGGCCTTCACGACGACGCCTTCGCCGCGAAGCAGCCGTGTCCCATCCGCGAGGACGAACTCGAACGCGAGCCCGGTGCCTTCGGGCTTCATGGCTCGCGTGGCGACGAACACGCCACCGCGCGCCACGTTCGATCCGTACTTCTCGATGAACTCCTCCTCCGTCGTGTACGGGAGGCGGATGCGAAGCGGGAGGAGGTTGGACGCGGTCCCGCTCATTTCAAGGGAATCCGCGCATCCCCCCCGGAGCCCTGAAGAAGCAGATGCAGCCCGTCATCCCGGAGGGCCTCCGAAGGAAGCTCGAACAGGAGGACCACCTCGGTGCGTTCGTCCGGGGCCCAGGTGCGCCGCAGGGGCCGGGTGCCCGCGACGGCCTGGGCGTCACGAGCCACGGCATATGACTGGGCTCCGGAGCCGACGAGCTTCGCCCCATCGAGGTCCAGCGTCATGGGCGTACTGCCCACGTTGTGCGTCATGAGCTGCACCCGGAAGAACAGGTCCTCGGAAGTCACGCTGACCTTCCCCGAGCCCTTCACCGAGTGCGATGACTCCAATCCCGTCAGCTTCACGGAGAGCGAGTCCAGGCGCACGGTGTCGTTGGAAGCAGGGAGCTCCCAGGTGCGTTCAGCGGGCACGTTGAGGCCCGCGGCGAGGCCCGCGAGGTTCGCGTTGGGGTCTCCACGCGTGGCCTCGGGACCCTGGGTGGCGCGGCCACCCTGATTCACCCGGTCCACCTCCTGGCGGAGCTTCTGAAGCGTCCGGTCATCTCCGGCGCCCGGATACTCAGGCGCGGACTCCTCCTTGCAGCCGCCCAGAACGAGCACGGCCGCCAGGAGCGCCACGGAAGTGGAGGCCCGGTGGTTGTTCACGCCGCGCCCATGCCCTTCACCAGCTCGTACAGCTTCTCGAGCGCCGCCGGGAGCTTCGAGGCATCGGGACCGCCGGCCTGGGCCATCTCCGCCTTGCCGCCGCCCTTGCCGCCGACCTCCTTCGCCATCTCGCGAACGAGCGCGCCCGCGTTGATGCCCTTGGCCACGGCGTCCTTGGTCGCCGCGACCAGGATGATGGCCCGGCCGTCCTTCTCGCCGCCGATGGCGACCACGCCGGACTGGATGCGGTCACGAAGCTGGTCCGCCATGCCGCGCAGGACGTTGTCGTCCGCCGCGTCCACCTTGGTGGCGAGGACCTTCATGCCGTTCACTTCGCGAGCCTGCTCCAGCAGGTCCTTGCTGCTGGCGGTCTGTGCCTTGACGGCGACCTCCTCGACCTTGCGCTCCAGCTCCTTCACGCGCTTCTGGGTCGCCTCGACGCGCTTGGAGACATCCTTGGCGTTCGACTTGAACAGCTCCGCCACCTTGCGCAGCTCGTGCTCCTGCTCGCGGACGTACTGGAGCGCTCCGATGCCCGTCAGCGCGACGATGCGGCGCACGCCGGACGCCACGCCGCTCTCGCTGCTGATCTTGAACAGGCCGATGTCACCGCTGCGCCGCACGTGCGTGCCGCCGCACAGCTCGGTGGACTCGGGGTGCACGGTGACGACGCGAACCGTCTCGCCGTACTTCTCGCCGAACATGGCGACGGCGCCGGACTTCTTCGCGTCCTCGATGTTCATCACGCGCGTTTCGGCCGACGCGTTGTCGCGAATCCAGCCGTTGACCAGGTCCTCGACCTTCTCGAGCTGCTCGGACGAGGCAGGGGAGAAGTGCGCGAAGTCGAAGCGCAGGTAGTCCGGCGCCACGACGGAGCCCGCCTGCTTCACGTGCTCACCGAGCACGAGCTTGAGCGCCTTGTGCAGCAGGTGCGTCGCGGAGTGGTTCGAGCGGATGGACTTGCGGCGCTCCACGTCCACACCGGCCTGGACCATGTCGCCGACCTTGAAGGTGCCCTCGGTGACCTCGACCGAGTGAACCACGAGGCCCGGCACGGGGCGCTGCGCATCGCTGACCTGCGCCACCGCCTTGCCACCGTGGCCGACGATGCGGCCCGTGTCGCCCATCTGGCCGCCGGACTCGCCGTAGAAGGGCGTGCGGTCCAGGACCAGCTCCACCTTGTCTCCCTGGCTGGCCTGGGTGACCTCGACGCCGTCCTTCACGATGGCGCGCACGCTGCCTTCGCCCTCGTGGCCCTCGCCCTCGTAGCCGAGGAACTCGGACGGACCGAGCCGCTCCGACAGCGTCAGGTAGATCTCGCCGGTGGCCTTCTCGCCGGAGCCCGCGAACTTGTTCTTGTTCGCCTCCTCCTCGAGGATGGCCTCGAAGCGGGGCAGGTCCACGTCGAAGCCACGCTCACGGGCGATGATCTGCGTGAGGTCCCACGGGAAGCCGTAGGTGCCGTGGAGCAGGAAGACGACCTCGCCGGAGAGCTGCTTGCCGCCAGCCTTCTGCAGCTTGGACAGCTCCTCCTCGATGAGCTTGAGACCGCGGCTGAGCGTCTGACGGAAGCTCGTCTCTTCGTGCCGGCAGACCTCGAGCACGAAGGTGCGGCTCTCCTTGAGCTCGGGGTACGCGTCGCCCATCAGCTCGATGACGCGGTCCACGACCTTGAAGAAGAAGACCTCGTCCAGGCCGAGCTGGGTGCCGTGCCGGATGGCGCGGCGCATGATGCGGCGCAGGACGTAGCCCCGGCCCTCGTTGGAGGGCTGGACGCCGTCCGAGATGAGGAACGCCGCCGCGCGGCTGTGGTCCGCGACCACGCGCTGCGACGCGCCCGTCTCCTGCGAGTAGGGCTTGCCGCACAGCTCGCTGACGGTGGCGAGGATGTTCTGGAAGAGGTCGGTCTCGTAGTTGGACCGCTTGCCCTGGACGACGGACGCGATGCGCTCCAGGCCCGCGCCGGTGTCGATGGACGGCTTCGGCAGGGGGATGAGCGGCGCGTCCTTCTCCTTGCGTTCGAACTGCATGAACACGAGGTTCCAGATTTCGAGCCAGCGGTCGCAGTCACACGCGACGCCCAGACACGTGTTGCCCGCGGCCTCTTCGACACAGGGGATGTCGTCGCCCTGGTGGTAGTGGATTTCGGAGCAGGGGCCGCAGGGGCCGGTGTCGCCCATGGCCCAGAAGTTGTCCTTGAGGCCGAGCTTGTAGAGTCGCTCGGCGGGGACGCCCTGCTTCTTCCACAGCTCGTAGGCCTCTTCGTCCCACGGGGTGCCGCCCTCGCCGTTGAACACGGTGACGGCGAGCCGGTCGGTGGACAGGCCGAGCGTCTTGGTGACGAACTCCCAGCCGTACGCGATGGCGTCGGACTTGAAGTAGTCGCCGAAGGAGAAGTTGCCGAGCATCTCGAAGAACGTGTGATGCCGGGCGGTGAAGCCCACGTTGTCGAGGTCGTTGTGCTTGCCGCCGGCGCGCACGCACTTCTGCGACGTGGTGGCGCGGCGGTAGTCGCGCTTCTCACGGCCGGTGAAGACGTCCTTGAACTGGACCATGCCCGCGTTGGTGAACATCAACGTCGGGTCGTTGGCCGGCACGAGGGAAGAGGACGCCACACGGCGGTGGCCGCGCTCTTCGAAGAACTTGAGGAACGCCTCGCGAATCTCGGAGGCGGTCAGGGCGGAAGGCATGGTGTGGGTATATGCCACAAGAGGCGGCTTCGCAGGAGTTCTTGGTGGTTGCATGAGGGGCCGGACGGCCCCTGGAACCCCGAGCTGACCCGCCCGGTCGCCCGGAGGGTGGGCGAGCGGGACGCGGGTTGAGGCCCGGACACTCCCGGAGTCCGCGCGGGAGCGGTTTGTTCAAAGGCAAAGGAGTTTGGCGACGCTGTTTGCCTTTGAGGTGCGGGACTCGTCGCTCAGGCCCCCGGCGTGGCGTTCCCGAAACGGCTCAGCATCTCTTCCACGTACTGGACGCCTCGGGGCGTGATGGCTTTGCCCTTCTGGGTGTCCTGGGCGTAGCCCCCGTGCAGCCGGAGCGCCTTGGCCGCGTTGGGCGCCGCATAGGTGACACCCAGCTCTCCCCAGAAGCGGGACGTCGTTCCGGACGTCACCTCGAAGTCCGCGTCGAGAGAGCGCGCGAGGTAGAGTGGGATGAGCGACCGGACGAGCTGGTCCTTCTGCTTGCCCGCGGAGATGAGCTCCTGCTGACGCGGATGTCCGTGCAGCGCGGCCAGCAGTTGTTCCACCGCCGAGCCGCCGTTCCCGGTCGAAACCGAAGCGGGTTCCTTCGCGGTGCTCGTCCGCTTCTTGGCCTTCGCGGCCGGGCGGGTCGTCCGCTTCTCCGACTTCGGACTCGAGGCCGCCCGGGCCTGCTTCGTCGCGGGCTTCTTCTTTTTCGCACCCGGGCGCTGTGGCTTCGACGCCGCCTTGGCCGCGGGCCGCTCGGCCACGGGCGAATCCGCGTCGACGGTCATCGCGCTTCGGGGCGGCGTGCGCTCGGCCACGGTCGGCTCCGGGGCCGCCGTGTCGATGGGTTGCGGTGCGATGGGTCTGGGGCGCGGCGTGCGCTCGACCACGGTATGCTGCGGGGCGGCGCGGGGCACGGGGGAGGGGAAATCTGCGTCACGGGGCGCGGATGTGTCCTGGGCGCCTTTGAGCCCAAGCCGCGCGCGCACCTCACCCACGATACCGCCCAGCCCCACGTTCTGGAGCAGACCTTCCAACCGGGAAGTGAAAGACACCTGGCGAGCCCTCCTGGAGAGGCGCACATTACCCCATCACCGCCACATCCCCGAGCCAATGGCTCGATTCCTGCCAGATGTGCCCACCGAGCGGGCCTCCGGAGCCCGTTTCCGGGAGGGGGCGGGGCCCTCATTCCTCCGGCGGCAAACCTCGCGCTTCATCCCGTGGGACCGAAGCCTGGACGCCAGCAGCGCGCCGCATCGGCCGCTTCTCGGAGGCGGGCATGTGGGCAACAGGTCGTGATTGCGCTCAGGGCCTAGGCCTACATCGCGGGGCGGCTTCCTCAGTCAGAGGTCTGAACAGACACCCGAAGCCCGTGGTGGGACACCCTTCAGGGAGGGAGCAGGCCTGACCCACTGTCCACCACGTGCAAGGCCATGCAAGTGTTCGGCAATCGGCAGACGGCATTAGACTCTCCGGATCCCCTTCCTGCACATGCAGCCGTTTTCCTTCGCCCTCGTCCTGTTGCTCCTCGCGCCTTGCGCGGCCCTGGCCCAGGGTGACTCCCGTATTGGCTTCCTGGGCAAGCAGCTCCAGAAGAGCAAGGACCCGCGTTCGCGCTCGCAGGCGGCGCTGGTGCTCGGAGCCACCGAGGACCCCGAGGCCCTGCCGCTGCTGTGCAATGGACTGAAGGACGAGAGTGAGCTGGTGCGCGCGGCCGCCGCGAAGGGGATGGCGAAGCTGCTGGAACTCGACGCGCTCGACTGCCTCCAGGCGCACAAGGGGGAGGCGGACGCCTCGGTGCAGGCGGCGGTGAGCGAGGCCGTGGAGGCGTTGAAGGAGTATCAGTCCCGGCCGCCTCGCTTCTACGTGCAGCTCGAGGCGGTGAAGGACCGCACGGGCAAGCTGTCCGCGGAGTTGGTGAAGGCGACGGAGGCGCGGCTGCGCTCGCGGCTGGTGCGCAATGGGGCCCAGCTCGCGCCTGCAAAGGAGACGAAGGCCGCCGCGAAGGGCACACTGAAGAAGCTTCGGGTGCGCGGCTACCGCATCACGCCGGAGCTTCATGAGACCGAAGGGGGCGGGTTGCGGGTGGCGCTCGTCTGCCTCACCTACCCGGAGTTGTCGCTGATGGGGCAGGTGGAAGTGAATGCCGCGGGCGCTCAGCCGGGGGACCTCATCAAGGCCCTGGTGCCGCGCGCGGTGGAGGAAGCGGCGGAGACCTTCGAGTGGAGCAGCGAGACATGACGACGACCACGGCGCCCCTCGCGCCCGCCAAGCGACGCTGGCGCAACTTCCTCCTCGATACGGGCTTCCAGCTCAAGCTGACGGCGTACATCGTCACGGTGACGCTCGTGCTGTCGGCGTTGCTGGGCGTGTTCCTCGTCCGCGGCGCGCAGTCGCTGATGCAAGAGACGTCGGCGGCGGTGGAGGCTCGCTCGCGCGCGGCGGAGGTCAGCCGGGAGCTGTCCGGGGCCACGCTGTCCAATGAGCTCCTGGCCCGGATGGACGACCCGACGTTCGAGGCGACCTTCCGCGAGAAGGCGCAGGCCATCGATTCGGCCTACGAGGCGGAGCGTGCCGCCATCGTCGCCCAGCGCGCCGAGCTGGAGCGGCAGCAGAAGCTCACCTGGTGGGTCCTGGGTGGCTTCCTGGTCGCCTTCATCTTCGTGGTGGCGCTGGGGACCATCGTGGTGACGCACAAGGTGGCGGGGCCGCTCTTCCGCATCCGCCGCATGGTGCAGGAGGTCCACGACGGCCGGCTGCGTCCGCCGCAGCACGGGCTCCGCGAAGGGGATGATCTCCAGGAGCTCTTCGAGGCCACCCGGAAGATGGTGAACCGTCTGCGCGAGACGAACGAAGAGGACGCCAGGACCCTGTCCAACGTCCTCGTCGCCGCCGAGCGGTCGGGGGCTCCGGCGGAGTTCATCCACGAGCTGCGCGCGCTGGATGCTCGCTACAAGGCGCGGCTGGAGGACTGAGGCCGGAGTCCGGGCTCAACCCCAGGTGCGCTCAGGCCCCGATTCCACGGTGAGCCCCGTTTCCTTCAGCATCGCGTGGATGCGGAGGCGGGCCTGGGCCCACGGGAGGGCTTCGACGCGGTAACCGTCCAGGGCGCTCATCAAGTGCGCCCGGTAGCTGGGGTGACCGGGGTCCGCGATGATGACCACGCCTCGGTCCGTGGTGGAGCGGATGAGCCGGCCCACGCCCTGGCGAAGTTGCAGGAGCGCCCGAGGCAGCCGGTAGTTCAGGAACCCGATGTACTCGCCGCCGTTCCGCGACAGGGGCTCCTCTCGCGCCGCGACCAGGGGCCGCAAGGCGGGCTCCAGCGGCAGCTTGTCGATGAAGACGCAGCCCACGCCACGGCCAGGGATGTCCACGCCCTGCCAGAAGCTCTTGGTGCCCAGCAGCACCGTGCCCGTGTCGCGCTCCTGCCGTGCCGCCAGGGAGCGGCTGTGCCCGCGCGACTGCCGCAGCACCTCGATGCCCAGGGGATCCAACCGGGCGCGAACGCTCGTGCCCACGCGGTCCATGCGCCGCGTGGAGGCGAACAGCCCCAGCAGCCGGCCGCCCATCGTCTGCGCCAGGCCCGAAATCCGGTGCGAGGCCCATTCGATGAACGGCTCTTCGTGCGCGCGCGGCGCGTCGGTGACGAGCACCACCAACGCCTGCTCGCGAAGCTTGAAGGGCGTGGCCGCGCGCACAATCCGTGGCGCGGGGCGCCCGCCGCGTCCGTCCAGTCCGAGACGGCGGAGGACGAAGGGGGCGTTGTCACCCGTGCCCAGCGTCGCGGAGGCCAGCACCAGCGTGCGCTTGCTCTCCGCGAAGTCCTTCGACACGTAGGCGGACACGTCCACGGGTTGGGCGCTCAGGCTCCACCGCTGGCGCTTCGGCTCCGAGGTGGCGGCGTAGCACCGGCCCGGAGCGGCTTCGCCGGACAGCTCGCCCGCGAGCATGGCCAGCTCACCCAGCTCCGTGTTGGCGCCGGACAGCTCTCGCTCCAGCGCGGGCTGCCGGGCCGCGAGCTCGGGAAGTGCCGCCGGTACACGCACGGACATCAGGACATGGAGCGCCTGGAGCGCGCCACGCACGGCCTCCAGGCCTTCGCGAACGGGCTCCCACACCGGCAGGGCGCGCACCGCCGCGGTGATTCGCAGCTCCGGGGAGTACGCCCCTTCGTCCGAGTCCTCACCCACCGCGGTGGCCGAGGGCTCGCACAGCTCCGTCACCCGCGCCCCAAGGTCACGCGCGTCGTCGAGCAACCGGCGCAGGCCGTCCTCCACTTCGCCCATCAGCGACCGCGTCTCCGTCCGCCGCGAGCCGCTCAGCGCCTTGCGCAGCTCGGCGAAGAGGCCGCGCCGCCCGTCACGGCCGTGAAGCCGCTCGGTGAGGCGGAGGAAGGCCAGGTCCGACAGCTCCAGCGCCAGGGCGGTGGTCGCGACATCCTCGACCTCGTGCGCCTCGTCGAGGACCAGATGGTCCAGCTTCGGGTAGCGCGCGGGCCACGCGAAGGCGAGCGACTGGTTGATGACCAGGACGTCCGCCTCACGCGCCTGGGCCACGGCCGAGTGATAGAAGCACCGATGGAAGTGCGGGCACTTCTCGCCCAGCGTCGTCGAGGCCTCGGAGCGCACGGCGGGCACCAGCGCCATCAGCACCGGGAAGCGCTCGCGGAACCAGTGGCTCAGCCGGTCCAGGTCGCCTTCGCCACTGCGCCGCAGATATGCCCGCAGGTACGCCCGAGGTGCTCGCGCGGCGTGCCCCATGCCGGGCTCAACGCGCGTGGCCTCCAGCGCACGGCGGCGGCACAGGTAGTTCGTCTGTCCCTTCAGCAGCGCGTAACCGAAGCCACCTTTCGTGGCCCTGTGCAGCCGGGGAAGGTCCTTCTCCAGGAGCTGGTCCTGCAGCGTCTTGGTGTGCGGCGCCACGCCCACCTTGCGCCCGTTGCGCGCCGCGAACAGGGCCGCGGGCGCCAGGTACGCCAGGGACTTGCCCGTGCCCGTGCCGGCCTCCACCGCGAGCTGCCCGCCGTCCGACAACGCACGCGCCACGGCCTGCGCCACGTCGAGCTGCGAGGCGCGGCTCACGAAGCCCTCGCCGGATTGCTCCAGCGCGCCGCTCGCGCCCAGCAGCGCGTCAACCTCGTCCGGCCGCACCGGGAGCACGGGCGTGTCGGCCTCGGGCTCCGGCGGGGCGCTCGCGCCTCCCGCGCGCCGCCGCTCCGGCTTCCCGCGCAGGAAGCCCTGGGCCTCCAGCGACAGGGGCGCGGCTTCCGCGCGGCACGCTGCGGCCAGGCGGGACAGCACGTCCACCAACGGCCATTCCTCGTAGTCGAAGGCGCCGAACGCGCCATTCGTCAGGCCCACGCCCTCCATGGCGAGCCGCAGCTCCGCGCCCTTGCGGGGGTCCAACGCGGCGAGCAGGTCCACCACGTCATCGCCACGGCCTTCGCGGATGCACCGGTCCATGGCGTGCACCAGCACCGAGTACACCGCCTCGCAGTCCGACACGGCGCGATGCGGCTGGCGCAGCGCGAGCCCGGCCCAGCGCAGCAGCGACTCCAGCGAGTGGCTGGTCAGCTCCGGGTGCAGGTAGTGCATCAGCTCGCACGAGTCGAGCACCGGCGCGCGGATGGGGCCCAGCAGGTCCGGCAGGAAGCCTTTTTCGAAGGGCGCGTTGTGCGCCACCACTGTCCAGCCGGTGAGCCGCGTGCGCAGCTCCGCCATGTCGGTGCCGAAGCGCGGCTTGCCCGCGAGGTCGGCATCCGTCAGGCCCGTCAGCCGCCGGATGGTGAGGGGAAGAGGCCGCGACGCCGAGTACAGGCGCGCGAAGCGGTCCACCTCGCGTCCGTTCTCGAAGAAGATGCAGCCCAACTCGATGATCTCGTCCACACGAGGGTCCAGCCCCGTGGTCTCGAGGTCGAGGAAGACATGCCGGGTGAAGAGCTCCGCCGCGCCGCCCATTTCAGGGCGCGGAGACTACTCCTCCCGGCGGCGCTGCCCAGAAATCGGCCAGCGTCCTTCAGTCGACCATGAAAACGCCGGAAATCATCTTGTTCATGGCGCAGCCGTACACGAGCTTGCCGGACTCCTTCGGGGTGAAGGCAATCTCCACCGGCTCGTTGAGCGGCAGCGGCGTGTTGATGTCGTAGCCGTCCATGACGACCTCGGTGGCGCACGTGTGGTCCGTCTTGCGCGTCACCACGAGCTTCACCGGCTCGCCCTTCTTGAGATTCACGGGGCTGGGCTCGTAGCCCTTCTCCGTGACGGACAGGTCCACGATGCGCACGCCGTTCTCCCGCTTCTCGGGGGTGAGCGGCGCCTGCTCCACGTCGGGGGACTTGGTGCAACCCTGCTGGGTGACGCCCACCATGGCGGCCGTCGCGGCCAGGGCGAGCCAGGGCTTGATGATGCGGGAGATGAACTGGCGCATGTGGGTCTCGGCGGTGAAGTCGAGGCGATGCCGCGCGCCCCGCGGTGACAGGCCTCAGGCCTCGTCCGCGGGGGCGCTCTCGTCGGGAGTGGAAGGAACGGGCTCGAAGCGGAGCAGGGCGTGCAGCGGGACGAAGACCTCGTGTCCCTCTTCACCGAGCAGCAGGTCGAACCGGCCCACGCGCAGCAGCGGAAGCTGCAGGGTGATGCCGTTGCGCAGCACCATCCGCGGCGTCGTGCCGATGTGGTCCAGGAAGGCGCGCGGATCCGAATGCGGGCGCTTGTCCGGCTGACGTGCCACGGCCGAGGGCTTCTGCGTCAGCTTCGCGTCGCGCTCCAGGCCGGGCAGCAGCCGCTCCCAGTCCGCGCGGCGGGACAGCAACACCACCTGCAGCTTCTCCAGCCGGCCGGTGCGCTCCAGCGCCAGCGCGATGGGCTCCTCGGCTTGCAGCGTGTCGAGCAGGGAGCGCTCCGCCAGCACCACGGAGACCTCCGCCTTGTCGCGGATGAGGGTGGCGAGGAACTCCGCGACCACGGCGTTCTCCACCTCGCCGCGCGCCTGCTTGATGGCCGCCTTGCGCTGGGTGCGCTCCTTGCGGGCCATGAACTCCGCCACCGTCATGCCGCTCTGGAGCACGCCGAAGGCGTCGCCCAGGGACAGGCTCGGCGTCTGGCCCATCAGCTCGTACACCTGGTCGAAGCGCTTCGCCTCCTCGGCGTGCAGCTTGCGCCAGATGCGGCACTTCATCTTGCCTTCCAGCTCGCCCTTCGCGATGCGCGCGGGAACGCGCTCACGCACCGCCAGCGCCTGGACCTGCTCGGGCGTCGGAGGTGGCCGGGGCGTGGAGGGCCGGAATCCGCCGGGCCGTCCACCAAAGCCGCCAGGGGCCCGGCCCGGCGCCGGAGCGCCACCGCCCGTCCCTGTGGGGCGGGGAGCGAGCGGACGGGGGCTGGGCGCCATGCCCGTGGGGCGAGGCGTGGGCGCGGGGGTGTCCGCTGCCGGCGTGGGACGCGGTGCCAGCGGGGGCTCCGCGGGCGTGGGACGGGGCGCCGGCAGGGGGGCCGAGGCCGTCGTGGGCCGTGGCGTGGGCGCCACGCCCGTGGGGCGTGGGGTGGGGCGCGGCGTGGGCGCCGGAGTCGGGGTCGGAGCGGCCGTGCCGGGCGTCGATGCCGGGCGCCGGATGACTTCGACCGCGGGCATGACCCGCCGTGTCTTCCTGTCGTTCACAGTCGTACGTTACCTGATGCGAGTTTCCCGGGCATACCCGGCTTCACGGCTGGAGGGATGCTGAAAGGTCGACCTTCCACCCGGAAGGCTCTCGAACCATCCGGACCTCGTGGGAGCTACCTGCCGCGCGCACGAGCACTGTCGCTTCGTCTCCCTCCTCCCGGACCAGCGAGACCTCTGTAACATCTGGAGGCGGAGGGACATTCGCGAAGAAGAGGGCCATGGGCTCGGGCTTCTCTTCCCCGCCAGAAGCCTCTCCCACGACCTGGGCCCGCTGGGCCAGGGAGTCCTGGGTGGGCTTGGACAGCGCCCCCCACGCTTGCTGCAGCTCCCCCCGCTTCACGAGCCGGTGGAAGGACGTGTAGGCATCCTGCGGGGTGCCGAAGCGGGGCCGGTTGCAGCCACCCAGGCCCAGCAGGACCAGGGCCAGCAACCAGGGCATCGTCGCGGAGAGGCGCATGGGGACAGGGATTTAGGTCAAAGCGCCGCCGGGGAAAAGCCCGAGCTTCGGACATGTCACGCGGCGTGCTGATGGACACGGTTGCGGCCCGCTTCCTTGGCCGCATAAAGGCTCATGTCAGCCGCCCGCAGCAGCGCCTCCGCGCTCGGCAGGTCGCCCGAGGGCACCGTGGCCACGCCCAATGACGCGGTCAGCCGCACGGGCTGGGGCTTCCCGCTTCCTCCCACATGCACCAGCTCCAGCGCGGCGATGGCGTCGCGGACCCGTTCGCAGACCACGAGCGCGTCCGCGGCGGCTGTCTCCGGGAGGACGGCGATGAACTCCTCGCCCCCGTACCGCGCCAGCATGTCCACTTCCCGAAGGCGCGAACGCGCGGTCTGCCCCACCGCCTTCAGCACCTGGTCCCCGAAGGGATGCCCGAAGCTGTCGTTGATGCGCTTGAAGTGGTCGATATCGAGCATCACCAGCGACAGCGGCGCTCCGTAGCGGCGCGAACGGGCGAACTCGTCACTCAACCGCTCCTCGAAGGCGCGCCGGTTGGCCAGGCCCGTGAGCGCATCCGTGCGGGTGAGGGCGAGCAGCTCCTCGCGCCGGGCCGCGAGCTCCTTGTTGGCGCGGTCCAGCTCGCGGTTCTTCTCCACCAGCGCGTCCTGGAGCGCCTTCAGCCGCAGCATGGACTTCACGCGGGCGGACAGCTCGAGCATGTCGAAGGGCTTCACCAGGTAGTCATCCGCGCCCAGCTCCAGCCCCTCCACCTTCCCCGCGGCCTGCCGCGCCGTCATGAGAATCACCGGGATGAAGCCGAAGCCGTCCTCGCCGGCGTTCGCCTTGACGATGCGGCACACCTCCACGCCGCCCAGGCCCGGCATCTCCACGTCCATGAGGATGAGGTCGGGCCGGGACTCGCGGATGGCGGACAGCGCCTGGGCGCCGTCATGGGCTTCGGTGAAGAGGTAGCCGTGCGGGGCCAGTCCGTCGCGCACATGCCGGACGTGCGCCGGGTCGTCGTCGACGATGAGCACTGTGCGGCCACTCAGGGTGCTCCCGGATGGGGCGCGGCGGGCGACCTCCAGCGTCCTCTTCCGTTCGCCATCCGCCATGAAGTCTCGCCCCCAGGAGCAATCGTCCCGCGGTGCGGGCCTGGCCGCCATTCTTGCTGCCCGCACCCGGGATGCAAGGGGCAGCGCAAGCACTGAATGCGCGGGCGTCAGGCAGGCTTCACTAGCCGCGCCCGGTACACGGGCTCCCCACTGGCCAGATAGCGGCGCTCCCGAGTGGAGGGCACTTCTTCCGGGTCATAGGGATGGAAAACGCCTGAACCCAGGGGGTTCTGGAAACCAGCGGATTCCAGGATGGCGAGCATCGACACGCCGCGGTCCTGGACGTCGGTGCGCATGTCGAAGCGGCCACCCGGTGCGAGCTTCCCGTACAGGAGCTCGGCGAAGGCGGGCTGAATCACAGCGCGCTTGGCGTGGGAGCGCTTCCACCAGGGGTCGGGGAACTGGAGGTGGATGACCGAGAGCGAGCCCGGCGCGAAGATGCGAGGCACGACGAAGCGGGCATCGGATTCGATGACGCGCAGGTTGCGCAGGCCCGCCTTGTTGCCGCGCTCCTGGGTGTCGCGCGCGTACTTCTTGCGCCACTCGAAGGCGACGAAGCGCACCTCGGGGTGACGGCGGCAGTACTCCAGGGCGTGGCCGCCGGCGCCGGAGCCAATCTCCAGTTCGAGTGGCCCCGTGAAACCGAACTCCGCATCCCAGTCGGGAGGGGTCTCCTGGGTGGCCAACGTGAGTCCGACGGGCTCGGGCAGCAGGCGGGGGCGGGGCATGGGCGGGCGCCACCAACCATGGAGGCGGCGGGTTTGGCCAGGGAAAAACGCGGAGCCTGGAGTATACGGGAGCCCATGAAGGTCTTCCCTGCGGTGGCGGACGCGGGCGGAGCGCTGGCCGGACAGGCGCTCGCGCTCGGCAACTTCGACGGTGTGCACGTGGGCCATCAGGCCCTCTTCGCGGAGGCGCGCCGGCACGGACGGGCCGCGGCCTTCACCTTCCATCCCCATCCGGGAAAGGTGCTCCAGCCGGAGCTGGCCCCCAAGCTCATCACCCTGTTGCCACGCAAGCTGGAGCTGTTCGAGCAGTGCGGTCTGGACGCCGCGGTGGTGCAGCCCTTCACCCGGGAGTATGCGCGCACGCAGCCCGCGGAGTTCGAGGCCGCGTTGTTCGACACGCTCGGCGTGGCGCACGTCGTGGTGGGCAGCGACTTCACCTATGGCGCGGCCCGCAAGGGCACGGTGGAGACCCTGCGCGAGGCGGCCTCTCGCCGGGGCGCCTCGGTGCACGTGGTGCCGCCCGTGACGGTGGACGGCGTGGTGGCCTCGTCGTCGCGTGTGCGCGAGTACATCCTGGAGGGCCGTGTGTCCGCGGCGAGGCGGCTCCTGGGGCGCCCCTTCGACTTGGACGGCACGGTGGTGGCCGGTGCGGGGCGGGGGCGGGGCATCGGGTTTCCCACCGCGAACGTGGACACGCAGAACGAGCTGCGGCCCGCACCGGGCGTCTATGCGATCCGCGTCCACCTGCCGGGCGAGTCAAAGGGCACCTGGCACGGCGGCGCCGCGAACATCGGTGTGAAGCCCACCTTTGGCGGCACGGAGGTCACCATCGAGGCGCACCTGCTCGACTTCTCGGGTGACTTGTACGGCAAGGAGCTGCGCGTGCAGTTCCTCGAACGCCTGCGCCCCGAGCAGCGCTTCGGCTCGGTGGCCGAGCTGACGGGGCAGATCAAGCGCGACGTGGAGTCCGCGCGGGCCGTCATCGCACGTGCGGACGGGTGAGCAATTTTCCCGTGTCCGTTCAACGGTTTGTGACAGCAGGGGAGCAGGCGAGGGCGCCTTGACGGGCGCGCGCGGCTCCCCTCTAATTCGCAATCAGGAACTGTGCCATGGGGTGTGGATCACCCGGGCATCGCTCCCGCGTCTTTGAGCTCGGAGGCGGGCCCCCGCCCGCTTCTTTCTTCTTCAAGGAAGAGGCATCAACGAATGTCCGGTCGACTCGGTGAACTGCTGGTTCGCGAGAACCTCATCTCCGTGCAGCAGCTTCGCAAGGCCCAGGAAGAGCAGCAGAAGAACGGCACGCGCATTGGCACCGCGCTCGTCAAGACGGGCGCCATCGAGGAGTCGAAGCTGACCGACTTCCTCTCCAAGCAGTACGGCGTGCCGGCCATCAACCTGAAGGACTTCGACGTCGAGCCGGACATCATCAAGCTGGTGCCGAAGGAAGTGGCGGAGAAGCACCTGGTGGTGCCCGTCAACCGCGCCGGCCCGTCGCTCATCGTGGCCATGTGCGACCCGTCCAACATCTTCGCCGTGGACGACCTGAAGTTCCTCACTGGCTACAACATCGAGACGGTGGTCGCCTCCGAGGTCTCCATCCGCGAGGCCATCGAGCGCTACTACGCGGAGAAGGGCCCGTCGCTCGAGGACATCGTCGGTGACGTCAGTGACGACATCGAGGTCACGAAGGAAGAGACGGAGAACATCGATGAGATGGCCAAGGCCGCGGATGACGCGCCCGTGGTCAAGCTGGTGAACCTCATCCTCATGGACGCCATCAAGAAGCGCGCGTCCGACATCCACGTCGAGCCGTACGAGAAGGACTTCCGGGTCCGCTTCCGCATCGACGGCGTGATGTACGAGGTGATGCGCCCGCCCATGAAGCTGCGCAACGCGATCACGTCGCGTTTGAAGATCATGGCCTCGCTGGACATCTCCGAGCGGCGCCTGCCGCAGGACGGCCGCATCAAGATCAAGATGGGCGGCGGCAAGGAGATGGACTTCCGTGTGAGCGTGTGTCCCACGCTCTTCGGCGAGAAGGTCGTGATGCGTCTGCTCGACAAGAGCAACCTCCAACTCGACATGACGAAGCTGGGCTTCGACGCGCAGCCGCTGGCCTGGTTCAAGGAAGCCATCGACCGGCCCTACGGCATGGTGCTGGTGACGGGACCCACGGGCTCCGGCAAGACGACGACGCTGTACTCGGCGCTCTCCAGCCTCAACGGCCTGGACACCAACATCTGCACCGCGGAAGACCCGGTCGAGTTCAACTTCGCCGGCATCAACCAGGTGCAGATGCATGACGACATCGGCCTGAACTTCGCCGCGGCGCTGCGCTCCTTCCTCCGCCAGGACCCGGACATCATCATGATTGGTGAGATCCGTGACTTCGAGACGGCGGAAATCGGCGTCAAGGCGGCGCTCACGGGCCACCTGGTGCTGTCCACGCTGCACACCAACGACGCCCCGGGCACGGTGAGCCGTCTGCTCAACATGGGCATCGAGCCCTTCCTCGTGACGGCCTCGCTCAACCTCATCCTCGCCCAGCGTCTGGCGCGCCGCCTGTGCCCGGCGTGCAAGAAGCCCGCGGAGAACGTGGACGAGCAGGCGCTCATCGACGCCGGTGTTCCGCCGGACAAGATTGGCACCTTCACGATGTACGAGAAGGTCGGCTGCCGCGACTGCAACGACCGTGGCTACCGTGGCCGCGTGGCCATCTACGAGGTCATGCCGTTCTGGGACGGCCTCAAGGAGCTGGTCATCAACGGCGCTTCGGCCGCGGAGCTGAAGCAGGAGGCCATCCGCCTGGGCATGAGCAGCCTGCGCATGAGCGGTCTTCGCAAGATGATGGACGGCGCCACCACGTTGGAAGAGGTGGTGGGCAACACCGCCCCGGACCGCTTCTAGTCAACCCACCCCCCACCGCATTCCCCCGAAGGACATCTTCCCGTGGCCAACCTGCACCAGCTCCTCAAGGCGATGGTCGAGAAGGGCGCTTCCGACCTCCACGTCACCACTGGCTCACCGCCGCAGCTTCGCGTCGACGGCGAGCTCGTTCCCTTGAAGACGGCGCCGCTGACCCCGGTGGAGACGAAGCAGCTCTGCTACTCCATCCTCACGGACGCCCAGAAGCACAAGTTCGAAGAGGAGAACGAGCTCGACTTGTCCTTCGGCGTGAAGGGGCTGTCCCGCTTCCGCGCCAACATCTTCATGCAGCGCGGCGCCGTCGCGGCGGCGTTCCGGACCATTCCCTTCAAGATCCTGACCTTCCAGGAGCTGGGCCTGCCGCCGGTGGTGGCGGAGCTGGTGAAGAAGCCGCGTGGGCTCATCCTGGTGACGGGGCCCACGGGCTCGGGCAAGTCGACCACGCTGGCCTCGATGATCGACAAGATCAACACCGAGCGTCATGAGCACATCATGACCATCGAGGACCCCATCGAGTACCTGCACCCGCACAAGAACTGCCTCGTGAACCAGCGCGAGGTGGGGGCGGACACGCGGAACTTCAAGACGGCCCTCAAGTACATCCTCCGCCAGGACCCGGACATCGTGCTCGTAGGTGAGCTCCGCGACCTGGAGACGATTGAAGCGGCGCTGACCATCGCGGAGACGGGTCACATCTGCTACGCGACGCTCCACACGAACAGCGCGGTGCAGACCATCAACCGCGTGCTGGACGTGTTCCCGCCGTACCAGCAGCCGCAGGTCCGCGCGCAGATGTCCTTCGTGTTGGAGGGCGTGATGAGCCAGGCGCTGGTGGCGAAGGCGGGCAGCCCCGGCCGCGTGCTGGCGCTGGAGGTGATGGTGCCGAACCCCGCCATCCGGAACCTCATCCGTGAGGACAAGGTCCACCAGATCTACTCGTCCATGCAGGTCGGCCAGGCCAAGTTCGGCATGCAGACCTTCAACCAGGCCCTGGCGTCGCTGCTGCTGCGGCGGATCATCTCCCAGGACGAGGCCTTCGGCCGTTCTAGCGACGCCGAGGAGTTGCGCAACATCCTGGCCACGGGCGGTGGGAACCTGCCCGGGATGCCACAGCAGCGACCAGGCGGGGGAGCGGGTGGTCGTTAGTTCCGGGATTTTGAGAACAGCGGTTAGAGTGGCGCGGCACCCGCGGAGGTCCAGCTCATGGCAGCCCCAGCAGTGAAGTCGGCAGCAGCTCCCAAGAAGGTCACCGCCCAGTTCCTCTGGGAGGCGAAGACCAAGAGCGGGGAGACCAAAAAGGGTGAGATGGAGGCGATGGACATCGAGGCCGTCAACGCGCGCCTCAAGTCCCTGGGCCTGAATCCGACCAAGGTCCGCAAGAAGAGCGTCCTCGACGCCGGCATCTCAATGCCGGGCATTGGCGGCGTCACGGGCAAGGACATCCTCGTCTTCACCCGCCAGTTCGCCACGATGATCGACGCCGGCCTGCCCCTGGTGCAGTGCCTCGACATCCTCGCGACCCAGATGGACAACCCCGCCTTCAAGAAGGTGTTGTTCGCCATCAAGGGCAAGGTGGAGCAGGGAAGTACCTTCGCGGACGCTCTCAAGGAGCACCCCAAGGTCTTCGACGAACTCTACGTCCAGCTCTGCGCCGCGGGTGAAGTGGGCGGTATCCTCGACTCCATCCTCAACCGGCTCGCGGCTTACCGCGAGAAGAACGAGAAGCTGAAGAACAAGGTCAAGAGCGCGATGACCTACCCGGCCATCGTTATCTTGGTGGCCATTGGCGTGACGGCGCTGCTGCTGCTGAAGGTGACGCCAGTGTTCGAGAAGATGTTCTCGGACTTTGGCAGCGCGCTCCCGGGCCCCACGCAGATGGTGGTGGACTTCTCCCACTTGGCGCAGGAGTACATCTTCCACGTCCTCGCGGGCATCTTCGTGTTGGTGACGTCCTTCTCCTGGACCTACCGTCAGCCGAAGGGCCGGAAGTTCTGGGACAAGGTCTTCATCAGTGCGCCGCTGTTCGGGCCGGTGCTTCGGAAGGTCGCCGTGGCGCGCTTCACCCGTACGCTTGGGACGATGCTCTCGTCGGGCGTTCCCATCCTCGACGCCCTGGACGTGACGGCGAAGACGGCGGGCAATCGTACCGTGGAAGAGGCCATCTACTACGTGCGAGGGAAGATCGCCGAAGGTAAGAACATCGCGGGGCCGCTGCTGGAGACGAAGGTGTTCCCTTCGATGGTGGTCCAGATGATTGGCGTCGGTGAGGCCACCGGCGCCATGGACACCATGCTCAACAAGATTGCCGACTTCTACGACGACGAGGTCGACTCGGCCGTCAACGGCCTCACGGCGATGATTGAGCCGCTGTTGATGGTGTTCCTCGGCGGCGTCGTCGGTGGCTTCCTCATCGCGATGTACCTGCCCATCTTCGGTCTGGCCGGTGCCATCAAGTAGTTCGTCTGGGGTGGGGGCGTCCTCGGGTTCGCCGGAGGAGACGCTTCGTCGCAGGCTGACGTGGCTCATCGCGTTTCGCATCGTGGCCACCAGCCTGTCGCTGGTGGCTGTCGCGTTGCGGCTGGTTTCACAAGGGCGCGCGGAACCGGTCCTCGGGGACTGGATTGCCTTCGCCATCATTGGCGGCGTGTACCTGCTCTCCCTCGTGACCGCGGTGGTCGTGCGGAGGGGGCGGTTGCTCGCACCCGCCGTGGTGCTTCAGGTCCTGGGGGACCTGGTGATCGCGACCGTCCTGGTGGTCCTCACCGGCGGCGGTGGCTCTCCCTTCACGTTCACCTATTCGCTGGCGGTCATCAGCGGCGCCATCCTCATGGAGCGTCGCGGCGCGCTGCTGTTGGCGGCGGCGGGGTCGGTCCTCTTCGCGGGCGTGGTTCTGGGCGTGTACGAGCGGATTTCGGGCATCCCATTTACCGCCCGCAACGTGCCGTTCCTGCTCGTCTCTCACGTGCTCGCGTTGTTCCTGGTCGCCGTGCTCGCGGGGTACCTCAGCCGGCAATTGTCGGCCGCGGGTGGCGCACTGACCGCGAGGGAGCGGGACCTTCACCGGCTGGAGACACTGCAGGCGCAGATTCTCGACTGCATGCCGTCCGGGTTGGTGACCTGTGACGCAGCGGGGCAGGTCACCTTCGTGAATCGGGCCGCCCGCGCGATTCTTGGGGTCGAGGCGCTACCTGGGAATCCTCTTGAACGTCTGTTGCCAGGGGCGCTCAACCTGGGACGCCGTGCCTCCCGGCGCGAGCTGACCGTCCGTACGTCCGCAGGTGAGCGCATCCTGGGCCTGAGCACGACACCCTTGGTGGAAGACAACGAAGGGGCGTTGCTCATCGTCTTCCAGGACCTGACTGAGTTTCGGCGCATGGAGGAGGGGCTGCGGCGCGCGGACAGGCTCGCGGCGCTGGGAACCATGTCTGCTCAGCTCGCTCACGAAATCCGGAACCCCCTGGCCGCGATGCGGGGGTCCGCCCAACTGCTGGGGCAGGATGGGGGCGCGGATGCGTCGAGGGTGAAGTTGACGGGAGTCCTGATGCGCGAAGCCGACCGCTTGTCGCGACTGGTCGAGGACTTCTTGCGGTTCGCGCGTCCGCCAACGCCTGTACGCCGCGCGGTGCGGCTGGACTTGCTCGTGACAGAGACGATGGAGATGCTCCGGAGCGACCCCATGGCACGGGACGTCCGACTGGAGGTCCACCAGGGCGACGGGCCGCTGAGTGCGCAGCTCGATGCGGACCAGCTTCAGCAGGTGCTGCTCAATCTGGCTCGAAACGCCCTCCAGGCAACCGGAGCCAGAGGCCATGTCCGCGTGGAGCTGGGACGTGAGGGTGGACAGGTGCGGTTGACGGTATGGAACGCGGGCCCCCCGATTCCTCGAGCGGACCTTCCACGGCTCTTCGAGCCCTTCTTCACGACACGTGAGGGGGGCACGGGGTTGGGACTGGCCTCCGCGCACTCCATCGTGCGAGGGCATGGGGGCGACATCGACGTCCACTCGGAGGAAGGCGAGGGGACGCAGTTCTCGGTGGTGCTGCCTCTCGTGGATGTGGTGGGTGAGCGCACGTTGGCGGAGGCACCTTCAAGCAGCACGGACCAGCACGATGTGTCGGTGGATACGAAGGCGCAGGCTCCGAAGCTCCCTCGTTCGTCGGTGCATTGAGTCTCTTGATACCTGGGCCCCATGGGAATTCCACGGGCTGCCGGTGTCACGCCTGCCTCGCGCGTTGGACCCACTCCGTGCGTCCGGCGCTCTCTGCTAAATTCGCGCGCATGCATATTCTGGTGGTGGACGACGAGCCGTCGATGCGTGACGTGCTCGAGATTCTCTTCACCCGTGCTGGGTTCGAGGTCACCTGCGCGGGGAGCGTCAAGGACGCCACGACGGCACTCGGGGGCGTTTCCTTCGACCTGGTGCTGACGGATATGAAGCTGGGCAGCGGGAGCGGCATGGAAGTGCTGCGCGCCGCGAGAGCGCTCAAGGAGCCACCTGAAGTCATCGTCATCACCGCTTTCGGCACGGCTGCGTCGGCGGTGGAGGCGATGCGCGAGGGCGCGTACCACTACATCTGCAAACCCTTCGACAACGAAGAGTTGCGGCTCCTGGTCCAGAAGGCTTTGGAGAAGAAGCTGTTGCGTCAGGAGAACCGCTCTCTTCGTGCGCAGCTCGCACCAGGCGCTGGGATGCTTGCCGTGGGGCGCAGTCCTCGCATGGAGGCCATCATGGGCCTCGTGGAGAAGGTGGCCGCCACGCGCACCACCGTGCTCATCTACGGAGAAAGTGGAACGGGGAAGGAGCTGATCGCTCGTGCCCTGCACTTGAAGAGCCCGCGTGCCGGGCACCCGTTTCTTCCCGTGAATTGCGCCGCGTTGTCGGAAGGCGTCTTGGAGAGTGAACTCTTCGGACACGTGAAGGGGTCCTTCACGGGCGCAACCAGCGACAGGTTGGGGCTGCTTGCCGCGGCGGGGGAGGGCACGGTCCTCCTGGACGAAATCGGAGAGGTGCCCCCCGCAATGCAGGTGAAGCTCCTGCGCGTGCTCCAAGAGCGAAAGGTCAAGCCGGTGGGGAGCAGCCAGGAGGTGCCCTTCCAGGCCCGACTCGTCGCTGCCACGAACCGCAATCTGGATGCGGAGGTGAAGGCGGGCCGCTTCCGCGAGGACCTGTTGTATCGGCTCAATGTCATCACACTGGAGTTGCCGCCGCTCCGTGAGCGCGCCGAGGACATTCCGCTGCTGGCTTCGCACTTCCTGGCCCGGCTCGTCGAGGAAGTGGGGAGGCCTGGACTGCACTTCACTCAGGAGGCACTCAAGGTGCTCGCGGGCTACGCATGGCCCGGCAACGTACGTCAGCTCCAGAACATCATCGAGCGGGCGGTGACGCTCTCGGAGGGAGACGCGCTCGGGCCAGAAACGTTGCCCGCCACGCTTCGAGGTGAGCCCGCCATCCCGACGGGGGATGTGCAGGTTCCCGTCGGTTTCAGTTTGGAGCGCTTCCTGGATGACAGTGAGCGCCGCTATCTCCTGGCGGCGCTCAAGCGCACGGATGGCGTGAAGACTCGCGCCGCGGAGCTGCTCGGGCTCTCTTTCCGTTCCTTCCGGTACCGCCTCGCGAAGCATGGCCTGGTCGATGAACTGGAAGACCCGAGGCAGTCCTGATTTTGCCTACGGCTCATTTCGATGACCGCGTGGCGTCCATGGCGATGAGCGGTTCGAATCCAGGCCGTGACATTCCAGCGCAGTGGAGTCGGTCCCCCTCGTGTGCATGCACCAGGGTGATCGCCTCGGTGAATCGCGGCTTCCGATCATTGCGGCCAGTCCCCATACGAGCAACGGATACGGAAGTGCGCAAGTCCCGCAGTGGCTTGCGCGGGCTGCGTTCGGGGTTTTCGCCTCGGAGATGCGTGGGGCAAGCGACAGTTCTGGGCACCCCAAGTGCCGTTTTTTGACACCTCGGAAGCTGAGAGATGCTTGAGACTTGGTTCGAGCAATCGAAATTACGCGAGGTTGGCTCGCTTCATCGTCGGCAGGAGGGTTGGCATCCCGCGTGCTAGGTGACTCCTGCAGGGCAACACGCCCTCGTTGTTGTTCCCCCAGAGGACTCCCCATGCGCGTCTCCCGCTTCAACCCCCGGAACCGTGGTTTTACCCTGATCGAGCTGATGATCGTCGTTGCCATCATCGGCATCCTGGCGGCCATCGCCATCCCGAACTTCATCAAGTTCCAGGCGCGCTCCAAGCAGGGCGAGGCGAAGGCGAACCTCAAGGGCCTGTTCACCTCCCAGAAGTCCTATTTCCAGGAGAAGGACCGCTACTCCGGTCTCTCTGGCGCCATCGGCTTCGCGCCCGAGCGTGGCAACCGCTACGCCTACGTCATCTCCGCAGAAGTGCCGGATGGTTCGGGCGCCGTGGCTCAGGATCGCAGCCTCGCGCTCATTCCTGCTGGGGCCAACCACATCATCAACGTCGATACCTTCAAGTATCGCTACATGCCGGATGGCACGACCGACACCCTTCCCAACCCCGCGATGACGGTGCTGGGCGGCGTGCCGAACAACGGCAACGCCGGTACCTACCGCGAGAACCTGAACGGCGTTGACGTGTCGCACTTCCTGCACACGGCCGTGGGCAACATCGACAATGACGTGACGGATGGCACGGGCTACGACCAGTGGTTCATCTCGTCCCAGTCCGTGGGGCCGGTGACGCCGTCTGCCTGCAACGCTTTCCAGCCGGACGAGCTGAACGCCGCGGAAGGCGTTCCCTACAACATGAACAACGACGTGGAGTGCCAGTAGTCGTTGTCGGTTGATTGAAGTTTTGGGGAGGGCTGGCCACGTGCCGGCCCTCCCTTTTTTCATGGAGCGCTTCCCAGCGGTCCTGGCAAGAGGCTCGGTTGTCGCTCTTGCTTGCTGACAGCGGGGAGTCGCGCACGCGATGATTGCCGCTGCCGCTATGTCGAGTCGCCTCATCTGGTCCGCAGTGTTCGCCGTCTCCGTCGTGCTGTGCGTGGCGCTTGCCGCCCCGCCGAGGCGGCCCGCCTATCAGGGGCACACTCCACCTTTGCTTCCTCGGCTCGAGGTGGTGCGCGCCATTGGGGCGCCCATTCATCACCTCGTCACCGACTATTACTGGATCCAGACCATCCAGGCCGTGGGCAAGGCGAAGACGCCCGCCGAGCACCGGGACATCTTCGACTACGCGAACATGGTGACGGACCTCGACCCGAAGTTCCGGCAGGTCTACGTCTTCGCGGGGGTCTCCATCGCATACCCCTTAGGGGGGCGGTGGCTTAATGGGGAGGAGTCCACACGGCTTCTCGAGAAGGGCCTCGAGCACTTTCCGGACTACGTCTACCTGCGCATCATGCTGGCCTACAATCTCAGCACCTTTCATCGGCAATACGAACGGGCGGCGAAGATCGTGGAAGAGGCCTCCAGGATGCCGGATGCGCCGCCGTATCTGGCGGGACTGGCGACCCGGCTCCATGCCCAGGCAGGCAACTTCGACGCAGGGCTGGACTTCGCGCGCTCCCTGGCTGAATCCGCGGAGGAGCCAGAGACCCGGGAGCTGTTCGAGCGTCGGGTGAAGGAGATCGAACTGGAGCGCGAGCTGAGTCACGTCGACGCCGCGGTCCAGCGATACCAGCAGCGCGTGGGCAGTCTGCCTCCAGGCGTGGATGCGCTGGTGCGCGCTGGGGATTTGCCCCACATGCCTGAGGATCCACTGGGCGGCGACATCGAACTGGATGCGACGGGCCGAAGCTACTCGACTGCCCAGGAAAAGCGACTGACCGACTTCGCACGCGCGAACATGGAGGCATCACCGTGAGCAGCACCATCCCGATCGAGGTCCATGGACTCGCCAAGACGTATCGGCTGGGATTCTGGATGAACCGCAAGGTTCGCGCGCTCCAGGGCTTGGACCTGGAGGTGCAGCCCGGGCAGGTCTATGGGCTGCTGGGGCCCAACGGGGCGGGGAAGTCCACCACCATCAAGATCCTCATGAACCTGGTGCAGTCCTCGGAGGGTAGCGCACGCCTGTTCGGGTTGCCGCCCACGGATGAGAACGCACGGCGGCAGGTGGGGTTCCTTCCCGAAAACCCCGCGCCTTACGAGTACCTCACTGGCGCGGAACTCGTGACATTGGCGGGGCAGTTGGCCGGGATGAGCGGCCATGAGCTGGACCAACGGGTGAAGGAAGTCATCGGCATGGTGGAGATGGAGCGCGCCGCGAAGCTCCAGATTCGCCGGTACTCGAAGGGCATGATTCAACGCATCAGTCTGGCGCAAGCCATCGTCAACCGGCCGAAGCTGCTCATCCTGGATGAGCCCACTTCAGGGTTGGATCCGGTGGGGCGGCGGCAGGTTCGGGACCTCATCCTCGCGGAGCGGCAGCGGGGGACGACGATTCTGTTCTGCACGCACATCATCTCGGACGTCGAGGCGTTGTGTGAACGGGTCGTCGTCCTCGTGGGCGGACGGCGCGTTCGAGAAGGAAGTGTCCGCGACTTGTTGTCGGGACAGGCGCCCGTGGTGGAGATGACGGTAGAGGGCCTGTCGCTGGCGCGATTGCGGGAGTTTGGTCACGAGCTGGCCTACGCGCAGGACTTTGGTGACCGCGTGCTGCTTCGCACGGGGGATGCGGCCGCGCAGGCGCTGTTGCAGCAGGCGCTTCAAGCGGGCGGACGGGTGACGCAGATTCAGCCGACCCGCTACTCGTTGGAGGACCTGTTTCTCGATGCGCTCAAGGAGGCTCGGCACGGTACGGTGGGAGGGGAGATTTCATGATTCGCGAATTGGGTGCACTCACGCTCAATGGTTTTCGTGAGGCCCGGCGCAATCGCGTCAGTGTCGTCGTCGCGGTGTTCACCCTGGGGTTGTTGCTGTCCTCCACGCTCGTCACCGATGTGACGGTCTACACGTTCCAGCGAGTCATGTCGGACGTGGGGCTGGGGGCGATGTGCCTCACCCTGGTGCTCCTGGCCATCTTCTTGTCCAGTGGCCTGCTCAGCAGGGAAATTGAGCGGCGAACCATCTTCCTCGTGGTGTCGAAGCCGGTGTCTCGCGCGCTGTTCATCGTCGGGAGATTGGCGGGGAACATGCTGACGCTCGCGGTGCTGCTGCTGATGATGTCCGCGGTATTCTTCTCGCAGGTGGCGCTCTACGGCCTGCCCGTCACGCCGCCGCAGCTCGTCGCGGCAGGCATGCTCTGGGTGGAGTTGCTCGTCATCTCCGCCGTGGGCTTCGCCATGTCGAGCTTCGCCAGCCAGTTGGTGTCCGCGGTGGTGACGACGGGCGTCTACTTCGCGGGCCACCTGTCGGCGGACATCTACACCCTGGCGGGGCGCTCGAGTTCCGTGGTCATCCAATGGCTCGGGAAGGGCATCTACTACCTGCTGCCCAACCTGGCCCGGCTCAACTTCCGCCCCCAAGCTTCCTATGAGCTGATGACACCGGCCGTGGACATCGCGAAGTCGGCGGCCTATGGAGTCGGCTATGCCGGGGTGATGGTGGCGCTCGCCGTCTTCATCTTCAGCCGACGCGACTTCAAGTAGAGGTTTCCAGTGGAAGGCTTCTTCGCTGCCTGGCTGTTCGTCACAGGCTTGGTGGTGGGTAGTTTCCTCAACGTCGTCATCGCTCGCGTCCCTGAGGGACTGAGCATCGTTCGTCCCCGCTCGCGTTGCCCGAAGTGTGGGCACGTCATTGCCTGGTACGAGAACATCCCCGTCGTGTCGTGGTTGGCGCTCCGTGCCCGGTGTAGCGGTTGCGGTACGCCCATCTCCGCGCGCTACCCGATGGTGGAAGTTCTCACTGGGTTGCTCTACTTCGCGTGCCTGCGCCGCTTCGGGTGGACCTACGAGCTGGTTCCCGCGCTGGTGCTCGTCACCTTGTTGGTGCCGCTCACCTTCATCGACCTGGACCACTGGATTCTGCCCTTCTCGCTGACGCTGCCGGGCATCGCCGCGGGCGTGTTGCTCGCGATACCTCGCGGGGGAGATGCGTTGCTGGCCGCGGTGATTGGCGCGGCGGGAGGCTTCCTGGCGTTTCGGCTGATGGAGTACGTGGGCTGGAAGGTCTTCAAGAAAGAGGCGCTCGGAGCAGGGGACAAGTACCTCGTCGCGATGCTCGGGGCGTTTCTCTCCTGGCATGCGCTGCTCGGCATCCTCTTTCTCGCCTCGCTCCAAGGCGCGGTCGTTGGCAGCCTGATGCTGGCGCTGACGGGGCGTGCTGGCCCTGCGAGTGATGCGCCCGGCGATTCGGAGACGCCGGAACCCACGGATGTCGCGGTGGATCCCGAGCCCACGATGACCTGGGACTTCACCAGGTCGGGGCTCCCGCTGTGGAAGCGGCTGCTGCTCTTCCCGGTGTGTTTGTTGTTTCAGCCCATCCCCGACGCGCCTCTGGATGAGGAGGGCGAGGAAGAAGAGTGGGTGCCGGGGCCCACCAACATTCCCTTCGGTCCCTGGCTTGCCCTGGCCGGCCTGGAGGTCATGCTGCTCGGTCCCTGGTTGGGGTCGGTGCTGCCGTCCAACATGGCATTGTTGTTGGGCGCTGGGTGAAGTGGCGCATCGCCAGCGTGGCGTTCTTGTTGGGCTCGCTATCGACGGGGCTCACCTGGCTGTCGGTTCAGCCCGTGCTCATCCAGCTTCTGGACGTGGTTCGTCGGCTCGCGCCCGCGGCAAGCCCTGAAGCGGAGACCCTCGCGAAGGTGCGGGCGTTGCTGCCCCTGGCGCTCGGGTTGGACCTGGTGGCGCTCACGGTGCTGGCCTACGTCGTCTTGGACTTCACGGTGGGACGACCGTTGCGCCGTACCGAGGCCGTGGTGGAGCAGTTCGGCCGGCTGGAGTTGGACGCCCAGTTGGTGCCCACGGAAGGGGGGCCGCTGTTGACCCGCATGCAGAGCGCGTTGCGCCGCATGGCGGAGGCGCTTCGCGCGGAGCAGGGGCTCACCCGCTCTCAGATGGCGTCCCTTCGTGAGGCCAACGCTCGGCTGGCTCGCGTCCAAACGGAACTGGTGGCTTCAGAGCGGCTGGCCATGGTCGGCAGGTTGGCGGCGGGTGTGGCGCATGAGGTGGGCAATCCCCTGTCTGGCATCCTCGGATACCTGTCGCTGGCTCGGGGCAAGGCGACCACGCCCGAGCTCAAGGACTACCTGGACCGCACCGAGTTCGAGGTACAGCGAATCGACCGTATCATCAGGGGGCTCCTGGACCTGGGCCGTCCCACTACGCCCGCGCTGGAGCCTGTGGAGGTGGGGGCGGTGGTGGAGACGTGCGTCCGGCTGGTGCGGGCCTCGCCAGAGTTGGCCCATGTGACGGTGACCGTGGAGCTCGAGCCTGGGGTGGTGGCGCGGGCAGACGCGGGGCCACTGTCTCAAATCGTCATCAACCTGTTGCTCAACGCCGCCCAGGCCATGGAGGGCAAGGGGCAGGTGCGTGTGTCCGTCCTGACTGTGGAGGGCGAGGTCCAGGTCCAGGTCCACGACGCGGGGCCTGGCATTCCCTCCGATATCATGCCGCGCTTGTTCGAGCCGTTCTTCACCACGAAAGGGCGGGATGGAACGGGGCTGGGGCTGGCGGTGTCCCAGCGCCTGGCCCAGGTCATTGGGGGGCGACTGACAGCGGAGAACCCTCCTACGGGCGGTGCTCGATTTACCGTCCACCTGCCGTCCACATGAGACGAGGGACACTTTAGGTGGTCGGGAGCTATCCGCTTCGCCTCCGCTGGGGGAAGATGCCCCCCAACGGTCATGCCCCTGTTCCGTACGATTCTCGTCGCCGACGACGAGCCCTCCATTCGCCACATCCTCACGCTGGTGCTCACCGACCGCGGCTATGACGTGCGCGCGGTGTCGGACGGGGACGAGGCACTGCGGGAGCTGGCCGCACGGGACTATGACGTCCTTCTCTGCGACGTCCGCATGCCGAAGAAGCAGGGCCTTGTCGTCTTGCGCGAGGCGCTGGCAGCGCATCCAGGGCTCACCGTGGTCGTGATGAGCGCCTACGGTTCACAAGAGCAGGCCCTGGAGGCTGTCGCCGGTGGCGCCTTCGATTACGTCCAGAAGCCCTTCAAACCGGACGAAATCGTCTTCGTGCTCCGCAAGGCGGAGGAGCGCGAGCGACTTCTCCGGGAGAACCGCAGGCTGAAGGAGGCCAGCCTTCCTTCCGCGCCGGAAGGCCACATCCTGGGGTCCAGTCCCTCGCTTCAGGCCGTGCTCCGGCAGGTGTCACGCCTGGCCCCGGTGGACACCACCGTGCTCATCAGCGGTGAGAGTGGCACCGGCAAGGAGCTCATCGCACGCGAACTCCATTCGCGCAGCCCTCGGGCCGCGATGCCCTTCGTGGCCGTCAATTGCGGCGCTTTCCCCTCGGGCCTCATCGAGAGCGAACTGTTCGGCCACGCCAAGGGCGCATTCACGGATGCGCGCACCGCCAAGCGGGGGCTCTTCGCGGAAGCGGACGGGGGCACGCTCTTCCTGGACGAAGTGGGGGAGTTGCCGCTCGCGGCCCAGGTGAAGCTGCTGCGCGTGCTTCAAGAGGGGGAGATTCGGCCGGTGGGAGAGAACCGGGTCGAGAAGGTGGACGTGCGCGTGGTCGCGGCCACCTTGCGGGATCTTGGGCGATTGGTGGAGAAGGGTGAGTTCCGGGAGGACCTCTACTATCGCCTCAATGTGGTGAATTTGCGGGTGCCCCCCTTGCGTGAGCGGAGTGATGACGTCCCCCTCCTTGCCCGCACCTTCATCAGCCGCTTCAACCGGCAACTCAACCGCGACCCGCCGATTCAGGGGCTCGCTCCGGAAGCGGAGTCACTCCTGACTGCCTACGCGTGGCCTGGCAACGTGCGGGAGCTTGAGAACGCGATGGAGCGGGCGGTGCTGCTGGCGGATGGCCCGCAGATTCTCCCGTCCAACCTGCCCGATCGGCTGTGGGCCGCGCGCCCACCCGGACCCGTGGGAGGGCCGGCTCGAGTGGCGCTACAGGATGGTGGGGACCTGTCGCTCAAGCGGGCCATCCGGGAGATGGAGGAGTCCTACATCCGGGCGGCCCTGCGAAAGACGAAGGGGAACCGCACCCGGGCGGCGGAGTTGCTGGACATCAGCCACAGGGCGCTCCTCTACAAGATCAAGGAGTTCGGCATCGACCCGGACGCCGAGGCGGAGCAGGGCTGAGGGAAACGGTGGTGTGTTCCCGCCGGATTTGACGGAACGCGCCGGAGGCCGGAAAATCGGGCCTCAGCGGCGGTGTTGAGGGGCCCGGCGCGGTGTTGGTGGTGCGAGGCTCCCGTCCGTCAGGAGGGCAGGCGGGCTCCAGGCACTTTTTAGGAGGGGTTGACGGCCAGTGCTACGCTGGCTGCCTCTCGACGGAGTCACGCATGGCGAAGGGCAAACTGGTACTCGGCCTGGATATCGGATCGACGTCCATCAAGATGATTCTCCTCAAGGAGCAGCGCAAGCGAGGCGAGGTCGGCTTCGCGCTGCACAGCTTCGGAATGAAGCCGCTCCCTCCGGAGGCCATCGTTGATGGGGCGCTGATGAATTCCACGGCCATCGTCCAGGCCGTGCAGGACCTGATGTCCGAGCTGAAGGTGAAGGGCAAGGACGTCGCCATCGGCGTGTCCGGCCACTCGGTCATCATCAAGAAGATTCAGATGCCCCGCATGTCCCAGGACGAGCTCGAGGAGAGCATCCAGTGGGAGGCGGAGCAGTACATCCCGTTCGATGTGAAGGACGTGAACATCGACACGCAGATTCTCGACGGCGGCGGCAACGATGCCACCGGCCAGATGGACGTGCTGCTGGTCGCCGCCAAGAAGGACATGATCAACGACTACACCACGGTGGTCTCCGAGGCGGGGCTTGCACCGGTGGTCGTGGACGTGGACGCCTTCGCCGTCCAGAACATGTTCTCCGTCAACTACGACGTGCCCGAGCGCGAGACGGTGGTCCTCATCAACGCCGGCGCCTCGGTGGTGAACATCAACATCATCTCCAACGGCGCGACGGTGTTCACCCGTGACGTCACCATCGGTGGCAACCAGTTCACCGAGGAGATTCAGAAGCAGCTCAACGTCTCCTACGAGGAGGCCGAGGCCCTGAAGATTGGTGGCAACGGCTCGGACGCGGATGCCGTGGTGCCGCAGGACGTGGAGCGGGTGCTCTCCAGCGTGGCCGAGCAGGTGGCGGGCGAAATCCAGCGCTCCCTCGACTTCTACGCGGGCACCGCCGCTGACTCGAACTTCAGCAAGGTCTACCTGTCGGGTGGCACCGCGAAGATTCCCGCGCTGTTCAAGACCATCGAGGCCCGCACGGGCGTGCCGGTGGAGATTCTCAACCCCTTCCGCAAGATCGAAGTGGACAACCGCAAGTTCGACCCCGCGTTCATCATGGACGTGGCGCCCATGGCCGCGGTGGCCGTGGGACTGGCGCTGCGGCGCCCGGGCGACAAGCTGGCCTGATCCGTCCACCCTCTGGAGACGACGCACATGATGATTCGCATCAACCTGCTGCCCGTCCGGGCGGTGAAGAAGCGGGAAATGGGCCGGCAGGTGCTGGTCCTCTTCGCGATGGTCCTGCTGGGCGCCGGCGTGGGCAATTACTTCTGGTATGCCGACCGGGACGGCGAGCTGAAGGCTCAGCAACGCGCCGTGGCCACGACCCGCACGAAGATCGCCGAGCTGGAGAAGATCATCGGCGAGGTCACGAACATCAACACCCGCAAGGCCGAGGTGGAGAAGAAGCTGGCCGTGTTGGACTCCTTGCGCAAAGGGCGCAACGGCCCGGTGCGCATGCTGGACGCGCTCGCTTCCGCCACGCCCAAGAAGGTCTGGGTGAGGACCTTCACCGAAGCCAACAACGCGGTGTCCATTGATGGCTCGGCGGTGAGCCACGACGAGGTCGCGGAGTTCATGCGCGGGCTCAACGGGGTGGTGTGGACCCCCAAGGGCATGGGACGTCTGGTGGATCAGCGCCGAGAGACTCAGACGTCGCGCGTGGAGTTGCTGACCACGGACGCGACCATCGAGGAGTTCCCGGCCACCCAGGTGACGCCCTTCTTCACGAGCATTGACCTGACCAGCGCGACGCAGAAGGTGGACGCGCAAGCGGCCTCGGTCCCGTTGGTCGAGTTCAAGATCACCCTGTCCGCCAACTACTCCATCTGAAGAAGGCCCAACGCCATGGACAAATATCTGGATCAGTTCGTCAAGGCGCCTCCGGCCACGAAGTTCGGAGGACTGGCCTTCGTGGTGGTGCTGCTGACGGTCGGCAACTACTTCATGCTCATTCAACCGGCGGAGGACGGCATCAAGCAGCAGATGTCCCTGCGTCGGAAGCTGGACCTGGAGCTCGCGGAGAAGAGCGAGATCGCCCAGAACCTCAATGAGCGGCGCCGCGAGATGGACGTGCTCGAGCAGAAGCTCGCAGAGGCTCTGACCGAGCTTCCCGAGAAGCGAGACATCGAGGAGCTGCTCGCGCAGATCAACGACATCGGGAAGAAGACTGGACTGGAAATCTCCAGCGTGACGCCTGGCAAGGAGTCCGTCAGCGGTGGGGAGTTCTTCGCGCGCATCCCCATCAAGATGACGGTGAGCGGCAACTATCACGAGATCGCCATCTTCCTGCAGGAGATGGCGAGCATGCGCCGCATCGTCAACGTCAACAACATCAAGCTGGATGGAGCCGCACTCAAGAACGAGAAGCTCGTTCTCAAGAGCAGCTTCCAGGCGACGACGTTCCGGTTCGTCGAGCAGAAGAGTGCTGCGGGCTCGAAGACGGCGAACTCGAAGAAATAGAAACTTGATCCGCCCAAGAAGTAGGGCGACAAGGGGATTGAGGATGAAGACGTTCAAGGCCACCATGACCACTGCCGTGCTTGCGCTGGCGATGACGGCTTGCGGCGACACGCCCATGCCGCCTCCCGTTGCCGCGAAGCCGGCGGCGGCAGCCGCGAAGCCGGCGGCTCCGAAAGAGGCCGCTCCAGCAGAAGCTCCGCAGGTGCCTGCGTACGTTTACCTGTATAACCCGGTGGGTAAACGGGATCCGTTCCGCAGCCCGTTGGAAGAGTTGGGGCCCGTGACGTCGAACCAGGTGGCCGCGTGCAACGAGCCGTTGTGCGCGTTCGACCTGGGCCAGTTGAAGCTGGTGGCTGTCGTCACGGGAGATGCCAACCCCATGGCGATGGTCGAGGACCCGGCGGGCCGGGGGCACATTGTTCGCCGGAACACCCGAATGGGGCGTCAGGGCGGCAAGGTGACGCAGATCCTTCGTGATTCCGTCACGGTGACCGAGGTGTTTTCGGGCAATGGCGAAATCATCAAGAACCCGGTGATGCTGCAACTGAAGCCCGATGCAAAGCAGGACCCCGCCTACAACATGATGACGGGCAAGAACTACGGGGAGTAGCGCCCTCTGAGGCGCTCCCGCGGGCGGTGGCCCGCTTCCAACTTGTTGAGGGGACGCATGCTCGAGGAGAGCGCTGTGACGAGGGGCAAGTGGATGTTGGCGGCCGCGTGGGCGGTCGCTTTGATGGGTGCCAGAGTGGAAGCCGCCGAGCTGAACACGCTGCGGGGACTGAATGTCTCCCGCACAGGTTCAGGCGCTCAGGTGGTGGTGACCGGAACCCGGCCACCCACTTTTACCGTGTTTCGTCTGAGCGGACCGGAGCGACTGGTGGTCGACCTCTCGTCGGCCGACGCGACGGGGATCAAAGGGCACCACGACGGTTCCGGACCCGTTTCGGGGGTCGTGGCGTCGCAGTTCTCCGACGAACGCGCAAGCGTGGGTCGAGTGCTGCTGGCGCTGGACAAGGCCTCCCAATACGATGTCCGCGCGGATGGAAACCGCGTGGTCATCTCCGTCGATGGGGTCGCGGCGCAAGCGGCTCCCTCGGTGACCGCGTCAACGACGCGGGACGCCGTTGGCGGCGCGAGCGCGGTACCTCCGACGGCCCAGGCGGTTGCCTCTGCGGCGCCGGTACGGGAAGCGCCGAAGAAGGCCGAGCCCGAGGCGGCCCCGAAGGCGGCACTCCCTGAGAACGTGGTCGCCGCGGAAGCGGACGAGCGCGAAGTCGCGAATCCTGCCCAGCGAATCACGGGCATGTCGTTCGCTGGGGACACGCTGCGCATTCGGGCCGATGGCGATATCGCGCGCTATGAGGTGTTGGAACTCGCGGATCCCCCGCGCCTCGCCGTGGATTTGTTTGGGGTCGGCCTGGCGGCGCGTGCGCCTCGGGTGAACTCCGGAGCCCTGCGAGAAATTCGCGTGGGTGCGCATTCCGACAAGGTCCGGTTGGTCCTCGACGTTCGTGGTCAGATGCCCGCGTATCGTGTGGATCGCTCCCGCGATGGCTTGGAAGTGGTCCTGGCCGGCGCGGTCGCGCGCAAGGCGCCTCCCGCCGCTGAGCCCAAGGCCACCGTGGCGGTTGTCGCCGAGAACGAGCCGCTGCGTCCCGCGCAAGTCAAGGAGGACCCTGCCTCCACCGTCGAGGTGAAGGACATCCGGTTCGAAGAGAGCGAGGACGGCGGGCGCCTGGTGATGAAGCTCACGGGCGCGGCCTCATGGAAGGTCGACCGGCCGGATCCACGGAGCGCGGTCCTCACGTTGGACGATGTGCGTCTGCCCAAGAACCTGGAGCGGAGCCTCGACACCAGCGCCTTGGAAACGCCGGTGAAGATGATCAGCGCCTTTAGCGTGCCGGGCGAGGGGCGCAAGGTGCGCCTGGTGGTGGCCGCGGATGGCGCCATCGAGGAGAAGCTGTCTCAGAAGGCCGGCACGTTGTCCTGGCATCTCGCGGTGAAGGGCGTGAAGACGGAGTCGGTGGCTGTCGCGGCTCGTACGGCGGGATTCACCACCGAGGCCCCCGCCTATGCCGCGGAAGGTGCTCCGCAGCAGGCCCGGTACCGTGGCAAGCGGGTGTCCTTCGAGTTCAAGGACATCGATATCCAGAACCTGCTTCGCGTCATCGCGGAGATCTCCAAGAAGAACATCGTGGTCGCGGATGATGTCGGCGGCAAGGTGACCATCCGGCTGCGCAATGTTCCCTGGGACCAAGCCCTGGACCTGGTGCTTCGCACGAAGGCGTTGGGCAAGGAGGAGTTCGGCAACATCATCCGGATTGCTCCTCTGAAGACGCTTGAGGAAGAGGCTCGGCTGCGCCAGGAGCGGAAGAAGTCGCTCCAGCAGCAGGAAGACCTGATGGTCAACCTCGTGCCGGTGAACTACGCCGTCGCAGCCGAAATGGCAGCACGGGTGAAGGACGTGCTGAGCGAGCGTGGGTCGGTGACGGTGGACCAGCGCACCAACGTCCTCATCATCAAGGATGTTCGCTCCAACACGGAGCGAGCGCGCTCGTTGGTGCGGAGCCTGGATACCCAGACGCCGCAGGTGTTGATCGAGAGCCGTATCGTCGAGGCGAATACGACGTTCAGCCGCTCTCTGGGCGTTCAGTGGGGTGGGCAGGCTCGGGCGGGCCCGTCCACGGGTAATGCGACGGGTTTGATCTTCCCCAACAACTTCGCGGTCACGGGTGGTGTGCCGGGCCCCGGCGTTGGTGTCTCGGGTACTCCTAACTTCGCTGTGAACCTGCCGGTCGGCGTTGGGCAAGGTATCGGTGGTGCCATGGGGTTCACGTTCGGGTCCGCAGGCGGAGCGCTTCAGCTCAATCTGCGACTGTCGGCTGCGGAGAACGAGGGCACGGTCAAGACCATTTCCGCGCCGAAGGTGACGACGCTGGACAACAACACGGCACGCATCAGCCAGGGCGTTTCCATTCCCTTCAGCCAGACGTCGGCTCAAGGCGTGAACACCACCTTCGTTGAAGCGCGTCTGTCCCTCGAGGTGACGCCGCACATCACGCAGGATGGCAGCGTCTTGATGTCCATCAACGCCGCCAACAACCAGCCGGATCCCTCCAGCACGGGCGCCAACGGGCAGCCTTCCATTCAGCGCAAGGAGGCCAACACCCAGGTCCTCGTGAAGGATGGGGACACGACGGTGATTGGTGGCATCTACGTTCGCCGGGGAGCCACCCAGACCAACTCGGTGCCGTTCCTGTCGCGGATCCCGGTGCTGGGCTTCCTGTTCAAGAACAACGTCGAAAGCGATGCGCGGCAGGAGCTGCTCATCTTCATTACTCCCCGCATCCTCAACCGGCAGACCATCGCGCAGACGCTGTAGGGGTCTTTCGCATCCTTACGCTGGAGAGCGTTCGCCTATGAAAAACATGTATCTCGCGGTGGCCCTGGGGTTGGCCTTGACAGGGTGTGTCGACAACGTCCCAAGCCTGCAGGTGTCCAACGCGTTCGTCCCAACGGCTCAATGCACCGTGAACGCCTCGGGGCCCGCCAGTCCTGGTGGTTCGCTCGATCTGTCGACTTCGAGCCGATACCTCGTGGGGCTCGCTGTTCGAAACACCTTGACCTCAGAAGAGGTTGTTGCAGGCGGCAACCCAATCACGGGTGGTGATCAGAGCGCCATCTACATCACGGACATCGAGCTGAACTACGAGGTGGTTGGGACTGGGCCCAGCCTGACGAGCGATGTCTACCAGAGCCACATCGTGTTGCCTGGGAACGTGACAACCAACAGCTCGCTCATCGTGGATCTCCTGGGCGGCAACGCTCGTGAGGCACTCCTCAGCTACCTGGGCACTGGGGATTCGGTGACGGTCCTCGTGCGGATGAAGCTGCTTGGCAAGTTCGTCAGCGGTGGCAAGACGGAGTCCAACGAGATCTCCTACCCCATCCAGTTCTTCCGGTCCGGCTTCACCTGTCCGACGGGAACGACCCTGCTGTCCACCGGACCCTGCGGCGGTCCGGGTGGTCAGGACAGTTACGCGCCCTCGTGCACGGATCCTGACGACGCGTAGCCTCACCCCGCCGGGGCCCTTGACCGGGCCCCGGCCGCTTTTCTAAGAGCCTCTGCCCATGTCCTTTCGCACGCACCTCGAGTCGGTGGTCAACCAGGTCGATGGAGCCCTCGCGTGCAGCGTGATGGGCTTTGATGGCATCTCCGTCGACACCTTCCAGAAGGACGAGAGCGCGGAGCTGGACCTCAACGTCGCGTGGGTCGAGTACGCCAACCTCCTCACGCAGCTCCGGAACGCCGCGGAGACCCTCAAGACGGGGACCGTGAGCGAGGTCAGCGTGAACAGTGAGAAGGTGCTGACCATCATGCGGCTGGTGTCGCCCGAGTACTTCCTGGTGCTCGCGATGCACGCCGACGGCAACTACGGCAAGGGCCGTTATGTTCTGCGCGTCACGGCACCCAAGGTGCGCGCCGAACTCTAGCCGCGCCCCCTGACAAGCAGTCATCCAGCCGACGCTTCAGGCGCTGCTTTCCCCTTCCCATCGAAGGGGGCATGGGCTAGACACCCCGGACTTTTCAAGCTTTCGCAGCTGCGAGTCTGTAAGGAGTCGGTCCCCATGGCCGGTGTTATCGATACGTCCGAGTTCCGCAAGGGTCTGAAGATCGAAATCGACGGTGAGCCTTTCGAAATCGCCGATTTCCAGCACGTCAAGCCCGGCAAGGGTTCCGCGTTCGTGCGCACCACGATCCGCAGCCTGATCACCGGTCGCGTGCTGCAGCCCACGCTGAAGTCCGGTGAGAAGGTGGGCAAGCCCGACATCGAGGAGAAGGACATGCAGTACCTGTATGTCCAGGGCGAGGAGTTCTACTTCATGGACACCCGCAACTACGAGCAGACCTTCCTCGGTGAGAAGGTGCTCGGAGAGGCGAAGAACTTCCTGAAGGAGAACATCAACGTCAGTGTCCTCTTCTACAATGGCAAGGCCATTGGCGTGACGCTGCCGAACTCCGTGGACCTCAAGGTCACCCAGTGTGACCCGGGCATCCGCGGCGACACCGTCTCTGGCGCGCTGAAGCCCGCCGTCCTGGAGACCGGCTACTCCGTCAACGTCCCGCTCTTCATCGAAGAGGGCGACGTGCTGAAGATCGACACGCGTGACGGTAAGTACCTCACGCGCGTGGCCACCCGGGGCTAGGTTCGTAGCGGTCGCGACACTGGAGGGAAGGGGACTCGAGTTATGGCAACGAAGCGCAAGACAACCCGAGCGCAGACGCCCGCACGGACGGAGGCCGCTCCGCGCGCCGCCGCCGACACGGGTGGCACGTCGCTGGACGTGGATGCCCTGCGGCAGATCGTGGAGATTCTCGAGTCCTCGGACGTGACGAGGCTGGTCTGGAAGCGCGGTGAAGAGAAGCTCTTCATCCGCCGCGGCCAGGGCCCCGAGACGACCATCGTCCACCATGCCGCGCCGCCGCCTGTCGCCGCCAGCGCCGGGGTGGAGTACGCCGCCCCGGCTCCCGCGCCGCGCGCTGCTGCTCCCGCGCCCGTCGCGGCTCCCGCGGCCCCGGCTCCCGCCGCTGAGAAGCCGGCCGAGAAGCCCGGCCACCCGGTGACCAGCCCCTTCGTGGGGACGTTCTACCGGACCCCGGCGCCGGACCAGCCGGCCTTCGTGGATGTGGGCTCCCTGGTGAAGAAGGGCCAGGTGCTCTGCATCATCGAAGCGATGAAGCTGATGAACGAGATCGAGTCCGAGGTCTCCGGCCGCGTGGCGGAGATCCTCGTGGAGAACGGCCGCCCGGTGGAGTTCGGGCAGGCGCTGTTCCGCATCGAAGTGGCCTGAGAATGAGGCTCGCGCGCCGCCCGTGTTTCGCGGGCGCGCCGCTCCTCAAGACGGCCCTGACGGAGACACCCACGTGTTCAAGAAGGTGCTGATCGCCAACCGCGGGGAGATTGCCCTGCGGGTCATCCGCGCCTGCCGGGAGTTGGGCATCGCCACGGTCGCGGTGCACTCCACGGCGGACGCCAACGCGCTCCATGTCCGCTTCGCAGACGAGGCGGTGTGCATCGGCCCGCCGGCGTCCAAGGAGAGCTACCTCAACGTCCCGCAGTTGCTGTCCGCCGCGGAAATCACCCGCGCGGACGCCATCCACCCGGGCTACGGCTTCCTGTCGGAGAACGCCGAGTTCGCGGAGGTCTGCGAGAACTGCAAGATTCGCTTCATTGGTCCCCGGCCGGAGATGCTCCGGATGATGGGCAACAAGGTGCGCGCCCGTCAGGCCGCGCGCGAGGCCGGGCTCCCGCTCCTGCCCGGCAGCCCCGGCACCGTGAACAACCCGCGCGAGGCGGAGGCCTTCGCCCGCGAGATTGGCTTCCCCGTCATCCTCAAGGCGGCCGCGGGTGGCGGCGGCAAGGGCATGAAGATCGTCCGCGAGCCGGGCGCGCTGGCGCAGGCCTTCGCCACGGCGCAGGCGGAGGCGGTGGCGTCGTTCTCCAACGGCGACCTCTACATCGAGCGCTACGTCGAGAAGCCGCGCCACATCGAAATCCAGATTGTCGCGGACGAGCACGGCAACATCGTGCACCTCAACGAGCGTGAGTGCTCGGTGCAGCGCCGGCACCAGAAGCTCATTGAAGAGAGCCCGTCGCCGGCGCTCACGCCGGAGCTGCGCAAGCGCATGGGCGAGGTGTCCGTCAACGCCATGCGCAAGCTCGCGTACAACAACGTGGGCACCATCGAGTACCTGCTCGACGAGCGCGGCGAGTTCTACTTCATGGAGATGAACACGCGCATCCAGGTGGAGCACCCGGTGACGGAGCTCGTCACGGGCGTGGACCTGGTGAGCGAGCAGATTCGCCTGGCCTACGGAGAACCCCTGCGCATCAAGCAGGA
Organism: Myxococcus hansupus; assembly: GCF_000280925.3. NCBI lineage: Bacteria > Pseudomonadati > Myxococcota > Myxococcia > Myxococcales > Myxococcaceae > Pseudomyxococcus > Pseudomyxococcus hansupus. The sequence goes on from NZ_CP012109.1 coordinate 1,343,945, forward strand.
GGACGTCCAGATTCGCGGCCACGCCATCGAGTGCCGGGTGAACGCCGAGGACCCCATCACCTTCGCGCCCTGGCCGGGGAAGATTACCGGCTACAGCGTGCCGGGTGGTTACGGGGTGCGCGTGGACTCGGGGGCCTACGAGAACTACACGGTGCTGCCGTACTACGACAGCCTCCTGTCGAAGCTCATCGTGCACGCGGAGGACCGGGCCACGGCCATCCGCCGCATGCAGCGCGCCCTGGGCGAGTACGTCGTGGAAGGCATCCGCACGAACATCCCCTTCCACCGGGCCGCACTCGCGGAGGAGTCCTTCCAAGAGGGCAACTACGACACCCGGTTCGTGGAGCGGTTGTTGGCGAGCGAGACAGGCTCGCGTCGTTTGAAGAAGGCCGTCGAAGAGACGCCGTAGCGCCCATACACCTGGTGTGGATTCCCGCTTGTCGGGCCGCCACGCGAGCAGGTGATCCGGCCCCGGGGGGAGCCGGGCCGTTTCTTGACCCGCGTCGGAGCTTTCCGTTAGCCTCCGACACTCCCCCTTGCTGAGGATGGAAACCCGCGAAGTTCAAGGGGTTTCGGCCTGCTGGAAGCCCACCGCTCGATGGACAAGAACAAGATCATCGAAGCCGCCGCGAAGCTCGTCGCGAAGGGCGCCTACGACAAAGCCATCAAGGAGTACCAGAAGGTCCTGGAGGTCGACCCGAAGGACATCCGGGTCCTCCAGAAGATGGGGGAGCTGTACCAGAAGAAGAACGACAACCCTCAGGCGGCCCACTTCTTCACCAAGGTCGCGGAGAGCTACTCGTCCGACGGCTTCTTCCTGAAGGCCGTCGCGCTCTACAAGCAGGTCCTCAAGCTCAATCCGAACCTGCTTGAGGTGAACCTCAAGCTGGCGGAGCTTCACCAGCAGCTCGGACTGATGTCCGAGGCGATGGCGTACTTCCAGATCGTCGCCAACCACTACGACAAGGCGGGCGACACCAAGTCGTCGCTCGATACCTTGAAGAAGATGGTGGATCTCGACCCGGAGAACGTGGCGTCGAAGATCAAGCTGGCGGAGCTGTACGCGCGCGAGAACATGACGCGCGAAGCGGCGCAGGAGTTCAAGCGCGCCGCCGAGTACCTCAAGCGCAACAGCCGCGCCGACGACTGGCTCCGCGTGGCGGAGCGCCTGTCCGCGCTCGAACCGGACAACCTGCCGCTCTCGAAGGAGCTGGCGACGTCGTACTTGCAGCGCGGCGACCAGAAGCGCGCGCTGGCGAAGTTGCAGGTCTGCTTCAAGGCGGACGGTCGCGACGTCGAGACGCTCACGCTGCTCGCGCAGGCGTTCCAGGGCCTGGGGCAGACGTCGAAGACGGTCTCCGTCTACAAGGAGCTGGCCAAGATTCATCAGGAGCGCGGCCGGCTCACGGAGTCGGAAGCCGTCTGGACGCAGATTGAAGTGCTGGACCCGCAGGACCCGGATCTGCTCGCGCGTCGCGCGCCCGAGCCGGCTCCCGCTCCCGCCGCGCCTCAGCCCACCGCGGCCCCTCAGCCCGCGCCGCGCCCGGCGGCTCCGCAGCCCGCCGCCGCCGCGCCCGCGCCGGCCCCCGTGGCACCGCCTCCTCCCGCGGGGATGGGGCGCGAGCAGCTCTCCAAGCTGCTCACGGAGACGGACGTCTACGTCAAATACGGGCTCCACGACAAAGCGCTGGAGCACCTGCGCAAGGTGTTCTCCGTCGACCCGGAGAACCTCGACGCCCACGAGAAGGCGTATCAAATCTACGTCGCGTCCGGGAACATGGCGCAGGCGTCCGAGCAGCTCCTGAACGTGCTGCGCCTGTGCACGCGCTCGGCGGAGGTCCAGCGCGCGCAGCCGTACCTGGCCACCATCCTCCAGGAGAATCCCGCCCATCCCGAGGTACCGGCGTTCCTGTCCGTGCTGCGCACGGAGGGGCCCGTGGTCGCCGCGCCGTCGCCGGTGTCGATGGTGGAGTCGGTGGGCGAGGACGCCATCCTGGTGGACTCCAGCGACGACGAGATTCTCGTCGCGCCGCCGCCGGAAGACGCGCTCCTGCACCCGCCCGGTGACGAGCTGGCGCTGGCAACGTTGCCCTCGAGCGACTCGGACGAGGTCATCGAGGAGGACAGCGACTCCACCGTCATCAGCGAGGAGGCGCTCGTCGGCGAGGCCATCACCTCGGGTGAGTTCGAGGTGTACGGCTCCACCGAGCCGGAGGACCTGGCCGCCGCGTCGGTGGACGAGACGCTGGTGACGGATGACTCCGGCCTGGGCTTGTCGGACGAGCCCGGCCTGGGCTTCACCGACGATGAGCCGCTGGTGGCTTCCGGCGACGAGGACCTGGCCGGCGCCACGGCTTACTCGCTCGATGACGAGTCGCTGGTGGACGACGGCACGGCCACGTCCATGGAAGGCCTGTCGCTCGGTGACGAGGACGAGCCGCAGCCCACGCAGATGCACGCGCCCTCGCAGGCGCTGCTCGACGAGGCCTCTCCGGACACGCTTCAGCTCCCCACGTTCGACGACGAGGCGCCGCCTCCGTTGGGCATGGAGGATGTCCCCACGCGCGTGGGCGCCGCGCCGCTGACCGCCGCGGACCTGGACGAGGACCCGTTCGGTGGGCCCGCGCTGGGCGACCCGTTGGAGTTCGAGGAGCCGACCGCCTCGCACGCCATCGTCGTCGACGACGAGCCTGTCGTCGAAGAGCCCGCCGTGGAGGAGGCGGCGGACCTGGTCGCGGACGAGGAGCCCGAGCCGGTTTCGTACGAGGAGCCCGTCGCCTACGAAGAGCCGCTTTCGTACGAGGAGCCTGTCTCCTACGACGAGCCCGCTCCCGAGGCCGAAGCCGCGCCCGTCGCTGAAGCCGAGGCCGAAGCCGAAGCCGAGAGCGCACCCGACGAGGAGGAGCCCGCGGCCGAGGAGTGCGACGAGGCCTCGTTCTTCCTCGACCAGGGCCTGTTCGAGGAGGCGCGCGAAATCCTCGAGACGGTGATGATTGCCTTCCCGGGGCACGCGCGCGCATCCGAGCTGATGGAGCGGCTTGAGGCGGCGGAAGCCGGTGGGGCCGCCGAGGCCGGGCCCTCCGAGCCGGCGCACATCCCGTCCGTGCAGCCTGTCACGGACGCCTTGGACGACGAGCCCGCGGAAGCGACGACGGGCGAGCGCGACGCGTTCGACCTGGCGGCGGAGCTCGCGGGCGAAATCGACAACTTCGGCGACGACGCCGGGGCCACGCCGCTGCCCGCGGAGGAGGACTTCCAGTACTCGGTGGAGGAGGTCTTTTCCGAGTTCAAGAAGAGCCTGGCCAAGGTCGTGAAGCCCGAGGACGTGGACACGCACTACGACCTGGGCATCGCCTACAAGGAGATGGGGCTGCTGGACGACGCGCTCCACGAGTTCGACGTGGCCCGGCAGGGCAGCGTGGGGACGAAGCGCGAGCTCGACTGCATCACCATGATGGGCATGCTCCAGTTGCTGCGCGGTGACGCGGTCGCGGCCGTGGAGGCCTTCCGCGAGGGCCTGGGCAACCCGAATGCGACGGGTGAGGCGGCGAAGGCGTTGGGCTTCGAGCTGGCGGCGGCCTACGAGGCGCAGGGCGACGAGGGCAAGGCGCTCTTCCACTACCAGCGGGTGGCGGCGATGGACGCGAAGTACCGCGACGTGAGCGGGCACGTGTCCCGGCTTGCCGCGACGGTGGCGCCGGTGGAGGATCTGGTCCCGATGCCTTCCACCAACGGGGCCAAGGCCAGCAGCGCGCCCGCACCCGCGGGGGCCGCGGCACCCACCACGACTCCGATTCCAGCGGCTGGCGCGTCCAAGGCGCGCAAGGTCGGCTACCTGTAGTTGCACCCCCCGAGGTCCGGCGAGCCCATGACTACGTACCTGGACTTCTTCGAGCTGACCCAGGAGCCCTTCTCCAACGCTCCGGTCAGCCGCTTCTATTACAACTCCGCCCAGCACTCGCAGGCGCTCACCCGGTTGATGCACGCGGTGAGCTACATGAAGGGCCTGTCCATCCTCGTCGGTGACATCGGCGCGGGAAAGACGACGCTGGCCCGCCGCATGCTCGACTCGCTTCCGGAGTCCGAGTACGAGGCCGCGCTGCTGGTCATCATCCACTCGGGCATCACCGCCAACTGGCTGCTGCGCCGCATCGCGCTCCAACTGGGCGTGGAGAACCCCGCGCAGGAGAAGCTGGCGCTGCTGTCGCAGCTCTACCAGCGGCTGCTCCAAATCTATGAGTCCGGCAAGAAGGCCGTCGTGCTCATCGACGAGGCGCAGATGCTGGAGACGCGCGAGCTGATGGAGGAGTTCCGGGGGCTGCTCAACCTGGAAGTCCCCGAGCGCAAGCTCATCTCCTTCGTCTTCTTCGGCCTGCCGGAGATTGAAAAGAACCTGAAGCTGGACGCGCCGCTCGCGCAGCGCGTGGCCATGCGCTACCGGCTGGAGCCCTTCACCGCCGAGTCCACCGAGGCCTACGTCAAGCACCGCCTCCGGCTCGCGGGTTGCCCGCGGATGCCCTTCAGTCCCGAGGCGCTGCTGGCCGTACACCAGCACTCCTCCGGCTCGCCCCGCGTCATCAACACCCTGTGTGACAACGCGCTCTTCGAGGCGTTCCTGGCGCGCGAGCAGACGGTGTCCGCGGAGCTGGTCCACCGCATCGGGAAGAACCTGGGCCTGCTCGGGGTGAACACGGCCACCGGGCAGGCAGCCGAGCGGCCGAACGCTCCCGCGTCGGCGCTCCCCAGGACGACGAGCAGCAAGGTGGACCTCGCGGAGATCGACCGCTACCTCGAAGGGCTGGGTAAACTGTAGCGGCTTTGTCCTCTCAGAGCCGCCACGGTGCGCGCAGGGCGCTGCTGTTGGTGCTCCTCGTCTTGTCGGGGAGCGTGCTCCTGTTGCGCATGCCGGAGACCTGGGAGCTGGCCTGCACGTTGGGCCGCAGGCACCTGCCGGAAGTGATGGGGTTGGATGTCGGGCTCGGCCGCTGCGAGTTGGATCCGCTCGGCTCCCGCGTGGTGGTGCACGGCTTCTCGCTCTTCCTTCCGGGCACGGATACGCCGCTGGTGGCGGTGGACCGGGCGGAGGTGCAGCTTGGATTCCTGCAGCCCCTGCGCGGCCGGCTGACGCTGGCGAGCGTGAAGGCGTCGCGTCCTCGGGTGGTGCTCGACCTGTCGCGACCGAGCGCGCCGAAGGAGCCAAAGCCGGCCTTCTGTTTCCTGGAGCCGTTGGAGCACCTGCGCGTGGCGAAGCTGGACATCGCCGGCGCAGAGCTGCGGCTCGCGCTGCCAGAGGGGCGGCGCGTGGAGGTGGACGAGCTGAACGTCCATTGGGACGAACAGTGGGGCGTCATCGAGCTCGACGTGGAGGCCCGGCGTGGGCTCGTACGCCTGGGGCCGGATGGGCGGGAGCTGACGCTGGGGCAGCTCGTGGTCGCGGGCGCGCTCGACCCGGATGAAGCCCTGTTGGAGCTGGAGCGCGCGGAGGTGTCACTGGACGACATCACCACCACCGTGTCGGGCCGCGTGGACTCGCTGTGTTCGCCGCGGCTGGCCCTGGACGCGCAGGTGTTCCTCCCGCTGCGCTCGCTCTATCAGGCCCGGTTGATTCCCAGTCCCGCGACGGGACACCTCTGGACGCGTGTCTCCATCGCGGGAAAGGCGGAGTCCCCCGCGGTGTCCCTGGAGCTGTCGGGCAACAGCCTGGGCTATGCGCAGTTCGGGCCGACGAACCTCAGCGCGCGCCTGTCATATTCGGGGGACGAGGTCCTCCTGGAGGACGTCACCATCCCCGTGGGCGCGGGCAAGGTCCACGCGACGGGGCGCCTGGGCCTCACGCCCACCTTCCCGCTGGAGGTGACGCTCGCGACGGAGGACGCGTCGCTGGGCCGCATCCTGGACCGTGCGGGCGTGAAGGGCTCCTGGGTGGACTTCCCGGCGACGCTGGACGCGCACCTGACGGGCAACCTGCTGCCGAAGTTCTCGTTGTCGGGGCCGTTGGACCTGCGCACGGGCCGCTTCGTGCTGGCCACGCACGCATTCGACACGCAGCCCCGAGACGGGCTCACCATCCTGTCCTTCGAGAAGGGACGGGCGCAGGCGCAGGTGAAGATTCAGCCGGACCGCGTGGCCTTCAGCAACGTCTCGGTGGAGACGGGCCACTCGAAGGTGACGGCGGATGTGGCGCTGCTGCTCTCCGGTGGGCTGGGCCTGGACATCCACGGGAAGGGCGACGTGGACCTGGCGGACTTCGGCCACATCGCGGGCCTGCCCTGGGCCGGACGCGGGAGCGCCACGTACACGATTACGGGCCCCGCCGCGGACGTGAAGGTGGAAGCGGGGTTGTCCTTCCGCGACTTCGAGTTCTGGAACCTGTCGCTGGGCGTGCTGCAGGGGAAGCTGGGCTACAAGGACAACGTGCTGACGTTCCCCTCCTTCTCCGGACAGAAGGGGCGCACGCCGTACTACGGCAAGGCCGGGGTGAACTTCGGGCGGCTGCTCAACCTCCGCTTGGAGGTGAATGTCCCGCAGGGCCGCTCCGAGGACCTGGTGGACGTGGTGGCGGGGCTGAGCCCCTCGCTCGCGGTGATGCAGGGCACGTTGGGTGGGACGGTCTCCGGCCGCGTCGAGGTGGACAGCCCCGTGGAGAAGCTGGAGGGGCTGGTGGCCTTCGACCTGAAGGACACCACCTACTACGGGCGGCGCATGGGCGACGGGGAGACCCGGCTGCGCTTCGTGGACGGCAAGGCCATGGTGCTGGAGCGCACCACCCTCACGGGCCCGTTGGGCCGCACGTGGGCGGAGGGCACGTTCACCTTCGCGGGCGGCCTGGACTACCGCTTCGGAGGTGACGGGCTGTCGCTGGCGGAAGCCGTGGACCCGGAGCTCGCCGGACGCATGGGCATCCAGGGGACGATGGTGATGGACGGCGTCGTGTCCGGCACCGCCGACGTGCCCGTGGTGGACATGACGCTGCGCGCGCCGCGCGTCACCTTCGCCGAGCGGAACCTGGGCGCCATGGACCTCACCGGGAAGATGGTGGGGAAGAACTTCGAGGTGTGGGGCCATCCCTTCCGGGACGCGAAGGGCCGCATCCTCATGAAGGTGCAGGAAGGGTGGCCCTACGAAGCCCAGGGCTCCTTCGCCCTGCCGGAGATTCGCCCGCTGCTGCCGGACGCGCCGATGTGGGCGGGCGTCAGCGGTTCGCTCGCGGGCACGGTGACCTCCAAGGGGTTGCTGCTGGAGCTGGCCGGGTCGCAGGTGAACGCCACCGTGGAGCGGCTGGCCCTCTCGCGCGACGACCTGAGAGGGGAGAACGCCGGGCCCATCGTGCTCGCCTACGCGGGGGGCCGCACGGACGTGCAGCCCTTCCGTTTCAAAGGGCAGCATGTGGACCTGACGCTCGGCGGCTGGATGAGCCAGCGCGGATTGGACGTCACGCTGCGCGGTGGGCTGGACGTGCGCCTGCTGGAGTCGCTGATGCCGTCCATGGTGGAGCGGGCCTCCGGGCGCGTCACCGTGGACGCGGGGGCCTCCGGCACGCTGGACAAGCCCTCCGTGATGGGGACCGCCGAGTTGTTCGACATGCGGCTGGCCATGCGCGACTGGCCCGTCCAGGTGCGCAACATGTCCGGGCGCGTGGAGATGACGGGCCAGCGGGTGCTGGTGGAGCACCTGCAGGGGCAAATCAACGAAGGCCGGGTGTCCGCGCGTGGCGACGTGCGGCTGGAGCGCTTCCTGCCGAAGCGACTGGGCCTCACGGTGCAGTTGGACGAGGTGCCCTACCGCTTCACGGAGGACCTGCCCGCGACCTACTCCGGCCTGCTCCAGGTGGTGGGGCCGCCCAAGGGCTTCACCGTCACCGGCGGCATCGACATCGTGAAGATGCGCTACCAGAAGGCGCTGGACGTGGAGTCGCTGCTGAAGACGCTCCAGAAGCGCACCTCGCACCCGGCGGCGTTGAGCTCCGCGTCCGCTTCGGGCGAGCCGCCCAAGCCCTGGGTCCTCTGGGACGTGAACGTGCACTTCGGTGACGTCCGGGTGGACAACAACCTGGCCAAGGCGCGGCTGCTCGGCGACGTGCGGCTGACGGGGACGGACCTGCGGCCGGGGTTGCTCGGCCGGGTGGAGCTGGCGGAGGGCAGCCAGGCGTTCTTCCGCAACAACCCCTTCACCATCAACCAGGGGCAGCTCGAGTTCCAGGACGCGACGCAAATCGACCCCGTCTTCGAGGTCCAGGCCCAGACGCTGGTGCGTGAGTTCGTCGTCCGGTTGCACGCCTTCGGCAAGGTGGCGGACCCCCAGATTCTGCTTTCATCCGAGCCCGCGCTGGTGGAGGGGGACATCATCTCCCTGCTGACCCTCGGGTTCACCTCCTCGGACCAGGACACGGCGGCCTCGGCGGGCGCCGGGCTGGCGGCCGAGGCCCTCTTCAACGTGTCGGGGCTGGACCGGCAACTCCAGCGGTTCCTTCCCAGCAATCCGGTGTTGAGAGATTTGTCCCTTCAGATTTCGACCACCTATAACGACGCCACCCGGCAAGCGGAGCCGACCGCGCAACTGGAGTCGAAGTTCCTGAGCGAGCAGCTTAAAATCGGCATGACGCAACCCGTGAGCGGGCGCGGCACGCGGGCGCGGGCCGAGTACCGTTTCGATGACCGACTCTCCGCGCAGGCCCAGTGGGACAACGAGAACAACGAAGCCTCGTTTGGAAACCTCGGGCTCGAGCTGAAGCTGAGCTGGGAGGTCGAGTAGCCCGCGCCCTGGTGCTGCTGGCGCTGGGGCTCTGCGTCCTCTTCACGCTCCCAGCGCACGCTCGGGGCGACGACGGCAGCGCGTTCGGCGCCGAGGTCGTCGCGGTGGAGCTGCACCTGCCTGGCGGGGCGGACGCGCAGGGCTTGAGCGAACTGGTGGCGGTGCGCAAGGGGCAGACGCTGACGCCGGGCGCGGTGCGACGCTCGGTGGAGCGGCTGTGGGCCACGGGCCGTTTCACGGACGTGGTGGCGCGCACGGAGGCCGTGAAGGGCGGGGTGCGGCTGATGTTCCAGTTGACGCCGGTGGCGCGGCTGGCGCGGCTGCGTTTCGAGAGCAACGGCGTGCTGTCGGACGGAGAGCTCCTGGAGGCCAGTGGCCTGCTCGAAGGCGGGCCGCTGGACGCGGAGGAGCTGGACGGCGCGGTGGCGGCCGTCCTCCAGGCCTACCAGCGCAAGGGCTACGACGCGACGAAAGTCACGGTGACGCAGGAGCCGGTGACGAATGGCATCGCGGTGGTGTTCACCGTCACCGAAGGGCTGCCCACCCGGGTGCGACAGGTGACCTTCTCCGGCAGCCCGGGCTTGCCGCTGCAGCGGTTGCTGGCGGTGCTGGAGCTCCAGCCCGGGCAGGTGTTCGACCGGGCACGGCTCACCGGCTCGCTGGACCACCTGCGCACGTTGATGCGTGAAGAGGGGTACTGGCGCGCGCAGGTGGGGGCGCCCGCGGTGATGGTGGAAGGAAGCTTCGCGTCGGTGGCGGTGCCGTTGGCGGCGGGGCCCAAGTACATGCTGCGCTTCCATGGCAACCGGCACTTCCCCCAGGAGGTGCTGCAGCGCGTGCTGGCGCATGACGTCTCGGAGCCCATGGACGAGGTGGTCGCGGGCCGCCTGGCGCGCCGCGTGGAGGTCTTCTACCGGTACCGGGGCTTCCTCGACGTGCGGGTGCGGCCCCGTGAAGTGCTCCGGCCCGACGGTGAGGCGGCGGCGCTGGTGTTCGACGTGGAGGAGGGGCACGTGACGCGCGTCTCCGACGTGCGCTTCCTCGGCAACGCGGGGCTGCCCGCGGACACATTGCGCGCGTTGCTGTCGGGACGGGTGTTGGCGGGCATGGCGCGGCCAGAGCTGGAGCTGCCGATGCGCGATGACCCGATGGACACGGAGGGGCGCCACGGTGCGGCCCTGCCCGGTGTCGCGCCGCCGCCGCCACCCTCCACGGTGTACGTGGAGGACGCGTGGCAGGAGGCCGTGGACGCCATGAACGAGGTCTACCGCGAGCAGGGCTACCTCTCCGCGGCGGTGTCCTTCCGTGGGTTGACGGTGGACGTGAAGGCGCGCACGGCGGTCGCGGACTTCGACGTGGTGGAAGGCCCTCAAGCGAAGCTGGTGAAGGTGGTGTTCGAGGGTGTGCCGGCGGGCCTGTCCTCGTGGGCCATGGGGCGCCGCGTGAGCGAGGGCGAGCCGCTGAGCTTCGACGCGGTGGAGTCCTCGCGCCAGGTGCTCGAGCAGGAGCTGGGGCGGCAGGGCTACCTCTTCGCGCGCGTCACCACGGAGACGGGCGTGGTCGAGGACGGTACGCAGGCGACCGTCATCTTCCGCGCGGACGCGGGCCCCCAGGTGAAGGTGGGCAAGATTCTGGTGCAGGGGCTGACGCGCACCGACCCGGACCTGGTGCTTGCCAACCTGGCGATGGTGGAGGGCAAGCCCGTCTCATTGGACGAGCTGACGGAAGGGCAGCGCCGGCTGGCCCGGCTTGGCGTGTTCCGCCAGGTGGACGTTGCGCTGGCCGACCCGACCCGGCGCGAGGACACCAAGGACGTGATGGTGTCCGTCCAGGAGCGGCCCCGGTTGGATGGCCAGGTGTCCGGTGGCTACTTCCTGGTGGACGGTCCCCGAATCACCCTGGACACGGCGTATCGCAACCTCGACGGCCTGGGGCTCAGCCTGCTGGCGCGAGGGAAGATCAACTACGCGGGCTGGGGCGCGGAAGCGCTGTCCCGGGACAGGCGCATCGCGTGTCAGCAGGTGGTGCCCGGAGGCGGTCCGGCGCCGGGCTGTGACTTGGAGCTCCAGGGCCTCAACGGCTTTGGCGGCCGGGGCAACCTCGCGCTGGCGCAGCCGCGGCTGTTCTTCCTGTTGCCGTTCCAGGTGGGCGCCCGGTTGGACTTGATTGGCGAGCGCATCCACCGGCCCTCCTACGTGTCCTCGCGGTTCGCCGCGGCGGCGGCCACGGACTGGGCGGTGTCGTCGTGGCTCAACGTGTCGCTGTCGTACGAAGTGGAGAACAACCAGCTTCGCTCGCGTGCGGGCGTGCTGGAGTTGCTCAACCGCGCCGACCAGGAGCGGTTGCGCTATCCGTTCGGCGACTTCGCGCTGCACTCGCTGCGGCCCGCGGCCACGCTCGACTTCCGCGACGACCCGGCCAACCCGCGGCGCGGCGTGGTGTTCGTCTCCAGCGCGGAGTTCACCCGGGGCTTGAGCGTGCGCCCCACGGACGTCGCCGGCAACCGCGTGGACGCGTACCCCATCGACGGCGTGAAGCTGTCCGGCAGCCTGAGCGGATACATCCCCCTGGGGCGCCGGGCGAGTGTGGCGCTGTCCGCGCGCGCGGGCACCATCCTCCCGCTGCAGGACCAGGCGCAGGCCATCGGCTCGAAGCTGTTCTACCTGGGCGGTTCGTCGAGCCTTCGGGGCTTCCGCGAGGACGGCGTGTTGCCCGAGGACGTGCGCGGGGCCTTGGGACAGCGCCTGCGGGACTGCCGGGCGCTGATTTCGCCCGCGGGGTGCTCGGCGGAGCTGAAGGCCGTCCTCGCGGGGCAGGTGCCCACGAGCCAGGGCGGCGAACTCTTCACGCTGGGGAAGGCGGAGCTGCGCCTGCCGGCCTTGTCCTCCGTGGACCTGGGCCTGTTCTTCGAGGCGGGCAACCTGTGGCTGGATCGGACGCAGTTCGACCCGGGCCGGCTGCGCTACGCGGCGGGCGCGGGCCTGCGCTACGTGACGCCCGTGGGCCCGCTGGCCTTCGACGTGGGCTTCAACCTGGACCCGGACGAGTCCATCAACGAGGCCACCACGCAGTTCCACTTCAGCATCGGCACGTTCTGAGGACGGGGAGGGTGCGCATGCGCTGGCGGAGATGGGTGGTGGGGTTGGGGCTCTGGGGCGCCATGGCCGGCTGTGGGCACGCGAAGGCCTCCGCGGCGGGGCCCGAGCGGCCGAAGTGGATGCCTCCCGAGGGCACGTGTCCTCGGGGCGCCATGCTCCAGATGGAGCGCCTGGGCCTGAAGCCGGGAGACAAGGTCCCTGTCATCGTGGACGCCATCCAGGACCATCCGGGGCCGGCGCGCTACAACTACAGCTTCGTGATTGCCCTGCCGCGAGACACCGGCGAGCAGCAGCTCCCGGGCGCGCGCATCGGTGGGCGCCTGTACGTGACGAAGCACCGCGTGTTTGGCCGGTATGACCGCATCTTCCTCCCGGAGTCCGGAGCGTCGGTGCCCTTCTGCGGCATCCTCCTGGATTCGCGGTGGGACAGGGACGGGGAAGGCCTGATTGCCTACCCGAGCCCCATGAAGGGCTTCTCCGTGGTGCAGGACAACACGGGCGTCATCCAGGTGGTGGACCGGTATCCCTGAGACGTGGAGTACAGTCTCCTCCGTGTTCTACGAGTGCGTGCGTGCGGTGGTGGCCCTGTGCCTGCGTCTCTTCTACCGGGTGAAGGTGAATGCCCCTGCGCTGGAGCCTGAAGGCCCGGTGCTCTTCGTGGGCAACCACCCGAACGGGCTCATCGACCCGGCGCTGGTGTTCATCCTCACGCGGCGCAAGGTGACCTTCCTGGCGAAGGCCCCCCTGTTCCGGATGCCCGTCATTGGCTGGCTGCTCAAGGGCCTGGACGCGCTGCCCGTGTACCGGAAGCAGGATGACCCCACGAAGATGGGCGGCAACGAAGGCACGCTGGACGCCGCCAAGGGCGCGCTGGTGCAGGGCCGTGCCATCACCATCTTCCCCGAGGGCAAGAGCCACTCCGAGCCCGGGCTCGCGGAGCTGAAGACGGGCGCGGCGCGCATCGCCCTGAACGCGGCGAAGGCCGGTGCGGCCGTGCGCATCGTCCCCGTGGGGCTCACCTACGCGGAGAAGCACGTGTTCCGCAGCGAGGTGCTCATCGACGTGGGGCCCGCCATCGACGTGCGGGACTACCTCCCCGCGGACGCCGCCGCCGAGCCGGACGCCGTGCGCCGCCTGACGGAGCGCATCGCGGAGGGGCTGCGCGCGGTGACGCTCAACCTGGAGCAGTGGGCGGACCTCCCGCTGGTGCAGCTCGCTGAGCAGCTCTTCGCCTTCAGACAGGGCGGGGCGCTCGACGCGGAGCGGCTCCGGTTGTGGGCGCGAGGCGTCCAGCTCTTCCGCACGCATGAGCCCGAGCGCTTCGAGCGACTCCGCGAGCAGTTCGTCGCGTTCCAGCATCGGATGGGGCTGGTGCGGGCGACGGGGCCGGAGGACCTGGCGCTCGTCTACCGCGCCGGAAACGTGGTGCCCTTCGTGGTGAAGACGCTGCTGGCGCTCCAGTTGGGGCTGCCGCTGTTCGCGCTCGGACTGGGCCTGTTCTGGCTGCCGTATCAGGTGCCTCGGCTCGCCAGCCGCCGCGCCGAGCTGGACGTCCAGGCGACGGTGAAGTTCCTCACCGCCTTCGTGGTGGCGCTGGTGTGGTGGGGCGCGCTGACGACCGCAGCGGCTTTCTGGGGCGGCGCTGTGCTGGCGGTGGCCGTCTTCGTGGCCGTGCCGCCCCTGGCGCTGTTCACCCTCTACTTCTCCGAACGTTGGAGCGTGCTCCAGCGCGACATCCGGGTGTTCTTGGCGATGGGCAACCGCGTACGGCTCAAGGCGATGCTGCTCGCGGAGGGCGAGCGGCTCGCCTCGGAAGTGGAGCGTCTGGCCGATGAGTACCGGCCGAAGCTGGACGCCTCCGCCCGGAGTTAACGCTCCCGGGGCACGGCTTCGCGGAACAGCCGCGCGCCCACCAGCAGCGCGAAGCCGCCCAGGAGCACGGGCAACGCGTTCATCGCGATGGCGGTGCGCAGGTTGGATGCGTCCGCGATGTTGCCGATGAGGGTGGGGGAAATCGCGTCACCCAGCAGGTGGATGCACAGCACGTTCAACCCCATGGCGAACGCGCGGAACGCGGGCGGCACGCAGTTGACGATGGCCGCGTTGATGGGCCCGCTGTTGAGGAAGATGAGGAACTGGGCCACGGCGATGGCCGCGAACGTGGGGCCCACTGCGTCCAACTGCACCGCCAGGAACATGCACGGCGACGCGAGCAGCAGGCCGATGCCGGACATCCACAGGCCGCCGCCCTCGCGCTTGCGGTCGAGCTTGTCGCCCAGCCACCCGCCCGCCAACGTTCCCAAGAGTCCCGCCACCGCGGTGATGGCGCCGAAGATGAAGCCCGAGCTGTCCTGCGCCAGGCCGCGTTCGCGCACCAGGTACGTGGGCATCCAGAAGCCCAGGCCGCCAATGGAGAACGTCATCAGCGTGTAGCCGGCCGTCACCGCCCAGAAGGCCGCATTGCGGCCCAGGCCCTTCAGGCCCACCATGAAGGGCAGCTTCGCCTGGGCTTCCGGTCCGTCCATGGCGCCGCGCTGAGGCTCCGGCATGAAGAAGGCCATGGCGCCCAGAATCAGGCCCGGGACGCCTCCCGCGAAGAAGGCGACGTGCCACGAGTACGCCTGCGTCAGCCACCCGCCCAGGCCGTAGCCCGCCGCAGCCCCCACGGGAATGGCGATGTAGAAGAACGCCAACATCCGCGTGCGCTGGGTGCGCGGGTACAGGTCCGAGATGATGCTCGGGGCCACCGCGCCGTAACCCGCTTCACCGATGCCAATCACCGCGCGGGCCAGCAGCAGCGCGCCGAAGGACGTGGCCAACCCACTGGCGCCGGTGGCGAGGCTCCAGAGAATCACGCCGCCCGCGACCAGCAGCCGCCGAGGGTAGCGGTCCCCGAGGAACCCGCCTATCGGCGAGGCCAGCATGAACACCACGATGAACATGGTGCCCAGCAGGCCGGACTGCGTGTCGTTGATGCCGAATTCCTGCTGGATGCCTGGCAGCGCCACCGCGACGATGTAGCGGTCGAGGTAGTTGACCAGGTTGATGAGGGTGAGGATGAGCAGCGCATAGCCCGCGTGGGTGGCGGGCGCCGCGGGCGCGGCCGGTGAGGCCGCGGGTTGGGCGTTCATGGAGAGGTGGCTCCGGCTCCGAAGCGATGCGCGAGCAGGCCCCAGCGCAGGCCCCTGTCACTCACCCTGCACGCGTCCAGGCCCAGGGCCTTCACCGCTTCGAGCAGGATGAGCGTGCCCGCGGGGATGACATCCGCGCGCTTGGGCTGCATGCCGGGCAGGGTGCGCCGCTGCTCCAGCGGCAGGGTGCACAGCCGGTCCGTCAGGGCGGACAGCTCCCCCACGGAGAGCGAGCCGCCGTGGACCTGCTCCGCGACATAGGGGTCGATGGCGTGCTGCACGGCGTACACCGTCGTCACGGTGCCCGCCACGCCCACCAGGGCCGAGCCGGGAGGGGGCGCGGGGAGTGAGCGGAAGGTTTCGCGCAGGTGCGCCTCGACGCGCGCGCGGTCCTCGGGCGTCATCGGGTCCGAGCGGACGAAGCGCTCCGTCATGCGCACCGCGCCCACGTCGAAGCTGTGGCGGAAGTCCACGTGGCCGCCGCGGTTGCCGTAGATGAATTCGGTGGAGCCGCCGCCAATGTCGAGCACCAGCAGCGGCCCGGCCGCGTCCGCCGCGAAGTCCGCGTGCACCGCGGCGAAGGACAGCTCCGCCTCCATGGCGCCGGAGATGATTTCCACCGTCACGTCGGCGCGGGCCTTGGCGGCGGCGAGGAACTCCGCGCCATTCTCCGCGTCGCGCGCGGCGCTGGTGGCGGAGACGGCGATGCCTTCGGCGCCCAGGGCGCGCGCTTCGCTGGCGAAGGACTCCAGCACCTGGAGCGTCGCCTCCATGCCCTCGGCGGAGAGCCGGCGGGTCGCGTCCACGCCTCGGCCCAGCCGGGTGATTTCCGCACGCTCCTTCACGGCCTCGAAGCGGCCGTCTGGCATGCGCTCGGCGACGAGCAGCAGCACCGAGTTGCTTCCCACATCGATGGTGGCGAAACGCGACATGCGCGGCAGCCTACTCAACGCAGGAGCGCTTCCAAAGCACTGCCCAGGGCCTCGTAATCCTCGGGGGTGTTGTAGAGCTGCGCGGAGATGCGCACATGCCGGTGCGGGGGGCGCGGCCAGGGGGTGATTTGCGCCTCGACGCGGTACGTGTCGAAGAGCCGCAGGTGGAGCGGGTCCACGTAGAGCGGGGGCTCGGGGGACTCCGGGTATCCGTCGGGCAGTCCCACCGTGGCCATGCTGCCCACCATGTCGTCGGGGCAGGCCGGCTTCGAGCCCAGCCGGGCGCACAGCCTGTTTCGAGCCGCAATCACCTTGGCCCGGTTCGACGCCATGACTTCTGGCCAGCCGCCGGGGAGCAGCCCGCCCACGACGCGAATCGCCTCGGGGACGCAGAGCATGGGGGACGGGTCATGCGTCCCCGTCCAGTCGAAGTCCAGGCGGAAGCGTGAACGGTCCGTCCGCCGGGAGTTGTGTCCGTGACTGATGGACAGCGGCTTGATGGCGTCCTGGAGGTCCCGCCGGACGTGGAGGAACGCGGCGCCCTTGGGGGCGCACAGCCACTTGTGGCAGTTGCCGGTGTAGTAGCCCGCGCCCAGCGTGCGCAGGGACAGCGGCAGCATGCCCGGGCCGTGCGCGCCATCCACCAGCGTCTCCACGCCGCGCGATTTCAGCTCGGCGATGAGCTGCGCCAGCGGCATCACCAAGGCCGTCTGGCTGGAGATGTGGTCCACCAGGAACAGGCGCGTGCGCGGCGTCACGTGCGGCAGCACCGCGTCCACCACCGCCTGCGCGGACGGCACCGGCCAGGGCAGCTTCGCCACCACCACCTTCGCGCCCCATTGCGAGGCCACGAAGTCCAGCGCGTTGCGGCTGGCGTTGTACTCGTGGTCGGTGGTGAGCAGCTCGTCGCCGGGGGCGAAGCGCAGCGAGCGCAGCACCGTGTTGACGCCCGCGGTCGCGTTGGGGACGAAGCCCAGGTCATCCGCGTCCGCGTCGAGGAACGCGGCGAGCGCGGTGCGAGCGTCGTCCAGCAGCGGTTCGATTTCGCGGTGGAGGAAGCGCACCGGC
This sequence comes from Myxococcus hansupus, assembly GCF_000280925.3. Classification (NCBI taxonomy): domain Bacteria; kingdom Pseudomonadati; phylum Myxococcota; class Myxococcia; order Myxococcales; family Myxococcaceae; genus Pseudomyxococcus; species Pseudomyxococcus hansupus. The sequence continues at coordinate 1,360,925 of NZ_CP012109.1, forward strand.
TCCGCTTCCAGGCGGGCCCTGAACTCCGCCTGTCGTTGGAGGACGGCGGTGGGGCAGGCCCCGAACGAGCCGTGGTTGAGGAAGACGACTTCGGGGTCCAGGCTCCATTGGCTTCGGAAGGACGCGCTCATGCGTGGGACTCGACCCGAGCGCGCCCAGCCTGTCAACGTCGGCCCGTTTCAGCCGCCGGGCCCGAGCCGCCGGGAAGGGCGGACGTTTGGGCCCTGGCTTGCCCGTTCCATCGGCCGGGCCCGAGCTACAGGCAAGACGGACGTGGGGCGCCTGGCTTGCCGCTGCCAGCCCTCATGCCCAGGTCGCCAGGAACGGCGGACGTCCGGGCTCGGGCTGCCGGGGCCAGCGTGCCTCGATCGCGGCACGCTGGGTGGGAGGGGCTGTGACGCCCGCTCCCATGGGGGGCTTCGCTACTGCGCCTGCGGCAGCGGCGACCAGTCCGGGGTCTGGTAGACGCCCTTTTCGGCGCGCAGCGGCAGTTGGTTGTTGCCGTCCGCGGTCATCACGTAGAGCTGCGAGCCGCCGTTGCGCGTGGACGTGAAGACGATGAGCCGGCCGTTGGGCGAGAAGGCGGGCTCCTCGTTGCTGCCCTGGTCCTGCGTGAGGCGCGTCACCTTGCCCGTCTCGACGTTGATGGTGAAGAGGTCGAAGGCGTTGCGCTCATCGCGCGCGGTGAAGACGATGAGGTCTCCGCGCGGCGACCAGTCCGGCGTCTGGTTGTAGTTGCCCTGGAAGGTGAGCCGCCGCACGCTCGTGCCGTCCGCGTTCATCACGTAGACCTGCGGGCTGCCGCCCCGGTTGGACACGAAGGCGATGCGCTTGCCGTCCGGCGAGAAGGTGGGGCTGGTGTTGAGGCCGTAGGGCGTGTCGGTGAGCGCGCGGTTGCCGCTGCCGTCGACGTTGGCCACGTGAATCTGCGCGCTCTCACCCTCCGCCAGGGAGTAGGCGATGCGCTTGCCGTCCGGCGAGAAGGCCGCGCCCGTGGCCATCTGCCCACCGGAGATGACGGCGCGAGCCTCGCCGCCGGGGGACTGCACGTAGATGTCCGGACGATTCTTCCGGTACGTGGTGAAGGCGACCTGCGTGCCGTCCGGGCTCAGCCCGGGGAGGATGTTGATGCCGCCCTTGGTGAGGGCGCGGGCGTTGCCTCCGTCCCAGTCCGCCACGATGACGTCGCGGTTGGTGCCGGCCTTGCGCACGTAGGTGATGCGCGACAGGAAGGGGCTGGGCTCCTTGGTGAAGTGCCGGTAGAGCGCGTCCGCCAGCCGGTGCGCCAGCAGCGAGGCGTCGGTGGCGGGCGCGTCCTTGGTCACCTTCAGGTCCTCGCGGCCGGTGCCCACGTTGAACAGGCGCAGCTCACCACGCAGCACGCCCGCGTCCTGCGCCAGGGAGACCTTCACCAGCGCCTCGGCGCCCACGTCCGCCCAGCGGCTGAAGTTGATGCTGGCCGCGGCCATGCCTTCCTTCGCGTCCGCCGTGAAGCCCTTGCGGTCCAGCACCTGGAGGATGCCGGATGCGGCCAGGTCGAAGCTGAAGGCCGCGTCGAAGGGGGCCACCAGCGACTTCGCGCCGTCGTTCTGCGTCAGGGGGGCGGGCACCGCCACCGGCAGCGGCCGGAAGTTGGCGCCGGAGATTTCGATGGTGGGCGCCTGCGCGAGCGCGACGACGGGGAGCAGCAGCAGGGAGAGGAGCAGGGCTTTCATAGGGCGTTGAACACCAGGTTGACGCCGCTCTTCTGCAGGGCGTCTCGGAGATGGTCCGGCGGAGGAGAGAAGGGCGCGGCCTTGCGCACGGCCGTGATGACGGCCGAGTCGAAGAGGTCGTTGCCGCTGGCCTTGGAGAGATTCACGTCCAGCACTTCACCCGTACGGCCCAGGCGCACCGCCACCATGGCCTTGAGGTGCAGGCGCTCGGATTCGGGGATGGTGTCCGCCACGCTGTAGTGGCGTCGGACCTGCGACTGAAGCAGGCCGAAGTAGCGCTCGCCTTCCGCCGTGGCCGAGTCGCCGTCCGGGTCCCCGTCCTCGGCACCCTCCGCCTCTTCGGGCTCGGCGGCCTTGGCCGTCTTGTCGAAGGCGCCGAAGAGCCGCTTGCGCCGGTCCTCGCCCGTGGCTTCACCCTTCTGGGGCGCCGGCTTGGCCGGAGACGGCTCTGGCTGGACGCCGGGAATGGGCACGGCCACCTTGGCGGGCGAGGGCTCCGGCGGCGGCGCTTCGGGGGCCGGCTTGGGCGCGTCCACCTTCTTGGGGGGCGGCGGAAGCTGCTCCTTGCGTGGCAGCAGCTTGGTGTCCCGGGGCTTGCCCAGGCGCACCAGCGTGGCGCGGATGGGCTTGGTGTCCAGGTCCACCTTGGGCGTGGCGGAGTAGCGCGCGTACGCGATGGCCGCCACCAGCACCAGGACGTGCCCCACCACCGACACCACCACGAAGCGCGACAGCCGCGTGGAGCGCGTGACGAGCAGGCTGTGGCTTACCGCGGAGTGGCTCATGGGCTAGCGCTTCGCTTCCTTTGACTTGCTCTTGTCGCTGTTGGACGTCCGGCCCCCGTCGACGGGTCCGTGATCATTCCCACATTGCCAATGCCCGCGCGCTGGGCGGCGGCCATCACCTCCACCACCACGCCGTACGGCACGTCGCGGTCCGCGTGGAGGTAGACCTCCTTGTCGGCCTGCGCCTTGGCGTTGGCGGCGAGCTTCTGCTCCAGCTCCTCCAGCGCCACCTCCGCATCACCGATGTAGACCTTGCGGCCCGCGTCGATGGAGAGCACGAGCTTCTTCTCCGTGGCCTCCACCGGCGCCGCCTTCGTCTCCGGCAGGTTCACCTTCACGCCCTGCTGGATGAGGGGCGCCGTCACCATGAAGATGATGAGCAGCACCAGCATCACGTCGACCATCGGCGTGACGTTGATTTCGCTCATGGTGGTGCGGCCACCGCCTCGGTTGCCTCCGCCCATTCCCATGGTGGCCCCGCCTAGCGGAAGAAGTGCCGCTTGATGATGTTGAGGAAGTCCGCGGAGAAGTTCGACATCTCCGTGTCGAACACCTTGATGCGGCTGACGAACGAGTTGTAGGCGACCACCGCCGGAATCGCCGCGAACAGGCCGGCGGCCGTGGCGAAGAGCGCGTTGCCCACCGGCGCGGCGACCGTGGCCAGCGTCGCGTTGCCCTGCTCGGCGATCTGGTTGAAGGCGCTCAGGATGCCGATGACGGTGCCGAACAGGCCCACGAAGGGCGAGGCCGAACCCACCGTGCCCAGGAAGGACACCCGGTTCTCCAGCTCCGTGATTTGCGCGGTGGCGGCGCGGTGGAGCGCGCGCTCCACGTTCTCGATGCCGCCCAGCCGCTCGGCCAGGGCGCCCTCGTTGCCGCCTTCCTTGGTCTGCGCCAGCTTGGTCAGCTCCTCATAGCCCGCGCAGAAGACCTTCGACAGCGGCGAGCCGTCGAGCTTCTGGGCTGACTGGTAGATGGCTTCCAGGCGCGAGGCCTTCCAGAAGGTGTCGAGGAAGGTGAGAGATTGTGCGCGAGCCTTGGCGAGCTGGGACGCCTTCATGGCGATGAGGGCCCAGGAGGCCACGGATACCCCCATGAGGAGCAGGAGGACAGCCAGCTCGATGAGGGAAGCGTCGCGGATGATCTCCACGTAGTTCATGGCGCCAAGCGCCAGGGGCAGGTGGGGCGTCATGGGGAGCAGCGCGTAACACTCCGATAAGACAGGGTCAAACAATGGGGGTACGGTTGGTTGCTTGAGCAGGATTGCTGGTGGCGGTGAATAATTCCCGCGGCTGCCCGTCGGATGGAGCTGAAACGGGCCGAACACCTCACTACCCCACCGACAGGTGCCCCATGAACTCGCGGTTGCTGGTCGCATTCCTCTGCGTCGTTGCGATCCTCCCTGGCTGTATCGTCAACAACGATGGTCCTCGTTACCGCGGGGATGTGACCTTCCGCTGGAGCTTCGGCGGCCTCCGCTGTGATGACGTGCGCGCCGTGATGGGCGTCAACGTCACCATCGACGGCGAGCTGCTGGCCAACGGTGGCCGGTACGACTGCCAAGCCAACGGCTTCGACGGCATCGTCCTTCACGACTTCGCGCCGGGGCGCTATCCGTTCCATCTGGTGGCGGTCAACTACTCCAACGAGGTGCTCTACGAGGCCAGCGGCAGCTTCGTGGTGGACGGGCATGTGACGGTGAGCGCGGACCTGACCCCGGTGGGCCGCCCGCACTCCTTCGCCTACCTGAGCTGGCAGTTCGCCCCCCCCTACGGCCCGTTCCTCAACTGCAACCAGGCCGGCATCGACTCCGTCGACGTGATGTTCGAGAACGGCGACAGCGGGAACTTCGGCTGCTGGGAGGGCCAGGGCGGCAACCACGTCCAGACGGACTACCTGGAGCCGGGCCTCCACTACGTGGAACTCTTCGGGCTCGATCGGCACGCGCTGCCCCAGTACTACTTCGGGGGCGACATCGAGACCTGGGCGGGGCAGCCGACCTCGCACACCGCGGAGCTGTGGGCCATTGGTGGCGCCGCCATCCGGTGGGAGCTGCGCTCGTGGGGTGGCCGGCCGATGAACTGCGGCGAGGCGGGGGTGGACCGGGTGGGCATCAACTTCCTCAACCTCGCGACGAACCAGTGGGTCTACGGCGACGTGGGCGACTGGCACGGCTGCAACGACGCCCCGGTGACCTATGAGTACCTGCGGCCCGGCCGGTATGCGGTGGATGTCTACGGCAAGGGGCGCGACGGCCGCGAGTTCATCACCCCAGATCCGCTCCCGGTCATCGATGTGGTGGCCCACCAGTTCCCGGGCCCGAACTCCGCGCTGCCGGTGTACGCCATCCAGAACTGAGCGCGGCGGGCAGACGGGGGAGTGAGCGGAGGGCCGGGGCACATGCTCCGGCCCTTCGTGCTTTCTGGCGCGGCGTGGGCTGCGCGGGGGTTGGCATCAAACGTGATAGGGACACGCTCCATGCGGCAAGGCAGCCACGGTCCCATTGGCGTGTTCGATTCGGGTGTTGGAGGACTCACCGTCCTCAAGGCCCTCATGTCCCGGCTCCCCCATGAGAGCACGGTGTACCTGGGGGACACCGCGCGGGTGCCGTACGGCACCAAGTCCGGCGAGGTGGTGACGCGCTACTCGCTGAAGAACGCGGAGTTCCTGCTGGAGCGCGGCATCAAGCTGCTGGTGGTGGCGTGCAACACCGCCTCGGCGGTGGCGTTGCCCGCGCTAGAGGCCGCGCTGCCGGTGCCGGTGGTGGGCGTCATCCTCCCCGGTGCCAGGGCCGCGCTGTCGCGCACGCAGGGCGGTGGGGTGGGCATCATCGGCACCCCCGGCACCATTCGTTCAGGGGCCTACCAGCGCGCGCTCGAGGCCGCGGACCCGCGGGTGCGGTCCAAGGCCCGCGCCTGTCCGCTCTTTGTGCCGCTCGCGGAAGAGGGCTGGACCACCGGTGACGTCCCGCTGCTGGTGGCGCGCGACTACCTGTCCGAGTTCACCCGGGACGGCGTGGACACGCTGGTGCTGGGCTGCACGCACTATCCGCTGCTCAAGGGCGTCATCGCGGAGGTGGTGGGGCCCCAGGTGGCGCTCGTGGACTCGGCGGAGGCCACCGCGGAGGCCGTGGCCACGCTGCTCGAGGAGCGCGGCGGGCTGGCCTCGGGGACGCACGGCGCGCCGTCACACGCGTACTACGTCACCGACGTGCCGGAGCGCTTCATGGAGGTGGGAGCCCGCTTCCTCGGCCGGCCCATCACCGCCGCGGAGCAGGTGGACCTGACCTTCTGAGGCGTGACGCGTCGCGGCTGGGCGAAGGTGCTCCAGCCGCGGGCGGTGTGCGACGCCTGCCTGGGAAGGGCGGCGTCGCGGTGCGGCGGATCAGGCCGAGGGCCGGGACGACGCCGGCTTCTCCGGCGTGGTGGCCTTGTTGAGCAGCTCCTTGGCGGCCTGGACCACGGGGGCCTCGCTCGCGTGGTCCGCGGCGACCAGGGCGCGGGCCGCCTCGTCACCGATGTCGTCCTGGCGCGGGAGCTGGCCGGTGGCCCAGGTGATGACGCGCTCGGCGGCGGGAAAGAAGTGCATCATCGTCAGCGGCTTGTTCAGCCAGCCCACGGTGATGCAGTAGTACTTGTTGTACGGCTTGGTGTGGTGGATGCGGTGGTGGTCGGGCGGGAGGATGAGGTGCACGCGCTGGAGGAAGCCGACGAGCGCGGGCGGCGAGTCCGTGTGCGACCACTTGTGGAACTGGTTGGTCGCCATCACCCAGAAGATCATCGCGCCCAGGAAGGACGCGCAGAACACCCAGCCGGGGCTGCTCATGGGCAGGCACAGGGCGAGGATGGCCACGGGCAGGGAGATGAGGCAGTTGTTGCCGTTGGTCTCCACGAAGTCGTGGCGGGTGATGGCCTTCTCGTCCACGTGGTGCTCGCGGAAGGGGCGGATGAGCGCCTTTCCGAGGAGGGGCATCTCGGTGGAGCCCCACGTGTCGCCCAGCCAGTGCACGAAGCCCGAGACGAAGTCCGCGGCGAGGTAGCCCAGCAGCACCGCGCTCAGCAGCAGCCACGTGCCCGCATAGGGGTTGCCCCACAGCCGGTAGACCAGCGCCACTTCCAGCGCGATGAAAGAGACGATGGCTCCAATCTCCATCGCGCGGATGGCGGGCGAGTACCCCTGGGCCAGCACCTGGGCATCCTGCTGGCGCACTTTGTTCTCAATCTCTTGGGTCTTCATCCGGGCGTCCTGACCGTTCGTGGGGTCGTGGCGAACCACGTCCGACCGGCTGTACGTATCCCAGCCGCTTTCAGCTTTTCAACGGAACTGCCATGCGAATGCACGGGCCTGCACGGTCGGTGAGCCTGGGAGCCGATTGCACACAAGAGGTGCGGGCAGGTCACGCTTACCTTGTGTCGTGCGGATGCGGCTGGTACGGTCCGCGACCTCGGCGATGACGAAAACCTTCGAAAAAGCCGTCACCGGCTTCAATCACAACATCAAGCACAAGGGGAAGGTCTACCACGTCCAGACCGAGGACTCTGGCATCAACAATCCCCACATCATCACGCACCTCTTCGTGGGCGGGAACATCCTCGCGTCGAAGAAGACGTCCTACGCGGACATCCTCAACGCGGAGAATCTCGCGGAGGTCGTGCGTGAGTTGATGGAGGAGCAGCACAAGGAGATGCTGCGCAACCTCATCAACGGGGTGTACGACAGCTACGAGTCCATCGCGCGCAGCTACCAGCCTGGTCAGCTCGCCGCGGATACGGACGCATCGCAGGTGAAGCTGCAGCCTGGCCAGTCCATGGCGCAGCGGCCCGCGCCTCCTCCCCCGCCCGTCGCGGTTCCCGCGCCCATCGTGGTTCCTCCGGAGGTCGCCGCGGCACGCGCCCTCAAGGAGAAGCCGAAGATCAACGAGATTGGCGTGGAGACGCTCTTCGGCGAGGACCTCATCTCCGAGAAGAGCCTCGACGAGGTCATCCTCAGCTACCTGGCGGGTGAGGGCGAGCAGTAGTCCCTCCGCGGGTGTCTTCCGTCCGCGCCGGATGTGGGCACGCTGGCGCGGACCGGCCGTGCTCCGCGCGGGGCCGTGGGCGGCTCTCGCGGGGTGTGCGTGGGGACCGCTCGCCGGGCGTGCTAGGTTGGCGTCCTTCCGCGCGACGCCATGATTCAGTTCTTCCACGTCTACAAGGCGTACCCCGGTGACCCGCCGGTCCTGTCGGACATCAACCTCAACGTGGAGAAGGGTGAGTTCATCTTCCTCACGGGCCCTTCGGGCGCGGGGAAGACGACGCTGCTCAAGCTCATCTTCTGCGCGGAGAAGGCCACCAAGGGGCAGATTCTGGTGGGCGGTCGCAACATCGCCCGCATCCGCGAGTCCGCGGTGCCGTACCTGCGGCGCAACATCGGCGTCGTCTTCCAGGACTTCAAGCTGCTGCCGCACCGGACGGTGGAGGACAACGTGTCCTTCACGCTGGACGTGCTGGGCGTGCCCCGCGCGGAGGCGCGCGACAAGGTGCGCCGCATGCTCAAGCTGGTGGGTCTGGAGCACAAGGCGGACTCGTTCCCCCTGCGGCTTTCAGGTGGAGAGCAGCAGCGCGTCGTCATCGCGCGGGCGCTCGTGAATGACCCGACCATCCTCCTGGCGGACGAGCCCACGGGAAACCTCGACCCGGCGCTCACGGTGGAAATCATGGACCTGCTCACGCAGGTGAACATCCGTGGCACCACGGTGATGGTGGCCACGCACGACGCGACGCTGCTGTCGCGTTACCAGAAGCGCACGGTGCGCCTGGAGCGCGGGCAGATTGTGTCCGACGAGGACGGCGTCAAGGCGGCGCGCCGGATGGTGGTATGAGCACGTTGTCGAAGGTGACGTACTTCTGCCGCTCGGCGGCGGTGGGGCTGAAGCAGTCGCCCTTCGTGCACTTCATCGCGGTGACGACCATCGCCATCGCGCTGTTCTCCGCGGGCATGGCCCGGGGCGCGGCGCGGGTGTTGGACAACCTGCTGGCTTCGCTGGGCGGCGAGGTCGAGGTGACGGTGTACCTGGCCCCGGAGCTGGACCCGGACGAGGTCCACGCCGTGCGCTCCCACGTGGAGGCGTTCAGCCGCGGCGTGGTGACGCTGGTGCCGCCGGACGCCGCGCTGTCCCGGCTGCGCGCCGAACTGGGAGACCTGGGCGAGGCCCTGGCGGAGCTGCCCGAGAATCCGCTGCCGGTGTCCTTGGAGCTGCGCGTGCCTCCGGAGCGGCGCAACCCGGAGGCGCTCCAGTCGCTCGCCAAGGCCCTGCGGGAGGCGCCCGGGGTGTCCGGTGTGGACTACGGCGAGGCGGCGGTGCAGCGGCTGTCGGCCATCGCGAGGGCGCTGCGTTTCGGCTCGTTGGTGGCCTTCGCGGTGGTGCTGGGCGCCACGGTGGTCATCGTGGCGGCGACGCTGCAGCTCGCCATCTATTCGCGGCGCGGCGAGATTGAAATCCAGAAGCTGGTGGGCGCCACGGACCGCTTCGTGAAAGCGCCCTTCCTCCTGGAGGGGCTGCTTCAAGGGGTGCTGGGCGCGGCGGTGGCGTTGTTCGGGCTGTGGGCCTTCGGCCGCGTGCTGGGGCCCACGCTGGGGGCGCTCTTCGCCTTCCTGCTGGGCCCCGGGGTGGCGGCGCCGTGGGTGGAGCCCCGGATGGCGTTGGAGTTGCTGTGCGCGGGCTGTGGCCTCGGGCTCGGGGGCAGCTTCGTCGCGGTGGGGCGCTTCCTCCGCGTATGAGCCGGGGCCTCCTCTTGCTCGCGCTGGGGCTCTGCGCCTCCACGGCCCTGGCCGCCGCTCCGGCACGCGTGCCCGAGGAGTCCGAGCAGGCCGCGCTGCGTGAGCGGCTGGCCGCGCAGCGCGCGACGCTGGCGCTGGTGGAGGCGAAGAAGCTCTCCGTGCTGGAGGGCGTGGAGATGATGCAGGAGATGGCCGCCTTCTCCCGCCGGCGCGTGCGCTCGTTGGAAGGCGACCTGGCGGTGTTCCGCCGGCGGGTGCTGCTGGCCGAGCGCGAGCAGGCCGTGCTGGCCGAGGCGCTGACGCAGCAGTTGCGGCGGCTGTCCCCGCGCCTGCGCACGCTGTACCGGCTGATGCGCCGCCGCCCGCTGGAGGTGCTGCTGTCGGCCGAGGACTTCGCCGCGCTGGTGTGGCGCGCGCGAGCGCTGGAGGCCAGCATGTCCGGCGACCTGGAGCTGCTGCGCACCGTGCAGCGCGTGGCGCGGTTGCAGCGTCAGGCGACGCGTGAATTGGGGCGGCTCCAGGCGTCGCTCGCGGCGCGCATGGCCTTCCTCCAGGAGCAGGAGCGGCTGGCCCGCTTGCAGCAAGAGGGGTTGGAGGAGGTGGTGGGGACGCTCGCGGGCGAGGCGGAGCTGGCCCGGCGCGCGGTGCGCGAGCTGGAGCAGGCCGACGCGGAGCTGACGCGAGTGGTGAAGGACCTGAAGGAGCTGCCCGCGACCAGCGGCTTCGGCGCGCTGCGCGGCAAGCTCCCCCGGCCGGTGCAGGGCGTGGTGGAGGTGGGCTTCGGCAAGGTCATCAACCCCCGCTTCAACACCGTCACCGTCCAGAAGGGATTGGACATCCGCGCCGCGCCGGGCACGCCCGTGCAGGCGGTGGCGGAGGGCACCGTGGCCTATGCCGGCTCGCTGCGGGGCTACGGCAAGCTGCTCATCCTGGACCACGGAGATGGCTACCACACGCTCATGGCCCACCTGTCCGCCATCCTCCCGGAGCTGGGCGCCATGGTGCTCCCGGGTGACGTCGTGGGGGAGGTGGGCGACACCGGCTCCCTCAAGGGCGCCTACCTCTACTTCGAGGTCCGCAAGGGCGGGCAGGCGGTCGACCCCGCACTGTGGCTGACCGCCTCGCCCTAACGCGATGCGGCAATGTCGCGGCGGGGTTGTTATTCTCCAGGGACACATCTGCGAGGAGCAGGCGAGCGCATGGACCTGATGGGCGGAATGCAAAAGGCGCTGCGGCACATGCTGGTGGCGCGAGGGGTCGAGTCCTCGACGGTGCGCATCGGTGGCCAAGAGGTGCACCACTACGCGCTGGAGGGGTCGGGGAAGGGGCCGCCGGCGGTGCTGGTGCACGGCCTGGGCGGGTCCGCGAATGGCTTCGGGCGCACGCTCTTCGGGATGTCGAAGCGGTTCTCCCGCGTGTACGCGCCGGACCTGCCGGGGCACGGCTTCTCCGTCGAGTACTGTGGCGGCGAGGTGTGTGTCCGCAACCAGTTCGACGTGCTGCGCGCCTACGTGGAAGACGTGGTGAAGGAGCCCGCGTTCATCGTGGGCAACTCGCTGGGCGGCGCCATGGCGGTGAACCTGGCGGCGGACTACCCGCAGTGGGTGAAGGCGCTGGCGCTGGTGGCGCCCGCGGGCGCGCAGTTGCCGGAGGAAGAGAACACCGCGCTGCTCAACTCGTTCGCGGTGAAGTCGCCCGCGGAGGCGCGCGCCTTCACGCGGCGGCTGTTTCACCGCGCGCCGCTGCCCGCGCTGCTCTTCGCGTACGAGCTGCGCCACTTCTACGACACGCCCACCGTGCGGGCGCTCACGGCGGAGGCGTTGGCCACGCGCGCCTGCCTGGAGCCCGAGCAGGTTCGCAACCTGGCCATGCCGGTGCTCTTCCTGTGGGGCGGCAGCGAGCGGCTCCTCCCGTCGGAGACGCTGAACTGGTACCGCGCCCACCTGCCTGCCCACGCCCAGGTGCGCGTGGTGGACGGCTTCGGGCATGTGCCGCAGTTGGAGCGCCCGGACGAGCTGGTCTCGCACCTGGTGCGCTTCGCCGACTCGGCGGAGCTGTGAGGGCCGGGTAGACTGGTACGGAGCCTTCCGGGTCCCCCGGGAAAGGACGTACCGACGTGACCGGTTCCTCTCAGCCGTGGCGGGCGGCGCTGGCCGCCTTCACCCTCCTGTGTGCCCCCGCGGTGAGTGCCGCGGAGCGGCCCGAGCGCGACGAAGCCACGTACCGCCAGTTGGAGACGTTCGCGCGGGTGCTCTCCTACGTGGAGAACAACTACGTGGAGCCGCCGGACCGCCAGCGGCTCATGTACGGCGCCATCCAGGGCATGCTGGAGACGTTGGATCCGCACACCGTCTTCCTGCCTCCGGACGTGTTCCGGGAGATGAAGATCGACACCTCGGGCGAGTGGGGCGGCCTGGGCATCGAAATCGCGCGCAAGGGCGAGCGCATCGTCGTGGTGGCCCCCATCGATGACACGCCCGCGGCGCGCGCGGGCATCAAGGCCGGCGACGAGCTGGTGGGCATCGACGGCGAGCGGACCGAAGGCATGGACGTCGCGCGCGCGATGCAGAAGATGCGCGGTCCGGCCGGTGGGCGCGTGTTGCTCTCCATCATGCGCGAGGGGTTCACCGCGCCCCGTGAAATCGCCATCATCCGAGACCACATCCGCATCGTGTCCGTGGAGGGTGCGCTTCATGGCGGCATCGGCCACGTGAAGGTGAAGAACTTCCAGGAGCGCACGGACCTGTACCTCCGCAAGGAACTGGAGCGGCTGCGGGGGCTCAACGGCGGCAAGGAGCTGCGCGGGCTGGTGCTCGACTTGCGCAACAACCCGGGCGGGCTGTTGGACCAGGCGGTGGCGGTGAGCGACCGGTTCCTACCGGGCAACCTGACCATCGTCTCCACCCGAGGGCGGGATGGTCGGGGCGGCACGCTGGAGCGCAGCAAGGACCGCGACACGGAGAAGGACTATCCCCTGGTGGTGCTGGTCAACGCGGGCAGCGCCTCCGCGTCCGAAATCGTGGCGGGCGCGCTCCAGGACCACGGGCGCGCGGCCATCCTGGGCACGCCGACGTTCGGCAAGGGCAGTGTGCAGACGGTCATCGAGCTGGAGGACGGCTCGGGCCTGAAGCTGACCATCGCGCGCTACTACACGCCGAAGGGACGCAGCATCCAGGAGCGCGGCATCACCCCGGACTTCCTCGTGCCGGACGAGCCCGGTGGCAAGGTGCCGCGCGAGGTGGTGCGTGAGAAGGACCTCCAGCGGCATTTTCGCGCCGAGCCCGCTGCGTCGAGCGAGCCCGCCGCGCCAGAGCCACGTGGGCTTCCCGAGGGACTGAAGGCCTGGGACGTCACCGCGAAGCTCGAGGACTATCCTCTGCGGGTCGCCTTGGACTATTTGAACGGCATGGCCTCCGCCCCCGCGCGTGCGCCAGCACGGGCCGCGGGTCGCTGAGGACTCCTTCTCTCTTGCTTTTCGCCGTGCAGTCCGTTTGATGCACCACGAGCCAAAGGTGAACGAGTAATGCGACCATCGAAAGTGCGAGCGGCTCACGCCGCGTTGAGTGGATGGCTGGTGGGACTGCTGGCCGTGGGCCCCGCGGCGGCGCAGACGCCGGTGTCCACGCGGTTGGTGCCCAGGGCCTTGAGCGCGGCCACGGCGGAGGCGCCCGCGGATGCGCCAGCCGTCACGGTGGTGGCCATCGCGCTGGACGCGGCGGCACGGGCGGACGCGGTCCGGCTGGTGCGTGAGGCGGAGCAGGCGGTGGCGAACTCGGGCCGGCTGAAGCTGGTGCGCCTGGCGGACGCCCTGGACGTGGAGGGCCAGCGCGAGCGCCAGGCCCGCGAGTCCGAGGCCGCCGAGGCGGCGAAGGCGGGCCAGCGCGCCTATGACGAACTCGACACCGAGAAGGCGCTCGTGCACTTCGACAAGGCGCTGCGCGCCTACGAGGGCGCCGACCTGTCCCAGCGCTTCACGGAGCTGAGCCGCGCGCGGGTGATGAAGGCCGCGTCCCAGGTGGCGAACGGCGAGAACACCGCCGCGCAGTTGGAGATTCGCACCGCGCTGGCGCTGAACCCGGAGGCGCGCTTCTCGCCCAACTTCTTCCCGCCGGAGGAGATGACCTTCGTGGAGAAGGAGCGCAAGGCGGTGCTCTCCGGCAACAAGAGCACGTTGCGCGTGAGCACCGAGCCCGTTCCCGCGCAGGTGTACGTGGATGGCCAGTTCCGCGGCATCTCGCCGGTGGAGGTCGCTGACCTGACGGCGGCGGACCACTACGTGACGGTGGTGGCGCCCGGCTACGCGCTGAACCAGCGCCGGGAGCGCGCGGGCGAGGCGTCCCTCACGCTGGCGCCGGTGGCCGCGCTGCCGGGGCTGCAGACGCTGACGGACCAGGTGGCGCGCAAGCCGGACGGCTCCGAGCGGGACAAGGCCCTGCGTGAGCTGGGGTCGCTCGCGGACGTGCCGCAGGTGCTGGCGCTGCTCGTGCGCGGTGGCGCGGGCGCCGGGCCGCTGGAGGTGACGGGGCTCCGCCTGGACGTGCTGGACGGCCACAATCAGGCATATGCCATTGGGACCGTGCCGCGCGGAGACGCGCTGGCCGATGGGTCGCAGGCGCTGCTGACGCAGCTCGTGAGCACGGACACGCCGCGTCAGGCCGGCAAGCCGGTGACGCACTTCTCCGGAGGGGTCAGCTCCTCGCGCCGCACGGCGGGTTATGTGCTGATGGCCACGGGCGTGGCGCTGCTGGCGGGCGGTGTCTACTTCGGCATGGAGGCCTCCTCGAAGTCGGATGAGTTCAAGCGCACGGCCCAGAACAGCCGCCGTGCCCAGGATCTGAAGAGCACCGGCAAGACGTACGCCGTGGTGGCCGACGTGGGCGTCCTCCTGGGCCTCGCGTCCGCGGGCGTGGGCAGCTACTTCGCTTTCGCGGGTGGTGGCGGTGGGGGAAGCTCCAAGTCGTCCGCCCGTGCCAGCCGCCCCGCGCCTGCTCCGGCGCCCACGCCTCCGGCCACCGAGACGAAGGCGCGGGAACCGCTGCCCATGCCTCCGCCTCCGGAGCAGACGGCGCCTGCCGCGCGGCAGCCGGCACCTGCCGCGCCTCAGCCAGCGCCCGCCGCGCCGCAGCCGGCCCCTGCCTCGTCGAAGAAGGACAAGGAGGCGGCCAAGCGCGCGCAAGAGGAAGAGGCTCGCCAGCGGGAGGAAGAGCTCCGCAAGCGCCGTGAAGAGGTGGAGCGTCAGCGCAAGGAGTCGGAGGAGCGGCGCAAGCAGGAGGAGGCCGCCGCCAAGCGTGAGCAGGAAGAGCGGCGGCGGGAAGAGGAGCGGCGGCGTCAGGAAGAGAAGAAGCGGCCTTCACTCGACGAAGACGATCTCCGGAACTACTAGCCATGCGCCGTCCCTTGAGAAACCTCCTTGTCTTCGTGGCCCTGGGCACCGGGCTGTCCGCGTGCAGCCTCCTTGTCGACTTCGACGAGGAGGGGCAGCCGTGTGACGAGCTCTTCCAGTGCCTGGATAACTACACCTGTGTCGACAACGCCTGCGTGCCCTCGGACGGGGGCGCGACGGACGGGGGCGCTGACGGGGGCATCCTCCCCGACGGCGGCTCGGGCGACGCGGGTGCTCCGGACGCGGGCGAGCCGGATGCCGGCGGCGAGCCGGGACCGACGGAGCCCGTGCCGAACAACCCGACGAGCTGACGTCCTCGTTGAGGTGGCTGTCTCCGCGGACGAGAGAGCGGTTCGGAATGCCGGGCCGCTTTCCTCCAGCGGTGGTTGTGTCGCCGCTGCTCGTTGATGGCGGCGGTGTCGCCGGCCTCTTGGCGTGTCGGCGCGTCCCACTGACGGCGGCTGTGTCGCCGCTGCTCGCTGAGGGCGGCGGTGTCGCCGGCCTCTTGGCGTGTCGGCGCGTCCCTCTGACGGTGGCGGTGTCGCAGCGTCTCGCCGAGGGCGGTTGTGTCGCCGGCCTCCGGCGTATCGTTGCTTCCCTCTGATGGCGGCTGTGTCGCAGCGTCTCGCCGAGGGCGGCTGTGTCGCCACCCTCCCGGCGTGTCGGTGCTTCCCGCTGACGCCACCTGGAATGCGCCAGCGTGTCCCGGGGCATCGTGTCCGTGGCCGACGTGCCGCGCCGTGGCCTCGGGGACACGCCCGCCCGCCGCGTTTCGCGGGCATCCGCTCCGTTCCCAGTGGGCCCACGGCCGCATGGGCCCCGCGCTGCGGCTGGCATCCTCCGTGCTTTGGCCTCGGTCCAGGAGGCATCATGGACATGGGCAAGCGCGTGGGAGTGTTGATGGGCGGGTGGGGCGAGGAGCGGGAGATTTCGCTCAAGACGGGAGAGGCCGTGGTCGCGGCGCTCGAATCCCGAGGCCATCACGTCAGCCGCATCTTCGCGGGGCCCGGCTTGGACAGGGCGCTGCGCGCGGCCGAACTGGACGTGGCCTTCATCGCGCTCCACGGACGCATGGGGGAGGATGGCCGGGTGCAGGGCCTGTTGGAGCTGCTGGAGTTGCCGTACACGGGCTCAGGCGTGCTGGCGTCGGCGCTGGCCATGAACAAGCCCTTCGCCAAGCGGCTCTTCCGTCTGCACAACCTCGGCACCCCCCATGGCTACACGGTGGCGCGCGACGACGCGGGCAGGGCCCTGTTGCTTCACGGGGACCTGGGGTTCCCCTGCGTCGTGAAGCCCGCGTGCGGTGGCTCGTCGGTGGGGCTGGCGGTGGTCCACGCGCCGGAGGAGCTGGTGCCCGCGGTGGCGCAGGCGTGCCGCTTCGGCGGCGAGGCCCTGGTGGAGCGCTTCATGGCGGGTCGAGAGGTGACGGTGGGCATCCTGGGCGGCGAGGTGCTCGGGAGCTGCGAGGTGGCCACCCCGCGCGAGGGCTTCGACTTCGACGCCAAGTACAAGGGCGGTGCCGCGTACTTCTGCCCACCCCGGCTGTCCCCGACGCGGCTGGCGAACGTGGAGGCGTTGGCGCTGGCGGCGTACCGCGCGCTGGGCTGCCGAGGACAGGCCCGCGTGGACCTGCTGTGCTCCGACACCGACAACGACGCCGTCCTGGAGGTGAACACGCTGCCGGGCTTCACCCCCACCAGCCTGTTGCCCAAAATCGCCGCCCAGGCCGGCCTGGACTTCGCCACGCTGACGGAGCGCATCCTGGCGCTCGCCACCCGTGATGAGGCGGGGGTCCTGGATGCCCCGGCCGTGGACGCCGTTCCAGGCCTTCCCGTGCCCCGCCGTGCCGTGAGCTGACCTCTCAGGTCGGTCAACCCCTGGCGTCACCTCAACCCCGGCGCCGGGGCCGCAAGCTGGGTGTGATGGGAGTGACGCGGGGTGTCAGGGCCCGGTGAACGGAACGTTCAAATCCGGGGAATAGTTTGACACGGCCTCGAACGCATTCCTATTGTCCGGCGCCGATCACTCCCCGAAGGTCAAAACCTTGTCTTTTCGGGTACATACGATGTGGGGGCTTAGACGACCCATCCGGTGGCGGTTCGCGCCAGGTGGAATCAACTGGGCCGCCCCGCACGGAAGGACCGCAGGCCCTCTGGGCTGTGGCAGGGGTTGAGCGTCACCGATGACCACCGTCGAGATCATCTTCCTGGGCGTCTATTTCAGCCTCTTGTGCGTGCTGGGAGTCTACGGCTCGCACAGGTACCGGATGGCGTTCCTGTATTACCGGCACAAGTTCAAGCTGCCGACGCCGAAGGGCGCGCTCGAGACGCTGCCCAAGGTCACCATCCAGCTCCCCATCTTCAACGAGATGTACGTCGTGGAGCGCCTGGTGGAGTCGGTGTGCCGCATCGACTACCCCCGTGACCTGCTGGAGATCCAGGTCCTCGACGACTCGACGGATGAGACGTGTGGCATTGCCCGCGCGTGCGTGGAGCGCATGCGCCAGAAGGGTCACGACATCGTCTACATCCACCGCGTCAACCGCCAGGGCTTCAAGGCGGGCGCGCTGGAGAACGGCCTGAAGCTGGCGAAGGGCCAGTATGTGGCCGTGTTCGACGCGGACTTCGTGCCCAGTCCTGACTTCCTGATGCGCACCGTGCCGTTCTTTTCGGACGACAAGGTGGGCATGGTGCAGGTGCGCTGGGGCCACCTGAACCGCGAGTTCTCGCTGCTGACGCAGGCCCAGAGCATCTTCCTGGACGGGCACTTCATCATCGAGCACACCGCGCGCAACCGCGCGGGCTGCTTCTTCAACTTCAACGGCACCGCCGGCATCTGGCGCCGTGACACGATTTCCGACGCGGGCGGCTGGCAGCACGACACGCTCACCGAGGACCTGGACCTGAGCTACCGCGCCCAGTTGAAGGGCTGGCAGTTCGTGTTCCTGCCCGAGGTCATCTCCCGGCCGAGGTGCCGGTGGACATGAACGCCTTCAAGAGCCAGCAGCACCGCTGGGCCAAGGGCTCCATCCAGACGGCGAAGAAGCTGCTGCCCACCATCCTCAAGAGCGATCTGCCGCTGGTGGTGAAGCGCGAGGCGTTCTTCCACCTCACCAACAACATGGCGTACCTGTTGATGGTGCTGCTGTCGGTGCTGATGCCCATCAGCATGGTGGTGCGCTTCCAGCACGGCCTCTACGGCACGCTGTTCCTGGACCTGCCCTTCTTCCTCACGGCCACCGCCAGCGTCTGCTTCTTCTACGTGGCGGCGCAGCGTGAGCGCGGCGCGAAGGGCTGGGAGCGGGTGAAGTACCTGCCGTTCCTCATGAGCCTGGGCATCGGCATGGCCATCAGCAACGCCAAGGCGGTGGCCGAGGCGCTGCTGAACCAGCAGTCGGGCTTCGCTCGCACGCCGAAGACGGGCGCCGAGGGCAAGAAGGCCGTCACCGTCAAGAAGGCGTACCGGGGCAGCAAGTCGCTGCTGCCGTACGTGGAGCTGCTGTTCGCCGCGTACTTCACCGGCGCGCTGTGGTTCGCCATCGACGCGCGCATCTACACGTCGGTGCCCTTCATCGTGCTGTTCCTGGCGGGCTTCCTGTACGTCGGCAGCTCCAGCCTGCTTCAGGGCCTCTCTGGCCGCATGAAGCTGGTGGAGTCCAGTCCCGCGGTGGAGCCGTCCGAGGAGCAGCCCCGCCGCGCGGCCTGAGCGGCTTCCTTCCCCTGGGAAGGCGAGGGGTGGGGTCGGCATCACGCCGCCTCACCCCTTCTTCATTGTTACATCCCCGCGTCGGGCGTGACGCCAGCATCTGGCGCGCCGCGCAGCAGCACCTGCTCCAGCCGGACGCTGGTCGCTCCCTTGGGGGCCGTGCGGCAGTCCTCGTCGATCGAGGTGCTGGTCGCCGAGCGCAGCGTCAGGCCCGCGTCGGTGCAGTGCACCACTTCTGTCGGGAAGACGACCGGGCAGGGCGTGCCCGCGCCGGAGAAGCCGACGGCGCGCGTCTCACCCACGAAGCCCGCGGGCGTGCGCTGCAGGACGATGGACGGTGAGCCCGCGTCGGGCGCGTCCACCTCCTCGGAGTCGTGGGCGCGCACCACGGCGAATGCGAGTGTTCCGCCGTCATCCTCTCCGTAGTACCGGAAGGCCGGATTCTCGGCGTGGTGGTACTCGCCGGCTTGATTGCGCTCACAGCCAGGGGGAACCTTCACGACGGGCGCCGGGGGCGGTGCGGGCTCCGTCCGGGGCGGTGCCTTCGCGGGGCACGCGGTGAGGGAGAGGACGCTGAGACCGAGGGCCAGTGGGGGCAGGACGCGGTGCATGGGGCGCGGATATTCTCCCAATCCGCAAGGCCTCGGGACTCTGTTTGATTCCCTTGGGATGACTCTCTAACCTTCGGACCGTCATGAGCTTCCACCGCATCCTCGTCTTCGCCCTGGTGACTGTCCTGGCGGCCCCGTCCTCCGCGCTCGCGCAGGATGATGACTTCCTGGCGCCGCTCACCTCGCCGTCGGAGTCCTCGAAGTCGAAGCCGAAGCCCGGCAAGGCGAAGGTGGTGAAGAAGAAACCCGCGCCCAAGAAGCCGGCTCGCGCGGCGAAGGGCAAGAAGCCCGCGGCGCCCCCGGATGACGACCTGCTGGCGCCCCTCACGCCGGTGAAGACGGAGGTGCTCGTGCGCCTCACCGGCAACGTGCGCGGCGCGAAGCTCTTCGTGGATGGGAAGGAGTTCGGCGTGCTCTCCTCGGCCGTGGTTCCGGTCGAGGTGAAGCCGGGTGAGCACCAACTGCTCGTGCGCCGCGCGGGCTACGCGGACTTCACCCGCCGCATCGACGTGAAGCCGGGCTCGCAGGCGGAGGTGCTGGTGTCGCTGGATGCCACCATGGGCTTCGCCACGCTGACGGCGGACGTGGCGGACGCGGTGGTGCTGGTGGACGGGCAGCAGGTGGGCGAGGTGCCGCAGACGAACGTGTTGCTGCGCCCGGGTTCGCGCGAAGTCGAGTTCCGCGCGCCGGGCTTCAGGCCCGACGTGCACAACATCACCGTGTTCGCGGGCCGCAGCTACGAGGTGAAGGGCAATCTGCGCCCCGCCATGGACAACTCCATCGCCAGCGCGGACGCGCCGAAGAGCCCGGTGCTGGAGCCGTCCTCCAAGGCCCGCAACTACGACGAGCCCGCGCCGGGCCTGTCGTTCGCGGACGACACCGAGGCGCCCGAGGTGTCGAGCTCGAAGCCCTGGTACGGCCGCTGGTACGTCTGGGCTGGCATCGGCGCGGTGGTGGCCGCCGGCACGGTGGGCGCGGTGATGGCGACGCAGGGAAGCGCTGCCAGCCCGCTGAGCTCCACGGACGTGTGCGGTGGCCCCTGCGACGGCGTCATCGGCGGCGCGCGCTCGGTGCGCGGCGGCGCGGGGCTTCAGGCGCCCGCACCCGCTGGCGCCATCCGCTTCTGATTCCAGGCCCCGGGCCCTCCGCTCCCGCTCGAGGAACGGAGCGCCGAGGGCCTCGTCTCCGGCGCCTCGCTCGCGGCGCCGGAAACAGCCTGCCTCACTGGCCGCGCAGGTCGTCCTCGGAGGCGCGGTCGGTGGGCGCGAGCACGAGGTACACGTCACTCACCCGGCCCACGCCCCAGGTGTCCAGCGCGGTGGCGCGGACCTGGAACGGCTCCGAATCAGGCAGCAGGTGGGTGATGTCCACTTCGCCCGCTTCGAAGTTGAAGGCGCGGCGCCCCACGCTGTCCACCTGCTCCTTGCCCATGTGGACCGCTTCGGTGAAGCCCACGGCGGCGCGCCGGGTCACCTGGCCATTCGCGTCCAGAATCTCCAGCAGCAGGAAATTGTCCACGGCGAAGCCCAGCGTGCCCTGGGCGTCGCCGTAGAGGCGGGCCCGGTTGCCGCCCAGGCTCATCACGGGCGTCTGTCCGGTGGCGACCACGCGCGGCGTGCGCTCGCCCTCGGTGGCGTCCACCTCCACGTCCTCGCGCAGCTTCGTGAGGGTGTGGGTCTCCTTCGCGGGCGTGTCCAGCAGGAGCCGAACGGCGCGAGGCGCGGACGAGGTGGAGGCGGGCGTGGCCGAGGCGGGCACCTGCCGCGCACAAGCCATCAGCCCCAAGGAAGCGGCCAGGACGAGCGTTCGAGAGTACATGGGAAGTCCAGGGTAGATGAGCAGGGGTGGCCAGGGTCAATTAGCATGGCCCCATGCGGACCTTCCTCTACGGGTGCCTCCTGTGGTGTGCGTTCTCCGGGAACCCGGCGTGGGGCAGTGCCCCGGCCGTGCCCGAGCCCGGGATTTCACCCGAGGTGCAGCTCTGTCTCCAGCACCTGAAGCCCTCCGAGCGTGAGCGCGCCGAGAAGGCGCTGGGGCCCCTGGAGGAGCTGCCGCGCTACCGCGTGCAGTTGGAGGTGGACCCCGATGCGCGCACGGTGAAGGGCCGGGTGCAGGTGGAGGTGTTGGCCCGGAAGCAGCCCATCACCGGGCTGTACCTGCGGCTGACGCCCAACGCACAGCAGCGCCGGCTGACCTTGTCCGACGCGAAGCGCGGCAGCCAGCCCGTCCGGCTGGAGCGGCCGGAGCCCACGCTGTACTACCTGTCGCTGGAGTCAGAGCCCGTGCCCGCCGGCGCCGCGGCGGTGTTGGACGTGGCGGTGGAGGGGCTGGTGCCTCGCGCGGCCACGGCCTCGTCGGGCGCGTCTGGCGGGGTGCTGGGCGCGTTGGGGGGCGGTGGGGGAGGGCGCCCCTCGGGTGGGGACCACGGCGCCTTCTCCGCCTCGGAGAACTTCATCAGCCTGGTGGGCGTGGTGCCGCAGGTGCCGCCCATGGACGAGGCGGGGCGGCCGTGGGACGGCCCGCAGGGCATTGGCGACCTGGGGCTCTATGAGCCGGCCCATGTGCTGGCCACCATCACCGTGCCCAGGGGCTGGGCGGTGCACGCCACGGGGGTGCCCATTGGCGAGGTGCCGGAGCGCGATGGCCGGGTGCGCTTCGCCTTCGCGGCCGCCGCGGTGCGCGACTTCCCCATCCTGGTGTCGCGGGGCTACGCGAGCTCCACCGCCACCGTGAATGGCGTCACGGTGGAGAGCCACTACGCGGAGGCGGACCAGGCCGCGGGCGAACGGGTGCTGAAGCACGCCACGTCGATGCTGACGGAGTTCGAGCGCCGCCTGGGCCCGCTGCCCTACACGCACTTCCGGGTGGTGCAGGCGCCGCTGTCCGGTGGCGCGGGCGGCATGGAGTTCCCGGGGCTCGTCACCATCGCCACGTCGCTGTACCGGGGCGCGGAGGGCGCGTCGGAGATGCTTCGCGGCATGCCGGGCGCGGAGGACCTGGAGGCGCTGCTGGGCATGCTCGGGCAGAGCGGTGGTGGCGGCGGGCTCGGCGGCGGGGCGCTGGCGCAGATGAACGGGGCCATGGAGCGCACGCTGGAGTTCACGGTGGCGCACGAGGTGGCGCACCAGTACTTCGCGGGGCTGGTGGGCTCGGACCCCATCCTGGCGCCGGTGGTGGACGAGTCGCTGGCCCAGTACGCCGCGCTGCTCTACCTGGAGTGGAAGCACGGCAAGAAGGTGGCGGACGCCGCGCGCCAGGAGACGCTGGTGGGCCAGTACCACCTGTACCGGATGACGGGTGGGAAGGACGGCCGGGCGGACCGGCCCACGGGCCACTTCGCGGACGAGGTTGAGTACGGCGCGCTCGTCTACGGCAAGGCGCCGCTGCTGCACCACGCGTCACGGAAGCTGGTGGGTGACGCGGCCTTCTTCAAGGCGCTGCGCGCCTACGTGGACACGCACCGCTTCAAGTGGGCGTGCAAGGAGTGCTTCACGAAGGAGCTGGCGAAGGCGAGCCCCGCCAACACGAGCGCCCTGGAGCGCCTGCGCAACCGGTGGTGGCGCGAGGCCAAGGGCGACGAGGACCTGGGCAAGCCGAAGCTGGAGTCGCTGCTGGGCGGCTTCGAGGGCCTCCCGGGGTTGGAGGCCCTCCAGGGCGTGGACGTGGATTCGCTCCAGGGGTTGCCAGGGCTGGAGGCCTTCCAGGGGATGGACGCCCAGTCGAAGCAACTGCTGGAGCAGCTCATCCCCGGCCTGCTGGGGCAGTGAGCCCCCGCGTCAGTCGAAGAGCGCCTTGACGAACTCGCGCGGCTCGAAGCGGCGCAGGTCGGCCACCTTCTCGCCCACGCCCACCCAGACGACGGGGAGCTTCAGCTCGTCGCAGATGCCAATGACGACGCCGCCCTTGGCCGTGCCGTCCAGCTTCGTCAGGGCGATGGCGTTGACGCCCACGGCCTCGTGGAACTGCTTGGCCTGCTGAATCGCGTTCTGGCCGTTGGTGGAGTCCAGCACCAGCAGCACCTCGTGGGGGGCGCCGGGCAGGGCCTTGTCCATGACGCGCTTGACCTTCTTCAGCTCCTCCATGAGCGGGGCCTTGGTGTGGAGCCGGCCGGCGGTGTCGGCGATGAGGACGTCCGCGCCTTCCTCCTTGGCCTTCTTGGCGGCCTCGAAGATGACGGCGCTGGGGTCTCCGCCCTCGACGCCCTTCACCAACTGGGCGTTGGCGCGCACGGCCCAGACGTCGAGCTGCTCGGTGGCGGCGGCGCGGAAGGTGTCACCCGCGGCGAGCACCACCTTCTTGCCTTCACCCGTGAGCTTCGCGGCCAGCTTGCCGATGGTGGTCGTCTTCCCGGCGCCGTTGACGCCCACCACCATGACGACGTGCGGGGGGCCTCCGCCCTCCAGCGAGCGCGGCACGGGGATGTCGCAGATGCGGGCGACCTCGTCGCGGATGAGGCCCTTGATGCGCTCGGGGTCCTTCAGCTCGTTGCGCTTGAGCTTCTCGCGCGCCACCTCCACCAGGTGGTTGGCGGTGCGCACGCCGATGTCGGCCGTGAAGAGGATTTCCTCCAGCTCCGCGAGGACGGACTCGTCCACCTGGCGCTGCTGGCCGAACAGGCCGTTGAGCCGGGCCATGAAGCCCTGGTTCTTCGTCTTGTCCAGGCCCTGGGCCAGGGTGCGGCCGGCCTCGGCCTCCACCTTGGCGCGGGCGGCGGCCTGCTCGGCGCGGCGGGCCTCCTCGACGGCGGCGGCCTCGCGGGCGCGCTCCTCTTCGGCCAGGCGCTGGCCCTCGGCCTGCTCGCGCTTGCGGCGCTCCCGGGCCTCGTCGTCGGCGGCCTTCTTGGCGCGGTACTCGGCGCGCTTCTCTTCCTCCTCACGCTCCTTGAGGGCGCGGGCCTCCGCCTCAAGCCGGGAGCGCTCGGCGGCGTCCTTCGTGGTGCGGGCGGCCTCGGCGGCCTCGGCGCGTTGACGGGCCAGGGCCTCGGCGCGGCCGTGGGCCTCGTCGGCCTCGCGCAGCCGGGCGGCCTCGGCCTCGGAGGGGGGCAGCTCCACCCGAATTCGAGGATGCTCGGCGGGCAGGGCGGGCTTCTCCGCCGGGGTGGGGACGGTGGGCTGCTTCTCCTCGGGGCGCTTGCGGAAGAACAGCTTCCGGGCGGCCAGGACCATCAGCAGGACGAAGAGGGCGGCGGCGCCAATGCCGACGACATCGCCCGCGGGGGAGCCTTCCGGGGGCGGGGTGCCGGTGCCCGGCTGCGTGGTATTCCCGCCCGGCGTGGGGGAGGGAGGGGGGGCGGGCGGCACCTGCGCGGTCAGGGCGTCGAGGGCGTTGGGCGTCTTCATGTGCGCGGCCTCGCATACACCAACGCGCCGGTGGATGCAGCGCCCGTGGCCGGGTAGAACCCCGTCGTGATGCGTCTTCCGCCCCCCTCTGTCCTGCTTTCGTCGCTCCTCCTGCTTGGCAGCGCCTGCATCGTCGAGGCGCCCGGCGGCGCCAGTGAGCAGGAGCGCCGCGCGGCCACCGTCACCCAGGTCCCACCCCTGTCCGTGAAGAACGGGGCCAACCTGGGGGGCAAGGTGGAGCTGGTGGGCGCCACCGTGCAGCCCGGCCGACTGACGCCCGGGGAGCAGGCCAAGGTGGCGCTCTACTTCAAGGTGCTCCAGCCCATGGAGGACGACTACCTCATCTTCGTCCACGTGGAGGACGCGGACGGCCGCGCCGAGCGCATCAACGTGGACCACAAGCCCGCGGGCGGCATGCTGCCCACCTCGCAGTGGAAGCCGGGCGAGACGGTGAAGGACGAGTTCGCCATCTACGTGCCGCCGGGGACGCCCGCGCGCACGATGAACATCTGGCTGGGCCTGTGGGAGCCGCGCACGGACTCCCGGCTGCGCATCGTCAACGCGAATGCCGTGCGCAACGACGGCAAGGGCCGACTGCTGCTGGGGCAGGTGCCCGTGGCGCAGTGAGCCGCGCCGGAACGGGCACCCGGGGGAGGGCGCCGACTACTGGCAGGTCGGCGGACCCATGCAGGAGAAGGTCGCCGTGACGACGGCCGTCATCGAGTTGTCGTTGTTTCGGAAGCAATCGGTCTGTGCTGTCTGGACGTTGCACGTGCCCTTGGGGCAATTGGCGCTTGCGGCCGCGAGTGCGGCGTCGGTCGCGCGTCCCCAGGCGGCGGGGCAGTTGAAGGAGGACGCTGCGCCGGAGGCGGTCCGTCGCTGGCTCTCGCAGGTACACGGCGTCCCGCAGTAGCTGCGGCTTCCGTTGCACTCCACCCAGCCATTTCCGTCGGCGCCCGAGGAACAGACGCCGCTGGCGGAGCTGCAGGAGATGGTCGCGCCACTGTCGCACAACTGGCTCACCGTACAGGTGAGCTCCGCCTCGCTTTGCCCCACCGCGGGCGCCTCCTCTTCAGCGCCTCCCACGTTGCAGGCTGCCAGGACGAGGACCGCTGCCAGGACTCCACTTCGCCAGCGCCAATTGGTTTGCATTTGCATACCGGCGACGCTACGGCCGCGACTCTCCACCCATCCATCGTGGAGAACCGCAGCGGGCCCCGTGGGGGGCCTTCTCATGTGAGGGAAAACGCCGGAGCGGCCGTGTAAGCCGAGTTCTGTTCCCACCCCTTTCGGGATGGGCAGTGAACATTCATCTAGGGCCCTGGTTGCCCAGGGGCCTCATCAGCGAGCAACCCGAACGCATGGGACGGGCCATCCCTGTCCTCCGGACGGCGAGGACGCGCTCCTATTGGCTCTTGCTCCAGGTGGGGTTTGCCGTGCCATCCGAGTCACCCCGGACGCGGTGCGCTCTTACCGCACCGTTTCACCCTTACCCGCCCCTTGCGGAACGGGCGGTTTGTTTTCTGTGGCACTTTCCTGCGAGTCACCTCGACTGGCCGTTAGCCAGCACCCTGCCCTCTGGAGCTCGGACTTTCCTCCCGTCACCCATGAATGCAGTGACCGGCGTTCACCCGGGCCGCTCCGGCACCTTGCGCTTACAACAGCCGGGTGGGGGTGGTCCACTCCGGGGACGTCCCGCTGTCAGGCGGTGCCCTTCCCGCAGGTGGCGGCCCGCTCCAGGAGGAGGGCGCGCTCACGGGTGTTCTGGGTGAGGGCGGCGGCGCGCTCGAACTCGGCCCGGGCCTCGTCGAACCGCCCGAGCTTCCCCAGCAGGTCCCCGCGAACGCTCGGCAGCAGGTGATAGCCCCGGAGCGCGGGTTCCTCGGTCAGCTCCTCGACGATGGCGAGCCCCGCCGCGGGGCCAAAGGCCATGGCGTGGGAGACGGCGCGGTTCAGCTCCACGACGGGGGAGGGCATGACGTCCGCCAGCGTGTCGTAGAGCGCGGCGATGCGCCTCCAGTCCGTGGCCTCGGGCGTTCTCGCGCGGGCGTGGCAGGCGGCGATGGCGGCCTGGAGCGCGTAGGGGCCCTGGGCGCCGCCCAGTGACTCGGCGCGTTCGAGCGCGGCGAGGCCTCGGCGGATGAGCAGGTGGTCCCACAGGGCGCGGTTCTGCTCCAGGAGCAGCACGGGCGCTCCCTTCGGTCCCACGCGAGCGCGCGCCCGCGACGACTGGAGTTCGATCAACGCGATGAGGCCGTGGACTTCGGGCTCCTTCGGCGCGAGCCCCGCGAGGATGCGGCCCAGGCGCATCGCCTCCTCGCAGAGCGCGGGGCGCATCCAGTCGTCGCCGGCCGTCGCCGAATAGCCCTCGTTGAAGATGAGGTAGATGACCTCCAGCACGGAGGACAGGCGGGCGGCCAGCGCGTCGCCCTCGGGCACTTCGAAGGGAACGCGTTCCTCCTCCAGCGTCCGCTTGGCCCGGACGATGCGCTGGGCCACCGTGGGGCCAGGGACCAGGAAGGCGCGCGCAATCTCCTCCGTGGTCAGGCCGCCGAGCAGTCGAAGCGTGAGCGCCACCCGCGCCTCGGTCGACAGCACCGGGTGACAGGCGACGAACATCAGGCGCAGCAGGTCGTCGCCGACGTCGTCATCGAGCGCGGCGTCGAGGTCCGGCGCGGCCGAGCCTTGCAGTGACTCCAGCTCATGACCGAGTTCCTCGTGCTTGCGTTCGAGGAGTTTGTGCCGGCGCAGTTCGTCGATGGCGCGGCGCTTGGCGGTGGCCATGAGCCACGCGCCCGGGTTGTCCGGGACGCCTGTCGCTGGCCACTTCTCGAGCGCGGCGACGAGCGCGTCCTGTGCGAGCTCCTCCGCGCGGCCCACGTCGCGCACCATCCGAACGAGGCCCGCGATGAGCCGGGCCGATTCGATTCTCCAGACGGCTTGGATGGCGCGCTGTGTGTCGGAGGAGGCGGACGTCACGGCCGCGCACTCAAATCATCCCGGGTCATCAAGGCAAGGCCCGAGTGGGCGGGCGTTCGCGCTCATTTCTCTTCTGGGCACTGGACGTGTACGGTGGGCCCGCCATGCGGCGGCTTGGACACCCAGCGGGTAGCAGGGCTGTGAGGTCGCGGTCCACTGCCTCTCCGGGGTACCCCCGGGGACATCTCATCAGGAGCACACCGTCACGCGAGGCCGCGACCGCGGCATGCCGCGGCACGGGCCACGCAAGACAGGACAGGTGGGGCCACGCCGCCGCATGGCGTGTGAGTCCGCGATGAGCGAACGGCGCGTGGTGGCCACGGCGCTCGCGTCCGCGTTCCTGGCGGGGCCGTGGACGATTCAAGGGCTCACCGAGCGGGGACTCGAGGTCGTCGGCGCTCCGTCGCCGTGGGTGGCCTCCCTGGCGCGCAGCGCCGTGCGCTTCTTTCCGCGTGCCCCGCGCGCGCGCATGGAATTGCTCGCGGACTTGTTGGCCACGCGCGCCGCGTTCCAACGGGGCTTCGAGGACCCGGAAGCGCGTGCGCGAATCGTGCGCTGGAGGGTCTCCGAGCCGCGGATGGCGCGGCAGCCATGGCCGGTTCCGTCGCTGCCCGCGCAGGCGGACCTCGCGGACTGGCTCGGCGTGACGAGCGCCCAGTTGGACTGGCTCGCGGATGTGCCGGGCATCGAGCGCACCTCTCCGCCGGGGCGGTGGCGGCGCTACCGCTACACGTGGATCCCCAAACGCAGCGGGGGACAGCGGTTGCTGGAGCGCCCGGGGTTGGACCTCGCGTGCGTTCAGCGAAAGGTGCTCCACGGCATCCTGGACCGCATTCCTGCGCATGACGCGGCCCATGGGTTCGTCTCGGGCAGAGGCGTGCGCAGCTTCACGGCCCCGCACGTGGGGCAGGCCGTGGTGGTGCGGTTGGATTTGGAGGACTTCTTCCTGGCGGTACGGCCAGCGCGCATCTGGGGCGTGTTCCGCGCCGCGGGGTATCCGGATGGCGTCGTCCGGGCGCTCGCGGGGCTGTGTACGAATCGCACGCCCGGCGCGGTGATGGCGCGGGCTCCCACGCCCACGTCGCTCGCGACGGTGGCGGCACGGTGGCGGTGGACGCGGCGGTTGGAGTCACGCCATCTGCCGCAGGGGGCGCCGACGTCACCGGCGCTCGCCAACCTCGCGGCGTACCGGCTCGACGTGCGGCTGTCGGCGCTCGCGGCGGCGATGGGCGCCCGGTATACGCGCTACGCGGATGACCTGGCGTTCTCGGGGGATGCGTCGCTGGCTCGCCGCACCCGAAGACTGCTGCACCTCGTGGGCCTCATCGTCCGTGAGGAGGGCTTCACGCCGCGCGCTGGGAAGACACGGGTGATGTCGCAGGGCACCCAGCAACGGCTCGCGGGCGTCGTGGTGAACGCGCGGCCGTCCATTCCTCGCGCGGACTACGACCGGCTGAAGGCGCTCCTCCATCTGTGCCGGACGCGAGGTCCCGACAGCCAGAACAACACGGGGCACCCTGACTTCCGCGCACACCTGTTGGGGCGTATCGCCTGGGTGTCGCACTTGCACCCCACTCGGGGTGCCCGTCTGCGGGCCCTGTTCGAGCAGATCGCATGGACAGCTTGAGACGGGGGATTGCGCGCGTTCGGTCTGGTGCCGCAGGATTCGCGCCGCGCCGCGCGCTCGTTTGAGGAGTGCCGCGCCTGCTTCGAGGGGAATCACATGATCATCTGGGGTTCGCGGCTCTTCGGTAAAGTCGATGCCGTGCCGGGCTTGGGCTACGTGGCGACCCAGTTCGCGCACATCAACTACCTGCCCCTCTTTCCGATGAAGAGCTGGCTCGTCGTGAGCGAGGAGGGCAATGGCTGGCGTGGGCAGGCCATCCCTCTCAGTTGGAAGTCCGTGCTGGTGGCGTGGGGGCGCGTGGCGCTCATCGCCGCGGCCGCCGTGAGCTTCTTTTCCGGGCTCGGCACGTATGGGGACCATGGCGTGCGCGGCGGCATGCCGTCCTGGGCGCTGACCCTCCTCTTCATCGCGGCAGTCATTGCTTCGTATGTGTGGTCTGGGATTGCCAAGGCGTCGCCGGAGCGCGCGTTGGAGATCGCTCGTCAGGCGGACATCCCCGAATCCAGCCTGGACGAGCTGCGCCGCGCCGCCGAGGCGCCCGTGGCCGCCCCTGTGCCCGCCCAGCGGTGGACTCCTCCCGAGTCCTGAACCGTCCTCCAAGGACCCGAGTCTCCCCGCCATGAGTCACGTCGTCGGTATCGATCTGGGAACCACTCACTCGCTGGTGGCCACGCTGGATGGCTCGGGCCGTCCCACGCTGCTGCCCAACCGGTTG
Source organism: Myxococcus hansupus (assembly GCF_000280925.3). Classification (NCBI taxonomy): domain Bacteria; kingdom Pseudomonadati; phylum Myxococcota; class Myxococcia; order Myxococcales; family Myxococcaceae; genus Pseudomyxococcus; species Pseudomyxococcus hansupus. The sequence continues at coordinate 1,390,543 of NZ_CP012109.1, forward strand.
GGGCAGCGCCTTACGCCCTCGGTCGTCGGTCTGGATGCGGAGGGCCGGCTCCACGTGGGGGAATCGGCGCGCGCCCAGTTGCTCGTGCATCCCGAGCGCACCATCGCGGAGGTGAAGCGGCGCATGGGGCTGGACCTGCCCGTGACGCTGGGGGACCGGCGCTATAGCCCCACGGAGGTTTCCGCGCTCATCCTGCGGGCGCTGCGTGAAGACGCCGAACGCGCGCTGGGAGGCGTCGTGACGGAGGCCGTCGTCACGGTGCCCGCGTACTTCAGCGATGCGCAGCGGCAGGCCACCAAGGACGCGGGAGAGCTGGCGGGCCTCAAGGTGGAGCGGCTCCTCAACGAGCCCACCGCCGCCGCGCTGGCGTACGGCGTGGACCACTTGGACGCCGAGCAGTATGTGCTCGTCTATGACCTGGGCGGCGGCACCTTCGACGTGTCCGTGCTGGAGATGTTCCAGGGCGTGTTGGACGTGAAGGCCTCGGCGGGCAACAACCAGTTGGGCGGCAGTGACTTCGACCAGGTGCTGGCGGCCTGGCTCGGCGAGGAGTTCGAGCGGGCCCATGGCGTTTCGCTCAAGGGGAACCTGGGCGCGCAGGTGCGGCTGAAGGCCGCCGCGGAGGCCGCGAAGATCGCGCTCACGACGGTGGAGTCGACGCCGGTCATCGTGCCCTACCTCGCGAACGGACGCGGGGGCTCACCCGCCTCGCTGGAAGTCGAGGTGACGCGCGCCCGCTTCGAGTCGATGGTGGAGAAGCTGGTCCGCTCCACCCTGGAGCCGATGGAGCGCGCGCTGCGTGACGCGAAGCTGTCGCGTGAGTCCATCGCGGAAGTGGTGATGGTGGGAGGCAGCTCCCGCGTGCCGGTGGTGCGTCGTCTGGTGGCGGAGTACTTCGGACGCGCGCCGCGCGATGGCGTGCATCCCGACGAAGCGGTGGCCCTGGGGGCCGCGCTCCAGGCGGGCCTGAAGACGGGGGCGGTGAGTGCCGCGCACGGCATCATGATTACGGACGTGAGCCCCTTCACGCTCGGCGTGGAGGTCCAGACCATGGCGGGCCGGGAGCGGGTCAACGGCGTCTTCTCGCCGCTCATCCCGCGCAACACGACGGTGCCGGTGTCTCGCACGGAGACCTTCGCCACCACGGCGGACAACCAGCGCGCGGTGGAGATTCGCGTGTTCCAGGGCGAGGGCCGGTTGGTCCGCGACAACCTGTTGCTGGACGCCTACACCGTGGAGGGCGTGCCTCCCGCGCGTGCTGGCGCGGAGAAGGTGGCTGTCACCTTCACGTACGACATCAACGGCATCCTCGACGTCACCACGCGAATTGTCTCCACCGGCAAGGAGGCGGTGCTGGTGGTGGACAAGCGCGCGCAGCGGCTGGACCCCGAGCAGCGGAAACAAGCCCGGGAGCGGCTGTCGCGAGAGTGGGATGCGGGTGCCTCTCCGCCCGTCGCCACACCCGCGGCCAAACCGGCTTCCTCGGAGGCCGACGCCGAGGCGCTGCTGGTCGCCGCGACCGAGCGGCTGGCGACCGCGCCGGCCTCGGTGCGTCCCCGGTTGGAGTCGCTGGTGGAGGCCCTGCGTGCGGCTCGGGCGAAGGGGGACCGCGTGGCCGCGGCGCGCCTGGACGCCGAGCTGACGGACCTGCTGTTCGACCTGGGCTGACGCCACGTGCTGCTGACCGAACTCAAACGCGCGGTGGTCCTGAGCCCGTCGACGCCCGCGCCTCGGCTCGCGCTGGCGGAGGCGCTCTTCCAGGAGCGGGACTTCCGTGGCGGCGCGGAGCATGCACGGCGCGCCCTGGACCTGGGCGGTGGTGCGCCCGCGAGGCGTCTGTTGTGCGCGGCGTTGTTGATGGATGGGCGGCGTGATGAAGCGCTGAAGTTGTTGGCGGACTGCCTTGCCAATGCGCCTCGCGACGCGCGGCTCCGCACGGAGCTGGTCGTGTTGCTGGCGGAGGACCGGCCCGACGACGCCCTGGTGCATGCGCTCGAGGCGACGGAGGCTTCTCCAGAGGAACTGGAGCACTGGCGCATCGTGATTGGGTTGTGCCATCGCACGAACCGGCCCGCTCTGGCGCTGCCCGCGCTGAGGCGCGCTCGGAGGCTGTCCCCCGAGGACGCGCGGTTGCGCGAGAAGGTGCTCGGTGCCCGTGCCGCGCTGGGACTCCCTGAGTCCACGGCCATGCTGGACGCCCCGCCGGTAGAGCAGGTCGCGCAGGCGCTCTCGCTGCCCACGGCCCGCGCGGTGATTGCCGAGGCGAAGTTGGAGGCCGCGGCGGTGGCGCTCGGGCGAGGGGCGCTCATGGAGGCCAAGCGGCAGCTCGTGCTGGCGCTCGCGTCCACGCGGACAGGGGCGGCGGCCACTTTCCTTCGCGCGGAGCTCCTGTGGCTGGAAGGCAAGCCCCAGGCCGACGTGGAAGCGGCCCGCCGCGCCGCGTTCGAGGTGCCCGGGGCTCCTGGCGCCGCCGCGTTGCGCTTGGGGGACAGCCGGCTCGAAGCGGGTGACTTGGAGGAGGCGCAGGCGCTCTACGCGCGTGCCGCGGGAAACGGCGAGGCGGCCGTGGCGGCGGGCCGCGAAGCGGAGCTGTCCGAGCGGCGTCGCGAGCTCGCACGGGATGTGCCCGCGGTGGGGCGCATTGGCGTGCTCGGGTGGCATCCCGGCGGCGGACATGTCTCGCCGCTCGAGGCCGTGGCGGTGCCTGGGCGTGGCGTGTTGCGGAGCAGCGGCCACGTGGGGCCCGAGGGCAGGGAGTCCGCCGACGTGGCCTTCAGCGCGGCGCGTTCGCGAGCACCGTTGTTGGGGCTGGGCGACATCGTGAGCCGGTATGACCTGCACCTGCACTACACGGACACCGAGGTGGGCAAGGACGGCCTGTCGAGCGGCCTGGCGTTGGCCCTCGCGGGGCTGTCCGCCTACGCGCAGCGCCCGTTGCTGGCGCGCCTGGCCGCCACGGGAGAGGTGACGCTGTCCGGCGAGGTGCGGAGGGTGGGCGGCGTGCACGAGAAGTTGGTGGCCGCGTACCTGGAGGGGGTTCGCGTGGTGCTGCACCCACGGCGCAACCTCCAGGACGTGGCGACGCTGCCGTCCGAGGTTGCGCGCCACCTGCGACTGGTCGCGGTGGATACGTTGGATGAAGCGTGGCGGGCCGTGCAGACGGCGGCGCGCGCTCCAGGAATGGATCGATGGTGAAAGACGAACCCCGGCGCAGCCCGTATGAGGTTCTGGGCATCGCGGTGGACGCGGACGCGCGCGCCATCAAGAAGGCGTACTTCGAGCGCATTCGTCAGAATCCGCCGGAGACGCATCCGGAGGTGTTCAAGCAGTTGCGCGAAGCCTACGAGCTGCTCTCCGACCCCGAGGCACGTCAGGCCTACGACGCCAGCGCCGCGGCCCAGGCGGAGGGCGGCACTTCGGAGGAGGACGCACGCCTCAAGGAGGCCGTCGACCTGTTCGACGCCGGTGACACCGCCGGAGGCCGCAGCGTCCTGAACCGGATGCTGCTCGAGCAGCCGGACTTCCACCAAGCCCGGCTGCTGCTGGGTCGCAGCTTCTTGTGGGAAGAGGCGCCCGAGGCGGCGCTCACGGAGTTCGACGAGGTGCTGAAGCGCGCGCCCGAGGACTGGCGTGGACACCTGCACCGCGGCTGGGCCCTGAACCGACTGACACGGCTGAAGGAGGCCGCGGACGCCTACTGGCGCGCGGGCAAATACGGCCCGGCGGAGGTGGGTCCTCGCGTCTCTCTGGCGGACTGCCTGGTGGAGATGGGGCAGGTGGACGACGCGCTCAAGGTGCTCCTCGAGGCGCAGGCGTTGCCGGGCATTCCGCGCACGGAGGTCCTGTGGTTCAAGATGCGGCGCATCGCGATGTTGCTGGAGCATGATCGCGAGCGCGAGGCGACCCGCGGGCTGGATGAACTCGACGCGGAAGTGCCCGCGAGCGCCGACCCGGAGCTGCGCCGTTGGATGGCCGCGCAGGTGTCGGCCGCCGCCGCGCACCTCTTCGCCCAGCGGAAGTCCCAGGCCGCGAACCGCTTGCTCGAATATGGCCGGCGCTTCCATCCGGACGACGCTCCCGCCGCCGAGCTGAGCTTTCCGAACGGCGTCCACGTGGACATCTCGGCTCTGCCAGAAGCGGGGCGGCAGTGGGTTCATGCCGGCGCGGAGGACTCCGAGGGCTGGCGCTCCCAATGGAGTTGGGCGATGCCCGCCGCGGTCACGTTCGCGCTGGCCCTGGCGACCTTCTTCTTCCTGGCGTACTGCGCCTTCGGAACCGGCGAGCGCTCCTTCTACAACTGGAGCGGTTGCGTGGTGATGGCCGCCGCCTTGTGTGCCGCGACGGCGTATGCCGCCCGGCGGTTCCTGACTGTGATGACCCAGCCCTACGGGCGCTTCACCCTGCTGCATCCACTGCACCTGGTGGAGGTGATGGGGGACCACGTCATCGTGTGGCCCCTGGTGCATCTGGAAGACGTGCAGTTGGTGAACCAGCACTCCCATGTCTCGTACACGCACACCCTCATCGAGATGCGTTTCAACGGCCGACAGGTGGTCACGTTTGGTCACAGCGAACGGGCCGCCAAGGACTTCGTGGCGCAGTTGGTGGCGCAGCGCCGCCGCGTGCTGGAGCTGCTCAGCCAAGGTCTGCTGAGCGCGGAGGAGGGGATGGCGCAACTGCCCGCGGAGTTGCTGGCGCGCGGCGCGTCGAGCGGCACGGTTCACGGGCCACCCCATCGGTTGCCGCACGCCACCCACCCGCTCGTCGCCGCGGGGCTGGGCGTGTTGCTGGTGGTGGCCGCGGTGATTCCTCATCGCAGCGCCACGGATGCGCAGGCATGGCAGCATGCCGCGGTGCAGACCTCGGGGCTGGGGCCGCTGCTGACCTTCCTGAGAGCGCGTCCCGACAGCCATTTCTCGGTCCAGGCCCAGGCCCGGGTGGACGCGGAGCTGGCGCGCGTACGGGCGCGGCTCGAAAGCCGGTTGGACCCCGGCAGCGCCGCGGCTCGGTCCGTGCCCTTCTTCACCGGCCTGCTGAACGACGTGTCCCGCACCCACAGCCGCCGCGTCGTCGTCGAATGGGCGGAACCTGCCTCGGAGAAGGGACAAGGGCAGGCCCAGGAAGACCTTTCCATCTTGCTGGTGTCCGCCTGGCAGCGGCTGCTGGATGAAGCGCTGGGGCGGGATGTCCTCGTCGTGGATGCAGGACGCAACAGCCAGGAAGGGCCGCCCGTCCTCACCCTTCAGGTGGGCGAAGCGCTGCGCCCATCCACCGGCTCGGGGCCTGTCCGGCACCGTGTCTGGCAGGTGCGCGCGAAGGGGCCGGGGGGCGAGGACATCGTGGCGCCCCTGGAACTCACGGCGGACGCGGCGGACCCGAAGGTACCGGAGAGCCTGTTCCACGCATGGGTGGACCAGTGGCACCTGCCCGGCGCGGGCGACCGGCGTCCCTTGCTGCTGACGGCTTCCACCCTGGTTCGGAGCGCCACGCCATGAGCGCGCCATCGACGTCCCTCCGGCGGGGCCTGTTGCTCCTCGCCGCGATTTTCGGTTTCGCGCTCGCGGTCGTGGCAGTGCTCCGCAACGCGGCGGCGGTGCAGGAAGTGGTCTTCGTCAACGGATTGGACTTCACCGTTCAGGTGTCCGCGGGCGGCACGTGGCTCCGGCTGAAGCCGAACGAGCACCAGGTCCGCGCGTTCCCCGAAGGCGCGTTGGAAATCACCGTGACACACGAGGGGAAGTTGCTGGCCCAGGACATGGTGCTTCTGCCGGAAGGCGGGGGCCACTTCGTCTACAACGTCCTGGGGGCCGCGCCGCTCTACCTGTCGAAGGTCGTCTATTCACCCCGTTCGGCGTCGGGGGCAACGGCTGCTCCCGAACCGGAGCCCCGCCCCCTGCTGGGCACGCCCTTCGAGCGGGTGTCGCGCGTGGACTACGTGCTGACCGAGCCTCCGAGCAGCCTGACGCTGCAACGGGATGCCCGCGGCGCGGTCACCCGCGTCCACCTTGGACTGGCGGATGGCGACTGGACGGTGCGCTTCAACTGGCTGCTGAACTCCGGGCACACGGCGGAGGCCCACCGGCTGGCGGAGACCATCGCACGCGCCCTTCCGGACATGCCGGAGGCCAAGGAACTCGCGCTCTTCTCGGGGATGTCGCTCGACGGAGGGGAGGGCAGTCACGCCGTGGTGGCCACCGCGCGAGCCTGGCGCGATGCCAACCCCGACAGCCTGGATGCACACCGCCTCTGGGCGTACCAGATGCGGCGTGCCGGGCGGCTCGACGAGGTCCGTGCGCACTACACCGCCGAGCTCGCGACCACGCCGAACTCCGCGCTCCTGGCCATTCTGCTCGCGCGAACGGAGACGGGCCGTGAGGCGAGGGCTCGAATCGAGGCGCTGCATCGCGCCCACCCCGATGACCTGGTGGTCCGCCGCGCCTTGGCCATGCTCTACGTGCGCGAGCAGCTTTGGGCGGAGGCGCTGCCGCTGTTCATCGCGCTGGCCGGCGATGACCCTGAATACGCGGAGCGCTACGCGGACGCGCACGATGAAGTCCTCATGGGCCTGGGGCGGCGTGAGGAGGCCGAGCAGCGCGCGGCGGCGCGAATACCCTCCGTCGAAGCGAAGAAGCCCACTCCCTGGAACGAACTGCTCCACTTCGCGCGCCTCCGAGGGAGGCTCGTCCTGGCGGGTGCCAGCTCGCCCTTGAAGCATCACGTGTCCCATGTGGCGGTGGAGGACAAAGTGACGGGCGCCTTGCTGCGCACGTGGCTCGCGGCGTCCATGGGCGAGGACGTGTCGGATGCCGACTTGCGCATGGTGCCCGTGGAAGTCCCGCGGCGGAGCGCGGCGGTGATTCTGGCCGCGCTGCAGGCGGGCCCCGAAGCCGTCGTGGGACCCAGCGCCACCGCCGACACGCGCGCCTTCCATTTCATGGGCTCTGAAGTGGGCATCCTCCTGGCGGCGGAGTTCGAACGGCTGGGTGACTCCGCGCTCGCGGCGCGGATGCTCCAGGTGTCCAAAGCCGAACTCGGGTTCGCCGAGCTCCAGGACGTGGTGCGCGGCGCGCGTGACGTCGACTCCCTGGCCACGATGCGGAGCGAGGAGCGCGCCGCGTTGCTGCTCGCGGTGGCGCGCGGCCAGGATGCACGGGGCGTCCGCTCCACGGAGACCTATGCCCGCGTGAAGAAGCTGGCCTTGCTGCCAGGGGCCGTCACCATCGCGCTGGCGAAGTGGCCGCGTCCGAAGCCGGGCGGCGCGGTGGCGGGGGCGCCCGCGCCGTGACGCCGGGCGGCTACATCCGCTCGTCGATGGCGCGGTTGCTCATCTCATCCGCCTCCGCGTTCTGCGCGCGGGGGACGTGGTGGAGCTTCACCTTGGTGAAGCCCTTGAGCAGCTTCCGCGCCTCTTCGTACAGCGGCTTGAGCGTCGCGCTCTTCACCTGGTAGCGGCCCCCGAGCTGACGAATCAGCAGCTCGCTGTCCGCGTAGACGTCCACCTCGCGCGCGCCCAGGGACTGGGCGTGCTTCAGGCCCAGCAGCAGGCCCATGTACTCGGCGGAGTTGTTCGTCTGCGTCCCAAGGAAGCGCCCCAGCCGGGCCACCACGTTGCCCGTGGGGTCCATCAGCACGGCGCCGGCGCCCGCGGGACCAGGGTTGCCCCGGGCCGCGCCGTCCGAATAGACGCGCAGGCGAGGATGCGGCTCGGAGGCCGCCGCCGGTTCGGCGCGAGGGGACTCGGCCTTCTCCGGAGGACTCACGAGGGGAGGCGCGGCGGCGGGCGGTGCGCCCGCGAGTCGCTGCGCGGCCTCCTCGATGAGCTGACCGAGGTGCTCACGGGTGAGACCTCGGAACTCGCGCACCGTCCCCTGCAACGGCTCCTCACGGGCGATGTGCCGGAGGATGTCGATGATGGACGGCGCGGGCATGTCCACGAAGCCGGGCGGCTACTTCTCCGCCGCGGTTTCCTGCAGCGCTTCCACGGCGTAGATGATGCGGTTGCACGAGGGACAGATGTCCGTGCCCAGGCCGGTGCGGAGCTGGTTGTACAACTGCGGGGGCACGTTCATGTTGCAGCCCTGGCAGGTGCCAGCGACCACGCCGACCATGGCGGGCAGCTTCTTCTTGCGCACCACCTCGTAGCGGCGCAGCAGGGTGGCGTCCACGCCCGCGGCCACGTCCGAGCGCCGGCCCTCGAGCCCCTTCACCTGCGACTCGGCCTCGCCCAGCTTGCCGCGCAGCTCCGTCATCCGGCCCGCCAGCCCCTGCTGCTTGGTGGCGAAGTCGGACTCCTTGCCCTTGATGGCCTCGCGCGCGCCGCCGAGCTGCTTCGTCAGCTCCGTCAGCTCCTCCGCCATCGTCAGATTGGCCTTCTTGGCGATGTCGATTTCACGGGCCAGGGCGGAGTACTCGCGGGTGGAACGCTGCTCGCTGAGCCGCGCCTCCCACTTCTTCACCTTGTCCTTCTCGTCCGTGATGTTCTGCTCGAGCTGGGCCTTCTGCTTCTCCATGTCCGCGACACGGGCCCGTTCCGCTTCGATGGCGCTGCGGGCCACACCCAGCTCCCGCTCCAGCTCTGCAATCTGGCGGGGGTGAACGTCCGCGGCCTTCCGGAGCGAGGCGACCTCGAGGTCCACGTTCTGCAGCTCCGCCAGCGCTTTCAATTTCTCCCGCAAAGTTGCTGCCTCCCACAGGGCCGCACCGTGTACGGCAACGGCCGAGCTCTTGTACCAACAAGGATGATGAGGGTCCAACGTCCAAATGGGCCATGAGTCATCCCCCAGGGCCCTTACCGCGATGCCGCATTTGAAACAGCTTCACGCACCCGTTAGACCGGAGCGCGTGCTTCGTCCATCCTTCATCCTCGTTCTCTGCGCGCTGGCCCCTGCCTGCAAGGAGTCCGCGCCCCCGCCGCCCGCCACCACGGCGGCCCCCGCCGCCCCGCCCGCGCCCGCCGCGCACACGAAGTGGGGTGTCATCGAGGGGCGTATCCAGCTCTCCGGAACGCCTCCCACCCCCGCCCGACAGCCCACCATTGGCACGGTCGTCTCCGTGTGCGGCGAGGAGACGGAGGAGCGCTCGCTCGTCGTGGGCGCCGAGGGCGGCGTGGCCCACGCCGTCGTGTCCCTGAAGGACGGCAAGGCGCTGCCCGCGCCCGTCAGGCCCGCACCGGAGCCGGTGCTGGACCAGAAGCAGTGTGTGTATGACCCGCCCGTGCTGGCCGCGAAGACGGGGAGCACCCTGGTCATCCGGAACTCGGATCCGTTGGTGCACAATGTTCGCGCCGCCTCGGGGACGAACCGCGCCTTCTTCAACGTGGCCATGCCGCTGGAGGGGATGAGCGTCCGCCGCCAGCTCCCCGCCGAGCCCGGCGAGGTCCCCATCCACTGCGACATCCACCCCTGGATGCGCGCCCGGGTGCGCACCTTCGACCATGGGTACTTCGCCACCAGCGGCGCGGACGGGCGCTTCCGCCTGGAGGTCCCCGAGGGCACCCACACCGTCGTCGTCTGGCATGAGCGGCTCCCGGAGCAATTGCACACCGTGACAGTGCGTACGGGGGAGACCGTCCAGGTGGATGCGCGCTGGGCCACCACCGACCTCAAGTAGGGCGGGGCCGTACGGACGGTCCAAGGTTTCTCGCGCTCGGCGTCTAATGGATTGAGAAGCCGCGAAGGGATCGGGGTTCCGTTCCGGCGGAAATATTGTTATGAAGGTGGCATTCGCCACGGACGAGGGGGCCGAGTCATGCAGCAGCCAAAGAAGCGGGCAACCCTGATGAACGACGCACACGGCCTGGAGACGCCCCGGAAGGCGGCGCCCCGGCCCGTCGGAATGCAGGAGATGGGACCGAACCTGTACGAGCAGTTGCGCCGCGCGCTGGTGGAGCTGACGCCCGTCTCGTCCCATTGAACGCAGGCCGGACTGGCGCTGGCGCCACGGCCTGAAAAGCGAAGGGGCTCCCGGCAAATCGCCGTGGAGCCCCTTGCTGTTGATGGACCTAGATGTCGTCCTCTTCGGACTCGCCTCCGGCCGATTCCTCGTCATCGAACGAGTCGAGTTCCTCTTCCTCATCTTCCCCTCGGCCAGCCGGCTCCTCGGGTTCAATGGGTTCGATGACCTTCGGGGCAGCGGCGAGACGTCCGCGCCTTCCCTCGGGTTGAGGCTTCAGTGCCGGGCTTTCCCGCTGATCCGCACCACACTTCGGGCAGATCGGGTCCGGCTTCTTCATGTCGTAGAACTTCGTCTGGCACTTGAAGCAGACGTGTTTTGTTCCGAGGTCCTTCGCCGGCATTCGCCACCTTTGTAAAAGGCGAGTGAAGACAGGGGGGAGGGCGGCTCAATAGTTGGGCCGCAAGACGGAGTCAACCTGTGGTTTGCGTGGAAGATTTCTAGCGGTAGCATCCATGGCGCGTTTTCCCCCGGAAGCTGGACGCCCCTCTTGAACTTTACCTGCGACAATTGCCAGAAGCGGTATTCCATTGCGGACGAAAAGGTCCGCGGCAAAACGGTCAAGGTCCGCTGTAAGAACTGCCAGAACGTCGTCACCGTCGAAGGCCCCGCCGAGGAAGAGAACACCCGCGTGGTGTCGCTCGCGGACGTGGAGCGGATCCGCGCCCAGGAGCGCTCTCTGGCGGAGCCCGAGCCGAGCGCCGCCCCGGCTGCCGTCATCAGCGCGCCCATCGCACCCGCCCCCGCGCCCAAGGCGCCGGCGGCCCAGGCCGCGTTGCAGACGCCCTGGGACGACGAGCCCACTCGCGCCGCCCCCATGAAGGCCACGGGGTCTCCCTGGTTCGTCATGGTGCGCAACAAGCAGGAGGGCCCGCTGGACGAGGGCGCCCTGCGCGAGCTGATGGCCACCGGCGCCGTGAATGGCCGGAGCTTCTTCTGGCAGCAGGGCATGGCGGACTGGAAGCGGGGCTCGGACATCCCCGAGCTGGCCGGGCTCTTCGAGCCGCCGGCCCCCGTCGAGCCGCCCCCTCCGCCGCCTCCCGTGGCCGCGGCCCCGGAGCCCGCGCGTCCCTCGCGCAGCGCCCCGGCCCGCCGTGAGCCGGAGCCGCAGCCCTTCGAGCCGGAGCCCGAGCCGGAGCCGGTGCAGCGCCAGGCCGCGCCGGAGCAGCCCTGGCCGGACGAGGAGGACGACGCGCCGGACAACACCTTCTTCGGTGACCCGCTGCCGCGCGCCGAGCCCGAGCCGGTGCCACGCGCCGAGCCGAGTCGCCGCCCGCAGCCGCGCCCCACGGCCACCGCAGCGCCGCTGGACGACGCGCTGTTCTCCGACCTGGACCTGCCGAACCAGCGCAACGACGGCGAGGACGACGGGCGCCAGGACGAAGACGGCGTGCCGTACCCCGAGGACCCGCACGCCGCGCTGGGCGGCGGTGAGGATGACGACGACGGCAAGGTGGTGCAGGACACGCGTCACTTCGCCAAGAAGTCCGGCGTGACGCGCCGCAACCCGGCCTGGAAGTACGCCGTCTTCGTGCTCCTGCTCCTCATCGTCCCGCTGGGGCTCGCGTACGTGCTGTCGGAGACGCTGGGCGTGGTGCCGCTGCGCGTGCAGACGGTGGATGCCCAGGGCAACGCGGTGGAGCAGCCCGTCTTCTCGCCGGAGGGCGTCGGAGCCCTGCGCGACAAGCTGATGGGCCGTGCGCCGCCGCCCGCGCCTCCCGCGGACAACAAGCCTCCGGCACCTCCCACGGACAGCAAGCGTCCGGCCGGCACCGGTGCGCCCACGGGCGCGGCGGGCTCGGGGGCGGGCGTGGGCGCGCTGTCCGACGCGGAGCTGCAGGCCGCCTACGCGGACTCGGACAAGAAGGACGTGGACCCGGCCGTGCGCGGCGGCGAGGACGTGGCCGCCGCCGACACGGAGGAGGTGGGTGGCCCGTCCGACGAAGAGGTGGAGCGCGTGCTGGAGAAGACGCAGCCTGCCTTCCGTGACTGCGTGGAGGCCGAGCTGCGCAAGAACCCGTCCTTCAAGGGCGGCAAGGTGACGCTCACCGCCACCGTGAGCAGCTCCGGCTCGGTGAAGGCGGCCACGTTCGACCGCAAGGACCTGAACCGCAACAGCCCGGTGGGCACCTGCATCCGGGACCGCGCGAAGGGGATGGTGTTCTCCGCCTTCGCGGGCGAGGACGTGGACCTGGAGATTCCACTGGTCCTCTCCAAGTCGATGTAGCGCCTAGAGGTCGAAGTTCCCCGCGGGAGGCGGCTTCTTGCCGCGCGTCGCCTTCTCGCGGGCCCTGCGCACCTCCTCGCGCAGGGCCTCGGTGGCCTCCCGGTCCACCTCCAGCGTGGCGAGGTCCAGCACGTCGCCCTCGCGAACCCCCGCGGGCAGCTCGCTGAGCGGGCGCGTCACCTGACGGCCGTCGACGACGAGCACGGCGACGTCCTCTTCGATGCGGTCCAGCGTGGCCCGGGTCGTCATGGGCTGTGGCTCCTTGCTGCTCACGGGTTGCAGTCCTTGGCCGGCCGCCGGTTGTTGCGCTTGGCATCCTGGCGGCTGGTGAAGGTCACCAGGTTGCCCGCCTTGATTTTCATGACGTTGCGGCACGTGGGGCGGTGGAACACGTCACTGTTGATGCTGCCCACGTAGGCGCCCACCGTCACGGTGTTGGCGTCGACGCGGGTGCGCGTGTTCCCCCGGGGCGTCGATGGCCGCGAGCCGTCCGGACCCTCGAGGCTCATGGTGTACGGCTGCCCGGCGGGTGGCCGCTTCGCGTTGCCCGCGGTCAGCGGCGCGAGCGCGGGCGCGCCCAGGCCGGGGTAGCTGTAGCGCGTGTCCTCGGGCACGCCCGGGGCCAGCCGCTGCGGGGTGACGACGAGCGTCTTGCCGTCGCTCACCACCTGAATCTCGCCATGTTGGTCCGTGCGGAACACCTGCGTGCCGGCGGCCTTGAGGCGCTCGAGCGTGGCCGGTGAGGGTGCGCCAATCAGGTTGCCCTCGCCCGCGGAGATGACGGCGGCGCGGGGCGACACGGCCGACAGGAACGCGGCGCTGCTGGTGCCGTCGGTGCCATGGGAGGCCACCTTGAGGAGCGTGGCCTGCATGGGGGCGTTGCGCGCCAGCAGGTGCTCTTCGGTGCGCGCGTGCGCGTCCGCCATGAAGAGCACCGTGGTGTCGCCATACGTGAGGCGCAGGATGACGGAGTTGGCCTCCAGCGCGGCCTCGGGCACGTCGAGCAGCGGCTCGGTGGGCGCCCGGGGCCACAGCACGGTGAGGGACACGCCCGCGCCCAGCGGCAGCCGCTGAAGCGCGTTGGGCGTCGCGGGAGACGGGGAGGGGGAGATGAACTCCACGCCCTGGCTGGCCACGGCGCCGAGCAGGGCGTCGTACGCCTTGGGCGTGGCGCCGAGCTGCGGCTCCAGGAGCTGCTTGGCCCCCACCCGCTTGAGCACCGGCTCCAGCGAGCCGTGGTGGTCCGCGTGGGGGTGGGTGAGGACGACCAGGTCCAGCCGCTGCGTGAGCAGCTCCGGCAGCCGGTTCACCAGGTGGTCCGCGGCCTGGGAGGGGCCGGTGTCCACCAGCGCGGTGTACCCGTCGGGGGACACGATGAGCGCGGCGTCGCCCTGACCCACGTCGAAGAAGTAGACGTGCAGCTTTCCGTCCGGGGTTCCGCCGAAGTAGCGCCGCTGGGGCGCGGAGGGGCGCGCGGCCTGGGCGGGCTCGGGGGGCGGCGGGGGCGGGTCCTGGCACGCCGCCAGGGCCAGCAGGACGGCGAGGAGGAAACGCGGGCGGAAACTCATGGGTGGCAGTCCTCGGCGGGGCGGCGTTCGCGCATGGCTTCGCCGCGGCTCGCGTATTCGGTGCGTTCCGACTTGGAGCGCTTGAGGGTCTTGCAGGACGCTTTGTGGAACACCTTGCTGCCCTTGAGGCTGATGTATCGGCCTTCACTGGCGCCGCGTTGCGTCGGGGTGTTCGTGTCCGAGCTGGTGGCGGGGGCGCTCCTGCCACGCGGGGTGCTGGCCTTGCGCGTGCCCCGGGTGATGGGGCCCAGCGCCACCGCGTTGGACGTCACCTCGCCCGCGACCAGCACGGAGGCGCCGCTCCGCCGCTCCCCTCGCACGGACACGACGTTGCCGTCGCTGGTGGCCACGACCTCTCCGTCCAGGTCGGTGCGGAAGACCTGGGCCTTCTCCGCGCGCAGGCGCTCCAGCACCTGCGCGGTGGGGTGCCCGTAGTCATTCTTGGCGCCCACGGAGATGACGGCGGCCTGGGGCTTCACCGCGGCGAGGAAGGCCGCGGTGGACGAGTGCCGCCCGCCGTGGTGGGCCACCTTCAGCACGGTGGAGGTGAAGTCGATGTTCTTGCGCAGCAGCGTGGCCTCGGTGTCCGGCTCGGCGTCGCCGGTGAAGAGGAACGCCGTCTTCCCGTAGGTCAGCTTGGCGACGATGGAGTTGGAGTTCGCGTCGGAGCGGGTGCCCTTGAGGAACGGGTCTTCCGGCACGCGCGGCCAGAGCACGGTGAGGGCGGCGCCGTCGCCCAGGCCGATGGTGAGCAGCGAGCTGGGGTCCGAGGGGTCGGGCAGGGGCTTCATCACCTGGCCCACCTCGTCGCCCACGACGTTCAGCAGGTCGCGGTAGGCCTCGCTCGGGTGGTCGAAGCCCGGGTCCATGAAGCGCCGCGCGCCCACGGTGCGCAGGGCATTGGAGATGCCGCCCAGGTGGTCCAGGTGCGGGTGGGTGAGGATGACCAGGTCCAGGGGCCCCTGCACCAAGTCCCGCAGCCGCCGCTCCAGATGCATCCGGGATTCGGGAGGGCCTCCGTCGATGAGCACCGTCTTGCCCGTGGGCGAGATGACGAGCGCGGCGTCTCCCTGGCCCACGTCGAAGAAGTGAACCGTCAGGGACTGGTTGCCCGACTGGGCCAGGGCCCATCCTGGAAGCGTGGCGAGGAGGAGGACGAGGAGTGCGAGCAGCCGGGCGAAGGACATCACGGGGCGACTCTACCGCTCCGCGCCCGCCCTGGGCACCCGGGGGCGTGTGAAGCCGCGGGCCCGCCGCGAGCGCTTCCCGAGGGCGAGGAAGTGGGCTAAGGGGCCGAGCATGTCCGACTCCGAAGACCTCTTCCATTTCGTCGAGGACATTGCCGACCAGGCGCGCCGCAAGCTGCAGGCGTGGAAGGAGGGGCAGTCGCCCGGGGCTCAGGCTCCGGCGGCGGGACCGTCCACCGCCCGGGTGAATCTGGACACGGTTCGTTCTCCCGCGGACCTGGCGCCTTACATCGACCACACCCTGCTCAAGCCCGAGGCGCGCGCCGAGGACGTGGTGAAGGTGGCCGAGGAGGCCCGGCAATACGGCTTCGCCACCGTCTGCGTGAACAGCACGCACGTGGGCACCGCCGCGCGCGTGCTGGCGGGCACGTCCACGGTGCCCATCGCCGTGGTGGGCTTCCCGCTGGGCGCGTCGTTGCCCGCGGCCAAGGCCTTCGAGGCCCGCGAGTCCATCCGCGCCGGGGCGCGGGAAATCGACATGGTGCTGAACATCGGCGCGCTCAAGGCGCAGGACTACGCCCTGGTGCACCAGGACATCGCCGCGGTGGTGGAGGCCTGTGGCCCGGTGCCGCTGAAGGTCATCCTGGAGACGGCGATGCTCACGGACGAGGAGAAGGTCATCGCCTGCTCGCTCGCCAAGGCCGCGGGCGCCGCCTTCGTGAAGACGTCCACGGGCTTCGGGCCCGGCGGCGCCACCGAGGCGGATGTGGCGCTGATGCGCCGTGTGGTGGGCGACACCGTGGGCGTGAAGGCGTCCGGGGGCGTGCGCTCGGCCGATGACGCGATGAAGATGCTGCGTGCGGGGGCCAACCGCTTGGGCGCGTCCGCGTCCGTGGCCATCGTCTCCGGGCAGACTTCCACCGCGAAGTACTGACGGGGGCGGACACGGTGAACGCGAAACAGCGAGACGAATTCAAGGCGCTGCTGCTCGCGCTCCATTCGGAGCTGACGGAGAAGGCGCCGTCGAAAATCGAGCCCAACCGCACCGATGACGCGCGCATCGGCGGCGACGAGGACGAGCAGCCGCTCAACGAGATGATGCAGGCCATCGCGTCCAACCGGAACCGGAACATGGACGGCGTGCTGGCTCGGGTCATCAAGGCGCTGGGCAAGCTGCGCGAGGACCCGGACGGGTTCGGTGACTGCGAGGAGTGCGGCGACGAGATTCCGCTCGGCCGCCTGCGCGCCATGCCCTACGCGGAGCTGTGCGTGACGTGCCAGGGCAACAAGGACGGCCCCAAGGGCCGCGCCACCCGCAAGAAGCTGACCGACTACACCTGAACAACCGGCGCGCGAGCCCCTGTGCCTCGCGCGCCCTCAACGGCTACACGAGGCTTCGAGGGCTCATGGACACCACCGGACTGAAGGAGCGGGCGGAGGCATGGCGTCAGGCGGACCCGGACGCGTCCACCGCGGCGGAGCTGGCGGCGCTGCTGGCGAAGGGCGACTGGGCCGAGCTGGAGGACCGCTTCTCGCAGGACCTGGAGTTCGGCACCGCGGGCCTGCGCGGCGTGCTGGGCGCGGGGCCCAACCGGATGAACCGCGCGGTGATTCGGCGCACCACCGCGGGCCTGGCCCGCTACCTCAAGGCCCAGGTGCCGGACGTGGCCACCCGCGGCGTGGTGGTGGGGCGTGACGCGCGCAACCTGAGCGCCGAGCTGGCCGAGGACACCGCCGCGGTGCTGGCCGCCGAGGGCATCCCCGCGCACGTCTTCCCGGAGCCGGTCCCCACGCCGCTGGTGGCCTTCGCCGCGCTGCACCTCAACGCCGCCGCGGCCGTGATGGTGACGGCCAGCCACAACCCGCCCGAGTACAACGGCTACAAGGTGTACTGGGGCAACGGCGCGCAAATCATCCCGCCGCACGACACGGGCATCGCCGCCGCCATCGCGAAGGTGGAGCCCGCCAACCGTGTGCCGCTGCTGACGCCGGCCGACGCCCGGGCGAAGGGCCTGTGGAAGGACCTGCCCGCGTCCATGGGCGACGCCTACGTGCACGCCATCCTGGGGCTGCGCGTGTACGGCAAGGGCTCCGAGTCCTTGTCCCTCGTCTACACCGCGATGCACGGCGTGGGCGGCGTCTGGGCCGAGCGCGCCCTGCGGGAGGCGGGCTTCCCGCGCTTCACCGCCGTGGCCGAGCAGCAGCAGCCCGATGGCCGCTTCCCCACGGTGCGCTTCCCCAACCCGGAGGAGCCCGGGGCCATGGACCTGTCCACCGCCACCGCAGAGCGCGTGAAGGCGGACGTCGTCCTGGCCAACGACCCGGACGCGGACCGTCTGGCCGTCATGGCGCGCGACGTGGACGGGACGCTGCGCCTGCTGACGGGCAACGAGGTGGGCGTGCTGCTGGGCTACTACCTGCTCACGCAGGGCCCGAAGCAGGGGACGCCGCACGTCGTCACCACCATCGTGTCGTCCGCGCAGTTGGGCGCCATCGCGAGCGCGCTGGGCGCCGCGTACGACGAGGTGCTCACCGGCTTCAAGTGGATCGCCAACCGCGCACTGGAGCGCGAGGGCGCGGAGGGCACGCGCTTCGTCTTCGGCTACGAGGAGGCGCTCGGCTACACCGTGGGCACGGTGACGCGGGACAAGGACGGCGTGGGCTCCGCGCTCGTCATGGCGGACCTCGCCGCGTGGTGCGAGTCGCGTGGCACCACGGTGCTGGGTTACCTGGAGGAGATTCAGCGCGCGCATGGCCTGTACGTCGGCGCGCAGCGCAACTTCACGTTCCCCGGCGCCGCGGGCGCGCAGGTGATTCGCGGCATCATGGACGCGTTCCGTGCGTCGCCACCGGCCACGGTGGGGGACGACGCCGTGCGCGCCGTGCGTGATTACAAGACGGGCGAGCGCGGGCTGCCCCCGTCCAACGTGGTCGCGCTGGAGCTGGCGAGCGGCGGCCGCGTCACGCTGCGGCCCTCCGGCACGGAGCCGAAGATCAAATACTACTTCGAGCTGAAGGAGACGCTCGCGGAGGGCGAACCCCTGGCGCAGGCCCGCATCCGGGCCGAGGCGCGGCTGGGCCGCTTCATCGACGCTTTCCTCGCGCTCGCGCGTGAGCGCGGGCAGCCCGCGTGAGTCTAGAGACGCAGCACCACACCCACCGCCTGCCCCCCGGGGCGGCCTTCCTAGAAAGGTACCGTGTGAAGCGACTGCTCCCCGGCGTCCTCCTCGCTTGCTTCCTGGCCCTTCCCGCCACCGCGTTGGCTCAGCGGGGACAGGGCTGGTCCGTCCTGGCCGCCGACACGATGGGGCGCGGCAACACCGCGTTCCACGGTCAGATTGGCTGGCCCGGCATCTCCCTGGGCCTGCTGCACGGCGGTTCGGACCGCTTCGACATTGGCGCCAAGTTCAGCTTCAACTGGGGCCGAGAGGGCTGGGTCCGCTACACGGACCCGGGCGTCAAGTTCCAGGCGTGGATGCGGCTCCAGCTCATCAAGGAGCGCCAGTTCTCGCTCGCGCTCACCTTCCAGCCAGGGCCCTTCTTCTACTTCAACCGGCGTGACACCGACGTGGGCCTCGCGCTGCCCGTGGGCCTGGTGGTGGGCATCCCCGCCGGCAGCGCCGTCATGGTGAACCTGGGCCTGGACATCCCCTTCCACGTCTACTTCGGCGAGGGAATCGGCCCGGTGTTCCCCATCCTGGTGGGCGGCGGGTTGGAGTACTTCGTCAACCGCCAGCTCGGCGTCACCTTCAACGTCCGGCTGGGGCCCGCCGTCATCCCGGACTACGACGCCACCGAATTCACCCTGGAAGCGCTGTTCGGCGTCGCCTACCGCTTCTAGCTACCAGGACGACGTCTGCTCGGGCAGCTCCACCGTGAAGGTGCTGCCCTGGTTGACGCGGCTTCGCACCGTCAGCGCGCCGCCCATGGCTTCCACCAGGGTGCGCGCCACGGTGAGGCCCAGGCCGGCGCCTTTCTCGGGCGCCTTCGTCGTGTAGTAGGGCTCGAAGACGGCCTGCTGCTCGTCCTCGAAGATGCCGATGCCGGTGTCCTCGACGAACAGCAGCGGGCCGAAGTCCCCGAAGATGTCGGGCAGCTCCACGCCGGTGATGATGCGCCGGGGACGGTCCATCACGTCCTCCACCGCGTCCACCGCGTTGGCCAGCAGCTCCGTCAGCACCCGCTCCAACTGGCGGCGGTTGAAGACCGCGGCGATGGGCTCGTTGGGCAGCAGCACCGTCAGCTCGCAGGAGCCCAGGCGGCCCGCGTCGCGCATCTGCTCCACCACCGCGGGGACCAGCTCCCGCAGGTCGAAGCGCTGGATGTCCTTGGGGCTGGTGGGGCCCAGCGACAGCAGGTGCTGGCCGTGCAGCCGCATCTGCTCGCCCGCCACGCCCAGCTTCTTCAGCGCGTCCGCGTCCGGCGGCAGGCCCTGCGCGGCGCGGGTGCGCACGTGCTCCAGCGCCTGCTGAAGGCCTTCACCCACGCGGCCCAGGTTCTGCGCCACGTCCGCGGCCAGCGTGCCCACGCGGGCCAGCCGCTCCATCTCCAGCCAGCGCGAGCGCGGGTCCTGCAGCGCCTCGTTGCGCTGGCCGCCGCGCTCACGGTGCGCCTTCAGCTCCAGCAGCGTGTGGACGCGGACCTTGAGCTCCAGCGGATCCAACGGCTCGGTGATGAGCAAATCGTCGACGCCCGCCTCGAGCACCTCGCGGCGCGTCTCGCGGTCCACGCTGGGGCTGAGCATGAGCACGGGGAGCGTGGACTCGCCGAGCGCGTCCTGGAGGCGCCGGTACGTCGCGAGGCCGTCGGTGCCGGCATGGCCCGCGTCGAGCACCACCAGGTCCGCGGCCTGCTTCATGGCCGCCGCCGACAGGGCCGTCCCGCACGCGGGCAGCACGTCGTAACCCGCGGGCGACAGGATGGAGTGCAGCCGCTCCATTCCGCCGGACTCCACGTCCACGGCCAACACCCGGGGCCGATACACCTCGGTCTCCGTCGTCTCCAGCATCACGCCACCCCTACATGGTGACCAGGTGAGCCTCACCCGGGTGTTCCAGGCAGTTCCTACGGACCCCATGGGGCCTGGATGGAGCTCCCCCCGGGCGCACGAATCCAGGCCGGCACGTGATCCGATACCACCCCGTGTCTATGCGAGCCTCGTGCCGGAATTCGTTCAGTGACGGCGAATCCACGAGGTGTCACGGCGAGGAAAACGACCCAGTAACGGCGGGGGGTTGAATCGTTGGGACACTGGAGAAAGTCGGCCCCAACGCGCGTCCTCGCGAGCGGGTGGGGTCAATCGCGACCTTAAATCGATTTGTACCCGGGTTTAAAATGACCCTCCGTGACGACTCGCGATCAGCGAGACTCCTGCTCATAGGGCGTCCCGAGGGCGGCGGGAGCGCTGCTGCGCTGTCCCTGGAGCGTCAGGACGATCAGCGTGAGCAGGTAGGGCAGGGCCAGGAGCACGCCCTGGGGAACCAGCTCGACGATGCCGGGCGCGCTGGACACCAGGCCGATGCGCAGCGCGTTACCGAAGGCGAAGAACGTCGCGGCGAGGAAGGCCCCCACGGGGGTCCACCGGCCGAAGACCATGGCGGCCAGGGCCATGAACCCCAGTCCGGCGGGGGTGTGCTGCTCGAAACGGTCCAGCACGGCGGTGGACAGCACCGCGCCGCCCAGTCCGGCCAGCAGCCCACTGCCCAACACCGCGCCCCACCGCAGTCCCGCCACCGACAGGCCCAGGGTGGCCACCGCCTGGGGCTTGTCGCCCACCGCGCGCAGCCGAAGGCCCAGCGGCGTGCGCGTGAGCAGGCCCTGGAAGACGAAGGGCAGCACCAGCGCCAGGTACGTGGGCGCGGAGTGCCCGGACAAGGCGCCCAGCACCGGCACGCCGCTCAGGCCGGGGATGTTCCAGCGCGAGAGCTGCTCAATCGGCGGGGTGCCGTTGGGGCCGTAGAGGGACTCCAGCAGGAAGGTGCCGCCGGCCAGGGCCACCAGGTTGAGGGCGATGCCCGACACCACCTGGTCCGAGCGCCAGCGGATGCTGAGGAAGCCGTGCACGCCGGCCAGGGCCGCGCCCGCGAGCATGCCCATGACGACGGCCAGGGGCGTGGGCATCACCAGCGCCGCCACCGCCGCGCAGAAGGCGCCCACGCGCATCATGCCCTCGGTGCCCACTGCGATGACGCCCGCGCGCTCGGACAGCACCGCGCCCAGGGCGGCGAAAATGAGCGCGGGCGCGGCGTCGAGCGTGGAGAACAGCAGCGAGTGGAGGACTTCAAGCACGGGGCACCTCCGCCGCCACGGTGGGCGCCACGCCTCGCCGGCGCAGCACCGCGAGCCACACCATGCGGCCAGCGACGAACAGCAGCGCCAGGCCCTGGATGAGCTCGGGGAAGCTCTTGTGCACGCCGAGGAGCTGCATGCGCGTGCCACCCGCGCGCAGCACGCCGAAGAAGAGCGCGGACACGGTGGCGCCCAGTGGATGGTTGTTGCCGATGAGCGCGATGGCGATGCCGTCGAAGCCGTAGGGCGCGCCCAGCGTGCCGGGGTAGCGCCCCTCCGTGCCCAGCACCAACACCGCGCCCGCGAGGCCCGCCATGGCCCCGGCCAGCGCCATGGCCAGTCCCATGCGGCGGGCCACGGGGATGCCCGCGGCGCGAGCGGCCTCGGCGCCCAGGCCCACCGTGCGCGTCTCGAAGCCGGAGCGCGTGCGCGTCAACCACACCCACACGGCCAGCGCCGCGACCAGCGCCAGGGGGAAGCCCAGGTTGAGCCGCGAGCCGTCGCTCAGCAGGCGCGGCAGCACGGCGGTGGCCTGGATTTCGGCGGTGCCGGTGATGGACTGGCCGCCCTCGGCCGCGCCCCGCAGCGGCCCCACCACCAGCCAGTTGTCCACCAGGCTCAGCGCCACCCAGTTGAGCATGATGGTGGAGATGACCTCGTGCACGCCCCGGTAGATGCGCAGCAGGCCGGCGATGCCCGCCCACGCCGCGCCCGCCAGCGCCGCGCCCAGCAGCGCCGCCGGGACATGCAACACGCCGGGCAGCGTCACGTGGGCGCCGACGACGGCCGCGGCCAGCGCGCCCAGCAGCATCTGCC
The DNA here is from genome assembly GCF_000280925.3 of Myxococcus hansupus. Taxonomy (NCBI): domain Bacteria; kingdom Pseudomonadati; phylum Myxococcota; class Myxococcia; order Myxococcales; family Myxococcaceae; genus Pseudomyxococcus; species Pseudomyxococcus hansupus. The sequence goes on from NZ_CP012109.1 coordinate 1,412,580, forward strand.
CCTGCGCGCCGATGTTGAACAGGCCCACCTTGAATGCCACGGCCACGGACAGGCCGGTGAGCGTGAGGAGCGCGGCCTTCATCGCGGACTCGCCCAGCGGGCGGGTGATGACGGTGGGCGCCGCGCCGTCCAGGTACGCGGGCCAGTTGCCGATGCCTCCCCACAGCATCTGCAGGTACGCGTCCGTCGCGGTGCCCGGCTCCATCGTCAACGCGATGAGCGCCCAGCACACGCCGAGCGCCAGCAGCACGGAGAGCACCGACGGCAGCAGTTGTCTCACGCGCTCAGGCATGGGCCGGCTCCGTGGCGCCCAGCATGCGCCGGCCCAGCTCGCGCTCGTCGAACGCGTGGCGCGGGAAGTGGCCTGTCACGCGGCCCTCGAAGAACACATAGACGCGGTCCGCCAGGGCCAGCACCTCTTCCAGGTCCAGGGAGACCAGCAGCACGCCCGTGCCCTGGTCGCGCGCCTCGCGCAGCTTCGCTTGCACCTGCGCCACCGCGCCCACGTCCAGCCCGCGCGTGGGCTGCACCACCACCAGCAGCCTGGGTCGCGCATCCAGCTCGCGCGCCACCACGACCTTCTGCTGGTTGCCGCCGGACAGCGCGCGCAGCGCCACCTCCGGGTCGGGAGGCCGCACGTCGTAGGCGACCGTCAGCTCCCGCGTACGCTCACGGCGGCCCTTGAAGTCGAGCCACGGGCCCTTCGCGAAGGGCGGCCGCGTGTGCCGGCCCAGGGCCACGTTCTCCTCCACGCTCATGGCCTTCACCACCGCGCGGTGGTGCCGGTCCTCGGGGATGTGCCCCACGCCGCGCGCCCGGGCCAGGGCCGGCGTGAGGCCTCGCAGCGGGCCTCCCAGCAGCGTGCCGCTTCCGGACGACAAGGCGCGCAGGCCGGTGAGGACCTCCGCCAGCTCGCGCTGCCCGTTGCCGTCCACGCCCGCGATGCCGACGATTTCACCCGCGCGGACCTCCAGGTCCACGCCGCGCAGGGCAGGCCGCCCGTTGTCGCCCGAGGCCTCCAGCCCGCGCGCTTCCAGCACGACGTCGCCGGGCGCCTCGGTCCGTGGAACGTGCGTGGCCTCGGCCGGCGGGCGCTGGCTCTCACCCACCATCAGCGCGGCGAGCTGCTCCGCGGTGGTGTCGGCGGCGCGGACCTCGGCCACGCAGCGGCCCCGGCGCATGACGGCGATGCGGTCCGCCACGCCCAGCACTTCCTTCAACTTGTGGCTGATGAGCACCACCGTGTGCCCTTGCGCCACCAGCCCGCGCATGACGCGCGCCAGCTCGTCGGACTCCTGCGGCGTGAGCACGGCGGTGGGCTCGTCGAGGATGAGCACCTGCGCGCCCCGGTGCAGCGCCTTGACGATCTCCACCTTCTGCTGCGAGCCGACGCTGAGCGTGTCCACCCGCGCGCGCGGCTCCAGTTGGAAGCCGTAGCGGGCGCAGGTGGCGGCCACCTCCTGCACCGCGCGCTCCAGGTCCAGCAGCCCCCGGCGCGTGGGCTCGCGGCCGAGCACCACGTTCTCCGCCACCGACAGCGTGGGCACGAGCATGAAGTGCTGGTGCACCATGCCAATGCCCCGCGCGATGGCGTCTCGCGGGCTCTTGAAGCGCACCGGCTGGCCGTCCAGCGTCATCACGCCCGCGTCGGGCTGGTAGAGCCCGTAGAGGACGTTCATCAGGCTGGACTTGCCCGCGCCGTTCTCACCCACCATGGCGAGCAGCTCGCCCCGGTGGACGTCCAGCGACGCGTCCGCCAGCGAGACGCAGGTGCCGAAGGCCTTGTGGATGTGCTGGAGGGAAATCAGGGCGCGGTCGCCTGGAAGGCGGCGAGGTCCGCCGGGAGGGCGGGGACCTGGAGCTCGCCGGCGATGATGCGCTGGCGCAGGGCCTCCACCTTCTGGAGCGTCTCCGCCTTGCCGGGGAAGTCCACCCGCACCTCGGCCATGCCCACGCCGTTCTCCTTGAGGCCGAGCACCTGCTCACCCGCGGCGAACGAGCCGTCCACCAGGTCCTTCGCCGCCTGGTAGATGGCCAGGTCGGTGTACTTCATCATCGACGTGAGGATGGCGTCCGGCGCCACGTGCGCCTGGTCCGAATCCACGCCAATGGCGTAGACGCTCTTGCCCGCGGCGCGCGCCTCCTTCACCGCCTGGATGACGCCGATGCCGTCCGCGCCCGCGGCGTGGAAGAGGACGTCCGCGCCCTTGGAGATGAGGTCCTGCGCCACCTGCTTGCCCGCGGCCATGTTGTTGAAGCTGCCGGTGTAGACGGACATCAGGGCCTGCGAGGCCTGGGCGTTGGTCGTCTTCACGCCCGCGCGGTAGCCCACCTCGAAGCGCTGGATGAGGGGCACCTCGATGCCGCCCACGAAGCCCACCTTGTTCGACTTCGTCACCAGCCCGGCGAGCGCGCCGACGAGGAAGCTGCCCTCCTGCTCCTTGAAGAGCACCGTGCGCACGTTGGGGAGCTTCATCGCCTTGCCCTGCGCGTCCAGCACCTGGCTGTCGATGAGCAGGAACTGCGCCTGGGGGTTCTCCTGGGCGGAGGTGCGCACCGCGTTGGCCAGCATGTAGCCGTTGCCCACGGTGAGCCGGGTGCCCTGGTCCACCAGGAGCTGGAGGTTGGGGACGTAGTCCTCCTGGGCCTTGCTCTGCAGGACGATGGGCCGCACGGGCAGCGCCTTGAAGCTGGCGGCCTCCGAGGCCAGGTGGGGCGGCAGCGACTTGCGGACCTCGTCGGGCGAGGCGTCCACGTACTTGCCGCCCTCGTAGCGCTTGCCGGCGGCCCACAGCTCCAGGCCACGAAGCGCCGCGTCATTGAACGAGTGGTCGCCTCGGCCGCCCACGTCGATGACGAGGCCCACGGGGAGGGCCTTCTTTTCCGTCTTCCCGGAGGCAGCGGGGCTCTGGGCCCCGGCGGAGGGCGCTTCTTCCTTCTGCTTGGAACACGCGCACAGGAGCGCGGTCAGGGCAAGGACGTGGAGGCGGAGCATCATGAGGGGCCTATCTACCAGATGCCCGACCTTTCCCAGAGTGCATGAAGGGGTGGGTTCCTGGTATGGCCTCGCCTCGTGCAACCCTACGAACTCATCAAGGCCAAGCGGGATGGCGGCCGGTTGGATCCGGCGGACATCCGCGCGTTCATCGAGGCGTATACCGCGGGGACGGTGGCGGACTACCAGATGGCGGCCATGTGCATGGCCATCTTCTTCCGGGGCATGGACTCCCAGGAGCTGGGCGCCTGGGCCCGCGCCATGCTGGAGTCCGGCGAGGTCCTGGACCTGTCCGACACCCCGGGTGTGAAAGTGGACAAGCACTCCACTGGCGGGGTGGGGGACAAGGTCTCCCTGAGCCTGGCGCCGCTGGCCGCCGCCTGTGGTGTGCCGGTGCCGATGATTTCAGGCCGCGGCCTGGGGCACACGGGCGGGACGCTGGACAAGCTGGAGTCCATCCCCGGCTTCAACGTCAACCTGCCGACGTCCGAGTACCGCCGGCTGGTGCGCGAGGTGAACTGCTGCCTGATTGGCCAGACGGCGCAGGTGGCCCCCGCGGACAAGAAGCTCTACGCGCTGCGCGACGTGACGGCGACGGTGGACTGCATCCCGCTGATTGCCTCCTCCATCATGAGCAAGAAGCTGGCGGAGGGCATCGACGCGCTGGTGCTGGACGTGAAGGTGGGCAGCGGCGCCTTCATGAAGCGCGACGAGGACGCGCGCACGCTGGCGAAGACGATGATTGGCCTGGGCGCGGAGATGGGGAAGAAGGTCGTGGCCCTGCTCACCGACATGGACCAGCCGCTGGGCCGCAAGGTGGGCAACGCGCTGGAGGTCATCGAGGCGGTGGACATGCTCCGCGGCAACGCGCCGGAGGACTACACCGAAATCACCTACGCCCTGACGGCGGAGATGCTGGTGCTGGGCAAGAAGGCCGCCACCATCGACGAGGCGCGCGAGAAGCTGCGCAAGGTGGTGGAGGATGGCAGCGCGGTGCGCAAGCTGAAGGAGATTGTCCAGGTGCAGGGCGGAGACCCGCGCGCCATCGACGACTACTCGCTGCTGCCGCAGGCGAAGTCCACCGTGGACGTGGTGGCGACCCGGGACGGCTTCGTCACCGGCATCGACACGGAGGGCGTGGGCCTGGCCGCGGTGGCGCTGGGCGCCGGCCGGCAGCGGACGGACAGCAAGATTGACCCCGCCGTGGGCTTCACGCTGCTGAAGAAGACGGGCGAGGCCGTGAAGCAGGGCGAGCCCGTGGTGCGCGTGCACTACAACGACGCGGGCCCGCTGGAGAACGTGAAGGCGCGCCTCTTGGCGGCGTATCACTTCGGCGACGCGGCTCCGGCGCCCAGGCCGCTCGTCCGCGAGCGGGTGGAGTAGGGCGCCCGTTCGCTGTCGTGGTTCCGGAGGCCCCGGCCGAGGTTCGGCGCGGGGCCTTTCGTGTTTCTGGCCGGTGCCGCGCTGACCGTCAGCCGAGGGATGGCTGTTGGGCGTCCGCCCGGGCGATGACGGTGTCGAGGTCCGCCCGGCGGCTGGCGATCATCGACTCGATGTCCTCGATGACGCGGATGCAGAGCACCGAGGACAGGACGCTGATGGCTTCGGAAATCATCCCCACGGTGAGGGCGGTGGAGATGGCGACGCCGCCATCGCCAATCTTGTTGAAGAGCGAGGCGCTGACGTTGGAGAGGCCATTGCCGATGAGCCACGCGGCCCACCACCCCCTCAACAAGGCCTGTTGAGCCGGTGCGCCGCCCAGGTTCAACCAGAGGTCGCGCACCACTTCGTACGGCTTGACCAGGTTGTAGAAGGGGATGAACCAGGCGAAGACCGCCCAGCGAGGCTCCTCGGTGCTGACGCCCAGTGACACGGCTGTCTTTACGCTCAGGTGCAGCCATCGCAGGTAGCTGATGATGGTGGTGACCATCACCAGCGAGCTGGCGAGGGTGAGCGCCACGTTCAGCGAGTCGTAGGCCTGCGCATCCTCCAACGAGGGCGTGGTTCCGCCCTCGAGGTTCAGGATGAGCCAGGCATGGAGCAGTCCGGTGACGGCGGCCACCGCGACGCCCGCGTACAAGACTCCGCGCGTCCACTTCGCCCGGCCCGACGTGTGCGGCAGCGTTCGGAGCTGTCTCGCGTGGCACGGGACGCACAGGGATGGCACGGGCTGGGTGCACTGGGCGCAAAGGAAACGACCGCAGCGCTCACACGTCCCCGTGGTCGGCTCACCAGCGTGGTCGGGACAGACGGGGGTGGTTTCAGGGACGGCAGGTTGGGACAGCATGGGCTCGAGGACACACGGGTGGTGCGCCGCGCACGCAACGCGCGGTGGGATGGGCTGGGGGGCGGGCGGGGAGGGGCTTCGGTGGCGCACTCTAGCGGACTGGCGCACCGCCGCACAGAGGCGGTCCGGACCTGCCCGGTCGCCAGGACGCGGCCACCTTGTGGCTTCACCCCGCACGGGGAAGGCGCCATTCTTTCCCGGAAGCCATGCGGGCCAGGGGACCATGAATCAGGGCGCAGCGCTGTACATCCATCCGGGCGTGAAGGTCCGGCCGTGTGCGTGGGGCTACGGCGTCTTCACCGACGCCTTCATCAAGGCGGGCGACCTCATCGAGGAATGCCACTACGTCAAGCTGCCGCGCGCGCATTCCCAGAACCCGCAGCTCCAGGACTATGTGTTCCAGCTCCAGTGGGCCGCAAACGAGGCGCCTCGGGAGGGCGAGTGGGTGGCCCTCGTGCTGGGCTACGGGATGATCTACAACCACGCCCGCGAGCCGAACACGGCCTACCACCGCGAGGTGGCCCGGGACCTCTTCTGCTACCACGCCCTGCGCGACATCCACCCCGGCGAGCAGCTCTGCATCAGCTACGGCGAGGACTGGTGGATGTCCCGGGAGCAGGGCGTCCCCGCCTGAATCCGGGTCCAAACCCCCCCGCCGAACGGTGGGAGCCCCAAATTCCGGGCCTCGCGGGCCGGTGTTCCCCCGTATGATGCCGGGGTGATGGGCCGGGGTGGAAGGGTGGGGAGGCGGGAGCAGGTCACCTCGGACGAGACGCCAGCGTGCGTCTACGGTATGGGCTCGCGGCGCCAGGGCCCGTGGGTTGTCTTCAACACCCCGGGCGGTGGCGCGGGCATGAGTGGCAGGAGGCTACGGCGATGGCCGAGAGGAACGACTCGATGAGCGACAAGGCCGAGGACCGGCGGGATTCACCCCGGATTCCCATGCGCCTGAAGGTGCGCCGGGAGGGCAGCTCGGGGGATTTCGAGCAGCATGACGGGGACCTGTCCCTGGGCGGTTGTGCCTGGCAGGGGACGGGCTGGGAGCAGGGGGCGCGGGTGGAAGTGCGCTTCAGCCTGCCCATCCTCCCCGACGAGGTGGAAGCGAAGGGCGAGGTCCTCCACGTGGCGCAGGGGGGCGGCCTCCCGTCGGCGCGGGTGCGCTTCGTGGACCTGCCGGTGGAGTCCGAGCTGGCCATCGCGCGCCACCTGGACGAAGTGCAGCGCGGCGCGGGCCGCCCGTAACGGTCCGGTGTCCGGCTTCGAGTAGGAGGGCGACATGGCGGATGAGATTCCCTGGGAGCGCCTGTTCGAGGAAGCCGCACGCGTGCGAGCGCGTGCCCATGTGCCGTACTCGCGCTTCCCCGTGGGGGCCGCCATCCTCTATGCCGACGGCGCCGTCGTGGCCGGCTGCAACGTGGAGAACGCCACCTACGGGTTGACGGTCTGCGCGGAGCGCAACGCCTTCGCCGCGGGCGTGGCGCAGGGGCACACGCAGCCGGTTGCGGTGGCCATCGTCGTGGACACCCCCCAGCCCTGTCCGCCGTGCGGCATGTGCCGGCAGGTCATGGCCGAATTTGGCGGGCAGGAGTTGCCCGTGCGCAGCCGGACGCCCCAGGGCGGCGAGGCGCGCTACACCCTGGGGGGGCTGCTTCCGCATGCCTTCACCAAAGACTTCTTCTAGCGAGAGAGCCTGAGCACGCCGTGGATCTGCTCCTGACTGGTGGCACGGTTGTAACGATGAACCGCGAGCGCGAGGTGCTCGTGGAGGCGGACGTCCTCGTCCAGGACGGCCGCATCGCCAAGGTGGGCCGGGGCATCAAGCCCCGAGGCACCCGGCGGGTGGTGGACGTGACAGGCAAGGTGGTGCTGCCGGGGCTCATCCACGGACACCTCCACGCCTGTCAGACGCTCTTCCGCGGCCGCGCGGACGGACTGGAGCTGCTGGACTGGCTCCGTGAGCGCATCTGGCCCTTCGAGGCCTCGCACGACGCGGCGTCCATGCGCGCCTCGGCCGACCTGACCTTCGCGGAGCTCATCCGCTCCGGGTCCACGGCCGCGCTCGACATGGGCAGCGTGTACCACTACGACGCCGTCTTCGAGTCCGCCCGGGACGCCGGCTTCCGGCTGGTGGGCGGCAAGGCGATGATGGACGCGGGCGCGAGCGTGCCCGCGGGCCTGCGCGAGAGCACCGAGGACTCGCTGCGGGAGAGCCTGGCGTTGAAGGACCGGTGGCACGGCACGCACGACGGGCGCCTGCGCTACGCCTTCGCCCCGCGCTTCGTGCTGTCCTGCACCCCGGAGCTGCTGCGGGAGGTGGCGCGACTGGCCAAGGAGCACGGCCTGCGCATCCACACGCACGCCAGCGAGAACGCGAAGGAGACGGACGCGGTCCGCGCGTACACCGGCGGCGAGGACAACGTGGCCTTCTTCCACACGGTGGGGATGTCCGGCCCGCACGTGACGATGGCCCACTGCGTGTGGCTGTCGCAGGAGGAGCAGGACATCCTGCGCGACACGCGCACCGTGGTCTGCCACTGCCCCGGCTCCAACCTCAAGCTGGCCTCTGGCTACGCCAAGGTGCCGGAGCTGCTGGACGCCGGCGTGACGGTGGCGCTGGGCGCGGACGGCGCGCCCTGCAACAACACGCTCGACATCTTCAACGAGATGCGGCTCGCGGCGGTGATGCACAACCCGCGCGTGGGGCCGTGCGCGATGACGCCCATGCGCGTGCTGGAGATGGCCACGCTGCACGGCGCCCGGGCGCTGGGCCTGGAGGACGAGGTGGGCTCGCTCGAGCCCGGCAAGCGCGCGGACATCACCGTGGTGGACATCAGCGGTCTGCACGCGGGCCCCACGCCCGAGGACGTGCTGGTGCCGCTGGTGCACTCCGCCCGGGCCAGCGACGTGGCGCACGTCTTCATCGACGGTCAGCCGGTGCTGCGAGACGGCGTGCTCACCACGCTGGACGCGGCGTCGGTGCTGGCGAACGCGAACGCGAACGTGGAGCGCATCCTCAAGCGCCGCCCGAAGAAGGCGCGCACGGGCTGACGCTCAGGCGGGCAGCCGCACGACGAAGGACGTGGACCACCCGGGCGCGTCCTCCACGGCGAGCTGTCCGCCATGGGCCTCGGCGGCGAGGCGGGAGAAGTACAGGCCCAGGCCATAGCCGCGGCGGCTGTCCCGCTCCGTGTTGGCCTGGCCGTACTTGTCGAAGATGCGCCCGCGCGCCTCCTGGGCGATGGGCGGCCCGTCGTTGCGCACCGCGAGCCACCGTCCGCCGTCGTCCGCGCCCGCCTCCAGCCGCACCCGGCCACCTGACGGGGTGTAGCGCAGGGCATTGGTGGTGAGGTTCTCCACCACGCGCACCAGCAGGTCCGCGTCCGCCATCAACACGAGGTCCGCGGGGGCCTGCACGTCCAGCGTCAGCTTGCGCGAGCGGGCCACGCCCTCCAGCGAGCGGCGCACGTCCTCCAGCACACGCACGGCCGGGAAGGGCACCTTGAGGGGCTCCATCCGGCCTTCCTCCAGGCGGGGGACGTCCATGAGGTCGGAGATCATCCGGTCCAGGCGCGCGGTGACGGCCAGCCCGGTGCGGACGGACTCCCCGAGGATGCCCTCGCGCGGCAGCTCGTGCTCCATCCAGGAGAGCGACAGCGTCAGCGCCGACAGGGGCGAGCGCAGGTCATGCACGAGGAACTGGGTGAGCTGCTCCATGTCCCGTTGCAGCAGTTGGAGCTCGGCGTTCTTCGACTGGGCCTCCTCCAGCATGCGGACGATGGTGCGCCGCGCGTCCTCCACCTCCTGGAAGCGCCGCGCCTCCAGGGCCCGCTCCACCTCCACGCGGGTGAGCGTCACGGCGAGGTGCCGCAGCCGGCCGGTGCCGTAGTGGCTCACCACCGCCACCAGCACCAGCGCCACCACGGCGATGGCCACCGCGCCCCAGCCCACGTCCGCCCGGCGCATCAAGTCCGTCTGGGCGAGGCCGGCCAGCACCGCCGTGCCGTAGACGACGCTGCCGCGCATGCTCAGCCCGCTCAGGACGACGACGAGCGAGAACAGGCCCAGGCTGAAGCCCGCCACCCCCGCGGGGAAGGGCGAGACGGGCAGGGCCACGGACTGGAGCCAGTACACCAGCGCCACGTCGACCAGGGACTGCACCACGCCCAGGCCCCGGGCCAGGCGCCGCCGGCGGAGCATGAACAGCGTGGCGGCGACCGCGGCGTAGAGCCCCAGGGCGGGCGGGTACATGGACCAGTCCCGGCCACCCGACAGCCACAGCGTGGTGCTGATGGTCAGGAACAACGCCGCGCCCACCAGCCGCACCGCCGCGCCCGCGCCCACGACGCTCCGCCGCTGGGCATCCATCGCCCGCGACATCGTCTCGTCGAGCGGGCCGGGCACGGGAGGCAAGGACGTCACAGAGACGTGTTTTTCTCCGCTTCCTTCCTCGCTTGCAAGTATTGCCACCGACCGTGCGGAAGCGGACGGACGGGAGGGGGCGGTGGGGGCGAGCGCGTTTTCGGACGAAGAAGTGCCGCGCCGCGCTTTTGAATCCGCCGCAATCGCCTTAGGTAGAGGCGCGTAGACATTGGGCAGACATTGGGACTGTGGCTGCTTGCTCGCCCCGGGGATCGTGTAAGGTGGCTGCAAGTAGGTCTGGATGGAGGTAGACCGCCGATATGTGGCAACGATTCAAGAGAGCAATGCGCAGCTTCGCCGGATTCTTCGTCTCCTCCATCGAGGACCCGGAGCTGATTCTCGAGCAGAACGTCCGTGACCTGAACGACCAGGTCCCGAAGATGAACGAGTCCATCGCCATGGTGCGGGCGAACGTGACGCTGCTGGAGAAGGAGAACGCCAAGTACCAGGACGACGTGCGCTCGCTGACGGCCAAGGTGAAGGCCGGCATCCAGGCGGGCCGCGATGACCTGGCCGCGCAGTATGCCTCCAAGCTCCAGATGGAGAAGGAGGCGCTGGCCCGCAACGAGCAGCAGCTCGCCACCGCGCGCCAGGCCTACGAGAAGGCGCTGTCGGTGAAGAAGGCGTTCATGCGCGAGAAGGAGCGCAAGACGCAGGAGGCGATGAACGCCATCCGCGAGGCGCGCCGCGCCAAGTGGCAGGCCAAGGTCGCCGACACGATGGAGTCCTTCACCGTGGCGGGCATCGACTCGACCCACGATGAAATGCTGCGCAAGGTGCAGGAGAAGTCCGCCATCAACGAGGCCCGCATGCAGATGGCCCTCGAGTCGGTGGACCACACCGCGGCGAACATCGAGGAAGAGGCCGAGAAGATTCAGGCCAACGAGCTGGTGAAGCAGTTCAAGATGGAGATGGGGCTCATGAACAGCCCCGCGCCGGTGTCCGAGGTGGGCAGCAGCCCCGAAAAGACCATCGGCAAGAAGGTGGGAGTCGAGTAGTCCCCGCTGAATGAAGCTCCACCGCGGTCCAGGTCTCTTCCTCTTCCTGTTCCTCTGCGTGCTCGGCGCGAGCTATGCGCTCGCGTCGCGCCTGGGGTACCTGGACCGCTTGCAGGAGCGGTACTTCCCGTCCACCCGTGTGGCCGTCCGCCTGTCGCCCGGAGACTTCCCGGCCGGCGTGGCGGCCCCGGTGGCGGACGTGGCCTCGGTTCCCCTGCGCCCCGTGCTCATCGGCTTCAGCCCCCGGGGCTCGTCGGCGGGCCTCTTGGTGGCGGCGGGCGGGGCGACGACGCTGGACAACCCGGTGCCTCCGCCCGGCGCGGCGCAGGGGCTCCTGAAGACGGCCTATGCCCTGGACGCGCGGGCGGTGCTCTTCGCCAAGGAGGAGGACCTGCGGCACGCGCTGGCCATTGGCGCGGAGAACGGCGGCGTGGACATGGCCACCCTCTCCGTGGACCGGCTGGCGGCCTGGGCTCCGGCGCTGCGGGATGCGGCGCCCCGCACGTTGATGCTGGTGGGGCGCAGCCGGGGGCAGGAGGCCCTGGCCGCCGTGGGCGTAGCGGACCTCGCCTCCCTGCGCGGCAAGCGCCTGGGTGTGTATCCGTATGGCTCCTCGCACTACTTCGCGCTGTGGTTGCTGGCGCGCGCGGGGCTGCGCATCACGGACGTGCGTTGGGTGGAGCTGCCCACCACCTTGGATGCGGGACGGGCGCTGCGCGAGGGCCGCGCGGACGCCGTGGTGGGGCTGTGGGGGGACGTGGAGCTGGCGGCTCGGGACAGGGGAGGCGCGGTGCTGGCGACGACGGCGGATGCCCCCCACCTGGTGGCCACGGTGCTGGTGGCGCGTGGCGACTTCTCGGCGCGTTACCCGGACGCGGTGCGCCGGGTGCTGCGGGGCCTGCTCGACACCGGACAGAGCGTGCTGAAGGACCCGACGGCGGGGGCCCGGATGTTGGGGGAGGTGGCGCCGTACCTGGGCGACCCCATCGAGGCCATCCGCAGCGCGCCGCCGGCCACGCTGGCGGACAATCGGGCCTTCTTCGGGCTTTCCGGCGAGGCGCCCGTCACCTATGACGAGCTGTTTCAGAGCGCCGCCGCGCTCTTCCAGAAGCTGAAGCAGGGCCCCCCGGTGCCTCCGGCGGAGGACACGAAGGACCTCGGGGCCCTGAAGTACGTGTCGGAAGCACGTGGCCCCTGAGGAGGACGGACGTGGCGAAGTCGCCGAACTACATCAAGGCCGCCTTTTTGATGCCCGCCAACCTGGTGGGACTGGGCACGGCGGCCGCCTCGGCGGCCATGACGGGCGAGCCGCTGCCGATGCTGGTGGCCCTGGGGCTGGAAGGCCTCTACCTGGGCGTCGCCTCGTCCATGAAGCGCTTCCAGCGCGCCGTGCGGGCCAACTCGCTCCATGACCCGGAGGCCGCCACCCAGGCCTTGAACGCGCTGCAGGCGGACCTGGCGCCCTCGCAGCGCGAGCACTACCAGCAGCTCGTGGGGCTGAAGGAGAAGATCCTCGCCAACTACCGCAAGCTGCCGGGTGGCAAGGTGCTGGAGGCGGACAGCGAGCCCCGGCTGGACGCGCTGCTCACGTCCTTCCTGCGGCTCATCTCCACGCTGAACCAGTACCGCACGTACCTGAACAGCTCGGACCGCGAACACCTCCAGCGCGAGGTGGCGGAGCTGGAGGCGGACCTCGCGCGGGAGACGAACCCGCGGCTGAAGGACGTGAAGCAGAACCGCGTGGACATCCTCCGCAAGCGGCTGGCGCGCTTCGAGCAGGCCGGTGAGAGCCGAGAGGTGGTGAGCCACCAGCTCGCGGGCATCGAGGACTTGATGCGGCTCACCCACGAGCAGTCGGTGGCCATCCGGGACCCGGAGGTCGTCAACCGCCAGCTCACCATGCTGAGCGCGGAGGCCGAGGCCACCGAGGAGTCCGTGCGGCAGATGGAGCAGTTCCTCGAGTTCTCCGAGGAGACGCGCGGTCCGCTGCCCCATGGCGGCCGGGTGCGTTGAGGGGCCCGGGCGGTCTTGCCTGCCCGGCCGTGACGCGCCGCGCGCGGCCAGGGCGCCCGCCGTTCGCCGCCTGCCCATCATCCGGGCTCCCGGACCGGCGTGGCGGCGCCCACGAATCGGTTGACTCTCACTCCCAGGCATCCTGAGGTGCCAGCATGCTCCGCCGAGTCTGGCTTCCGTCCCTTCTCCTCGTGCTCGCCGTCGCGGGCTGCTCGCGTTGTGGCAAGGACGCGGACACCGCCGCCCCGGCCTCGACGGCGGGCGTGGCCCGCTATCTGCCGCGTGACGCGCAGGCCGCCGTGGTCATCAACGACCTGGGGGCGCTGGGGGAGAAGCTCGCCCGCTTCCAGAAGCTGAAGGCGGCGTCGTTCGCCGCGCAGCTCCAGAACTTCTCCACCGCGGAAGGCTACGTCACCGCGGTGATGCGCCAGATTGGCGTGGACCTGCGCAGCCGGCAGGCGCTGGAGGCCGCGGGCATCGCGCCGGAGCTGGGCGCGGGCGCGGCGTTCCTCGGCCCGAGCCGCGCCATCTCCGTGGTGGGCGTGAAGGACGCCGGCAAGCTGGAGGAGACGTTCGGCAACTTCGCGCGCACGCGCCTGGGCGCGTCCGAGACGAAGAAGGCCACCGTGGATGGCGGCGAGAGCGTCACCTTCGGCCGTCCCGGCGCCGCCGCGCCCGCGCTGGGCATCTTCTTCATCAAGGGCACCCGCTTCGCGCTGCTGGGCGCGGGGCCCTCCGTCGCCACGCTGGGCACCCTGGCCACGCAGCCCGAGGAGCGTTCGCTGGCGAAGGAGCCGGTGATGGCCGCCTCGCTGCAGCGCCTCCCCGCCGAGAGGGACTTCCACGTCTGGCTCCCCGGTGGCGCCGGGCTGGTGCCGCCGGGCACCGTGCAGGGCGTCACCCTCACGGGCGTCATCGACGCGGCCGCGGTGACGCTTCGCGCGGACGCGCCGTGGCCGGACACGCAGGCGTCGCTGGCCGCTTTGGACGCGGTGGCGTCCAGCGGCAACCTCGCGGCGTCGCTGCCCGCGGAGAGCTTCCTGGTGGCCCACTTCCGGGGTGACCCGTCGCACCTGGACGGCGTGTGGCCGTATCTGGCGGGCGGGTACCTCACCCGCGCGGTGCAGAACAGCGGCCTCGACATGAAGGCGGAGGTGCTCGACAACCTGAAGCCGGGCACGGTGGTGGGGCTGTCCCTGTCGCCCACGGTGAACCTGGGCGCGGGCATGCCCGTGTTGGACTTGCGCCGCACCAATCCGTTCCGCTTCGTCCACCTGGTCGCGCTCTCGGACGTGGAGAACGCGTCGAAGATGCAGACCACGCTGGAGCAGCTTCCGCGCATCGCCGGTGACTTCGGCGCCAAGGTGGAGCCTTCCGAGCTGGGCGGCCAGCGCGTGTACCTGACGTCCTATCGCGCGGGCGAAGGCGCGCACTTCGCGCTCGCGCCCAATGGACGCCTGGTGGTGGCCTCGCCCAAGGCGCGGCTGGAGTCCACGCTGGCCTCGGTCGCGAAGCCCTCGGGTGACGGGCCGGTGGCCGCGGATCTGAAGGACGCGGGCAAGGACGCGGCCTTCAGCGCGGTGTTGGACCTGCGGCGGCTGGCGGATGCGGTGCGCAACCTGCCCTCGGAGGCGTGGGGCATTGGCGGCTTCGCCATCAAGGCCACCACCGTGCGCTGGTTGGAGGCCGTGGATGACTTGCGCGCCGTCACGCTGGCGGTGTCCCGCAAGGACAAGGCACTCCAGGCGGAGCTGTCCCTGCGGCTGGCGCCCGCGGCCGCCACCTCCACCCCTCCGGCCGCGCCGTGATTCAAGCCCGCGACGTCTCGAAGGAGTACGTGGACGGTGACGGCACCCAGGTGCGCGTCCTCGACGGCATGTCGCTGGACGTGGCGGCAGGGGAGTTCGTCGCGGTGGTGGGCTCGTCCGGCAGCGGGAAGTCCACGCTGCTGCACCTGCTGGGCGGCCTGGACGTGGACTACCGCGGCGAGCTGTCCGTGGGCGGCGTGAAGCTGCGGGGCCTGGGCGACAAGGCCCTGGCCCGGTTCCGCAACGCGCACGTGGGCTTCGTCTTCCAGTCCTTCCACCTCATCCCCAACCTCTCCGCGGTGGAGAACGTGCTGTTGCCCTCGCACTTCGGCGCGGCGCCCGTGGATGCGCGCAAGCGCGCGGAGGCGCTGCTGGAGCGCGTGGGCCTGGGCGCGAAGAAGGACCGGGCGCCGGTGCGCCTGTCCGGCGGCGAGCGGCAGCGCGTGGCCATCGCTCGCGCCCTGTTCAATCAGCCCAAGCTGCTCCTGTGCGACGAGCCCACCGGCAACCTCGACGCGGCCACCGGCTCGGGCGTCATCACGCTGTTCCAGGAGCTGCACAAAGAAGGGCTCACCGTGTTGTGCGTCACCCATGAGGAGCGGATGAGCGCCGCGGCCGGACGCGTGCTGCGGCTCAAGGACGGGCGGCTCGTGGAGGAGCGCACCGGCTCGCAGGTGGCCGCGGGAGGTGCCCCATGAGGCTGGACGCACTGTCGCGGATGGTCCGGTTGAGCCTCGCGCGGGAGCGCAAGGGCGCGTTCTTCTCCGCGTTCGGCGTGGCGATGGGCGTGGGCGCGCTGGTGTTCTTCGTGGGCCTGGGGCTCGGCGTCGGCACGGTCATCCGGGAGAAGATCTTCCCCACCGACGCGCGGCTGGTGGACGTGGTGCCGCCCTCGGTGTCGCTGGGCTCGCTGCTGGGCGGCGGCAAGCTGGACGCGCCCACCGTGGAGCGCCTGCGCGCGCTGCCCGGCGTGGAGGCCGCGTACCGGAAGATGAACGTGCGCGTGCCCGCGGTGACGCGCTACGACGGCGTCTTCTTCGGCAGCAAGCTGCGCATGGGCATGGAGGTGCTGGCGCTGGGCGTGGAGCCCGAGCTGGTGCAGGGCGACGTGCAGCTCGGCGAGTTCAAGGACGCGGGGGAGGGGCAGCCGATTCCGGCGCTCGTCTCCACGCGGCTGTTGGAGCTGTACAACAAGACGTTCGCCCCGGCGCGCAAGCTGCCGCAGCTCTCCGCGAACATGCTGGTGGGCTTCGGCTTCCCGGTGGAGTTCAACCGCTCCTACGTCGCCGCGGCGGCCGCGTCGGGGGCCACGCAGCCCGCGCAGGCGCAGGTGGTGGGCGCGTCGGACCGGGCGCTGCTGGCGGGCATCACCATTCCGCTGGACGCGGCCGTCCGCCTCAACCGCGCGTTCAACATGGACGCGGAGAACTACTCCGGCGTCACGTTGATCGCGACCGACCCCAGCCAGGTGCCCGCCATCGTGGACGCGGTGAAGGGCATGGGGCTGGAAATCGACGACCAGGATCGCCGCATGGCGGAGAACTCGGGCGCGGCCGTGGCCCTCACCACCTCCGCGCTGGCGCTGCTCTCCATCCTCATCTGCGTCCTCGCGGCGGTGAACATCGCCCATGCCCTGTCCGCGTCCGTGCGGGCGCGCGCCAAGGAGATTGGCGTGATGCAGGCGGTGGGCGCTTCGCGCGCGGACGTGCGCTCCATCGTCCTGGCCGAGGCCGCCGTCGTGGGGCTCGCGGGGGGCGCCTCAGGGACGGCCGCCGCGCTCCTGCTGGCGCTGGGCGTCAACACGCTGGCCGCGAGCCACCTGCCCAACTTCCCCTTCAAGCCCGACAGTTTCTTCTCCTTCCCCTGGCCGGTGGTGGCTGGCGGGGTCCTGCTGGGCCTCGTCGCCGCGCTCGCGGGCGCGTATTTTCCCAGCCGCCGCGCCGCCGCCACCGACCCCGCACGCACGCTCGCCGGATGAAACTTCCTTCACGCAAGACGCTGCTTGGCAACGCGCTGAGCCTGATCGCCATCGCCTGGATTTACGGAGGCGACTTCTACGACGCCGTGCGCGCCCGCAGCGCGGATGTCTCCGCCTTCATCGCCTTGCCGTCGCTGGAGCGCCCCGCCGTGGTGCTCGTCGTGGCCACGCTGGCCACGCTGGCCCTGCTGGTGGGCCTGTTCCAGGGCAAGGAGGAGGGCTTCAAGGGCTACCGGCTGCTGCCCATCGTCCTGGTGGGCGCGCTCTTCGTGGACCTCGTGCTGTCGGAGAGCCGCACGCCGCTGACCTCCACGGACATGGCGTCCATGGCCATCCAGCGCTTCCACCAATCGGTGCAGGAGCGCACCTCCGCCCTGGAGGTGCCGGATGACCCGCGTATGCTTCAACCCATGCTGGAGGAGTTGGGCCGGCCGCCGTACCTGGTGCGGGGTGAGACGCTCAATTCGTACGCACTCCAGGTGCGAAAGGACTGCGACGGACCGGTCCGCGAAGCGCCCGGCGTCCGGCCCGGGACGTTGATGTACTGCGTCGCTCCCGAACGGCTGGGGGCGTGGATCACCCTGGTGGGGCTGCCCGCCGAGGTGCGCTTCGGCTCTCCAGCCATTGTGTCCGTCGGGGGCGAGGCGCGCTTCCTCCTGGCGCGGCCCATTCCCCCCGACGAGGCGGAGCCAGGAACCGCATTCCGGGACAGCCAGGCGTCGCCGTCGTCACCTTCCGTTGACGTGGACGCGGGGACCTCCCGGGCGGGGCCCTGATCCGCCGCTTGCCCGCCTGGTCAGTTTGGACGGGGCTTTCACGAGGTTGACCCCTTGGAGCCCCGATCGATAGGCTCGCTGAGAACGGACCCTCCCACACGTGACGACCACTCAACCGAAGCGGCAGCCTATCCCGTTTGGGAAGTACCTCCTTCTGGACCGCATCAACATTGGCGGCATGGCGGAGGTGTGGCGCGGGAAGCAGTTCGGCGCGAGCGGCTTCGAGCGGCTCGTCGCCATCAAGCGCATCCTCCCCAACATCGCGGAGGATGACGAGTTCATCTCGATGTTCATCGACGAGGCGAAGATCAGCGTCCAGCTGACCCACGCCAACGTCGCGTCCATCTACGAGCTGGGCAACATCCTGGGGAGCTACTTCATCTCGATGGAGTACATCCCCGGCAAGGACATGCGGGCCATCTTCGACCGGTGCCGGAAGAAGGGCGAGCCCGCCCCGGTGCCGCTGGTGGCCTACTGCGTGTCCAAGATGTGCGAGGGCCTGGACTACGCCCACCGGAAGAAGGACGGGATGGGGCGGGACATGAACATCGTCCACCGCGACATCTCGCCGCAGAACGTGCTGCTGTCCTACGAGGGCGAGGTCAAGGTCATCGACTTCGGCATCGCGAAGGCGGCCGGCAAGGCGACCAAGACGCAGGCCGGCATCCTCAAGGGCAAGTTCGGCTACATGAGCCCGGAGCAGATCCGCGGCCTGCCGTTGGACCGGCGCTCGGACGTGTTCGCCATTGGCGTGTGCCTCTACGAGATGCTGACCGGTGAGCGCCTCTTCGTGGGCGACAGCGACTTCAGCGTGCTGGAGAAGGTGCGCAAGGCGGAGGTGCCTTCGCCCACCACGTACAACCGGCGCATCCCGGAGGTGCTGGAGCGCATCGTCCTCAAGGCGTTGGCCAAGGACGTGGACGAGCGCTACCAGTACGCCAGCGAGCTGGGCGACGACCTGCAGCGCTTCCTCATCACCAGCGACACGATTTTCAGCCGCAAGGACCTCGCGCAGTACATGAAGTCCACGTTCGCGGAGGACGTGGAGCGCGAGAAGCAGCGCCTGCTGGACTACGCGGACATCAAGCCGCCCGAGGGCATGCGCGCCGCGCTGGAGGCCGCGTCCTTCAACAGCCCCATCCAGCCGGCCCCGCCGCCGCCCGCCGCAGTGCCGGTGGTGCAGCCCGTGGCGCCGCAGCCGCGGATGACGGGCTCCATGCCCGCTGTGCCCCCGGGCGGCGTGCGCCGCTCGCCCACGCTGGCCGCGCTGCCCAAGCTGACGGCCGCCACCGCCGCGCCCCCGCCCGACGACGACGAGGGCGGCGCGACGCAGTTGGTGTCCAGCGACCACGAGTTCGCCGACACGCCGGAGCCCACCACGCAGCCGGGCGCCGCCGTGGGCCGCGCCGTGACGCCGCTGGAGACGCCCGCCCCGCACCTGGGGGACGAGGACGGCCCCGTGAGTGGCAGGACGGCGGTCATCCCGCCGCCCGCGCCGCTGTCCCCGTCCAACCCGCCCCGGTTGTCGCACGCGAACATCCCGGTGGTGCGGCCCTCCACGACGGTGCCCACGCTGGCGCCCCTGGAAGCGCTGCCGCCGCCTCCCCCCTCGGCGGGGCCCACGCCTCGGACGAGCCGGGGTGGCGGGCTGCCTCGCATGACGCGGGACGTCCCCGTGGTCTCGGACCCGCCGCCGCGGCCCGCGCCTCCCGTGGCGCCGGTGGCTCCCGCCTACGAGGACGACGAAGACGAGGATGATTCGCAGGAGCGCCCCACCGGCGGGATGGCCGCTGTCGTGCCGAAGGACCCCAAGAAGAAGAAGCTGATCATGGGGGCCGCGGGCGTGGCCGCGGTGCTCGTGCTGGTCCTGCTCGGGTGGGCGTTCTCGGGCCCGGGCGTGGGTTACGTGCTGGTGGACCTGCAGAGCATCCCCGCGGAGGTTCGCAACCGGGTCCAGGTGCGCCTGGACACGCAGCTCGTGCCGCTGGAGGGCGGCAGCGCGACGCTGCTGCGCGAGGTGCCCGCCGGCAAGGTCATGGTGGTGGTGAGCGCGGAGGGCTACAACACCTTCACCAAGACGGTGGAGGTCTCCGCGGGCAAGGACGTCACGCCCGTGCAGGCGGCGTTGGAGAGCCTGGTGCGCACGGCGGCCCTGGTGCTCTCCACGGAGCCCGCGTCGGCCGAGGTGAAGGTGGACGGCCGGGTGGTGCGCGAGCAGGGCAAGACGGCCGCGTACATCAAGGACGTGCCCATCAACGGCTCGGAGTGGGTGGTGGAGATGAGCGCGCCGGGCCACAAGCCCGTGTCCAAGCGCGTGCCGGTGGCTGGCGGCGGGCCGGTGGAGCTGTCGCTCAAGCTGGAGCCGCTGGTGACGCGCATGGCGGTGAAGGTGGAGTCGAAGCCGGCCGGTGCCACCATCTTCGTGGACGGCAAGGACATGGGCGCTGTCACGCCCGCCGTCGTGCAGGTGTCCCCCAACGCCCGGCAGCTCACCTTGAAGCTGAAGTGCCACAACGAGGCAGAGGTGGACGTTCCGGACGCGGAGCCAGGCAATGAGCCGGCCACCGCGAGCGTTTCCCTCAAGCGGCAGCCGCGCTGCCGTTAGCCGAACGCCCGCTTCCCCACCGGGGGGCGGGCGCGCCAGCTCCCCACGCGGTGGAGCGAGAGGAGGCGGGAGTTCGTGAGCAAGGTGCGCAAGGTGAACAAGGCGGATCCGCTGGCGGATCTGCCGCGCTGGGCCCAGCAGTTGGCCCGGAAGTACTACACGAAGACGGTCAGCGCCTTCCTGCTGTACGGGGCCGTGCGCGACCTGCAGCCGCTGCAACTGGATGACGGCGGGCGCGGCTTCGGGACGCTCAAGACGTTCCTCTCCGAGGAGCTCTTTGGCGGCCGGGACCACGTCATCTTCTATGACCGCTCGTCGGGCATCCGCTCCTCGACGCCGGAGACGCAGAAGGACCTGCAGCGCGCCATGGCGGGTTACGACGCCATGTACGGCACGGACTACGCGAAGGTCATGCCTCGCGACCCGGGCCGCGCGCTCCAGATTCTGGAGAACTTCCTGCGCATGCGCCTGAGCGAGGGCCGCTCGCTGGCGCTCATCATCGACTTCGCGGAGACGCTCGTTCCCGGCGGGGAGATGAGCCACCTGTCCAGCGAGGACCGCTTCGTGGTGGCCACGTTGGACAAGTGGGCGCACGACCCGCAGTTCCTCGCGGGCGACGTGTCCGTGGTGTTGCTGGCGGAGAACCTGGCGGACGTGTCGCCGCGCATCAGCCGCAACCCGTACGTGGCGCCCATCGAGCTGCCCCTGCCCACCGAGGAGGAGCGGCTGGAGTACGTGCGCTACAAGCTGGAGGGCAAGCGGCTCCAGTCCGTGTCGGACGTGCCGCTGGCGGGCCTGGCGAAGATGACGGCGGGCCTGTCCCGCATCAACCTGGACCGCGTGCTCACCGAGGCGCTCGAGCGCGAGGTGCGCATCACCTCCGAGCTGCTCAAGGAGAAGAAGCGCGAAATCATCCAGGCGGAGTGCCACGGCCTGCTGGAGTTCATCGAGCCGGTGCACACGCTGGACGCGGTGGCGGGACACGCCAAGGCCAAGCAGATGCTGCGGCAGGCCGCCGCGGCCTTGAAGAAGGGCCGCATCGAGGTCATGCCCATGGGCTACCTGCTCGCGGGCCCCGTGGGCACGGGCAAGACGTTCATGGTGAGCTGCTTCGCCGGGGAGATTGGCATCCCCGTGGTGAAGTTCCTCAACTTCCGCAGCCAGTGGCAGGGCGTCACCGAGGCAAACCTCGAGAAGATCTTCAACCTGCTCAAGGCGCTGTGGCCGGTGGCGGTGATGATCGACGAGGCGGACACGTTCCTCGGCAACCGCGACTCTGGCGGGGACTCCGGGACGAGCAGCCGCGTGTTCGGCTCCATCGCCTCGTTCATGGGCAACACGTTCTACCGCGGGAAGATTGTCTGGTTCCTGATGACGGCGCGGCCGGACCTGCTGCCCATCGACCTCAAGCGGCAGGGGCGCGCGGAGGAGCACCTGGCGCTCTTCTATCCGCAGACGGACGCGGAGCGGGACGACCTGTTCCAGGTCATGTCCAAGAAGACGGGCGTCTCCGTGGACGGCATCGAGTCCTTCTCCACGCTGATTCCGGAGGGCGTGCGCGCCTTCAGCGGCGCGGACATCGAAGCCGTCATGGTGCGCTCCAAGTTCCGCGCGCTGGCGGACGGCCGTGAGGCCGTGACGAAGGACGACCTGGCCGCGGTGCTCGCGGACTTCGTGCCGCCCAGCTACCCGCTGGAAATCGAGCTGCAGAACCTGGTGGCAGTGCAGGAGTGCACCAGCCGCGAGCTGCTGCCCGAGGGCTTCCGTCAGCTCGACCGGGACTACATCACCCGGCGCGTGCGGGAGTTGAAGGCGCTGCTGGAGTCGCAGTAACGCGCCGCACCTCCAGGCGCTTGTCCTGGAGGCCCGGCCCGCTGAGACTCGGGGCATGGCTGCTGGCCCTATTGCCCCGCGTCCCTGGTTCGCGTTCTCCCTCGACCTGGCCCCGGTGACGGCGCATGAGCGCCTCCCGGGCCTGCCGCCCATTCCAGACGTGCTGGAGGGCGAGCTGGCCGAGGCGCTCGACGTGGATGTCGTCTACGACGTGGCCTCGCCCGTCTGGGGCGGGAAGGTGGCCCGGCTGGTGGACGCCCCAGGCCGCAAGCTGCCCGGCATGCTCCGGCGCGTGGACGCGGCCGACTGGGACGCGCTGGCCCGCCTGGAGGCCGCGATGGCCGGCGCCTCCGAGGTCCGGCCGGTGAAGGTGCGCAGCTTCACCGGCGCCGTGTTGACCGCGCAGGCCTTCACGCCCCCCGCGCCCACCACGCCCGCGCAGGGGGCCGTGAGTGAGGCCTTCCTCGTCACCCTGGCGCTGGCCGCCGAGCAGGCCGGGCTGTTCCCCGAGCACGTGGAGCGGCTCCAGGCGGAGGCCCGCATCGTCCAGGCCCTCCAGAAGGCGGGGCCCGGCGCCGCGCACCCACTCCCGGTCCCTGGGCGGAAGGGGTAGGTCGAACTCCAGGTGTGGGTTGGCGCTTCGATGCTTCTTCTCCGTCAGAAAACGGAGGTGTGACGCAACTCGGCGCGGCGAACGGCCGACGATGGGTAGGCGGGGCCCCACCTCGTGTCTCTCCTCGTCGGCCCCGAGGACATTCCGGATGACGCTGCGACCCACCACGACGCGAGCAGTCCCTCCGCGCCCGGCATCGGCCGCTCCGTCCACGAACGCCGTCACGACGCCCGGTGGGAGCTGGCGGCGCTCCACCGCGCGTGAGGTGTCCATCCGCGAGCTTCAGGAGAAGTTCGGCTGGAAGGACGAAAGCTGGCAGGTGGGGCTGATGCAGGCGGCGGACGCCGCGAGCACCAGCAAGTCGCGCGGTGGCAACGGCCAGGTGTCCGCAGCCGAGCTGGAGGCCTATCTCTCCGCGCCCGAGGACGGCCAGTACCTGACGTCCACGGCGCTCCAGCAGAAGCGGTCCGCGTTGGACGCGAAGCTGGCGGAGGCGGGCGGCGCCGCGGTGGATGTGGACGCCTTCGACAGTGGCTGGCAGGCCACGGTGGCGAAGCGCGCGGACCTTCTGGGCGGCAACGGCGATGGCCAGTTGAGCGCGGACGAGCTGGACGCGTTCATCCAGGCGTCGAAGGCCGGGAAGCACGCCGAGACGCGCTGGGTGCCCGACCAGCAGATGGCGGCGCTGCAGAGCCGTGTGGCCGAGGCCGCCGGTGAGGTGGACCCCCTGCGTCCGACGGGCGACGCCGGTTCGGAGGCGCTCAGCCTGGTGAAGGAGTACTCGCGCCTGTCGTTGGACCAGGGCGCGAATGTGCCCACGTTCGTGAGCTACATGCTGTCCGCGTCGGACATCCGGGAGACGCCGGCCACGGTGTCCCGGCTGGAGAGCACCTTCGTTCGCGACCCGGAGCTGGGCCGCGACGGCGTGACGGACTCGGACTACACGCGGACCGGCTTCGACCGCGGCCACATGAAGCCGGCCGAGGACTCGCCCACGCAGGAGGCGATGAACGAGAGCCACCAGATGACCAACATCGCCCCACAGCACGGCAACCACAACCAGCAGGTGTGGCGCACGCTGGAGCAGGGCGTCTCGGGGCTCGTGAACGCGCAGGGCGGCAAGGCGTACATCGTCACTGGCAACCTGTACCTGGATGACCAGGGGCAGCCGCTGCCGCCGGAGGCGCGGGAGACGACGGGGGCCGGTGCGCGCCGCCTCGCCGTGCCCACGCACAACTTCAAGACGGTCCTCCACGAGCTGCCGAACGGCAACCTCACGATGTACGCGTACCTGGTGCCGAACTCGAAGGACGGGCCGTCGAAGAAGGACGACATCCTTCCGCTGCTCGACGCGCACCGCGTCCCCGTGGACCGCATCGAGGAGCTGCTGGGGCAGGACCTCTACGCCAACCTGCCTCAGCGCGTGCAGGACCGACTGGAGAAGGGCACCCCGAACGAGGGCGTCTTCCAGCGCAACAGCCTGTACTTCGCGGCCAGCCTCTTCCGCTTCGCGCCCGGCAACTGACCGCGAGGCGCCTCGCTTCCTCGTGAACGCCGTGCGCATGGGCGTGGGCGTCCCTCAGGCCACGGGGCGCGGAACGCCCAGGTGCGGGTCGTCCACGTGTTCGACGACGGCCACGCGGTCTCCCACGGAGAGCGCATCGTGCAGCACGCGCACGGCTTCGTTCGAGTGGCGGATGCAGCCGTGCGAGACGTCGGTGCCGAGCAGGGACGGCAGGTTCGTCCCGTGCAACTCCTCGCCCGAGTGCCGGCCATCCGCCCAGGAGAGGTCGAGCATGCGCACGCCGAAGACGTGGCGGTCGTTCCACAGCCGCGCGCCCGCGGCCTCGGTGGCGAGTTGATCCAACTTCGTGCGGACCACTTTGAGGCCCGTGCGGGTCGGTGAGGCTGTCGCGCCCGTGGCGTTGGGGAAGATGTCCACGAGTTGTCCACGGGGGTCGAAGAGGAACGTCCGGTGCTCGCGCAGCGCGACCACCACGCGGACGGGCTGGCCGTCGAAGAACGCGGAGGGCAGGGCGCGTGACTGCCCGCGCATCCCTGGAGCTGGAGCCAGCGCATCCAGCGCGCGCAGCGTGGCGGCATCCAGCGTGCCCGTGGGGAGAACGGTGGGGAAGGTGCTCGCGGCATGGACCTGGAAGTTCCGGAGCGCGCGGGCAGTGTGTTCGCCGTGGACTCCGTCCGCGCCGCCGTGCAGAGCGAAGCCCATGTCGAGCAGTGCGGACTGAATGGCACGGAGGCCCTCGCCCCGACTTCCCGGGCCGAGCACCTGCGCTCCCGACGCGACGTCGGCCAACTGCGGCAGGCCGGTGAAGCGCGCGTTGGTCGGGGGCAGGGGCGTTCGCGCGAGCCGGTCGATGCCGTCCATGGACGGTGGTGTCTCGGACGGTGGACGTGCCTCCCGGGCGGGCTGAGGGCCTGGGGTAACGGTGATGCGGGAGGCAGTCTCGAGTCCGTGTCCTGTCTTCCCTAGGGCGGGGGGTGGTGCCGCGGCTGGAGCGTCAGGTGGAGGGAACGCGATGCGTGCCTGCGATGGCGAGATGGATGAGGTCATCCCCGGCCTCAGTGCAAACCGCTCGCCCGGCGAATCCACACGAGGCCTGCCTTTGAGACCTGTCCCTGCCACCACGACGTTCCTGAACCTGGACCTCGAAATCCGGAGCCCACACCAGCTCTCGGGCCTGGTCCGCGCGCTGGCACCGGGCGCGTTCGCGCTTCACGAGGAGCCGCACTTCGCCTGCCTGGAGCTGTCCTCCTGGCCGACGTGCGTGGAGCCTGCCCTGATGGATTTCGTGGGGCTCATCCATGCCCTTCCCGAAGGGGCGCGCGCGGCGTGGGACGGCTGCACGCAGCGGCGCTTCGATATCGGGATTCAGGCGGGGCCGGAGCCCGCTTCATGCGTCTTCAAGGTGCCGGACGTCGTCGTCCGGCAGCTCGCCAGCGTGGGCGCGGAGCTCGCCTTCACCGTGTACGCGCCTGAGGTTACGGCGCGCTGAGCAGCAGCACCTTGCCCGTGGGGAGGGTGCGGTGGTCCTTGATCTTGTTCCACCGCATGATGTCGTCGACGCTGACGCCGTAGCGCTGCGCCACGGACCAGAGCGTCTCGCCTTCCGCCAGCGAATGGACCTTGCCGGGCTTGCCCGCGGGCTTGGTGGTGGTCACCGTGTGCTTCGCCAGCACCGTCCCGCCGCGCTCCTGCACGCTGGGGGTGGTCTTGTCGCCGTCGGGCCAGACGTACAGCGTGGAGCCCACCTGAAGCGTCGGGTTGCGGCGCTTGAGGTTGTTCCACTGCTTCAGCGAGTCCACCGACACGTTGAACTTCGTCGCAATCACCCAGAGGCTGTCGCCGGACATCACGCCGTAGGTGATGCGCTGGCGCCCGTTGAGGGTCTCCTTTTTCACGGGGCCCGCGGCCACGGGGCCCTTGGGCGCGCCCGCGGGAACCTCGTCTTGGGGCCGCACCACCACGCCGCTGCGACGGGCCTGCGCCACCTTCGAGGCCAGCGCGCCACCCGAGCTCTTCCCGGCGGGAATCGGAATCACCAGCTCGCCGCCCACGCGCAGCGTGCGCGCGGACTTGAGCTGGTTCATCTGGAGGATGGCCTCGGAGGCCGTGCCGTACTTCTCGGCGATTTGAGACAGGGTGTCGCCGCGCTTCACCTGGTGGATGCGGAAGGTGAGCCGCTCCGCCGGGCTGATGCGCTTGTAGTTCTCCGCGAACTGCGTCCCCGTCCCCTTGGGGAGCCGGAGCGTGTAGGGCTTCTTGGCCGTCGCGGGCGGCGTGCACCAGCGCTTCAGCTCCGGGTTGAGGTCCTGCACCACCTTGACCGGCACCCCGGCCGCGCGAGCCACGACGTCCAGGTCCGCCGCGTCGGTGAGCTGCACCTCGTCGAAGTCGAGCACGGGCTCGGGGTCGAACTCCCGCTCATGAAAGCCGAACGCCGTCGGCTGCTTGGCCACCAGCGCCGCGGCAATCAACTTGGGAACGTAGTGCTTGGTCTCCTTCGCGAGCCCGCGCTCCTCCGACAGGAGCCAGAAGTTGGTGGTGCCGTGCCGCTCCACCATGCGCCGCACGCGTCCGGAGCCGGTGTTGTAGCCGGCCCACGCCAGGTACCAGTGCCCCAGCTCTCGCTTGAGGTCCTTCAGGTAGGACGCGGCGGCGTGGGTGGCCTTGATGGGGTCCCTGCGCTCGTCCACCCAGAAGTCCTGCTTCAGTCCGTACTGCTTGCCGGTGCTGGAGATGAACTGCCAGGGGCCGGCCGCGTGCGCCCACGAATAGGCGTGCGCGGAGAAGCCGCTCTCGATCATCGCCAGGTAGACGGTGTCCTTCGGCAGGCCGTACTGCTCCAGGATGGGGTGCATCACTGGCACGTACCGGGCCGCGCGCGACATCCACTTGCGGAACCAGCGCCTTCCCGGGCCCTGGAAGAACTGGACGTACTGGGCCACGAGCGGCTGCATCTCCACCGGGATGTCGTACCGGTCCTGAATCTGGCTGACGTCGAAGGAGGCGAGGTCCGTGATGAGCGGAATCTCCGGCAGCTCCTCGTCCTCGCGGAAGGTGTACTCGTCGAGGGCGTCCAGCATCCGCATCCGCAGCGGGTTGGCCAGACCGAGCCGCCGCAGCGACTGCATCACCTCGGCGGTGGAGCGCGAAGCGGGGTCCAGCGTGGCGCCTTCCAGCGCGCGCAGCTCCTCCAGTTCCGCCGATTCGGATTCAACGGCGTCACGGGTGGCCTCGTCGTCCTCGGCGTCGTCCGCCGCCAGCAGGCCCGTGCCCGGCTCCAGTGGCTCCACCGTGTCATCGTCCCCTTCCGCAGGGGACGCCGTGGCGGCGGGCTCGGCCGAGGCCGGGGCGTTCTTCGTGTTCTCGGCCGCCACGGCGGTGGCGGGCGGGGAAGTGTCGCTTGCGGTGGCGGACTTCGACTCCACCGTCTCCGAGGCGGGCGCCGTCTGCTTCGCGGTGGCCGCTTCCTGGTTCGGCGCGGGCTGCTTCGTCTCCGCGGCCAGCGCCGGAGTGGCGGTGGTTGCCTGCTTCGCGTTCGTGGCTTCCAGGTCTGAGACAGGCTGCTTCGCGTCCGCCGCCGGAGTCGTTGCAGCCGGGGCCGTCTGCTTCGCGTCCGCTGCCGGAGTCGTCGCAGCCGTGGCCTTTTGCTTGGCGTTCGCGGAGGGCTGCTTCGTGTCCGCCGCCGGAGTCGTAGCCGCCGTGGCCGTCTGCTTCGCGGTCGCGGCGGGCTGCTTCGCGTCCGCCGCCGGAGTCGTCGCAGCCGTGGTTGCCTGCTTCGCGTCCGCCGCCGGAGCTGTCGCGGCCGGGGCCGCCTGCTTCACATCAGCCGGAGACGCCGCGGCGATGATTGCCTGCTTCGCGGCGCTGGGCGCCATTCTTCCCGGGGCCGCTCCGCCCACGGCGGGAGCGACAGCTCCCGCGGGCAGCTCCCCCAGGGGGACCCTCATCCCGTTCGACGCCAGGACCCGGGCCTCGACGGGAGTGTGCCCCACGGGCGGCGGGGCGAGTCCCGATGCGGGAGCCGAGGTCAGGGCAAGCAGGAGCAGGGGTAGAGGCGGCATACAGTCGCGGGGACGGGCGCCCGGAGGCGGGCGAAAGCCGTGAGTATTCGCTCTTTTCCTTGACAGTCAAACAAGGAGTCGCTGTGTGCGCGCCGTTCCGGACCCCTGGTGGGGGCAAACGCCCGAGCGAGGCCCTGGATTCCTGGAGGGCTACGGCTTCCCGTGCCCCGGCCCCACGATTCGCGGCAGGTAGGTCGCGAAATCGAAGTGAGGCGAGTTCTCCGGGTTGTGACACGTGACGCAAACGCTCTCGCCCGGCGACGCGATGATGTTGCGGGCCGAGGGTGCGTCCGCGTGCTTCGACCCCGGGCCGTGGCAGCTCTCGCAGCCCACGTCCTCGCGGCCCGCCACCTTGTCGAGCCGGCACACGCCGCCAGGCTGCTCCCAGCCCGTGACGTGGCACCCGACGCAGTTGAGGTGGAACTGCTTGCCCGCCTGCTCAAGGGTCTCCCAGGCGTGGTGGTGCTTGGACTTCTCCCAGACGGGGAAGGCCTCCTCGTGGCAGGTGCGGCACGGCTCATTGCCCACGAAGCCCGCGCTGCCCGGCGGCGGCGGGGGACAGTCCTGTCCGTGCGCCTTCGCCCAGGCGAGGTTCATCTTCCCCACGTCCGCGTCGTAGGCGGTCACCAGCGCCAGGGCCTCCGCGTCGGAGGGGAGGCTGGACTCCAGCGGGACGAAGCGCAGCGTGAAGGCGTTGCCCGCGCCCGTGGCCACGGGCGGCGTGTTCAACAAGGCCTGTCGCCGCGCCACCAGCTCGTCGCGCTTGGCCTGCTTGAGCGCCTTGAGCTGCGGGTCGGTGCCGGGGCGGTTGATGTCCTTGTCCAGCAGCTCCGCCCGCTTCTCCAGTCCCTCGGCCTCGCGCTCCAGGTCCTCCTGTCCCTTCTGGAGGGAGAAGGCCCCCGGCTGCGTGCCGTACGCCAGGTCCACGCGCAGGAGCGAGCGTCCCTTGCTCTGCAGCGCCACCACGGGCACCTGCGCGCGCACCAGCCGGTTCTGCTCGCCGCTGAATTCGGTGGCGGTGCGGGTGGCGACGACGACGTCCGCCTTCAACCCGGGCTGCTCCACCGCCTTCTGGGCCGCATCCAACGTGACATCCAGCAGGCCCACCACGAAGTCCGCGCCCTGGGCGCGAGCCTGGGCGCTGGCCTCGACGAGCTGCGCGGCCGTGGACGCCGCCACGATGCCCACCTTCCGCGCACCCGCGGGCAGCAGCTTCACCTCGCCGGGGGGAAGCTCCGGAAGGCCGAGTCCCTTGCGAAAGTCCGCGCCCTGCGTGTCATCCAGCGGGCCGGTGGCGCGAACCGACAGGCCCATGCGCCGCATGGCGTCCGCGAGCGCCTTCGCCTTGCGCTCCTCCTGTGGCACCTGTCCCGGCTTGAGCTGGAGCTCGCCAAAGAGGCTGTTGCCGCCATCCACATAGAGGACGGGCAGGGGGCCCTTGCGCGCGTCCTGCACCTGCGCCGCGGCGCGGGCGATGCCGCCGCGCATGTTCTCGCTACAGCCGCACGGGCCCAGGTAGCCCCGCGTGTCGGCGGAAACGAAGAGGATGGCGCCCTCGGGCGCGGCGGCGGGCTTCGACTGGGAGGCGGCCTCGGCTTCAGCGGGCCGGGGCGGCGGGTCCTTGCGTGCACACCCGGCGAGCGACGCGGCCACCAGGGCCGCGGCGAGGAGGGCGCGCATGGGGCTCACCAGAGGATGCTCTGCACCAGTTCGTCGATCTTCTCGCCCATGGCCTCCAGCCCGTTCACCTTGGACAGGGAGCCGTCGGCGCCGACCTGCTCGGCCAGCTTGGACAGCTCGTCGTCCGGGAGGCTGGAGAAGAGGACGATGGGGATGTCCTGGGTGCCGTACTCGTTCTTGAGCGTGCGGCAGATGTCCGTGCCCTTGGCCTCGGGCATGTGGATGTCGGTGAGGATGAGGTCGGGGCGCCACGTCTGCAGCGTCTTCTCGAACTCCATGAGCGTCGAGGTGGCGATGACCTCGTAGCCGCGCGCCTCGAGCACGGCCTTCTCCATCGCGAGCGTAATCTCGCTGTCGTCAATCAGGAGGATTCTTCGCTTCTCGGACACGGCGACCTTCCTTGTCCCTGTTTCTATCCTACCCCCACGCGCCGCACCAACGCTTTCCCGTGAGCGCCTGGCGCCGGAGTTTCCCTGATTTCGGATGTCCACCGCCGCACGGTCGCCCGCCGGGGTGCCGGGGCTGACTTCTTTCCAGTGAGACATCCAAAAGGGGATATGGAAGTCAGTCATGATGCACCGTGACAGTTGGACTCAGAGAGCACGCATCCTGGCCCTGGCGCTGGGACTGCTAGGGAGCCTTCCTGCCGCCGCGCTCAACGCGGGCCTCGGGACGCCCCCGCCCACCGTGGACCGGCAGACGCCGCAGGCCTCCGTCCAGGGCTTCCTGGCCGCCGCGCACCGGGGGGACTACGAAACGGCGGCCCATTACCTGGACCTGGATTTCATCCCCCGCGCCCAGCAGAAGGAGCGGGGCTTCCAGCTTGCCCGCGCGCTCAAGTTCGTGCTGGACCGCAAGCTGCCCGTGGACGTGAGCGCGCTGAGCAAGGAGCCCGAGGGCGACCCGGCCGACGCGCGCTACGACCAGATTGGCACCATTCCGTTGCAGGGGAACTCCGTCCCCATCCGTGTCCAGCGCGTCCCCGCCGAAGGGGGGCTCGTCTGGGTCTTCAATGAGTCCACCATGCGGCAGGTGGACCCGCTCTTCGCGGAGTACGGCCCCCGGCTGGTGGGCTTCCTGCCGGCCTTCTTCTTCAGTGACACGGTGCTGGGGCTGGAGCCCTGGCAGTGGCTGGGGCTGCTGGTGACGGTGCTGGGCAGCCTGGTCCTGTCGGTGTTGCTGGAGCGCCTGGTGCTGGCCCTCGCCCGCCGGGTGGCGCGGTGGACCAAGTTCACGTGGGAGGACGACGTGGTGTCCTCGGGGAAGGGGCCCCTGAAGCTGCTCGCCTTCTCCGCGCTGTTGGTGGTGGGCACGCTGCTGCTGCGACTGCCGCGTCCCGCGCAGGGCTTCTTCATGCGGGTGGGCTACTCGTTGAGCGTCGTGGCGCTGGCCTGGGCCGTGCTGCGCATCCTCCACGTCTCCGCCGCCTTCGTGCAGAGCCGCGTGTCGTCGGAGATGAAGGACGCGACGCGGGCGCGCAGCGTGAGCACGCAGTTGGTGGTGCTCCGGGCCATCTTCGAGGTGGCCACCTATGTCATCGCCGCCGCGCTGCTGCTCATCCAGTTCGAGGTGGTGCGAAACGTCGGTGTGTCGCTGCTGGCCTCCGCTGGTATCGCCGGCCTGGTGCTCGGCCTCGCGGCGCAGAAGTCCATTGGCACGCTGCTGGCCGGCATCCAGCTCTCCATCACCCAGCCCATCAGCATTGGTGACACGCTCATCACCGAGGGCGAGTGGGGCACGGTGGAGAAAATCACGCTCACCTACGTGGTGCTCCGGACGTGGGACCAGCGCCGCCTGGTCATCCCCATCACCCAGTTCCTGGACAAGCCGTTCCAGAACTGGAGCAAGGGCAACCCGGAGATGCTGGGGCCCGTCATCCTCCAGGTGGATTTCCAGACGGACATCGACGCGCTCCGCGTGGAGCTGCGCCGCATCCTGGAGAACGAGGGCAAGGACATGTGGGACGGCCGCGTGGCGACGGTGGTCGTCATGGACGTGCTGGACCGGACCCTCACGGTGCGCGCGCTGGTCAGCGTGTCGGACTTCAGCAGGCTCTTCGATTTGCGGGCGCTGGTGCGCGAGAAGCTGATTGCCTACCTGCGCACGAAGCCCTTGTGGCTGCCCGTCACCCGCACGGAGGCGCGGCCCTTCCCGCTGCCGGAGCCGTCGCCGGCCCTGGAGCCGCAGGCGCCCGCCACCCCGCCCACGCCGCCCCGGGCGTAAAAACCCGTCACCCCCAGGTGAGTGAGTCCTTGCCTGGGGGCAGGCGGTCTTGAATATTCGGTGCGCCGCGCCGTCGGAGCGCGGGTATTTCGCACCTGTCGCCAGGGGGAGTCTTCGAGATGATGCGTCATGTCAGGTTGTGTGGGGCCCTGGTGCTGGTGGCTGCCACCGTGCCGCTGACCGCCGGTGCCCAATCCCGAGGCCGCACGGACGGCCCCGAGGAATCCGAGTACGGCAAGGGTGGCTACAGCGGTCCCGGAGGACGGAGCGTGTCGCTCCAACTCGACTGGGGCGCGGCCATCAACTCCCGCAAGCCGCCCCGGGGCGCACCCGAGGGACCGCCGCTGTTCGTGGGCGCCACGCTCTCGCTGTGGGGCGCGGACTGGTTCCAGATGGATGTGAGCGGCGCCTACGTGTTCGACGGAGGCCGCTTCGTCGGCATGGTGGGCCCGCGCTTCCGGACCTGGGGCTGGCCGCTGGTGTTCACCGCGGGCCTGAAGGCCGGCGCCATCGTCATCCCGGAGGGAGAGGGGCTGCGCTTCGGCATCTCGCCGCAGCTCGGCGCCGAAGTCCTCCTGGGAGACCGCGAGAACATCCTGATGGCCCTCAACTACACCCCGGACATCCCCATTGGCGGCGGCGGCGTCACGCACCGGCTGGGCATGTCCGTGGGCTACAAGTTCTAGAGAGGAGGCCTCGACATGATTGCCCAGGTGCTCGCCGCCACGCTGGCGCTGGCCGTCAGCCAGGCGCCCGTCTCCGTTTCCAACCGGGGAAACCCGCAGGTGAACCTGCCGTTTCCCACGGGAGACGTGCAGACCTACAACATCATCCAGTGGGACCCGAACCAGCTCCCGCGCCTCTATGAGCGCTCCGACCAGCTCCCCCTCTCCGACGAGGAGCTGACCAAGCTGTCCCAGGCCGGCTTCGAGCCCGCCCAGTTGGTGAAGATGATCGAGGAGCGGCGCTGCGCCTGTGACGCCAGCGCGGATGGCCTCATCCGGCTCAAGAAGGCCGGCGTGGACAAGGACGTCATCGCGGCGGTGTCGCGGCATGGCCTGGCGCCCAACCGGTTCCTCAACCTGCTGGTGACGCTGGACTTCACCGGGGAGAGCCGCAGCGCGCGCGAGGCCTTCCTCTACTTCTTCGTGGACGACGGGGACATCACCCGCGTCTTCACCGCCAACATCCCGGAGCTCTTGCGCCGCCGCAACAGCCACGAGTCGACGGTGGACCGCAGCGACATCCTGGTGGCGCGCACCGTGCGCCGCGTCCAACTCGCGGGGCAGGTGCCGCTGCGCACCTACGGCAAGCACAACGTCCTGGTGGCCGCCAGCGCGAGCCCCACGCTCACGCACCCGTCCCAGCTCACGCAGCAGGAGCTGTCGCGGTCGCAGAGCTACACCTTCGACTATCCGCGCGCGTCGTTGCAGAACGTCTGCCGCCTGATGGCTGGGTACCGGCGTGACGCGGTGCTCGCCTACAGGTGGAACTTCGAGGGCAGCCGCTTCGAATGCGAATGGAACTAGGAGTGACCCGCACCATGAACACCCGCAACCTGCTGCTGTCCGCCTGCCTCGTCGCCTCGCTCACCGCCTGTGGGCCGCGCGCCTATACCCGGGGCACCTACGAGGACCCGAACACCATCGAGATGCTGTCGGATCGTTTCAACGAGAACGACCTGCAGCTCATCGCGAAGAAGATGGCGGACTCGCTCGCCAACTCGCCGCGCTTCTCCCAGCCCCAGCCGGACGGCGCGCTGCCCATCGTTCTGGTGGGCAAGCTGAAGAACAGCACCTCCGAGCACATCGACATGCGCTCGCTGGGCGACAAGATCCAGACGGCGCTGGCGCAGACGGGCCGCTTCGGCCTGGTGGACCAGCAGGCGCGCCAGGACATCGCGGAGGAGTACGAGTTCCAGCAGTCCGGCTACGTGGACCCCAACGCCGCCAAGGGGCCGGGGCAGCAGATCTCCGTGGACTTCCTGATGACGGGCGACCTCGCCTCCATCATCCAGGAGGTCGGCCGCGACAAGCTCGTCTATTACAAGATGACCGCGAAGCTGAACAACGTGCGGACCGGCCTCATCGAGTGGACCGACGAGAAGCAGATTCGCAAGAAGTTCGAGAAGCGCGGCGTGAGCTGGTAACGGGCGTTCCCCTTCCATGGCCTCTTCTTCCCGGAGCCCCATCCGCCTGAGCGGGTGGGGCGCGCTCGCGCTCGCGAGCGTCCTCCTCCTGTCGACGGGCTGCGCCGGTGACTATGTCGCGCGGACGCGCGGCGTGCGCTCCGCGTACCAGCAGGGCGACTACACGCGCGCGCTGGCGAACCTGGAGTCCGCGACGAAGGAGGGGCCGGCGCAGGACCAGCTCCTGGTGATGATGGACAAGGGCATGGTGCTGCACGCCGCCGGGAAGTGGGCGGAGAGCAACGCCGTGCTGGAGGAGGCGGAGCGGCTCAGCGAGCAGCTCGACAGCGTCTCCATCAGCGAGGAGGCGAAGACGCTCGTCACCAACGAGCGCCAGCGCACCTACCGTGGGGAGGACTTCGAGAAGCTGATGATTTCGGTGCTCCAGGCGCTCAACTACGTCGAGCTGGGTGACGACGAAGCGGCCATGGTGGAGGTCCGCCAGGTCAACGAGCGCATGGAGAAGATGATCGCCGAGGAGAAGAAGCCCTACGAGCAGCTCGCGATTGCCCGCTACCTGGGCGGCGTCATCCGGGAGGACCAGCGGGACTGGGACTCGGCCTACATCGACTACGCGAAGGCCTACGAAATCGCGCCCCGCAAGGAGGCGCTGGCCGAGCCGCTGCTGCGCCTGGCGAAGAAGGCGGGCCGCGACGACGTGTACGCGGAGCTGCTGGCCAGGTACCCGGACGTGGCGCACGAACCGCTGGCGCCCGGGGAGGGGCAGGTCGTCGTCGTGGTGGAGGCGGGGCTTGCCCCCGAGAAGCAGCGCGGCTCCCGGGACAGAGGGGGCGGCGGCGACCTGGTGGAGGTGCCCGTCTACCGGACGCGGGGGCTCGCTCCGCCCGTGAATGTGGCCCTGGAGGGGCAGTCCAAGACGGCGGCGACGGTGACGTCGTTGTCGGACGTGGCCGTTGTCCACCTGAATGATCGGATTGGCCGCCTGCTGGCGAAGCAGCTCGCGAACGCGGCGGTGAAGGCCGGCGTGGCGGCGGGCGTGGGGGCGCTGACGAAGAGCGAGGAGCTGGGGGTGCTGACCTTCCTCATCCTCAACGCGGTGAACGCCCCAGACCTGCGCTCCTGG
Organism: Myxococcus hansupus; assembly: GCF_000280925.3. NCBI lineage: Bacteria > Pseudomonadati > Myxococcota > Myxococcia > Myxococcales > Myxococcaceae > Pseudomyxococcus > Pseudomyxococcus hansupus. The sequence goes on from NZ_CP012109.1 coordinate 1,447,666, forward strand.
CTCTCCCTGCCCGCCGAGTTCCAGGTGGCGCGCTTTCGTGTCCCCCCGGGGAGCCACACCGTGCGTGTGGCGGCCTGGGGGCACACGACGGAGCACCCCATCGAGGTGAAGCCGGGCCGAATCGGCGTTCTGGTGCTGCGACGCTACTGATTTGGTTTTTTGATGTAGGGTGCGCGCCCCATGTCGCCGGTCCTGGCCACGGTGGCCCTGTATTCCCTCATCATCGTCCTCGGCGCGCTCGCTGGCGCGGTCGTGGTCGTCCTGAACGATAGACCCACGCATCTGGTGCGCTTCCTGGCATTCGCCGCGGGCGTGATGCTGGGGGCTGCCTTCTTCCACATGCTGCCGGAGGCGTACGCCGGAGGCGGCTGGTGGGCCTTCGCGCTGGTGCCGGCGGGCTTCGTCTTCCTGCTGGTGCTGGAGCGCTACCTCGTCGCGCACGCGGGCGAGGACCACGGCGTGGCGGCGTCCTCCGGGCACACCGGGCATCCGGGCCACGTGCTGGGGCTCACCGCCTTCCTGGGCCTGTCCACGCACACGCTCTTCGACGGCATCGCGCTCGGCTCGGCGGTGGAGGAGGGCGTGGGGAGCATGGCGATGCTGGCCATCGTCGCGCACAAGGTGCCCTCCGCGTTGTCGCTGGCCACCATCCTCAAGTCGGAGGGGCGCTCGCGCTTCTCCATCCTGTCGCTCTCCACGCTGTACGGGATGATGGTGCCGGCGGGCGCGCTGCTCTACTTCATCTTCGACGCGATGCTGCACCTGGAGAGCCTGGGGGCGAAGGCGCTGGCCTTCTCCGCGGGAAACTTCCTCTACATCGCGGTGTCGGACCTGCTGCCGCACGTGCACCGGCATGGCAAGGACCAGCCGGGCCGCAACGTGCTGGCGCTCTTCGTGGGCCTGCTGCTGATGTTCCTGCTCGCGCGGCTCATGGGGCACCCCGGGCACCACCCGCACTGAGTGCCTCCGGCCCGCGAGCGGGCGCCTTCTCATGGAAAAACGCACTGACTGGTACGAGCACCCGCAGTACTACGAGGCCATCTTCGGCACGGACACCGTGCGCGAGGTGGACTTCCTCCTGGCGCTCAGCGAGCGCTTTGGCACCGGCGGCAAGGTGTGGCTGGAGCCCGCTTGCGGCGCGGGCCGGCTGGTGGAGGAGGCGGCCCGCCGGGGCCTGCGCGTGGTGGGCTACGACATCTCCGAGGCGATGCTCGCCCATGCGCGCAAGCGGCTCACGCCCGCGGAGCGCCGCCGCGTGAAGCTCGGCCCTTCGCGCATGGAGTCCTTCGCGGACCCGGCGCTGGAGGGGCAGGTGGACCTGGCGCACTGCCTGGTGTCGACCTTCCGCTACCTGGACAGCGAGGCCGCCGCGCGCCAGCACCTGGAGGGCACGCGCCGACTGCTCAAGCCGGGCGGCATCTACGTGCTCGGCTTCCACCTCACCGACTACGAGCGCGCGCGTCCCGAGCACGAGCGCTGGGTGGGGCAGGTGGGCGAGGACCGCGTCGTGTGCAACACGAACGAGGGCCTGCCGGAGCGCCGGGCGCGGCGCTCGGCCATGCGCAACCGCCTGCGCGTCACCGGGCCGGACAAGGACTGGCTCATCGAGACGCAGTGGCACTTCCGGACCTACAGCAGCGCCCAGGCCGCGAAGTTGTTCCGCGACGCCGGGCTCCGGGTGCTGTCCTGCTTCACCTTCGACTACGACATGGACGCACCCGTGGAGCGCGGCAGCCTCCGGTTGGACCGCGTCTTCATCCTCCAGCCGGACGCCGTGTCCCAGCCCGAGGACGCCCCGCCGCCGGCCCCTGCGTCCTCGCGGAAAGCGCCGAAAAAGGCCTCTACCCCTCAAAAACGGCTCAAGACTTCACGCTGAGGCCGTTAATCAGGGGTTTTCGGCGCACTATCGGTGGGTTTTGAGGGGCCTGCGTCCTGTTGGGACGCGGGCGCGTCCTATTGGGACGCGGATGAAGGCCCTTCCGAATCCGCGCTCGCGCCATCCTCGTGAAATCACGCCGGCAGAGTGTCTGGCACGCCACACGCATGGCGCTGCGACGAGGCGACCCGTGAAACGGGGCTGCCCCGCAGTATCGGAGTTTCGGGAACGCGGAAGGAGGGGCCGCTCCTTCCGCGTTCTTCATCTCCGCTACACTCCGTCCCCCTGATGTGGTTCCTGTCGGAGCCCGTCAGAGGGCCTAGGACGGAGGCGAGTGGATGCAAGACGAGATGGCGCAGCTCCTCACGGATTTGCGAGGAGCCAAGGACTTCGAGACCGCGGCGGCCGCCACCCTTCGGCGTTTGCAGGCGGTTGCCCAGGAGGCCGTTGCGTCCAGCCGGTACGCAGCCCGGGGCCGGGTGCTCCGCGGCATCGTCCACCTTCGCCCTGGTGAGGCCTACCGCAGCCTGGCTGCGCTGGATGTGGGCGCGGCGGAGATTACGGATGCCAGTGTAGGGACGCCCTTCTTCACCTCGGCCACGGCGTGGCGCGCGGTGGTGGAGCACCGGTGCGCGGTGTCCATCGACGTGAATGTCGGGACGGTGCAGCCGCACGCGCCCAACGCGCCGGTGACGGGGGACCCGAGCCTGGCGGGCTTCAACAGCCATGAGAGCCGGCAGCGGTTCCTCGGCCGTCACGCGACGCACGTGTGCGTGCTCCCGCTGCGCACGCCCGGGGGCGCCATCGAGGGGATGATTTCCCTGGAGGCGGACTGTCTGGCGGCGATGGGGCAGGAGTTCGTCTGGATGGACGCCGGCGACAGGCTTCAGCTCCTGGCGGACGTGGCGGCGCCGTACCTGGCGCGGCTGCCGCAGCGGCCCGTGGCCCGGCCGGAGGTGGACGAGTTCCTTCCGGTGGTGGGGCGCTCCATGGCGGAGCTGCTGCCCATCCTCCGCGTCTTCGCGTTGCAGGATGAGACCATCCTCATCAGCGGCGCCACCGGCGCGGGCAAGTCGCGGCTGGCGCGCTGGTGCCACGAGCGCTCCAACCGCCGCGGCAAGCCTTTCGAAACGCTGGACCTGGTGACGGTGCCCGAGGACCTCCAGATGGCGGAGCTCTTCGGCTGGAAGAAGGGCGCCTTCACCGGCGCGGTGCGCGACGCGCCCGGCAGCGTGGCCCGCGCGGAGGGCGGCACGCTCTTCATCGACGAAATCGACAAGCTGTCGCTCAAGGCGCAGGCGGGGTTGCTGCACCTCTTGGAGTCGCGCAGCTACCGACCGTTGGGCGAGGGCACCGGTGAGCGGCAGGCGGACGTGCGCTTCATCATCGGCACCAACGCGGACCTGCACGCGGAGGTGCGCGCGGGCCGTTTCCGCGAGGACCTCTACTACCGCGTCAACGTGCTGCCGGTGCGCATGCCGCCGCTGCAGGAGCGCCAGGACGAAATCCCCCTGTGGGCGCAGTACATGGTCAACCGCCGGCACCGCGAGCGCGCGCCAGAGGGCCACGCCCGGCTGATGAAGGAGGCGGAGCTGCTGCTGGTGGGGAGCGCCTGGCCGGGCAACCTGCGGCAGCTCGACAACATCGTCCGCCGCGCCTACACGCTGGCCATGGTGGAGCACGCGGACGCCCCGGGCGAGCTGGTGCTGCACGAGAAGCACGTCGCGCGGGCGCTGGACTACGAGCTGGCCCCGGGCGCCCGTCCGCTGCCCGAGGCGCTGCGCGCGGCGGCCCAGGCCTTCGTCGCGGAGGCGCGCCGGCGCAACGCGCCGTTGGATTTGGACCTGGCGGATGCCTTCCGCGGCATGGTGCTGGGGCTCGCCATCCGGCAGGTGGGCCGGGACGAGGGCTTCAAGCTGCTGGGGCGGGAGAGCCTGGTGAAGAACCGCAACCACCACAAGGCGCTCAAGCGCGAGCTGGAGAAGGTGGACTCGCTCTACAAGGCGCTGGGTGAGGACGGCTCGCCCTTCTCCGACTTGCTGTCGGAGGTCGAAGCCGCCTGAAGTGGAGCACGGCGCCCGGGGGACTACCGGGCGTCGGTGTGGGGGCGGTCCACGATGCCGGTGGCGCCCCGGGCCAGCTCGTCACACACGAGCGAGTGCAGCCGGAAGGCCATGCGCGCCTCCTGCACCACCTCGCGCGCCTCGTCCTCGTCCAGCTCCAGCCCGTCGAGGCGCGAGTGGAAGCGCACGCGGAAGGCCGCCAGCTCGGACTCGGGCACGGCGCCGTAGAAGGACGTGCCCTGTCCCTCCGCCAGCTCGAACGCGTCGGTGATTCGCTGGGCGCGGCGGTGCCCGGCGAACACGTCCAGGACGCAGCGCGCGTAGGCGTGCGCCACCAGCAGGTGGGGCGCGTCCTCGGAGACCTCCCGGATGCGCTCGGCGTGCAGCCGCGTCTCCACGCACGCGAAGGTCTCCGTGCGGGCGTCGCCGCAGAAGTACGTCAGGTCCGACTCGAGCGTGGAGGCCAGGCGCAGCTCGGGGAGCAGCAGCGCCGTCGTGAGCGTGGTGCCCATGACGCGGGGCAGGGCCGTCTCGAAGGCGGTGTAGAGCGTGTGCAACTGGCGCAGGTGGCTCACGTAGTGCTGGGCCCGGACGTACTGGCCATACAGGCCGCCTTCCCAGGCGTCGAAGAAGAGGGACTGGATGAACAGCGAGCGCTCCGCCTGCTCCGCCAGCTTCGCCGTCCCCTCCGCCAGCAGCACGGACAGCGGCTGGGGCCCCGTGGCCAGCGGCACCGACGCCGGGCGCTCCGGCTCCACCAACCGCTTCACGCGCGCGGACACGTCCGTGCGGGGCAGCCTCAACGTGCCGGTGGCGCTCACTGCTTCCACCCGCCGGCCAGCGCGCTCATCGTCAGCGGCTCGGTGTCCTCGTTCGAGAGCGACTCCAGCGGCGTCCCCAACTGCTGGAGCGCCTCCGCCACCGTCATGCCGATGGCCCGGAGGACCTCCTCCTCCACGCGAATCGTCACCGGCCCCATGGCCAGGTGGATGTGCCCGCAGGAGCACCGAGTCACCTCGGCGCACGGACCTCGCGCCAGCACCGTCTTGCCGCATCCCTGACCGACCATCGTCGTCATCCCTTGATTTTGATTTTGAATATCGAAATCAAAATGATGATGCACCAAAGGCGGGCGGAGAGCAAGCCCCCGCCTTTTCACGATTTACGGTGAGTGTGAGGAAGTAGACCCGTGTGTTCCCTCGGGGGCCGGTCAGCGCCCCAGGGGCTGGCGCTGGGCGTCCCGCAGGCCCACGAGCACGCTGTTGCCGTCGTCCGCCACGCGGAGCTCGCCGTAGCGGGCGCCCTCGTAGCGGTCGGCGTGGCCCTCCTGGAAGAAGAAGGACTCCGCGCCGAGCCGGAAGCGCTCCGCGCGCACGCGGTAGCGGAGCTTCAGCTCATCGGCGGCCAGCGGCGTCTCGGGGGCGTCGTAGCGGGTGAAGGTGCCCACGCCGTTCGCGTCCAGCTTCAGCACCAGGCGTCCGTCGGAGGGGAGGGTGGCGGTGTCGTCTCTCCGGTCCCGGCTGATGGCGTAGTCCAGCACCATGTAGTCGCCCTGCATCAGCGAGCGCGGGTCCACCGGCGCCAGCTCCAGCAGCACCACCTTGCCCGAGCGAAGCACGCGCTCCTTCTGGAGGACGAGCCCCGTGGGGACGAGCAGGGCGAAGGCCAGCCCGCCGAGGATGACCGCCGTGCGCAGCATCACCGCACCTCCGTCGCCGGGGCGGGGAAGCGCCGCAGCAGGAACGAGCGCAGGCCCAGGAACACCAGCCCGCCGCCCATCAACGCCAGGGACTTGGCCAGCAGCGTGAGGCCCAGGTCGTAGTAGTAGTAACTGCCCGCGGCGAGCAGGAACGTCACCGCCAGCCCCAACAGCACGCTGCTGCGCCGGTGGAAGCCGAGCACCAGCATGCCCACGGCGGCGATGACCGCCGGCGTGTGTGGCGTGAGCACCGCCAGGAGCGCCAGGGCCGCGAACACCGCCGCGCCGGCCACGCCCGTGGGGGTGATGCGCAGCTCCTGGAGCACCCGCCACACGGTGTACAGCGTCAGCGCCGTCAGCCCCAGGGTGAGCACGCTGTTCGGCATCCCCGAGGAGATTTCAAAGCCCGCGTCGGACAGCCCCCGCGTGCCTCGGACGAGCAGCGCCGCCGGGACGATGAACGCGAGCGAGAACGCCACCGGGCCCACCCAGTCACCGCGGCTGAGCTGGCGCAGGCGGACCTGCTCCACGATGAGGACGTGCATCAGCACCGCGCTGCCCAGCAGCAGCAAGTCCACGCCGTAGCCCCCCGCGGCCTTATAGGCGAGAACACTGGCGGAGGCGATGATGCCCCCGGTGCTCAAGAAGCGGAGGACGGCGTCCGGGTAGATGGCGAGCAGGACGGCGCTGATGGTCAGTCCGGCGAAGGCCGTGGTGACCTCGCTCTCGGCGTCGATGCCGATGCTGGCGACCATCATCCAGGCGCCCGCGAGGCACAGGGCCAGGGCCAGTTGTTCCACGAAGACGCCGTGGACCTCGCGGCGCAGAAACGTGGCGCCGCCGCACAAGAAGAGGCCCAGCACGCCCATCACCGCCTTGTTCTCCAGGATGCCCGTGCAGGCGAAGAAGCTCACCACGAACACGGCGGCCATCCAGGCGCCAAGGCCCGAGAACGCTCTCACGAACCAGGGGACGGCCGTGGACTTGCGCTGGTGGGCTTCCAGGGCGGTACGGGCGGGCTCCACGGCGTCGGGGCCGAGGTGGCCTTCTTCCTGGAGCGTGTTCAACACCTGCTGCACGGAGGGACGCAAGGCCATGTCAGGACTCCTCCGAGGCGCCGGTGACGCGGGCTTCGTGCCGCAGCCACATCACGGCGAGCGCCACCTGCCCGATGACGAAGAGCGGCATGACGAAGAGGCCGAAGACCTCCGCGTCACGGCCGAAGTCGAAGACGAAGCTGGTGGCGCTGGACGTCAGCAGCGTCATCACGGTCAGCGCGCCGAGGGTGAGCATGAACAGCTCGCCCTGCAGGTGCCGGTGCAGCGCGTACTCGGCCGCGAGCGTCGCCAGCACCAGCAGCAGCGCCACCCCGGCGCCGGTGGTCGCGCGCGTGGGTGACGTGACGAGCGGCACCGACGCGATGAGCAGGGGTGTCACCGTCATCACCGCAAGCACGCGCGGCACCCAGCGCGCCTGGAGCCAGGACACCCGCAGGTTGGCGAAGTGCTCATAGGTGGCCCAGGTGAAGCCGTTGAGTCCGCCCAGCGCCACCGCCAGCCAGTACTCCCGGCCCTCCTTCGTGCCCAGCACCTGCTCCCAGAAGAGGAGGATGCCGGTGTTGGTCAGCACCAGCGCCAGCAGCCCCAGGGGCGGGAAGCGCGACACCGCGACCCAGGGAAGAATGAGGACCGTCCACCCCACGAACAGCTCATAGGGGTCCGCGCCCGTCTGGTAGGCCTGCCCGTAGACGGCCAGCAGCCCGCCCACGAGCACCGACGCGGTGAACAGCGACATCTGCCCGCCGAGCGTCTCGCCCAGCTTCCAGGCGCTCAGCGCGGCGCCAGCGATTGCCACCGCGATGAGGCCCATCTTCGCGAAGCGATGCATCTCCGCCCAGTTGTAGGCGAAGAAGTAGATGACGCCCGCGAGCACCAGCAGCGCGCCCAGGCCCAGCAGCGTGGTGGACAGGAAGCGACGCCAGTCCGCGCGCGGCGGCGTCGCCACGGACAGGTGCAGCGCGCGCTCCATCGCGGTGGGGGACAGCACCCCCGCGTCCGCGAGTGCTCGCAGGCGGTCCGGCGTCGCGTCCAGGTCGAACGGTTGTTTCGGCACGGACGCAGTCTAGCGGCCTGGATGGGTGGCGCGTCCATCCTCGTGAGCGCGGCACCCGGCCGCGGGCCCGCCAGGGGGCCGTGATACATTGCACGGCTGCGTGGCGGACACGCGTATCCAGGGGGAAGCCAGCACATGGCGAAACTGGAGTGCCCGAAGTGCGGTGAGCTGCTCGAGGTGACGGGGCGTTCCCCGGGCGTCCTCCTCACCTGTGCCTGTGGGAACGTGGCCCGCGTGCCTTCGCGGGTGTGGGGGCTGGGGCTTCGTGGCCTGGCCGCGGCATTGGGGTTGTTGCTGCTCTGTCCCTGCGCCGGCGTCCTCGCCGCCATCGCCATCCCCAACTACAACAAGCTGACGGTGCGCTCCAAGCAGCGGGAGTGCAAGACGAACCTGAGGGCCCTCTTCACCGCGCAGCGCAGTCACGCCGCGGAACATGATGCCTACGCGCCTGGCATCGTCAAAACAGGCTTCCTGCCGGAGCCTGGCAATCGCTATGCGTATTTCATGGCCGCGGGTCCCATATCGCCCCGCGACACGCGGGGGGCGGAAGTCAGTGCGGACGCAGTGGGGATTGGCGTGGACCGGTCCATGGATGACCGCATCCGCCCCGTCACCTTGGAGGACCTGCCCCCGTGGGTCACCCGGCAACTGGGCGTTTCGGGGGCCTGCCCCGAATGCCAGCTCACCATGGCCTGCGCGGGGAACATCGACGTCGATGACACGCTGGATGTCTGGCTCATCTCCACGCGCGAGCTCACCGACGCGGATGGAAGCCGTGTTCCGCCCGGTGTCCCGGTGAATGTCGTGAACGACGTCAATGAGTGACGTCCGCCACTCCCGGGTGCCGCGCTCACCGGAGGGGCGCGCCGGACACCTCGCTGTGATTGAGGTCGTGGCTGCTGTTGAGGATTCGCTGGCGAGACGGGGGTGATAGGGTGCCGCGCTTTCCGCGCATTGGGGTGCGGACATCTTCAGGGGGATTCTTCAATGGCAGCCATTCCATGTCCTGCGTGCGGCGCGAAGCTCGAGGTGACGGGCCTCAAGGCGGGGGCGACCGTCCAGTGCGCTTGCGGCAACAAGACCTCCGTGCCGCGGGGCAGCCGGAAGAAGGTCTTCCTCATCGTGGCGGGCGCGCTCGCCTTGTTGTTCGTCCCGTGTTTCCTCATCTTTGTCGTGGGGTCGCTCAGCGGCTTCCAGCGCTACCAGGGCCGCGCGATGCAAAGCATCTGCAAGGTGTCGCTGAAGCAGTGGTACACCGCGCAGAAGGTTCATTACCTGGAGCACGACACCTACGAGCCCGCCTTCTCGAAGGTGGGGTTTGAAATCCCGCGCGGCAATCAACAGCTCTTCCTGGTGGGCGTCGACCCGGTGGATTTGCGTGACACCGCGGGGGCCCCGGCGGTGGAGGACGCGGTCGCGGTGGGCGTGGACGTCGCGACGAACCCGAAGTTGAAGTCCATCGCGCTCGGTGATGTGCCGGTTCTCGCCATCACGCAGGTGGGCGTGACAGGGGAGTGCCCCGAGTGCGACATCACGGCCGCGTGTCTCGCCAATCTCGACGGTGATGACGACCTGGACGTGTGGCTCATCTCCACGGGGGAAGTCGTCGGGCCGGATGAGAAGCCCGTGCCGCCCGGCGAGCTCCTCCACTTCGCGAGCGACCTGGATGACTGACGGGCGCTGAGCGCGGCTCAGTCGCGGGTGATGAGCACGGGCGTGGGCAGGGGACGCTCCTCGCAGTCGAGGGCGGACCCGTCCTCCCAGGCCAGCATCAGCAGGTCCGCGGGTCCCTCCAGCGCGATGATGGGATGGTGCCACTGGCCGGGGCGGTAGTTCACGCCCTGGCCCGGGCCACAGACGAAGGCTTGCAGTCGGTCCAGGTCCGGCTCGCCTCGCGCATCCTCCGGACACACGACGACCAGGAAGCGCTGACACGCGAGCGCCACGAACATCTGCGTGGAGCAGGGGTGGCGCTCCAGCAGGCGCACCTCGAAGGGCAGCGTCTTCGCCACCGAGCGGAACACGGCGAGGTTAGGCTTCGCCTCGGGCCGGCTGCCGGTCAGGTTCGCCACCCGGTCGAAGCGCGTGGCCGTGCCCTGGTTGGCGCTGTTGCCACCGGCGAGCTCCAGCCCGATGACGTCCCCGAAGGGTGCGAAGGCCTCCCGCGTGAGTGGCTGGGCCCGGACGGGCGGTCGCATGGCGTGTTCTCCTCGCTCAGTCGCGTGAGTCATCGTCGTCCACGAGCATCATCCCGTGCTTCGTGAGCAGCTTGCGCAGGTAGACGCGGGCAATGCCGGCCTCCCGCGCGGCGCGGGAGATGTTCCGGTCGCAGCGGGTGATGAGGCCCTGGAGGTAGTCCCGCTCGAAGACCTCGATGAGCCGCTCCTTCGCTTCCTTGAAGGGCAGCTCCGTCTCCGGCGTCGCCGTGGGCACCCGCACCGCGCCCGAGGGCGACTCCATGGGGGGCAGGGTGTCCTCGCCCAGGTGGACGGCCTGCTCCACCACGTTGCGCAGCTCACGCACATTGCCGGGCCATGGGTACTGGGCCATCAGCGCGCGGGTCTGCTCGGTCAGGGCGCTGGGAGGCCGGCCCATTCGCTCCAGCATGGCGTCGATGAGCAGCGGCAAGTCGTCGGCCCGCTCCCTCAGCGGTGGCGGCACCACCTTGAGCACCGCGAGCCGGTGATAGAGGTCCTTGCGGAACCGGCCCTGCTGGACGGCCTGCTCCAGGTCCACGTGCGTGGCCGCCACGACGCGCATGTCCACCGTGCGGTAGTCGTTGGCGCCCACGCGCTTCACCTGACGGCGCTCCAGCACGCGGAGGAGCCGGGGCTGGAGCTCCAGCGGCAGCTCGCCCACCTCGTCCAGGAAGACGGTGCCGCCCTGCGCGCGCTCGAAGGCGCCCGCCCGCTCGCCCTGGGCTCCGGTGAAGGCGCCCCGCACGTGCCCGAACAGCTCCGACTCCATCAGGGACGGCGGAATCCCCGCGATGTCCACGATGATGAAGGGGCCCTCGGCCCGGGCGCCCTCCTTGTGGAGGGCCTCCGCGCACAGCTCCTTGCCCGTTCCCGTCTCGCCCTGGACGAGCACGTCACCGCCGCCCGCCGCCACGCGCTCCAGGAGGGTGAACAGCTCGCGCATCTTCACGCTGCCGCCCACGAGGGCGCCGAAGCGCTTCCTCGAGGACAGCGGCATGACGCGCTCCCTCGAATCCTCCGGAACCACCTTGAGGACGACGGTGCCCAGCGTCAGCACGGCGCCAGGGCGCACCTCCAGTTCGGTGAAGCGCACCCCTTCGAAGAAGGAGCCATTGCGCGAGCCCAGGTCGGTGGCCACCACCCGCTCCTCGCTCACCTCCAGTTGGAGGTGCTGCCGGGACACGACGCGGTCCGTCAAGATGACGTCGCACGTCGACGACGTCCCGAGCCGGACGACGCCGGGGCGCAGCGCGTGGCTCTGACCCGCCTGCTCGCCGGAAAGCACCAGCAGCTTCAGCCGTAAAGGGCCCCGCCGCATCATGGGGACGGGGGCCGTCCGGACCAGCTCGTCTGGCACCACGTCATTGTCACCTGGGTCCGCCACGGTCCGCAGGCTACCACCTCGCACGTGAGGGGGAGGGGGGTGACAACTGTTGTTGCCACCTGACAACCGCGGTTATCGCCCTCCCAGGCGTCGCGTTGCGGTGCGTTCCCTCGGGAGCGGCCCCTCCGCCCCGCCAGCGACGCCCCGGAACGCCCTGGCATGTCCACTGCAATGCCCTGGATCCGAATCTGAAACACCAGGTCCGCGCAGCCCGCCCGCGATGTCTTGCCTTGAATGGCCAGACGCTTCGCGGGTGGGCTTGTTTGTGTTTGTTTTGTGCTCGTTTCCCTCTAAGGCGCGCGGAAAATAAATAAAAACACCGCAGGAAACACCGCGCGGGTCCGACAGAGAATGTAAATGTAGTCAGCGCTCGGGGCTTTCGGCTGAAACAGCCACTCGCTCCCAATCCAAACCATCGCTGTCATTGAAACCAGGAGTCACGACCATGAGCCTGTCCATCGCCAAGTCCGCCGTGTGCAACAGCTTCTCCTCCAACGCCCGCGGCTGCGGCCCCACGGACCGCTACCAGGCCGCCTACCAGTCGATGGACCCGTCCAAGGCGGCGCAGACGGTGCTCAAGCACTTCGACGCCATCGAGGGCGTGGGCATGAACGCCAGCGGCGCGGGCGCCGGTGACAACAACATCGGGACGTCGGAGCTCCGGCGCGTCGCGGAGCCGAACAGCGGCTTCCCTCCCGAGGTCCGCGCCGCCGCGAAGTGGATGCTGGACCACCCCATCGCGCTGCGCTCGCTGGACCAGGGCGCCAGCAAGGCCCACGGCGGCAACAACGAGGTGCACCTGAGCAAGGCGGACCTCCAGGCGCACGCCAAGAACGCCTCGGACTGCAACGCGCCTCAGCGGCCCACCTTCCCGCAGCGCCCGTCGCCCTGCGGCCCTGGCTTCGGCGGGGGCTCCGGCTTCGGCGGGGGCTTCGGGGGCTTCGGTGGCATGCAGGGCCTGCCCAACCCGCACCGCCCCAACCTGCCGCCGCGGCTGGACCTCTGCGGGCCTTCGTTCGGGCAGGGGCCGCAGTCGCCCTTCGGCGCCGGTCGTCAGGGCCCCATGGATGTCTACAAGGCGGCCCAGACGCTGAAGGACCACTTCAACTTCGCCGAGGGCGTCGGCATGAACGGCAGCGGCAAGGGCGCGGGTGACAACAACATCGGCCTGTCGGAGCTCAAGCGCGTGGCCGACCCGAAGAGCGGCGCGCCGAAGGAGCTCCGCGAGGCGGCGCAGTTCCTGCTCAACCACCCCACCGCGCTGAAGTCGGTGGACCAGGGCGCCAGCAAGTCCAAGTCCGGCAAGGAGGTCCACATCAGCCTCCAGGACCTGGAGGCCTTCACGGCGAAGGCGCCCCAGCGTGAGACGCAGTCGAACCGGCTGGACCTGGCGCAGTTCATGGGCCGGGCGAGCATCTGGGGCTGAGCTTGCCTGCCGTCCCCTGACACTGGCGCCTCCGGGGGGGAGGGCCCAGTGTCAGGGACATGGCAACCACCGACATCACGAAAGCCAACTTCAAGGAAATCGTCTCGAAGGAGGGAATCGTCCTGCTCGACTGGTGGGCCGAGTGGTGCGCGCCGTGCCGCACCTTCGCGCCTGTCTTTGAACAGGCGAGCTCGAAGAACCCGGACATCGTCTTCGGGAAGCTCGACACCGACAAGGAGGTGGAGCTGGCGGGCGCGTTCGCCATCCGCTCCATCCCCACGCTGATGGTCTTCCGTGACGGCATCATGTTGTTCGAGCAGGCAGGCGCGCTGCCGGCCAACGCGCTCGATGACCTCATCCGCCAGGTGCGCGCGCTCGACATGAATGAGGTGCGCAAACAACTGGTGGACCGGCAGGCGGGGGAGGGGGCCTCGCCGCAGGCCTGAGGCGGCTCGCCGCGGATCGACGTGACGATGGCGGGGCCTCCGGGGGGAGGGCCTCCGCCATCGCCGCGTTTCAGCTCACGACCTGCACCTTGCCGTGGTCGTCGCAGTGGCCGTCGTGCGGGTGATGCAGGTGACCGTCCACGAGATAGTCCATGTGGTCTCCGTGGGGCGCGGCCGCATGGCCACACGAGGGGCCGTGGCGGTGCGTGCCCTCATGGGCACCACAGGCGTGCTTCGGCGTGCATTGCGCGGGGTTGCGCGCGTCCTCGGCGAGGGTGCACTCGTCCGTGTGGTCCGCGTGCGAGTGGTGCAGGTGCCCGTCGTGCAGGTAGTCCACGTGGTCCTTGTGCTGGATGGCGGGGTGGCCACAGCCCTTGGCATGGACGTGGTCATGGGCCTCGTGAGTCTTGTGATTCATGGCAGCCTCCCTGGCGGCGGTGTCCGTGGATGACACAGCGGGACGGTCGCCATCCGAGAGGGCCAGGACAAGCGCCGCCAGGACGAGCTCCGACCTCCGGACCGGGCCGTGTCGCCCGGAATGCGTCGGGGCGCCGGCCTGCCGGGCGGCCGTTCGTGAAGCACGTTCATGCGGTGGCCGGTCCGGGGTGAATGTCGACGGTGTGCAGCAGGCGATTCGCTGCTGCCACCACGGTGGCAACAGGGTGGCGGTACCTCATGCGTCTCACCTCGACACGGGACGCAAACGATGTTCACGCTTTCACTCAATGGGTTCGCGGTTCTTCTCTCGGCGGCGGCGCAGGGGATGCTCGGCGCGGTGTGGTACATGGGGGTCATCCCGAAGCCGTACGCGCTGGCGCTCGGGCGCACCGACCTCGTGGGCCGCAAGCCAGAGCCGCTCTTCATCGCGGGGCCCCAAGTGTGCATGCTCGTGGTGACGCTGGGGAACGCGATGCTGCTGCGTGCGCTTCACATCGACGCGATGCCGGATGCGCTCGTGTTCGGTGCCCTCAGCGGCGTCGGCTATATCGTCGCCACGGTGTTCAACGTGGCCATCAACCCGAACATCCCGCGGCCGCTCCTGTACGGCGTCATCAACGCGCCGTACTTCCTGGTCAGCAACCTCGTGAGCTGCGCTATCCTGACCGCGATGGCATAGCGCAGAGGACGCATGCGACGCGCTGACCGCTTGTTCGAGATTCTGCAGGTGCTGCGGCGGGCGAAGGGGCCGATGACGGCCAGTTCAATCGCCGAGCAGCTCGAGACGAGTCAACGCACGGTGTACCGGGACCTCGCGGCGTTGATGTCGCGTCGCGTGCCGATTCGCGGAGAAGCGGGGGTCGGCTACGTGCTCGAGCGCGGCTTCGACCTGCCGCCGCTGATGTTGACGCCGAGCGAGGTCGAGGCGGTGGTGCTCGGCGCGCAATGGGTGGCGGCCAACGCGGACAAGACGTTGTCGGCCGCGGCGGGAGATGTCCTGGCGAAGGTCGCCGCCATCGTTCCCAAGCACCTGCGCGAACTGGTCGACGACCCCGTGGTGGGCATTCCACCCCCAAGCCAGCGGCAGCCGGACGGAACTGTCGACGTGGGCCGACTGCGGGAGTGGTCGCGGAAGCAATTGAAGCTTCACATCCACTACGCCGACGCGGAAGGCACGATGAGCCAGCGCACGGTGTGGCCCTTTCTCGTGGGCTACGTGACCGGCGTCCGCGTGTTGATTGCGTGGTGTGAGCTGCGTCGGGACTTTCGATACTTCAGGACGGAGCGTTTGCTCAGCGTGGACTTCCTCGACGCGCCGTACCCGGAGCGCCGTTCCGCCTTGCGCCGGCGCTGGGAAGCCCAGCGGCGTCCGTCGAAGACGTAGCGGGGCGTGGGCGCCGGCCATCCCTCGTGAACGGGCAGCCTGTCTCGGACCGCGGTGCGAGCCTCACGCTTCTGGGGCCCCGGCGAGGAACGCCTTCAGCTCCGGGAGGACGCGCTCCGGGCGCTCCTGGTGGGGGCTGTGGCCCGCGTCCAGGCGCAGGAGCCGGGCGTTGGGGAGGCGCCGTGCCGCCTGCTCGGCGAGGGAGACGGGCAGGACCTCCTCGTGTTCACCCCAGACAAGGAGCACCGGCGCCGTCACGGAATCGAGCTTCTCCTCGCGGTGGAAGACGGCGCCTGTCACGGGCACGAGCCGGTTGAAGGCCCGGGGGGCCTCGGGGCTGGCTCCCGGCCGGGCGAGCAGCTCGTACTCCAGGGCGCCCAGCCGCTGACCCAGGGGCGTTGGCGGGGGCGGCATCATCCGGGCCCAGGCCCAGGGGCCCAGGGAGCGAGCCAGGCGCTCCGGTCCGGCGTGGAAGAAGAGGCGGGCCTTGCGCGTCAGCTCGGGC
The DNA here is from genome assembly GCF_000280925.3 of Myxococcus hansupus. NCBI lineage: Bacteria > Pseudomonadati > Myxococcota > Myxococcia > Myxococcales > Myxococcaceae > Pseudomyxococcus > Pseudomyxococcus hansupus. The sequence goes on from NZ_CP012109.1 coordinate 1,463,197, forward strand.
CCCAGGCCCATGGCGTCCACCAGGGCCAGTCGCTCCACGGGCACCCGGGCGCGCAGCGCGAGCTCCAGCGCCACCAGCCCGCCCAGCGAGTGGCCCACCACGGACACCGGGCCGGGGGCGAGCCGGGCCAGCAGCGCCTCGACGGGGGCGGTGAAGAAGGCCAGCCCGTCCTCGGCGGTGGCCAGGGGGCCCTCGGTGGGGGACGACAAGCCGAAGCCGGGCAGGTCCACCGCCAGCACCCGGTGGCTCCGGGCCAGCGCCGTCAGATAGGCGAACCACTGGGAGGCCGCGCCGCCGCGCCCGTGCAGCAGCACCACCGTGGGGCCCGTGCCCGCCTCCAGGACCCGGAGGGCCCCTCCGCCCGGCAACCAGTGAACCGTCGCCGAGACGGCCGGGGCCAACTGGGCGAGCAGCGCGGCCTCCACCGGCCCCACGGCGGGGGCCTTCATGGTGTGCCCCAGCACGCGGCGGTCCGCCGGGAGTGGAACAAGGGTTGGCGTGGCGGCTGTGAGTGGTACATGGGGAGGACACTCCAGGAGGAGCGGACGGACGGGCAACTTACTGGAATGCGCGGCCCTCTGCGGTGTTGAGCCGGATACCCTGTAAACCCTAGGCTGCCCGCCGCCAGTCCGACACGAGGCGACATGAACACCGACATTCGCGCGCTCACCGAACGCGTGCAGCAGGAAAGCAGCTTCGTCGAGGTCCTCAACCAGGAAACCAGCAAGGTCATCGTCGGGCAGCGCTACATGCTGGAGCGCATCCTCATTGGCCTGCTGTGCAACGGACACGTGCTGCTGGAAGGCGTGCCCGGCCTCGCCAAGACGCTCACGGTGCGCACCGTCGCTGATTCGCTCAGCGCCACCTTCATGCGCATCCAGTTCACCCCGGACCTGCTGCCCGCGGACGTGGTGGGCACCATGATCTACAACCAGCAGGCGGCGAACTTCACCGTCCGCAAGGGCCCCATCTTCGCCAACATCGTGCTCGCGGACGAAATCAACCGCGCCCCGGCGAAGGTGCAATCCGCGCTCCTGGAGGCCATGGCCGAGCGCCAGGTCACCATCGGTGACCAGTCCTTCGGGCTGCCCTCGCCCTTCCTCGTGCTGGCCACGCAGAACCCCATCGAGCAGGAGGGCACCTACCCGCTGCCCGAGGCGCAGGTGGACCGCTTCATGCTCAAGGTGAAGGTGGGCTACCCGACGCGCGACGAAGAGAAGGTCATCATGGACCGGATGTCGGGTGGCTCCTCGCCGCGCGCGCAGCGGGTCATCGACCTGCAGCACCTGGTCCGCGCCCGCGAGCTCGTCCACCACATCTACATGGACGAGAAGGTGAAGGACTACATCCTCAACGTGGTGTTCGCCACGCGTGAGCCCGCCAAGTACGGCCTGAAGGATTTGGCGGACTACATCCAGTTCGGGGCCTCGCCTCGCGCCACCATCGCGCTGGCCCAGGCCGCGCGCGCGCACGCCTTCCTGCGCCACCGCGGCTTCGTCACGCCGGAGGACGTGAAGGCCATTGCCTTCGACGTGCTCCGCCACCGCGTGGCGATGACGTACGAGGCGGAGGCGGAGGACCTCACGCCGGAGAAGATCATCCAGCGCGTGTTCGACCGCGTCGAAGTCCCCTGACCCTCACTCCCAGAGCCCGCCAGGCGCCCCGTGCTTCCCAAGGACCTCATCCGCCGCATCCGCAAGCTGGAGATTCGCACCCGCAAGGTGGTCTCCGACATGCTTGCTGGCCAGTACCACTCGGTCTTCAAGGGCCGGGGCATGGCCTTTTCCGAGGTGCGCCAGTACCAGCCCGGTGACGAGATTCGCATCATCGACTGGAACGTCACCGCGCGCATGGACGAGGCCTACGTCAAGGTCTTCACCGAGGAGCGCGAGCTGACGGTGATGCTGGTGGTGGACGTCTCCGCGTCGAAGGAGTTCGGCTCGCGCGAGCGCACCAAGTCGGAGATCGCCGCGGAGGTCGCGGCGCAGATCGCCTTCAGCGCCATCGCCAACAACGACCGGGTGGGGCTCATCCTCTTCTCGGACCGGGTGGAGAAGGTGGTGCCGCCGCGCAAGGGCCGCACGCACGTGCTGCGGCTGGTGAGCGACATCCTCACGTACCAGCCCGCGGGCAAGGGCACGGACCTGGCGGTGGGGCTCAACTACCTGACGCAGGTGGCGAAGCGGAAGGCGGTGACGTTCCTCGTCTCCGACTTCCAGGCGCGCGACTACGAGAAGCCGCTGAAGCTGGTGGGGCGCAAGCACGACCTGGTGCCCGTCGTCGTGGCGGACCCGCTGGAAGAGGCGTTTCCGCGCCTGGGGCTGGTGGACATGGAGGACCCGGAGACGGGCGAGCGCTTCGTCGTCGACACCAGTGACCCGCGCGTGCGAGGCCGCTTCGCCCGGGCCATGCAGGCCGCGCGTGACGAGCGGCGCAAGCTGTTCAAGAAGCTGGAGCTGGACCACGTGGAGCTGCGCGCGGGCGACGACCACGGCAAGGCGCTCGCGAACTTCTTCCGCGCGCGGGCCCGGAGGATGGCGGCGTGACGCGGCTTCTTCCTCTCCTGATGCTGTGCTGCGCGCTGGCCGCTTCCCCGTCCCGGGCGCAGGCCCCGGCGGCGGACGCGGGCGTCGAACTCGCCAAGCCGGAAGGCATGTCGGTGCGCGTGGCCCCCCAGCAGGTCCGCATTGGCGACCCCTTCGTCTACGAGGTGGTCATCACCCACCCGAAGGACCACCGCTACGAGCTGGCGGTGCCGCAGCAGACGGGCGACTTCGAGTTCCTGGACCAGACGCGCCAGCGCCAGGACGGGCCGGAGTCGGCCACCACGACGTTCCGGGTGCGGATGTCCGCGTTCGCGCTGGGCTCGGTGGAGGTGCCCGCGCTGCCGTTCGACGTGTCCACGCCAGAGGGCCCCAGGCGCTACACCGCCCCCGCGCAGGCGGTGGAGGTGACGTCCACGCTGCCGCCGGACGCGGACGGGCAGGGCGCGGACCTCTTCGACTACAAGCCGCCGGAGGAAGTCCCCATCCGCTCGTGGCGCCTGGTGTTCATCGTGCTGGGCGCGCTGGCCGCGGCGGCGCTCGCGTGGCTGCTGTTCCGGTGGTGGAAGAACCGGCCGAAGCACCAGGTGGTGGTGCCGCGCCTGCCGCTGGATGTGCGCACGCGCAAGGCGCTGGACGCGCTGAAGGCGGAGGACCTGCCGGCGCGTGGCCAGGTGAAGGAGTTCTATTTCCGGCTGTCGGAAATCATCCGAGGCTACCTGGGCGAGCAGTACGCCTTCGAGGCGCTGGAGTGCACCAGCTCCGAGCTGATGGCGTCGCTGCGCCGCATGCACACGCCGGGACTGCCGGAGGACGCGCTGATGCGCTTCGTGTCCGAGTCGGACATGGTGAAGTACGCGCGCGCGGAGGCTTCCGCCGAGTCCTGCCGCGCCTCGCTGACCTTCGGTTACACGCTCATCGACCAGACGTACGTTCCGCCACCGCCGCCCCAGGCTTCTGACAATGCCGCCGCTCCCCGCGTTCAATAACCCCGAGGCGCTCTGGGGGCTGCTGCTCGTGCCGCTGCTGCTCTGGCAGGCATGGCGGGAGCGGCGCACCCGCGCCACGCTGCGCTTCTCCGCGGCGCACGTCTTCCTGCAGGGAGGCCGGGGCTTTCGCGCGTACCTCTTGCCGCTGCTGCCTCTGCTGCGCGTGGCGGCGGTGACGGCCGCGGTGCTCGCCATCGCCCGGCCGCAGGTGCGTGACTCGCGCGTGCGGGACTTGTCGGTGGAAGGCATCGACATCGTGGTGGCGCTCGACCTGTCCACGTCGATGGAGGCCGGTGACTTCCGTCCGCAGAACCGCATGCACGTGGCCAAGGAGGTGCTGAGCGAGTTCATCTCCAACCGCGTGAATGACCGCATTGGCCTGGTGGTGTTCGCGGGCGCGGCCTACACGCAGGCGCCGCTCACGCTGGACTACGGCGTGCTGAAGGAAGTCATCAAGCAGCTCCGCACGCGCGTGCTGGAGGACGGCACGGCCATTGGCGACGCGCTGGCCACCTCGCTCAACCGCCTGCGGGACTCCGAGGCGAAGAGCCGCGTGGTGGTGCTCATCACCGACGGCGACAACAACTCCGGGAAGATTTCGCCCATGGACTCGGCGAACATGGCCCAGGCGCTGAAGGTGCCCATCTACACCATCCTGGTGGGCAAGGGCGGCAAGGTGCCCTTCCCGCAGGGCACGGACCTGTTCGGCAACACCGTGTGGCGCGACACGGAGATTCCCATCAACCCGGAGCTGATGCAGGACATCGCGGACCGGACCGGCGGTGAGTACTACCGCGCCACCGACCCCGAGCAGCTTCGCGAGGGCCTCCAGAAGGTGCTCGACTCGTTGGAGCGCTCGAAGCTGATGGAGGGTGGGGCCAGCGCGACGTACCGCGAGGACTTCCATCCCTTCCTCCTGGCCGCCTTCGGACTCGCCGCGCTGGAGCTGCTCCTGCGCGCCTCCTTCCTGAGGGTCTTCCCGTGACGCCCGTGGAACCCTGGCGCTTCACCGTGCTCGGCTATCAGGCGGGGCTCGCGCAGCCCCTGTTCCTGCTGATGGTGCTCGTGGGCGTGGCCCTGGGCCTGCTCGCGTTGGTGGGGGCGCTGCGGCGCCGCTCGCGCGTCCGCGCGCTGCTGCACGAACGTCACGCGGAGCGCTTCACGCCCGGCGTGTCGGCGTGGCGTCCGGCGACGCAGGGCGGGCTCTACGGCCTGGGCCTGGCGCTCTTCGGCTTCGCGCTGGCGCAGCCGCAGTGTGGCACCAAGAGCGAGCTGACGAAGCGGCGCGGCATCGACGTGGTGGTGGCGCTGGACGCCTCCAAGTCCATGCTGGCGCGCGACGTCCAGCCCAGCCGGTTGGAGCGCGCGAAGCTGGAGCTGTCCACGCTGCTGGACGAGCTGAAGGGGGACCGGGTGGGCCTGGTGGTGTTCGCGGGAGACGCGTTCATCCAGTCCCCGCTCACGTCGGACTACTCGGCGGTGAAGCTGTTCCTGCGCGCGGTGGATCCGGAGGTGATGCCACAGGGTGGCACCAACGTGGGCTCGGCGCTGCGGCTGTCCTGGCAGGTGCTGGAGAACGCGGACCGCGGCTCGAAGGAGCGCGTGGTGGTGCTGCTGTCGGACGGCGAGGACCTGGTCGGCGACGTGTCCGAGGCCACCGAGCAGTTGAAGGACGCGGGCGTGCAGGTGCTGGCGGTGGGCGTGGGCTCCGAGTCCGGTGAGCCCATCCCCGTCTTCGACCGGCGCGGCATGTTCGTGGACTACAAGAAGGACGCGGCGGGGGAGACGGTGATTTCGCGCCTGGACCGGGCGGGCCTGACGGCCGTCGCCGAGGCCACGGGAGGCGCCTTCTATTTCCAGCCGCGCGGCGTGGCCATGTCGCAGGTGGTGGAGCGCATCGACCAGATGCAGAAGAGTGAGCTGGAGAGCCGGGTGACGGTCCGCTACGACGAGCGCTTCCAGTCGTACGCCATCCCGGGGCTGGCCTTGCTGGCGCTGGGCATGATGCTGCGGCCCTCCGCGCGCCGGAGGACGTCGCCATGAGCGGGAAGATGCCGCGCGCGACGAAGTGGCTGGCGTGGGGGATGGCGGCGACGCTGGCGATGCCGTCGCACGTGCTGGCCGCCGGGCCGCTGGAGCGGGACCACCCGCTGGTGGAGCAGGGACGCGAGGCGTACACGGCCGGCCGCTTCGACGAAGCGCTCGCCGCGTTCGAGGCCGCGAAGAAGGAGCGCCCCAACGACGTGGTGGTGGACTTCAACCGCGCGGACGCGCTGGCGAAGCTGGGGCGCATCGACGACGCGAAGGCGCTCTTCCACACGGTGACGGAGTCCAACCGCGCCGACCTGCGCCAGAAGGCCTGGTACAACCTGGGCAACCTGCACGCGACGACGGGGGACCGGCAGGAGGCGCTGAAGGCCTACCGGCGCGCGCTCACCCTGGACCCGCAGGACATGCAGGCCCGCCACAACTACGAGGTGGTGCTGCGCAACCTCCCGCCGCCGCAGGACGGTGGCCAGGATGGCGGCACGGACGGCGGCGACGACGGCGGCAGTGATGGTGGCCGTCCGGACGCGGGCGAGGATGGCGGCACGAAGGGTGATGGTGGCACGCCGCAGGACAGCGGCACCGACGGCGGCGCGGACGGTGGTGAGGACGGCGGCGCGGACGGTGGCGCCAGCGATGGTGGCGAGGACGGCGGCGCGGACGGTGGGGACGGAGATGGGGGCTCGGACGCCGGCTCGGATGGGGGCGCGGACGGTGGGGACCAGGGTCCGCCGGACAAGGGCGATGGCGGCGCGGACGGCGGCGCGGATGGTGGACAGGACGACGGAGAGGGTGAGCCGCAGGACGGTGGCAGTGACGGCGGCACCGCGGGAGAAGAAGACTCGGAGGCCTCCGAGGCCGACGGGGGCTCCAGCCAGTCGGACCTGGACCGGCAGGAGGCGGAGCGCCTCCTGGATGCGATGAAGCAGAACGAGAAGAACCTCCAGCTCTGGCGGTTCCAGCAGAAGAAGAAGCAGAGGAAGCCGAATGAGAAGGACTGGTAGCGCCCTCGGCGTGGTGTTCGCCGTGTTCGCCCTGCTGGCCACCGCGCCGGCGTGGGCGGCCTCGGGTGACCTCGATTTCTACCAGACGGTGGACCGCGAGGAGGTGGGCACCGAGGACACCTTCCGCCTGACGGTGGTGGTGGTGGACGCGCCATCCAACGCCCAGGTGAAGGTGCCGGAGTCGGACGACTTCGCCATCCTCTCCAGCTCGCGCAGCAGCCAGCGCTCCATCTCCTTGTCCGGCGGCGGCCCCGCGGTCATCCAGGATGTCACCCGGCAAGTGCTGACGATGCAGGCCAGGCGCGCGGGCCGGCTCAAGATTCCGCCGTCGCAAATCACGGTGAATGGGAAGACGTACCGCACGCAGCCGGTGGAGCTGACGGTGAGGGAGGGCCGCGTGGGCGGACCTCCCGCCTCGGCGCAGTCGGGCCGGGGGCGGCAGCCGGACCCCTTCAGCAGCATGCAGTCGCAGATGCAGCAGATGGAGGAGGCCTTCGGCGACATGATGGAGCCGGACCGGCCCACCATCCCGCGCGGCGACTCCGACTTGTTCCTGCGCGCCAGCCTGGACCGGGACGCCGTGTACGTGGGCGAGCAGGTGACGCTGTCGCTCTACATCTACTCGCGCGTGGACCTGTCCAGCGTGGACGCCGTCACCATGCCCAAGCTGGAGGGCTTCTGGACGGAAGAGGTGGAGAGCCCCACGCAGTTGTCCGGCGAGCAGCGCGTCGTGGATGGCATCCCCTACCGCGCCTACCTGCTGCGCCGCCGCGCCATCTTCCCGGTGAAGTCCGGCACGCTGGCCATCACCCCCGCGGAGGCGGACATCACCACCGGCTTCCTCTTCGCCGGACACCGCGTGCACCGCGTCTCCAACGCGCTCAAGGTGAAGGTGAAGCCGCTGCCGCCGGGCGGGCCGGAGAACCTGCCCAACGCCCACGTGGGGAGCTGGCGGCTGTCCATGGACGTGTCCCAGACGCAGGTGGAGCTGGGGCAGCCCGTCACGGTGAAGGTGACGTTGGAGGGCGTGGGCAACGTGAAGAACGTCACGCCGCCCGTGCTCAAGGGCCCCGCCGCGCTCAAGATTTATGACCCCACCACCTCCGACAAGGTGTCGCAGCAGCGTCACCGCGTGCAGGGCCGGCGGGTGATGGAGTACCTGGTGATGCCGCAGCGCACGGGCAGCTTCACGTTGCCCGCGCTGGAGTTCACCTACTTCGACCCGCGCGCCCGCAAGTACGAGGTGGCGCGCACCGACCCGGTGACGCTCACGGTGGAGGCGGGCGCGGGTGGCGCCTCGTCCCTGGCCGCGGGGACGCAGCAGGGTTCGACGGACGCCGCCAACGAGCAGAAGAACGTGCTCACCGCGGGAGGGCTGCGGCCGGTGCGCTACCAGGCGAAGTTCGCCGCGCCGGGCGTGCCGGTGTGGCAGCGGGGCTTCTTCGTTCCGGCGCTGCTGGCGCCCCTGGGCCTGCTGATGGGCGTGGCGCTGATGGGCGGCGTGCGCGGGCGGCTGGCGCTGCGCACCGAGGCGGGTCGTGGACGTCAGCAGGCGAAGGCCGCGCGCAAGCGTCTGGCGGACGCGGAGAAGCTCCAGTCGGGCGCGAACGTGGGGGCCTTCTACGGCGAAGTGGAGAAGGCGCTGCACGGCTTCCTGGAGGCACGGTTGGGCATGCCCGTGGTGGGCCTCACCCGCGAGGCGCTCGCGGAGCGGCTGACGGCGTCGGGCGCGGACGCGGAGCGGCGCGCCAAGGTGCTCTTCGTGCTGGAGGCGTGTGACTTCGGCCGCTACGGCGGTGGAGGCGACCCGGCCGAACGCCAGAAGGTCATGGATGCCGCCGCGGCGGCCATGGAGGGCTGGGCGTGAGCGGCTACTACACGCCGGAAGAGGCGCAGGACATCTTCCTCAAGGCCAATGAGGCCTACGCGCGCGAGGACTACGCGGCGGCGAAGGAGGGCTACGAGAAGCTCCTGTCCAACGGCCAGGGCGGACCGGACGTCCTCTACAACCTGGGCACCACGCACCTGGCGCAGGGAGACCTGGGCCGCGCGGTGCTCGCGCTCGAGCAGGCCCGGAAGGCGGGCGGCGTCGCGCCGGACCTGGAGGCCAACCTGGCCGTGGCGCGCGCGCGGCAGGTGGACAAGGTGGTGGGCGCCACCGCGGAGGACGCCTTCCTGCCCCGGCTGGCGGCGGCCACGGATGGGCCGGTGGTGGCGTGGACCTTCCTGGGCACGTGGGTGGCGGCCTTCGTCCTCGTGCTGCTGTGGCGGGTGTTGGCGCCAGGGCGCCGGACGGCCGTGGGCATCCTGGCGGTGTTGCTGTTCGCCATCGCCGTGCCCTCCGGACTGCTGGTGGCCACGCACGCCTACGTGGGCGCCACCGTGCACGAGGCGGTGGTGCTGGCGCCCACGCTGGTGGCGCGCGAGCTGCCCCAGGCCGGCGCCCGCTCCATCTTCGAGGTGCACGCGGGCCTCAAGGTCCGGCTGCTCGAGGAGACGGGCCGCTTCGTCCGCATCCGGCTGCCCAACGGCCTGGAGGGTTGGGCCGAGCGGGACGGCGTGGCGGAAATCTGAACCGTCGCGCACGCAGGCGCGGAAGCCTGGAAGTTCCCGCCATCCGGCGAGTAGACTCGTTCCGGAGGGATGGCGGGTATTGCCAGGAGGTCGTGGCCCTGTGTTTTCGGTCGAGGCGCTCGTTGGCAAGAACCGGCTGGTGATTCGCCTCTGGGGCGTCGTCACCGAAGCGGAGGCGCTCCAGATTGGCGACGCGGCCCTGGCTGCGTTGGAGCGGCTCCGGCCCGGCTTGGACATCCTCTCTGACTTGCATGGCGTGACGGGGCTGCCGGAGTCGAGCTCCGGGCAGTTCGACCGCGTCGTCGAAGCGGCGCGCGTCCGGGGTTTCCGCCGGGTGGTGCGCGTGGTGGGGCACTCCGTCGCGGCGGCCGTCCGGTTCCAGCAAAGCAGCCGCCGCGTGGGACACGAGGCCTACCTCGCCTTCTCCCTGGAGGAGGCGGAGCGCCTGTTGGACAACCCCTGGCCTTGAGCCGCGCTCGCGGCCCGGTCAGCTCCCGCGGCCCATGAGGCGGGCGAGGAGTCCGCGTTTGGCTTCCTTGGGCTCGCCGCCCGCCGCGGCCGCCAGGCCCGTCACCTTGAGCAGGTTCTGCTGGAAGACGGGGTGGTTCGGCTCCAGGGCCACGGCGCGCTCCAGGAGCTCGACGGCGCGCCGGTAGTCCTTGCGTTGGTGGACGAGGATGAGGGCCAGCTTGCTGTAGAGCACCGCGGCCTCGGGCACCCGGGCGATGGCGCGCGTGAGCACGTCGATGGCCCGGTCCACCTGGCCGTCACGCTCCAGCCGGACGGCGCGCTGGAGGAAGTCCTCGGCCGAGCCGGGCTCGATGCCTGGCCGCCGCACGGGTGGGGGCGCCCGAGGTGGCGCCGGGGGCGGGGAGGGCGCCGGAGCGCGAAAGGCCGCCATGGGCCGCGCGGGCGGCTCCTCGTCGCCGAGCGCCATGGGCTCCGGCATGAGGAACTCCTGGCCATCCAGCACGGGCAGCTCCTCCGTCATCGTGCGCATGGCGGGCGCGCCGGGCAGGCGGTGAAGCTCCACCACGCCTCGCTCCAGCAGCGCCTTCAAGACGACCTTCACCTCGATTTCAGGCAGCCGGGCCGCGCGGGCCAGCTCGGGCACGGCGTGGTCCCCGTCGATGAAGGAGGCGATGTGGGCCTCGAACGGGTGGAGGGGCTGCAGCGCGGCGTCCAGCCCGGCGCGCAGGTGCGGCACCGTGTGCGCGTCCATGGGCACCGTGAAGCGGGCCGTGGCCAAATCATGCGGTGTGGCCTGCTGCGGCGGCGGTCGGGGGATTTCCAAGGTGCGGGTGCGCTGGGGCGGCGACAGCAGGGCACGGACGATGGTCGGCTCCGTGATGACGTATTCCCCGCTGGCCTGCTGCGGATCCAAGAGCAGGCCGCACTGCGTGCACTGGAAGTCGTTGCCGCCCACCGGCGACTGGCACTCTGGACATACAAGTTTAGCGGCCATTACCGGTTCATCATAATCGCCGCGCCGTCGCCGCGCTGGAGGGGTCCATGGCCACCCCGGCGACCCTCCCGGGTTGAGCGAAAGGGAGGCATCCAGTCCAGGTCCGGCTTACGTAAACAAGGAGACGGGGGCACTGCACAATCCGTTGCATCCCCGCTGGTGCAGTCCAGCCCCGGAGGGCTATACCGCGCGCGGCGGGTGACATTGGCATCGTTCGCAGTGGCTTCGTGTCCGGAGACCCATGGCTGGCAATTCCCAGGCACCCTTCCACATCCTCCTCGTCGAGGATGAGCCGGTCATCCGGGAGTTGGTGCGTTCCATGCTGAGCGACGGCACCGTCGAGGTGGTGTGCGCCGCCACGGGGCTGGAGGGCCTGAAGCTGGCCAAGAGCCGGTCGTTCCAGCTCATCCTGATGGACGTGGTGTTGCCGCAGCTCGACGGCATCTCCGTGTGCCGCATCCTCAAGAGCGACGCGGCCACCGCCGGGGTGCCCCTGTACATGCTCACGGCGAAGGCGAAGCGCTCCGACATGGAGAGCGCCACCCAGGCCGGGGCGGACGGCTACATCCACAAGCCCTTCCGGGGCGCCGAGCTGATGTCGCTGGTGGAGCGGCTCCGGGAAGCCGCGCCGAAGTCCGAGCTCCCCTGAGCCCGGGCGGGCTTCAGGGCAGGCGCGGGTGGAGGTAGCGGGCCAGGGCGATGAGGTCGTCCCAGTCCAGCTCTCCGAACTCCAGCGCCACGCCGTCCACTTCACGGCGGCGAATGTGGCAGGTGGTGACGATTTCCCGGTCGCCGGGCAGCGGCACCGCGATGGTGAGCTGCCGGGTGGTGTCCGACGGGTGGGCCATCAGGAACAGGCCCGCCATGGACACGTCTCGGGCGCGAGCCTCCACCGAGCGGCCCTTGAGGAGCACCTTCACCGGCAGGTTGGCGTCGACGCGCGGGTGAAAGCGCTCAGCAATCTGGGGGCCGCCATCGGTCGTCCGCACCGGGGTTTCTCCTCTTCTCCACACAACAGGGTGCAACAACTCTGAGGCACTCTGCGCCGGACGCAAGTTTCCAGCCCGCGCGCCGTCCAGCCTGCTGGACGCGGCTCCCGGGCCGTGGAGCGCGCCAGGGGACTGGCCGCCGTCCAGGTGCTTGGGATTGCTGGGGTTTCCCGCTGGCACGGCCGCTGAAACAGGGCCGGGCAACTCGCCGCAGGAGGCTGCCCGTGTCCAATGACAGTCGGATTCCGACCCTGACCATCACCCAGACCGTCCCGAGACAGACGCCACACAACGACTTCGGCACGCTGCTGGCGCGCGCGGCGAACGAGGTGGTGCGCTCGGGCGCGGGCCTGGTGGGGGGCATGATTCCGGCGGGGCCCATCGTCAGCGCGGCCATCTCCAGCACGAAGACGGTGGTGTCGGCGGTGGCGCCGAAGGCACACGCGGGCGGGATGCCCGCCGCCGCGGACACGGGAGGCACGTCGGGCGCGGGCGCGGGCAATCAGGAGGCGTGGGACCTGTACGAGGCCCAGAAGATGCTCGCCGCCGAGGGCCAGAAGTTCAACATGGCCTACCTGAGCCTCCAGAACGAGATGCAGAAGGAGAGCCGCGAGCACAACGCGGTCTCCAACATCATGAAGGTCCGCCACGACTCCGCGAAGGCGGCCATCAACAACATCCGCTGAGGAGCCACGCGAGCCATGACCATGGACACGTTGGGACCGGTGGGTGGCGCGGGCGCGTCGCCCGCGGTGGAGCCGAGCCGGGAGCGGTTCAGCAAGGTGCTGGACGAGGTGCAGGGGCCGGCGAAGGGCGCCGGGATTCCGGTGTCGACGGAGGGGCCCGCCAAGTCCGCGTCCACGTCGGTGCCACGCGGCGTGGCGCGGGCGGATGGGGTGGGGCCCGCGGCGCCGGGCTGCGCGGAGGCGAAGCCCCGCTCACATGTGGACTCGGTGCAGGCGGCTCGCGAGCAGCAGGCCGCGCAGGTGCTGGACCGCGTGGGGCAGGCGCAGAAGCGGTTGGACCACATCCTCCAGTTGGCGCAGTCCGGCCGCAGTTTCTCCGCCGCGGAGTTGCTGGCGCTGCAGGCCCACGTCTACCGGGCGAGCCAGGAGCTCGACCTCGCCGGCAAGGTCGTCGAGAAGGCGACCGGCGGCGTCAAGCAGGTCCTCCAGACCCAGGTTTGAGGAGCACTCGATGCATTCGTCTCTTCGTCGCTGTCTTCCGCTGCTCCTGTGCCTGGGCCTCACCGCGTGCCGGGAGCGCATCCAGCACGGCCTGGATGAGCGGCAAGCCAATGAACTTCAATCCGTGCTCGTCGAGCGAGGGCTCGATGCGCGCAAGGTGCCGGAGGCGGGCAAGAAGCCCTCCTGGTCCATCGAGGTCTCCGATGAGCAGGCCTCGGACGCGGTGCGCATCCTGGCCGAGCTGGGGCTGCCTCGGCCCCAGGAGGAGGTGGGCTGCGACGTCTTCGGTGGTGGCGGGTTGGTGCGCACGCCGGTGGAGGAGAGCGTCTGCCGGGTGCGGGTGCTGGAGCGGGGGCTGGAGAAGACGCTGCAATCCGTCGAAGGCGTCCTGCTGGCGCGCGTCCATCTGGTGGTTCCACCGCCTCCTCGTGTGGGGCAGGCGCCGGGGCCGTCGAAGGCGTCCGCCATGCTTCGGGTCTCCCAGGGCAGTGCTTCCCGGGTGCGCCAGTCCTCCGAGACGTTGAAGGTGCTGCTCGCGGGGGGCGTGGAAGGCCTGGCTCCTGATGCCGTGTCGTTGCTGGTGGACGAGGTGTCCACGCGGGTGGAGGTTCCCGCGGGGAGCGGCGTGTCACCCCTGACGCGGCTTCGGGCTCTGCTCGCGGTGCTGGGATTGATGGTGACGGGGCTGGCGGTGGTGTTGGTGCTGGTGACGCTGCGGATGCGCCACTACCGCGACCGGACGGTGGCTCCGGCTGCGCCCGCGCGACCGGTGTTGTCGCCGGGGCCGGCGCGCAAGGTGGCGTGAGTCTCCCGTGGAGCGTGCAAGAATGGATGCGACACGCGTGGGGCGAAAGCCCCGCTTGGACAGGGGCTCCGCCTCCGCCCGGGCTGAAGCGCCGACGGAGGAAGTGCCCCTGCTGTCGAGCTCGTTGCCTCTTTTCCGGGCTGAAGCGCCGACGGAGGAAGTGCGCCTGCTGTCGAGCTCGTTGCCTCTTTTCCGGGCTGAAGCGCCGACGGAGGAAGTGCGCCTCTTGGCGAGTCCGTTGCCTTCCTTCCGGGCTGAAGCGCCGACAGAGGAAGTGCCCCTGCTGGCGAGCCCGTTGCCTCCCTTGCCCATGCCCCTGGAGCGCCTTGCTTTGGTGTCCTGGGTGCTGGGGCGGGAGCGGGCGGCGGAGCTGCTGTGTGGACTGGAAGAAGGGGCGGCCACGTCTGCCTCGGAACATCTGCGGAGGCTGGCTACGCTTCCCTCCGCGCAGCGTCAGGCGAAGGTCTCCGTCGAGTTTGGTGAGAGGCCGGACGCCGCCGCGAGGCTGCGCCAGTTGATGAGCGAGGCCCCACCCCTTCTGCGAGCGGAACTCCTCCGGCGTCTTCCGCCGTACCACCGGACGCTGTTCCCCTCGGAGCCGCGAGGCACTCCCCGTCAGGACGTGTCTCCCGCACTGGGCACCCTGGCGGAACGTCTCATTCGCGAGGCGACGCGCTGACTTGAAGGGGGCCGTCCCGGCCCTCGCACCCGGTGTCCCGTCTGGGGATGCCGCGCCCTCCCAAACCCGCGACTCCACGAGCCTGGCCCCTGGCGGGGGCCCTGCACGGGTGGGGTGCGTCTCGATGCAGCGCCGGAGTGATGGATGAACACCCGTATCGAAAAACCGTTGTCTCGAAAGGCGCGCCCCCTGCGCAGGCTGGGCACGCGGCGGCTGACGCGAGCGCACCTCGTGCTCGCCGAGCGCCCCCAGGCCGCGGCCCTTGGAAGGCAGGCCCTTGTCTCGATGGCGGAGGCGTTGACTCGCGAGCTGGGCTGCCCGGTGAGCGTGGAGGCCCGCCTGCTGGAGTCGGTCATCGCGCCCATGGAGGGCCTCTCCGAGCCCGCGATTTTCGCGATGCTGGAGCTGTCGGCGGTGGGGGGCACCGCCGTGCTGGAGCTGGAGCCCGCGCTCGCCTTCGCGGGGTTGGAGCGCATCGCCGGGTCGGGACAGCGCCCCGGTGTCGTCACGGAGTTGGCCCGGTTGGAGGAGGCGACGCTGGCCTATCTCCTGTTGGTGGCGCTCTCCGCGGTGCGCGCCTCGGGGGAAGCCCACGCGCGGCTCGGCCCCCGGCTCGCGGGCGTGACGATGCGCAGGGCGGACGTGCTCGCGCGGTTGGAGTCGCGTCAGTCCCTGGTGGGCATCGAGGTGTCGATGTCTCTGGGAGAGGTCCACGCGGGGGCGCGACTGTTGTTGCCCGCGCAAGTGGTCCAAACGGTGTTTCAGGCCCTGCCCGTGGAGCGGGCTCCGGACATCGCGCCGGAGGTGTTGGCCGCCGCGTTGGAGGCCCGGTGCCTGGTGGGCCAGACGCCGCTGGCCGCGACCGCGCTGGATGCGCTCGTGGAGGGTGACGTCGTTGTTTTCGAAGGTGTGCGGACGCAGGTGGACCGGCTCTTGGGGCCTGGTCGCCTGGTGACGCGTGGCTTCGCGCTCTCGGGCGTGTTCGACGCCGACGGTTTTTCGCTGACTCGCGCGCAGGGGCGCGCGCTTCCCCAGGAGTTGGACATGGCTGCAGTGAACAAGCCGGAGGACGGAATGCCTCCGCTTCCCGTGGACGTGGAAATCGAGCTGACGCGGGTGATGATTCCCTTGTCGGAGCTCGCGGCGCTCAAGCCGGGCGCGTTGCTCCCCCTGCACATCAACGCCAGCGAACCGGTGTTGCTGCGGGTGGGGGACCGTGCCGTGGCCCGCGCTGAGTTGGTGGAAATCGAGGGCGAGGTCGGCGCCCGTGTCCTGGCGCTGCTGCCGTGAGTCCTCTCATGAATGCACGGCGGTGGAGGGGAACGCCTCGCTCGCGGCTGATGGTGGCGGGGGCATTGCTCCTCGGGCTGGCCGTCATGGGCCCGGTGGCGGGTGTGTCCTCGGTGGCCGCGGCGCGGTGGATGCTGGGCGCGGTGGCGCTGGCGGCGCTGGGCTGGTGGTTGCACCGGCGAGGGGGCGCTGTTCCGGGCGCCGTGGCGGAGCCCCGGTTGAACGTCGTGTCTCGGGCTGGGTTGTCTCAGCGGTGTGGCCTGGCGCTCGTCGAGGTGGACGGGCGGAGCTACCTGGTGGCCTTCGGTGATGCGTTCGCGGAGATTCGTGAGACGCCTTCGCGCAGGTCCGAGTTTGGTCAGGTGCTCGCGCAGGCCCGGCGTCCCATGCCGAAGCCGCGCAAGGTGCGTGGGCGGAGGGTGACGCCATGACGCGTGGACTGCTGGGCGCGGGCCTGCTGGTTCCGGCGGCGGCCTCCGCGGCGGAGTCCTCGCTGGCGAAGATGTCCTACGCGGGCAGCCCTCTGTCGATGATGGGCATGCTCGCGTTGATGTCGCTGCTGCCGTTCGCGGTGTTGATGCTGACGAGCTTCTCGAAGATCGCCGTCGTGTTGTCGCTGGCGCGCTCGGCCATGGGGACGCAGCAGGCACCGCCGACGGTGGTGCTGACGGGCCTGGCGGCGGTGCTCACGGGGCACATCATGGCGCCGGTGATGGAGCGCATGTACGACGCGGGACAGGTGGCCTATGCGCAGGTGGCCTCGGGCTCCGGCGCGGAGATGCTCGCCGCCGCGTCCCGTGTGTCGGAACCGCTGCGGTCCTTCCTGGTCAAGCATGGGAGCGCCGAGGAGCGCGCGCGCTTCGTGGACCTGGCGCGCGAGCTGCGGCCCGAGGAGGAGATGGCGTTGGTGCGGGAGACGGACCTCTTCGTCGTCATTCCGGCGTTCGTCATCACCGAGTTGAAGGAGGCCTTCCAGATTGGCTTCCTCGTCTTCCTCCCGTTCCTGGTGCTGGACATGGTGATTGCCAACGTGCTGCTCGCGTTGGGGATGCAGACGCTGTCACCGAGCCAGGTGAGCCTGCCCTTCAAGATTCTTCTCTTCGTCGCCGTGGATGGATGGTCGCTGCTCGCGCGCGGCCTCATCCTTGGCTACCGGTGATGCGATGACCCAGGATGTCCTGCTCACCCTGGGGCGAGAGGCCCTGCTGTTGATGGTCCTGGCCTCGCTGCCGCCCATTGGCGCGAGCCTCGTGGTGGGCTTCCTGTCGAGCCTGTTCCAGGCGACCACGCAGCTTCAGGAGCCCACGCTGTCGGTGGTTCCCAAGCTCTGCGCCGCCGTGCTGGCGCTGGTGGTCGCCGGTCCCTGGATTGCCGCGCAGCTCATGCGCTTCACCCACCAGCTCCTGCTGCTCATCGCCGAGGTCGTGGCATGAACCTGGAGTCGCTCCGCGCCTGGCTCGAGTCATTGGGCCCGGACGTCGTCGTGGTGGCGTTGTGCTCCGCGCGGCTGTTGCCCATCGCCTTCCTGTGTCCGCTCCTGGGAGGGCAGGCCACGCCGACGACGGTGCGTCTGGCGCTGGTCCTCGCGCTGTCGCTCTTTCTTCGCGTGGAGGCGGGAATCACATTGGCGGCACCTGTCGAGTCGACGCTGGCCCTGGCGGGCCTGGTCCTTCGCGAGCTCGTCTATGGCACGTCGGTGGGACTCGTCTCGGCGCTGCCATTCGATGCGGCGCGCATGGGCGGGCGGTTCATCGACCTGCTCCGAGGGACGTCGGCGGAGGCGAGCCTGCCCATGGCGGGGAGCCGGGAGTCCGCTGCGGGCGAGGGGCTCTATCACCTGGTGGTGGCGTTGGTGGTGTCGGGAGGCCTGTGGCCGCTGGTCATCGGTGCCGTGCTGCGAGGTTTTGGGGTGGTTGGGCTCGGAGCCTTCGTCCCGACGGAAGCCGCCACGCTGCACGTCGCGGTGCTGGTGGGCGCGGCCATGGCGACGGGACTGGCGGTCGGCGCGCCCATCGCGGCGGCCGTGCTGACCGTGGACTGCTTCCTGGGGTTGGCCTCGCGGGCGGCGCCGCAGGTGAACCTCCAGGAGGTGGGCGCGCCCCTGAAGATTCTGGGGGGCGGGGCCGTGCTGTGGCTCGGGACTGGTGTGCTCTGTGAGCGGCTGTTGGCGGGAGTGCTGTCGGTGGAAGGGGCGCTGTCGGTGCTGGGGGAGGTGGCGCAGTGAGCGGGGAGAAGACGGAGAAGCCCAGTGCGAAGCGCCTGCGCGAGGCGCGGCGGAAGGGGCAGATTCCCCGCAGCCGCATGCTGACCTCCAGCGCGGTGACGGCGGGTGGATTGTTGGGCCTCTCGATGACGGCGCCCGAGGGATTCGAGCGGCTCAAGACCTGGACGGAACGCCTCTTCCTTCACCCGCAGGACATGAGCACCTGGCACGAAGGGCTTTGGGTGAGCGCGTACCTGTGCGTTCCGGTGTTGGGAGGCGCGCTCGTCGCGGCGCTGGTGGTGTCGGTCGCCACGGTGGGCTTCGACGCGAACCTCGAGCACGTCCAGCCCAAGCTGGAGCGCATCAGCATCGCCGCGGGCGCGACGCGGCTGTTCAGTTGGCGGCCCTGGGTGGATATGGCCAAGGCCCTGCTCGTGCTCGCTCTGGTGGGCGTGTTCGTCTGGAGTGAGGTGGAGGAGTCCGGCTCGGACGCCATGGCGTCCGCATGGCACGGCGGTGCGCAGAGCCTGGGCGGCATTCTCACGCATCTCGCGGGGCTCCTGAGCCGGCTGACGTGGCTGATGGTCGTGTTGGGGGTCGGGGACTTCATGCTGGCCCGGCGGCGGCACATGAAGGACTTGATGATGAGCCGCGAGGAGCTGAAGCGCGAATACAAGGAGAGCGAGGGCGACCCTCGACACAAGGGACAGCGGAAGGCCCTGCACCGTCAGTTGTCGCAGGGAGGCTCGGCACGAGGG
Source organism: Myxococcus hansupus (assembly GCF_000280925.3). Classification (NCBI taxonomy): domain Bacteria; kingdom Pseudomonadati; phylum Myxococcota; class Myxococcia; order Myxococcales; family Myxococcaceae; genus Pseudomyxococcus; species Pseudomyxococcus hansupus. Next base: position 1,481,729 of record NZ_CP012109.1, read on the forward strand.
GTGCAAAAAGCCACGGCCGTGGTCGTCAATCCCACGCACATCGCGGTCGCGCTTCGTTACGACGCCGAGGAATGTGAGGCCCCCTACCTGGTCTCGAAGGCCCAGGAGGGGGATGCGCTCGCCATGAAGGAGCAGGCACGCCGGCTCGGGATTCCGGTGGTGCGTGACATCCCCCTGGCGCGCAGCCTCATTCACTACGACGTGGGCGAACCCATTCCGGAGGAGCTGTACCAGGCGGCCGCGGTCGTCCTGCGCACGGCGATGGAAGCACGGGAGTTGGACGGCCATCCACGGAGACAGACGTCATGATTCCCCTCGTAAAGGTTTTGCTGAAGGCGCGGAAGTCCTCGGACGTGGTGCTCGCGGTGGCCATGGCCGCGGTGTTGGGGGCGCTCATCATTCCCCTTCCGGCATGGCTGCTGGACGCGGGGCTCGCCATCAACCTCGCTGCCTCGGTGGCCTTGTTGGTGGCGGCACTTCGGGCCAAGGACGCCCTGAAGGTGACGTCGTTTCCCACGCTGCTGTTGTTCACCACGTTGTTCCGGCTGTCGCTCAACGTGTCCTCCACGCGGCTCGCGCTGGCGGAAGGACACGCGGGAGAGGTCATCCAGGCGTTCGGTGAGTTCGTCGTCCGGGGCGACTACGTGGTCGGCGCGGTGGTGTTCGCCATCCTGACGCTGGTGCAGTTGCTGGTGGTGACCAAGGGGGCGGAGCGGGTGGCGGAGGTCTCCGCTCGCTTCACGCTGGACGCGATGCCGGGCAAGCAGATGTCCATCGACGCGGACCTGCGTGCGGGCGCCATTGACCAAGCACAAGCCCGTCGGAGGCGCCGCGACCTGGAGCGCGAGTCGCAGATGTTTGGTGCCATGGACGGCGCGATGAAGTTCGTGAAGGGGGACGTGATTGCGGGGCTCGTCATCGTCGCGGTGAACCTGCTCGGCGGAACCGTCATTGGCGTGCTGCAAGGCGGCATGTCGCTGTCCGAGGCCGCATCGACCTTCGCGCTCATCGCGATTGGCGACGGACTGGTGTCCCAGGTGCCCTCGTTGTGCATCGCGGTGGCGGCGGGCCTCGTCGTCACGCGGGTCGCCTCGGAGAAGGAGGACGACACGCTGGGGGCGGAGATTGGCGCCCAGTTCTTCGGTGAGTCGCGGACGCTCTGGGTGGTGGCCGGGCTGTGTGTCGCGCTGGCGCTCATGCCGGGGATGCCCCACCTGACGTTCCTGCTGCTGGCAGCGGGGCTGGGGGGGCTGGGCCATGTCCTCAGCGGCCCGGGGCTGCCGAAGGAAGGCGAGACGGAGGGGGCTTCGGCGGAGGGCACGGCTTCCGGACAGGGGAAGACGGGTGCTCCGCCGGAGAGTGCCGCGACGCCGGTGGGCGTCTCCCCGCTGACGCTGGACTTGTCTCCGGACCTGACGGTGCTGGCCGAAGCGGAGGGGGCCACGTTCGTGCACAAGACGTTGAACGGCGTGCGGGACGAGCTGTTCTTCGAGTTGGGCGTCCGGGTTCCCGGCATCCGTGTGCGCACGCAGGCCGCGTATCTGTCGTCCGGTGAGTATCGCCTCCTGGTGGACGAGGTCCCCGCGGGTGGGGGGCAGGTCGTCCCCGGGGCGCTCTACGCCTTGGTGCCTCCGGAGGAACTCGCCTTCCTCCAGGTCCAGGCCGAGGCCGCGACGGAGCCCGCGAGCGGGAAGGTCATCAGCCGCATCGCGGAGTCGGGGCGGGCCCTGTTGGAAACGGCGCAGGTGCCCGTGCGGCTCCCGGGCGAGTTGCTCGCGGACCATGTTCGCGCCGTGTTGCGCCTCCGTGCCGCGGACCTGCTCGGGCTCCAGGACGTCCAGGGGCTGCTGGAAGGCTTGGAGGCACAGTCGCCCGTGCTCGTGAAGGAGGCGCTCCAGAAGGTGCCGCTGCCGCTGCTGACGGACGTCCTGCGGAAGCTGCTGCAGGAAGGCGTCAGCATCCGCGACCTGCGCGCCATCCTGGAGGCGCTCGTGTCTCCCACGACGGAGGGGGACGCGGTCGCGCTCGCGGAGCGGTGCCGACAGGCGCTTCGCCGGTACCTCAGCCACAAGTTCGCGCCCACCGGACCGCTGTATGCGTACCTGGTGGATCCGGAAGTGGAGGAGGTGCTTCGGGGCATGGGGCCGCGCGGACTGGCGCCCGATCCGGAGCGGGTGGCGGAAATCCTCGAAGGCGTGCGGCAGGTGGCCCCGGATGGCCGCGCGGTGTTGCTGACGGCGCCGGACGTCCGGAGGCCGCTGCGCAGGTTGTGCGAGGGCGCGTTCCCGGACGTCGCGGTGCTCACCTACGGTGAGCTGGATGGGGCGCTACAGATTCGCCCCATTGGGAGGCTGTCGCCAGTGGCGATGGGGCGCTGAATCCGCGGGGAGGGGCTCAGAGCCCCGTGCCGGTGTTGCCGGGGCCCTTGCTCTCGGGGAGCGGGGGCAGGTCCGTCTGAGCCTGCTGCGGAGCGGGACGGTTGACGCGGTCCCGGAGCTCCTTGCCGGTGCGGAAGAGCAGGCCGCGCTTGGGCTTCACCGGGATGACCTGACCCGTCTTCGGGTTGCGGCCCTGATAGCCCTGGTAGTTCTTCACGTGGAAGGCACCGAGTCCGCGGATCTCGATGTTCTCGCCACGGCAGAGGGCATCCTTCATCGACTCGAAAATCGTCTCGATGGTGGCCTCAGCCTGCTTCTGCGTCACGCCCCGCTTGGCCACGAGGATGTTGATCAGATCGGACTTGAGCATCGGACGCTCCCGCAAACCCGGTGACCCCTTGGAAACAGGGCGCTCTGGCCCATGGTCGAATCCTGAAAACATAACAGAACACATCCTTCGTGCAAGCTGGGTGCGCTTGCAAACACCCAGAACCTCTACGGATTTCCCCCAACAGCCACTTTGACAGAGGGGGAGGGGGCGGGCTCCGCCAACCCCGGGCGGAGCGGCACCACCAGGTCCAGCCACCGCGTGCGACGTAACAGGTCAATACCGGCGCAGTCCGCTGCCTGGAAGATCGGTTCCAGTTGTTCGAAGCCGGGGGCTCGGGGGCCGTCCCAGGTGTCCGCGCCGCCGGTGATCATCACGCCGTGTACGGCCAGCGTGGTGTCCGCGAGCGTGAGGACCGCCGGATCCTTCGCGGGGCGCAGGCCGCCCTTGCGCAGGCGCTCGAGCAGGGTGGCGGCCACCATCTTGTCGACGACCTCGTGGACGAGCGACTCGGGGACGCGGAGCCGGGTCGCCAGCTCGCGGGGCGTGGGGGCCTGCAGGCCGTCCACCCAGGCGAGGGTCGTCTCCTGGGCGACGCGCGCGCCGACCAGCTCATTGGCGCGAGGGTGGCTGCCGAAGGCGAACAGGGAGTGACGGAACGCGGCGTGCTCCACCGCGTAGGACAGCCTCGCGCCGAATAGCAGCAGCAGCCAGCTCACGTAGACCCACGCGAGGAACATGGGCAGCGCGCCGAGCGAGGCGTAGAGCGGATTGTATTGGAAGCTGCGCTCCGCGAAGGCGGCATACACCTGCTTCGCGAACATCCACCCCAGACCGGACACCAGTCCCCCCGCGACGGCCGAGCGCACGCGGACATGGGCGTAGGGCGTCCAGTAGTAGAGCAGCGTCAGGCTCGCCACCGCGATGAGCGTGGTGCCCAGCAGGATGAAGGCGTTGGCGTAGGGCGCGTGGCTCTGCAGGAAGACGCGGACCTTGCCCGTGCCGGAGAAGGACACGGCGAGGAAGAATGGCCCGATGAGCAGGAGGCCCGCGTAGATGAGGAGGCGGATGCGCCACGGACGCTGGCGCCGGATGCCCCACAGCTCATTCACCGCGCCGTCGAGCTGGCGGAGCAGGGAACCCGCGGACAGCAGCACCGCCAGGAAGCCCACGCTGCCAATGGCGATGGTGTTGCCGGGGTTGAGGAAGCGGTCGAGGAACGCGGAGGACTTGCCGCGCACGCCCGGGTTGAGCACCTCGCTGACGACGAAGCGCAGCTTCTCCTTGAACTCCTCCTGATGGAACGCCGTCAGGAGCACCAGCGCGACCGTCAGCAGGGGCACCAGGGAGAACATGCTGACGTAGGTGAGGGCGGCGGCCCTCAGCCGGAGGTTCTCCCCGCGGAAGCCCTCGGTCACCGTCTTCGCTGCCAGGAACGTGTCCGTCGCGAACAGTCCCAGGGGCGTGTGCTGCACGGGGGCCCAGAGCCGCGCGGCCTGGGCGGCCAGCTTCTCTCGGGTGCTGCGGAGCCACTGCAGGGGTGTCACCTTCACGGGGGACCCTCAGGCGTCCCGGCCGCGGCAGGCGCTCGCCTGTCGGGGGCGGAGGGAACGTTCCCCTAGACGGGGCGATACCTGTGCGGTGTGAGAGGACATCATCCGAGTGACTGGGCCGAACTTGGCGGCGGAACACGCCCCAAGGAATGGGTGCCCACGCTAGCCAATCCCAGGCGGCGAGAGCCAGCCCACCCCAGTTCAGGGTGGCGTGGCCTCGTACACAATCCGACATGCTGGAACGATGGTGTTTGCCTGCCTGCTCTGCGCTCGACGGAGCGGAGGCTACGGCCTCGCAGAGGATGCGATGCCCCTCGTCACGAAAGGTGCCCCCTGATGTCCCACCACCGAATCTGAGGGGACCGGAGGCCCTGGCGACGGTGGGCCGCGATGTAGTGGAGAGGCAGCCACTCGTCGCGGCAATGCGCCCGCGACGCACACCTACCAAAGCTGAGGCGATGGGAGGCCGAGGCACCTGCGAGCCGCGACGCGGCCCGATGCCATGTGGCCTGCTGGCGACCCCTGCCCCGCACTGGGAAGTGGGCAGGGCAGGGTGCCAGGGTTCAACGTGTCAGCGAACCGGCTCAGTCCGTGCCGCCGCCAGAGCCTTCGGAGCCGCCACTGGAGGCCGGGGGCGGAGGCGTCGAACCACTGGCGCTGTCTCCACCGCCGGAGCCGGACGTGTTCTGCGCACCACCACCGCGCTCGCCCCGCTCACCCCGGCGCTCGCCGCGCTCGTGCCGTTCACCGCGCTCGGACCGGTCGCCCCGCTCACCTCGCTCGGAACGCTCGCCACCACCGCGCTCGGAGCGTTCACCGCGCTCGCCACCGCCGCGCTCGGAACGCTCACCACCGCGCTCACTCCGTTCGCCACGGGGACGGTCGCCACCCCGGCCCTCGCGGCGCCCCTCGCGCCGGTCACCGCCGCGCTCCGGGCGCTCGCCACCGCTGCGCTCACCACCTCGCTCCCGGTCACCACCACCGCGCTCCCGGTCACCACCACCGCGCTCCCGGTCACCACCGCCACGCTCCCGGTCACCACCGCGGTCCCGGTCCCTGCCGCCGCGCTCGCCGCCACGACGGCCCTGCTCCTGGCGGCCGTAACCGCCGCCGCCGTTGCTGTCGGGCTTGCGCTGCTGCATGGCCAGCTCGCCATCACCCGAGCCCGGGGACGACGCGACCTTGTGCTCGGGGCCCGTCGCCGAGCGTCCGTAGATGTCGTACTGCTCACGGTGGTAGTTCTGCTGCGCCTTGACCTGGATGGACTTGTTGTACCGGTCCATCAGGTGCCGCAGCTCGTTGCGCTCCTCGCCCTGGAGCAGGCGCGCGACCTCCGCGTTGCAGTTGATGACCAGCGTGGAGTCCTTGTAGCCCGGCGCTTCGCGGCGAATCTCGCGGAAGATTTCGTACGCCACGGTGGTGGCCGTCTTCACGAAGCCGTTGCCGTCGCAGTACGGGCAGTCCTCGTGGAGCACGCGGCCAATGGACTCGCGCACGCGCTTGCGCGTCATCTCCACGAGGCCCAGCTCGGAGATGCGCAGCACGTTCGTCTTCGCCTTGTCGCGGCCCAGGGCTTCCTGGAGCGCCTTGAAGACCTTGTCGCGGTTCTGCGCCTTCTCCATGTCGATGAAGTCGCAGATGATGATGCCGCCGATGTTCCGCAGACGGAGCTGGTAGACGATCTCCTTGGCGGCCTCGACGTTGATCTTCGTGATGGTCTCCTCGAGGCTCTTCTTGCCGACGTAGCGGCCCGAGTTGACGTCGATGGCGGTGAGCGCCTCGGCCTGGTCGATGATGAGGTAGCCGCCGCTCTTCAGCCACACCTTGCGCTGGGTGGCGCGCTGGAGCTCCTGCTCGATGCCGTACGCGTCGAAGACGGTGTCGTCGCCCTCGTGCAGGGCCACGCGGTCTCTCAGCGCCGGGTCCTGCGCGGTGACGAAGCCGAGGATGCGCTCGTACTCCTCGCGGTCATCGACGACGAGCTTCTCCACGTCGTGCGCGAAGAGGTCGCGCGTGGCGCGCAGGATGAGGTCCAGGTCCGGGTGCAGGATGCCGGGCCCGCCCCGCTTCTCGTTCTTGCGCACCACCTGGTTCCACACCTCGATGAGGAACCGGATGTCGCTCTCGAGCTTCTCCTGGGGCACGTTCTCCGCGACGGTGCGGACGATGAAGCCCGTCCCGGGCGGGCGCAGGCGGTCCACGATTTCACGCAGACGCCGGCGCTCCTTCTCGTTGGAGATGCGGCGGCTGATGCCCACGTGGTCCACCGTGGGCATGAACACCAGGTGCCGGCCCGGGATGGAGATGTGCGAGGTGAGCCGAGCGCCCTTGGTGCCGATGGGGTCCTTGGAAATCTGGACGACGACTTCCTGGCCCACCTTCAGCAGGTCTTCAATCTTGTCCGTGCGGCGAGGCTTGGCCTTCTCCTTCTCCTCGTCGCGCTTGTCGCCGCGGCGCTTCTCCTCCTGCGGCCGACGACCCTTCTCCTTCTCCTTGCTTCGGGGCTCGCGGGCCTCACGGGCCTCGCGCGGCGTGCGGCGCTCACCGGAGACCTCGGCGGGGCGGGCAGCCTGCGCGGACTCGGCGCCCGCGGGAGAGGGGATGATGTCCCCGAGCGCGGAGGCGGCGGGAGGCGGCGGCTCGACGGGCAGCCCGGCCACATCGGTACCGGACACCTGGCCGACGTCAGCGGCGACGGCAGCGGGCTCGGACGCAGCCGCGAGAGACAGCGCCGCCTCGGGCGACGCCGTCGGCTGCGCGGAAGGCGCTTCACCCACCGCCGAGGAGGGCTCGGCCGTCACCGCACCGCCCACCGTGGCGGCCTCGGCCGTCACCGTACCGGTCGCGGCGGGGGACTCCGTGGTCACCGCATCCGCCGACGTGGCGCCCTCGGCCGCCACCGCGGTGATGGCGGCCGTCACCGCACCCGCGGACGTGCTGCCCTCGGAAGGCGCCGCGCCCGTCGCCGTGGCGGCCTCGGCCGTGGTGGCCTCGGAGGCCACCGTCACCGCGGACGAGGTGCCCTCGGCCGTCTGCGCCTCGGAGGGCGCCGCGCCAGCCTGAGCGGAAGCGCTGGGCGTCTCGGACGTCGCCACGGCCGCATCGGACTCGGCGGGGGGCGTCACGGAAGGCGCATTGGCGGCCAGCTCCATGACGGTGTCGCGCGGCAGCGACTCCGTGCGGGCCGCGGCGGCCTCGACCTGGGCCTCCTCGGCCTCCACCTCGGTGTGGCGGGGGGCGTGGCGGGCGGCGATTTCAGCGGCCTCGGCCTCGGACTCGTCGGGGACATCCGGCGCGTCCTCGTGCTCGCCCTCGGTCAGCTCGAACTGCGCGCGCGCGAAGTCCGGGTCGTAGACGACGTCACTGACGTAGAGGAAGGCGGCCTTCTCCAAGCCGATGTCCACAAAGGCGGCCTGCATGCCGGGGAGCACCCGGACGACCCGGCCCTTGTAGATGTTCCCGACGACGCCCTTGTCCTTCTTACGCTCGAGGTAGAACTCCGCGATGTGTCCGCTCTCGACGAGCGCGACGCGCGTCTCGCGACCCGCGGCGTTGATGACCAGGATGCTGCTCATGGATGAGTCCTGCTGGCGCGCGCGGTAGGGCGGACCTCACCGGACGGGCGGCGGCGAGACGCCGGGCCTCCGTGCGCGCTGCGAAGGGAGAGGCGGCCTCCGGCGGGCCTTCAGCGCACGACGCCTGCCCGGACATGCCGGGTGCGGCGAGGGGCGCGCTGTCGAGGACCGAGGGGACCACCGCCTGCTCCTCCGAGTTCATTGGCGCCCCGCATTGCGACCGGCACCGTGCCGGGCGAGGCCTTGTCTTCACAACGCGTTCGAGCTTCCCCACGACGCGCGAGCCGTCCGCTCTTCTATCCACACCCGGTCGATGCCCATCGTGGGCACCTTGGGGGGCGACTGGAGCCTCGGTACAACCGGCGCGACTGGAGGAGCGGGAACGCAACCCGTCAAAATCCCTACCAGACGTTGACTCCCGACAACGCGGGGCGTCACACAACCGTCCAGAAACACGGGGAGTTTTCCACGGCCCCCCGGGTGTGTAAAGCCGAGAAACGGCTTCCATCCACTGTCAGGCAGATGCCGGGCTCCTACCCGGCAGGGCATCAGGCCTGAGCGGGGGCTTGCTTCCGCTCTCCGGGCTTGTCCAGCCGCCCTCGGGGCCGCCGCACCAGCCGCAGACCCGTCCAGGTCGCGTCGATGGTGCAGATTTTGTTGTCCACCAGACCGATGTCCAGGGCCGCGTGGCGGACGAAGTCCTCGGAGAGGCCCTTGCGGATGCCCTCGCCGCCCGGCCAGCAGACCCAGATGCCCCCGGTGAGGGCCATGGCGCGGGCCAGGGCGGGCAGCCGCTGCACCAGCTCCTGCGGGTCCTGGGTGAAGAAGAGGATGACATCCAGGCCCGTCACCGCAGTGATGAGGAACTCCACCCCATCCGGCAGCGGGTTGAGCTTCTGCACGAAGCCCCGAGGCGGGTTGATGACGGAGACCTTGGACCCGGCCCGGATGCCCAGCATGGAGGGCAGGGAGGCCAGCGCGTAGGGCGTCATGAAGTGCGCTCCACGTTGAAATGACTGAACTCGCCGGTGGCCTCGCCGTCCGTGCGCTGCACGCCCGAAACCCGGGCCTGCGACGGACCGCGATGACACCAGCGGATGAATTCCTCGAGCACGGCGGGCTCCCCTTCCACGACGGCTTCCACGGACCCATCGGGCCGGTTGCGCACCCAGCCTGTCAGACCCAGGCGGGTGGCTTCAACGCGGGCGCTCTCCCGAAAGAAGACGCCCTGCACCTTGCCCTCGATGCGCAGCGAGGCTCGCCGCGTGCCACTCATGGACCGCCCCATCCTCTAGGCATTGCCCTGCAGCATCTGCAGGAACGCCTGCTCATCCAGGATTCTTACCCCGAGTTCCTGGGCCTTCTTCAGCTTGCTGCCTGCATCCTCGCCCGCCACCACGAAATCGGTCTTGCGCGAGACACTTCCAGCGACCTTGCCGCCTCGGCGCTCGACCTCTTCCTTGGCCTGCTCCCGCGTCATACCCGTCATCGCGCCGGTGAGCACCACGGACTTGCCCACGAAGGGGCCGCCGGTGGCGACCTGGGGCGCCGCCGGCTTGACGCCCGCGGCCAGCAGCTCCCGGATGGCGGCCTGGTTCTGGGGCTCCTGGAAGAAGGTGTGGATGACCTGGGCCATGATGGGGCCCACGTCCTTCACGCGCGAGACGTCCTCCAGGCTGGCCTTGAAGAGCAGCTCCGCCTCCGGGAAGGCCTCGGCCAGCGCCTTGGCGGTGGCGTCACCCACGTGGCGGATGCCCAGGGCATAGAGGAAGCGGCGCTGCGTGGTCTGCTTGGAGCGTTCCAGCGCGGTGACGAGGTTGTCGGCGCTCTTGTCGCCCATGCGCTCCAGCGACAGCAGCTTCTCCCGGTCGAGCGCGTAGAGGTCCGCGAACGTCTTCACCCGGCCAGTGGCCACGAGCTGCGCGGCCAGCTTGTCGCCCAGGCCCTCGATGTCCATGGCCAGCCGGCTGGCGAAGTGGCGAATCTTCTCCACCAACTGCGCGGGGCACGAGGCGCCCGTGCAGCGGATGATGGCGCCGTCCTCGTCCTTGGTCGCCACCGCGTTGCAGACGGGGCAGTGCTTGGGGAACTCGAAGGGCGCGGAGTCCGCGGGGCGCTTGGAGAGCACCACGGACACGATTTCGGGAATCACGTCACCCGCGCGGCGCACGAAGACGGTGTCGCCCTTGCGCACGTCCTTGCGGCGCAGCTCGTCCTCGTTGTGCAGCGTGGCGCGCGCCACCGTGACGCCGCCCACCTTCACCGGCTTGAGGTGCGCCACCGGCGTCAGCGCGCCCGTGCGGCCCACCTGGATGCCAATGTCCTGCACCTCCGTGGACTCCTCCTCGGGCGGGAACTTGTAGGCCACCGCCCAGCGGGGGCTCTTGGAGACCTGGCCCAGGCGCTTGCGCTGGTCCTCGTCATCCACCTTCACCACCATGCCGTCCACTTCGAAAGGCAGCTCGTGGCGGCCCTTCAAGGAGGCGTCATAGGCGCCGCGCACGCCCTCCAGTCCCTCCGCGAGGCGGTACTGGTTGGTGGGCAGGCCCAGCGTCTTCAGGTACTCCAGCTTCTCGACGTGCGTCTTGAAGGCGGGCACGCCCTCGGTGGGGACGCACTCGTACAGGAAGACGGACAGGGGGCGGGTCGCCGTCTCCTTCGGGTCGAGCTGGCGCAGGCTGCCGGCGGCGGCGTTGCGCGGGTTGGCGAAGAGCGGCTCGCCTTCCTCCTCGCGCTTCTCGTTGAGCTTCTGGAAGTCCTTCTTGCGGATGAAGACCTCGCCGCGCACCTCGAGGACCTCCGGCACCTTCACGCCGTCCTGGGGGAACAGCGTCATGGGCAGGCTGCGGATGGTGCGCAGGTTGGTGGTGACGTCCTCGCCGGTGGTGCCGTCGCCGCGCGTGGCGCCCTGGACGAAGGCGCCCTTCTCATAGCGCAGGGCGATGGCGAGCCCGTCCAGCTTGGGTTCGCACACGTAGGTGATGGCGGGCTGGCCCACCAGCTTGCGGATGCGCTCGTCGAACTCGATGAGGCCCTGGTCCTCGAAGAGGTTGGCCAGGGAGAGCATGGGCGCCCGGTGCACCACCTCGCCGAACTCCTCGGCCGCGGCGCCGCCCACGCGCTGGGTGGGCGAGTCCGGCGTCTGGAGGTCCGGATGCTTCGCCTCCAGGTCCTGCAGCTCGCGCATCAGCTTGTCGTATTGCGCGTCGCTGACCTCGGGCGAGTCGAGGACGTAGTAACGGTAGTTGTGGTGCGCGAGCTCACGGTGGAGCTCACGGGCTCGGGCTGCGGCTTTCTGGAAGTCGTCCACGGTTCGCGGTCCTTACTCCAAAACACGTCGCGGCGGTGCGCGCCGCTGATGGCCGCCACTCTAGGGTTCCCGACTGACAAGGTTTCCTCGCCGCCCGTGCGTGAACCCGTCCCAGGGGGAAGCGGGACTCGGGGGCGGGGGGCTGTCGCTGGGAGTGACGATGCGCTCGCCGCGACCCAAGGGGTCCTCGGTCCGGGGTGGGAGGTGCCAGAAGGCCCGCACCGCCGCATGGAAATGGAGCGCACCCGGGCGCGTGTTGCTCAGCAGGAAGCGATGGCGCCGAGGGCCTCAAGATGCCTTGACAGGCCCAGAGGCCGTCAATAACGTCCCTCGCGGTTTCATGGCGCAGGCGTATCCGACGGCGCCGTCTCTTCTCCCAACCACAAGGCTCACGCCCGCGCAGTCCCGACCTGGGATTCCGGCGGGGCCGTCCTCCTGGAAGGTGCTTCCGAGGGCCGCGCGGACGTTTCCCCCCGCCATTCCACCCGTCCGAGTCCTCGGTCGCTTCGTTCCTCCCAAGCGTTACAGACATGCGTAAAGCCCGTACTTCGAGAGAGAAGGCTGCTGACACCGACGTCGCCGTGGAGGCGGACGCGGAGAAGCCTCGCCGCAAGCGTGCGGCGAAGACGGTGGAGCGGGAGGAGGCCGAGAAGCCCGCCCGTGCCCGCCGCAGCACCCGTCGCGACGAGGAAGTCAGCGCCGAGGCCGAGGAGGCCCCCGCCGAGCCGCCCCGTCCCGTCCTCACCCCCATCTCCCGCCCGGTCCGGGACGATGACCTCCAGGAGGCCCGCATCTCCGGTGAGGAGGAGCCGGCCGCCTCCCTGCCGCCTCCTCCCGAGGCCCCCGAGGCCCCGGCCATCACGGAAGTCACCCGCGACGGCGAGCCGATGCAGGTCATCAAGCTCAATGACCTGAAGCGGATGAAGATCACGGACCTGTCCAAGATGGCCCACGACGTGGGCGTCGAGGGCTACCAGGGTCTGAAGAAGCAGGACCTCATCTTCGCGCTGCTGGGCGGCATCGCCGACAAGCGCTTCGAGGTCCACGCGGAGGGCGTGCTGGAGCTGCTCAGCGACGGCTTCGGCTTCCTACGCAGCGCGGACAGCGACTACCAGCCCAGCCCGGACGACATCTACGTGTCCCCGTCGCAGGTGCGCCGCTTCAACCTGCGCCCGGGCGACACGGTGACGGGCCCCATCCGCCAGCCCCGCGAGGGCGAGCGCTTCTTCGCGCTCCAGAAGGTGGACAAGGTCAACTTCGCGGACCCGATGTCGGACGCGGCGCGCGAGCGCATCCTGTTCGACAACCTCACGCCGCTCTATCCGACGCGCAAGCTCAAGCTCGAGCACGAATCGTCGGAGATGACCACGCGCATCATCGACATGTTCTGCCCCATTGGCCTGGGCCAGCGCTGCCTCATCGTGGCGCCGCCCAAGGCCGGCAAGACGGTGCTGCTGCAGAACATCGCGCACGCCATCAGCCGCAACCACCCGGACGTCTACCTCATCGTGCTGCTCGTGGACGAGCGCCCGGAGGAAGTGACGGACATGGAGCGCAACGTGCGCGGCGAGGTGGTGTCCTCCACCTTCGACGAGCCCGCCACGCGCCACGTGCAGGTCGCGGAGATGGTCATCGACAAGGCCAAGCGCCTCGTCGAGCAGAAGTACGACGTCTGCATCCTGCTGGACTCCATCACCCGTCTGGCGCGCGCCTACAACACGGTGGTGCCCGCGTCCGGCAAGATTCTGTCCGGCGGCGTGGACGCCAACGCGCTCCACAAGCCCAAGCGCTTCTTCGGCGCCGCGCGCAACATCGAGGAGGGCGGCTCGCTGACCATCATCGGCACCGCGCTCATCGACACCGGCAGCCGCATGGACGAAGTCATCTTCGAGGAGTTCAAGGGCACGGGTAACTCCGAAATCGTCCTGGACCGGAAGCTGATGGAGAAGCGCATCTTCCCGACGCTGGACATCAACAAGTCCGGCACGCGCAAGGAAGAGCTGCTGCTGGGCCCGGGCGACCTGGTGCGCATCACCGCCCTGCGGCAGGTGCTCCACCCGTTCACGCCGATTGACGCGATGGAGTTCGTGCTCAAACACATGCGGCCCACCCCGTCGAATGCGGACTTCCTCGGGTCGATGAACCGGTAGAGATTGTCCGAGCAAGGAGTGTCCATTGCTCAGACACGGACGTTTCCGCCTGCTCACCCTCGTGATGGGGGTGACGCTGGGCGGCGGTGGAGTGGGATGTGACGGCCTGGGAGACTTGCCGCTGGGGGACATCCCCCCGACGCTGTCCGACCAGATTTGTTACACGGACGACGACTGTGTGGCCAACGCGTGCTGTGGGCTGGGAACGGCCGTCACGCACGCGGACGAAGGCCCGACGTGCGGCGGCCCCTGCAACAGCGGCTGCCCGGACGGCTCCATCGACTGTGGACGCTGCATCCCCACGTGCCGCGAGTCACGCTGCGCCGCGGCCTGCCAGTAGGGCTCAGGCGGCGGGCGGCTGACGTTCGCCGGGCAACGGGGCCGAGGTGGCCAGCGCCACGGCGGGCGCGGGCTGCGCCTTCAGCCGGGCGTAGTCGAAGCACGCCACCAGGACGGACGCCACGGGCACGGCGAAGAGCGCGCCCACCAGCCCGAAGAGCCGCTCCCCGGCGATGAGGGAGAAGGCGACGATGACGGGGTGCAGGTGCGCCGCCTGCCCCATGATTTTGGGGTTGAGGAAGTACGCCTCCAGCGCGTGGATGCCGATGATCCACGCCAGGATGGCCAGCCCCTTCTGGAACCCATCCGCCAGGGCGATGAGGACGATGGGCACCGAGCTGATGATGGTGCCGAAAATCGGGATGAGGCTGAAGAAGGTGGCGATGGTCGCCAGCAGGAAGGCGAACTTCACGCCGAACAGCAGCAGCCCCACGAACGTCAGCACGCCGTTGACGATGCAGATGGTGACCTGCCCGCGCACCACGCCGGACAGCGAGCGGTCGATGCGCTCCAGGAGCTGCCGCGCGTCGGTGGCGTACTCGGGCGGAATCAGCGTGCCGAAGTAGTGGCGGATGGCCTGCGCGTCGATGGAGAAGAACGCGGCCACCATCAACACGAAGAACAGCATGAACACGCCCGCGGCCACGCTGGTGACGATGCTGCGCGACACGTTGACGATGTCGCCCAGGTTCTCCTGCACCAGGATGGACACGCGCTTCACCGCGTCGCCCAGGAACTGCTCCAAGTCCAGCGCGAAGCCGAAGGTGCCGTTGCCGTTGCCTCCGTCCGCGCCCTCCAGCGCGCGGTTGGACAGCGCCACGGGGATGCCGCGCGTGCTGAGCCACGACTCCGCGCGCTGCGCGAGCTCCTGCACGTTTTCGGGCGTGAGGGTGTTGGCGAACGTCACCGCCTCCCGGCTGACGCGGGACATCTCGCGGTAGAGCTGCGGCACCAGCGCGACGAAGAAGAGGTACGCGCCCACGAAGAAGCCGGCGTAGATGAGCAGCAGCGCCGCCCAGCGCGGCACCGGCCGGCCGGCCACCTTCACCTGGGAGATGCGCCGCACCAGCGGCTGCACCAGGTACGCGATGAGCGCGGCCCCGGCGAAGGGCATCACCACCGAGCGGAAGGCGAGCAGCAACAGCAACATGCTCAGCCACAGGGCTCCCAGCAGGAGCAGGCGCTTGCGTTTATCGGCGAAGGTGATGGCGGTGTCCTGGGGCTGCTGCGACATGGCGTCTGGCTTACGGCAGTGCCATCCCGGTGACAAGGGCCGCCACGTGAGGAGGCCCACTCCAGGGGGGCGCGGGGCCACTCGGGCACGGATGGTGCCCGTTCAACATTTCATCGGGGCTCAGGCCTGGGGGAGCTGAAGGCCGCTCAGCTTGGACTGGAGCCGCTCCAGGCAGTCGCGCATGTGCTTGCGCTTGATGCGTCCCTCGGTGGCCTCGCCCAGGCCCAGCATCTGCTCGGTGAGCCAACGACTGAGAAGCAACAGGGCCAACCGGTCGGTCGGCGCCAGGCCCCGCTCCAGGTAGCGCTTGTTGCGCATGTAGTCGTCGTAGGCGTCCGTCTCGTGGGACAGCTCCCAGTGCGTCAACCGGAAGGCCTCGCGGTAGACGGCCGGAGACGGGCGGGCCTGGGGCTCGGTGAAGAGCGGCGCGAAGTGGCCTCCGGTGTCCAGGTCCAGCTCCTCGACGGGCGGCGGCCACTGCGACAAGTCCTTGTGCAGCAGCTTCGCCACCTCCTCCAGGAGGTGGTCGAGCAGGGTGACCGGTTTGAGGTCGAAGAGATGGTCCCAGCGAGACGCCATGCCGCTTCTCTACCTCAAATGCCGGCGTCGGCCGTGCCCGCGTCGGTGCCGCCGTCACCGCCCGTGCCCGCGTCGGAGCCGCCGTCGCCCGGCCCCGCGCCCTGGCAGCAGGCGGGCACCTGCGAGAAGTAGAGCCCCGACTGGGAGCAGGACACGCGGATGTCGCGGCGGTAGACGCCGCAGCCGGTGACGAAGCGGTCCTCGCCGCAGGTGGGCGGTGCCGCGGTCGCCGGGTCGCAGGCCTCCAGGGTGACGGCGCACACCGCGCGCGAGCGGTAGAAGCGCGCGTCGGTGCGGTCACCCGCGACGACGGTGCAGGTGGTGCCGTTCGTGCACTCCTGGAGGATGGGGCCGCTGGAGCAGGGGCCCACCGTGCACTCGGGCTCGCAGTTGAGGGCTTCCGAGCCATCGCAGCGGGGCGCCTGGCTGCAGAGGTCTTCCGAGCAGGCGCTGGTGAGGAGGGCGAGGAGCAGGGTCGGCAGAGCGAGACGGAACACGGGGGCCTCAGTCAGGTCAGGAGAAGCGCTCGAGGAAGTTCAGCAGGATTTGGCGGCCCGAGGGAGACGGCGTGAGCCCGGCCAGCAACTGGCGGACATGTTCCCCGGGCGTCGCGCCCCGCGCCACGGCGGCCTGGTCCAGCTTCTCCCGGCGCGCCTCGATGACGGCGCGCAAGGTGTCCACGCCCGCTTCCGGATGGAACTGCACGCCGCGCACCTTGGGGCGGAAGGCCAGCGCCTGCGCGGCCGTGTTCGCGTTGCTGGCGAGCACCTGCGCCCCTTCGGGCACCTGCGAGACGATGTCCTCGTGGGTCGCCTGCGCGGTGAAGCGTTCGGGGACGCCGTCGAAGAGCGCGTCCTTCCGGCCGGCCTCCGTGAGCGTCACCTGGACGCTGCCCGTCTCGCGGCCCTGGGGATTGCGGGACACGTGGCCGCCGTAGGCGTGCGCGAGCAACTGCTGCCCGAAGCACACACCCAGCACCGGCGTGCCGCGCTCGCCGGCCTCCACCATGAAGTCCGCGGCGCGCTCCATCCACGGTTCCAGCGCCGTCACCGACAAGGGGGAGCCCGTCATCATCACCGCGTCGTAGGCGTCCGCGCGGGTAGGCAGAGGCGCACCCTTGTGTACCGGGACGACGTCGAAGCGGTAGCCGGACAGTCCAATGGTTTGCAGAAACCACCGGTCGTAGTCGCCGATGGAGACGCGCACGGAGTCGGCCGCGTCGCCGGCTTTCAGCAAGAGGACGTTCTTCACCGCCGATGGTTGCCGCATGCCATCCCCATTCCTACCGTGTCCTGCCCCGCGTGTCCGTTCCTGACCAGTGTGTGTGGAACGCGCCCGTGTGCTTCGAGGTTTCCACATGACCGGCGCCCGTTGGCTCTCCCACTCATCCACCGACCCCAGTCTGCGCATGGACGGGCGGCGGGTGGAGTCCCTGGTGGAGCGCCCGGCGTCTTCCAACGAGAGAAGGGATTGATTCGATGCCGACCCGACCGAAGGCGAAGGTCCTCAACCATCCCGTCATGGCCCGCCGGATGCGCGACAAGGCGCCGCGTGCCCGGGCGAGAGGCCATGCCGCGCGAGAGGCCTCGGATGTGGATTCGCTGCGGCGGTGGTTGGATGAAAAGGGCATCAAGAAGGTGAAGGTGGGCGCGGTGGACGTCGATGGCGTCTGGCGCGGCAAGTACATCTCCCTGGAGAAGTTCCTCAGCGCGGCCAAGGGCGGGCTGGGCTTCTGCGACGTCGTCTTCGGCTGGGACTTGAGCGATGACCTGCTCGACAACACCGAGGTGACGGGGTGGCACACCGGCTACCCGGACACGCACGCGAAGGTGGACCTGTCCACCGGGCGCGTCATCCCGTGGGAGCCGGACACCGCGGCGTTCCTGCTCGACTTCGAGAACAAGGACGGCACGCCCTTCGAGGCCAGCCCCCGGCAGCTCCTGCAGAAGCTGGCCACGCGCGCGCGTTCGCTGGGCTACCTGCCGCGCTTCGGCGCGGAGTACGAGTTCTTCATCTTCAAGGAGCAGCCGCAGAGCCTGAAGGACAAGGGCTACCAGGGGCTGACGCCGCTCACGCCGGGCATGTTCGGCTACTCGTGGCTGCGCACGTCGCTCAACGCGCCGCTGGTGCACGCCATCATCGACGGGTGCAACGAGTTCGGCCTGGGCATCGAGGGCTTCCACACGGAGACGGGGCCCGGTGTCTTCGAGGCGGCCATCCGCTACGACGACATCGAGAAGTCCGCGGACAAGGCCGCGCTGTTCAAGACGGTGGTGAAGGAGATTTGCGCCCGCCACGGCGTCACCGCGTGCTTCATGGCGAAGGTGAACGCGAAGCTGCCAGGGTGTTCGGGGCACGTGCACCAGTCGCTGTGGGATTTGGACGGCGAGCGCAACCTCTTCCACGACGCGAAGGCGCCGAACGGCATGAGCAAGCTGCTCCGGCACTACATCGGCGGGCAGGTGGCGCTGATGCCGGAGCTGACCGCGCTCTACTGGCCCACCATCAACAGCTACAAGCGCAGCGTGGAGAACACGTGGGCGCCCACCACGGTGACGTGGGGGCTGGAGAACCGCACCACCGCCATCCGCGTCATTGGTGAGAACGCGAAGGCGATGCGCCTGGAGTACCGGCAGCTCGGCGCGGACATGAACGCGTACATCGGCATGGCGGCCAGCCTGGCGGCGGGCCTGTGGGGCATCGAGAACGAGGTGGAGCCGCCGCCGCCGTGCGACGCCAACGCCTACGCCAAGAGCGACGCGCCCCCGCTGCCGCGCAGCCTGAAGGACGCGGTGGAGCTGCTCAAGAACAGCGAGCGCGCGCGGGAGTTGCTGGGCGACGGCTTCGTCGACCACTTCGTGCGCACGCGCGAGTGGGAGGTGCGCCAGTACGAGCGCGCCGTCACCAACTGGGAGTTGGAGCGTTACCTGGAGCTCATATGAGCGCGAAAGAAGCAGCCGCGATGAAGCCGTTCGACCTTCCCTCCGAGCCGCGCGTCACCGAGATGGCGTGGCCCACGCGCATCGTCTTCGGCGCGGGCGCGCTGCTGCGGCTGCCCGCGCACACCCAGCGCCTGGGCATCCAGCGTCCGCTCCTGGTGACGGACGCGGGCGTGGTGAAGGCGGGGCTGGCCGCGCGCGTGGTGGACGTGCTCAAGACGGCCGGCCTGCAGTGCGAGGTCTTCGACCGCGTGGAGCCCAACCCCACCGAGCGCGACGTGTTCGCCGGCCTGGAGACGTACCGCGCCCACGGGTGTGACGGCATCGTCGCGCTGGGAGGCGGCAGCGCGCTGGACGCGGGCAAGCTGATTCAGCTCCTCACCACGCACGAGCCGCCGCTCAGTCGCTACGACGACGCGAAGGGCGGAGACCAGTACGTGCGCGATGACCTGCCGCCGCTCATCGCGATTCCCACCACCGCGGGCACGGGCTCCGAGGTGGGTCGCTCGGGCGTCGTCACGCTGGAGGACACAGGCCGCAAGACGGTGATTTTCAGTCCGCACCTGCTGCCGCGCGCCGCCATCTGCGACCCGGAGCTGACGCTGGGGCTGCCTCCGGGCGTCACGGCGGCCACGGGCATGGATGCCTTCACGCACTGCCTGGAGGCCTACCTGGCCAACGGCTTCCACCCGCTGGCGGACGCGGTGGCCATCGACGGCATCCACCGCGTGGGCCGCTCGCTGGAGGTGGCGGTGCGGGACGGCAAGGACCTGGCCGCGCGCACGGACATGATGGTGGCGGCCATGGAAGGCGCCATGGCCTTCCAGAAGGGCCTGGGCGCCTGCCACGCGCTGGCGCACGCGCTCACGCCCATCTCCAACCTGCACCATGGGCTCGCCAACGCCGTGGTCCTGCCGGTGGTGATGGAGTTCAACCGGGCCGTGTGCACGGCGCGGCTGGCGCGGGTGGCGGTGGCCCTGGGCGACACGACGAACGCGCGCGAGGAGGTGCTCGCGAGCAACGCCATCGACCGGGTGCGCAAGCTCAACGCGGCCGTGGGCATCCCCTCGCGGCTGCGGGACGTGGGCGTGCAGGAGAAGGACCTGCCGCGCATCGCGGAGAAGGCCTTCCAGGACGCCTCGCACCTGTGCAATCCGCGCAAGGTGACGGAAGCGGACCTGCTGGCCATGGCGCGCGAGTCCTACTGAGCGCGCGGCGGCCCGGGGGAGGGGAACTCCCCCGGGTGTGGTGTCACGGCGCGAGAGGACGGCTCAGGAGCCGTCATCCATGGCGCCCAGGTTTCCGCCCTCGGTGCCGCCGTCCGACAGCACGGAGGCGCCCGTGCCGTTCGTCCCGTCGACCACGGTGCCCGTCACCTCGGTGCCGGCCTCCTCGGGCGCGAACTCGAGCGTCTCCACGAACACCTGTCCTGGCAGGCGCAGGTCCATGGCGTTGATGCGCTCCTGGCCGCGCAGCTCGTAGAGCTGCTGCGCCACGGGCCCCGCCGGGATGCGCTCGTTGGAGAAGAAGATGTACATGCGCACCTTCCCCTCCTGGTACGGGACGCGGAAGCTCGTGTGCGCCACGGGCGTGTTCGCCTCGCAGCGGATGGAGCGGTTCTCCCGCGTCAGCGTGAGCTGTCGGATGACGCCCTTCTCGGACACCGTGTACAGCATGCAGTAGGGGAGCTGGCCCTCGGAGGGGATGACCTCCACCGTCGCCGCCCCCGTCTTGCGCAGTTGCGCGCGCGTTGGCCTGTCCGTCGATTTCTTCCCGTCACAAGCCACGCCACACAGCGCGGCCACCACCAGCAACCCACTCCAGCGCTTCATGTGTCCCTCCCGGGGTGTGGAAGAACCTTCACCAACGCGTTCAGATTACTGCGGAGCGTCCTCTTCCGGGGAGGTCTGGCGTCGTCTGATGTCGACGTGTGAGGGCGCCAACGACCGCCAGTGCACACCCCGGCCGGGCGGACGCGGGCATGCACGGCGTCATGCCCCGGAGGACGAGAGACGCGGGCTCAGGGACAGCCGGAGCTGACCTGGAGCGCGTCGTAGGCCATCCAGCCGTTGCGCTTGGTGCCCGTCGTGGCCGCGATGACGTAGCCATACAGGAACTTCATCGTCCCGGACTGCTGACGATAACGGCCCGCGCTGTCCTGCACCCACAAGGGAATATCGATGGACGGCACGCCGTGCTCCGTGGGGACGTCCAGGCGCTGGAACCTGGTGCCCGCCGGGAAGTGGTCCACCGCGGGGCCCCCGAGCGCGAAGCCCGGCACGTTGAAGACGAGATTCACTGAACGCAGGCCGTTGGCGCGCACCAGCGGGAGGTAGTCGCCCGCGCGCTCGTGGGTCGCCGTGCTGTCGTAGACGACCTTCTTGAACTCCAGCGTCGTGTCATGCGCGTTGCGCACGGCGTAGCAGCCCATCTTCGCCAGCCCCGCGCCCAGCGCCGAGACGTGGCCGACCTTCTGTTCGAAGGAGGTGCGCCCCAGGATGCTGGAGATGGGCAGCCAGCCCGCGCTGGAGTTGGACGTCGACACCGCGAAGGCATGCCGCTCACCCGCGAAGGTTCGCGTCTGGCCGTAGTTGAAGGCGGCGCTGGTGCGCGTGTTGGTGCCCACCACGGTGCCGTTTCCATCCCGGATGGGGACGCCCGTCACCAGACCCCAGTTGTCGTCCTCGGGCGCGTTGGTGGGAACGCGGTTGCCGCCGGATGCCTGGAGCTTGCAGTTGTAGGGACTGACGAGACAGTAGGTGCCATTCACACCAGAGAACGCCGCCTGCTCCTGGGCCGCGAGTGTTTCGTCCGCGTCGTGCGGGGCATCACTTCCACAAGCCGAGACGCCGAGCGCCGCCGCGATGACTGCATGGAGGGGGATTCGCATGGCGGGATTGGAAAATGGTAATATTAGAAAAGCAAGGAAAGCGTGGTGCGGGGTGGGCGTGCGGGCGGGGAAGTGGCCAATGACAGACACCTGGTCCCGTTCCTGGAGGAGGCTCGACGGCACCACGGATTTGGATTCAAGTCCCGGCCACCACCGCGCGCGACCACCTTGGTTCTTCTTCTCCTGAAGGAGTTCCCCATGCAGAAAGTCGGCTCCCGCAGCCCCAAAACCCGCTCCCCTTCGAAGCGCCATTCGCCGTATGCGAAACCCGCTCCGCGGACGTCCGCCTCGCCGTCGCCTTCCGCGTCCTCCAGTCGCGCGTCGTCACCGGCGCCGACGGACAGCTTCGACGGCGGGCCCGCGAGAACGCGGCCCCAGCGCTCGGCGGCGACAGGCGGACCTCGTCCCTCCAAAGCGGACCTCTTCAAGCAGTCGAAGGACGTGGGGCTTCAGGACACGCACTCGGCGCGTCCCGCCAACATGGAGGCGCTGCGCACCGTGAAGGACAGCCCCACGGACAACCTGAACACGCTGGCGCACTACTCGAGCCAGGCGTCGAACCAGAAGGGTGTCTTCGCCAGCGGCCCGTTGGACTCCCGGGGGCTGGGGCCGCAGCAGGTGCTGACGTCGGTGCCGGACCGCGACAAGGGCGAGCACACCAAGGTCTTCGGCCAGATGACCGGAGGTGAAAAGAGCTCCACCCAGTACCAGAAGCAGCTCGGCACCGCGGAGCCGGGCACGAAGTACGAAATCCTCCACGGCATGGGCCACGGCGAGGGCGGCAAGAAAACGCAGTCCCCCAACAACCTGGCCTCCGCGTCGCACGGGGCCAACACGGCCATGATTCCCCCGGACAAGGCCATCTCCGGCAACCCGGACGTCCGCGTGGACACGACGTTCGCCATGCGGCCCGGCACGCAGCGGGCCGAGTACGTGGACCAGCGCTTCTTCCACAAGGACCACCCCGACCAGCCCTTCTTCTCGCAGCGCATCGACGGGGACCGGCCGGCCGTGACGACCAGCGAGTACAAGCGGATGGAGGAGCAGGCCTCGCAGTTCAGCGACCCGGACACGCTGCGAGGGGCCGCCCACCTGATGAACCTCGGCAAGGCCTCGCGGAACGGCGGCTCCAACAGCGGCAACGCCTGAGTCCTCGCGTCCTGGGAGACGCGGGGCCGAAGGGCTACCGCGTCTCCGGGCGCACGTAGACGACCACCTGGGGCGTCTCGTCCACATAGAGGCCCGTCACGGGCGTGCGCGTACCGAACGCCTGCCACGTGAGGAACTCATGCTCACGGAACTCCTGGTGGTACTGGTACGCGACGATGTCCGCGTCGGCCGGGCTGCCCACCGCGCGCAAGTCGGCGCGCAGCATGCCGTTGCGCTGGTAGTCCCGGAACGAACCGCCGTGCACCTCGTGCAGGAACAGCCGCGCGCCTTGCTTGGCGTTGGCGTTGATCCACGGCAGCACGCCCGTCACGTGGCTGGACCAGAACTGCCGCTGCATGCCCAGCGTGGCCGCGCCCGGCAATCCGCCCGCGAGCTCCGAGTACGCCGCCGTCCCATAGGGGAAGACGCGCACCGAGTACACCAGCGCGGGCGCCAGCAGCACCGCGAACACCGGCACGGCCACCGCCGCCTGGGGCAGTGAGGGCCACTTCGCCTTCAGCACCGCCCACAGCGCCGTGCAGCCCCGGGCCACCGCGGCGCCCGCGAGGATGCCCAGGAACACCATGGACGGGAACCAGTGCTTCACGCCGCCGAAGTGGGGCACCTGCGGGTGGCTGATGATGAGGATGGAGGCCACCGCGTTCACGCACACCAGCGCCTCGGTCATCGTCACCGGGCGCTCCACCCACGCGCGCGTTTTCTCGAAGGCGCCCAGCACCGCGCGGGCCACCAGCGCCACCAGGCCCGTCACCATGGGGACGAAGAGGCTGGTGGGCACCGTCAGCGCCGTCTTCACCACCACGTAGGCAAGCGGGAAGGGCGGCTCGCGCAGGAGCTGGTTCAGATAGAACCAGGCGTAGTGGTTGTGTTTCGCGTGGAAGGCCAGGTACCACGCGGTGCGGTCCACCGGGTGGTGCCAGAGGTAGGGCCAGTGCAGGTAGAAGATGACGGGCCCCAGCACCGCCATGGCGGCGATGGGCACCAGCGCCCGCGTCACCGGCGCGCTCACCTTGTCCACGCCCTGGAGCACCCAGGCGCCGCCCACCGCGAGCCCGGCGAACAGCAGCGTGTGCGGGCTGAGCAGCAGGAACTTGCGCTGGAAGCCCTCGCCGCCGCCCAGGGACAGCAGCAGCAGCCCGTAGAACACGGCCACCGCGGCGAACACGCCCACGAAGCGGCCGAGCCAGGCGCGGGCCTCGGGCTGGCCTTCGCTGTCGCTCCACGCGCGCCACAGCGCGAAGGGCGTGAGCACGAAGGGGAGGAACAGCGCGTTGTGCTTGGTGGCCAGCGTCAGGCCAAAGGCCACGCCGCACCACAGGCCCCAGCGCGTGTCCTCCAGGGCGCGCCAGAAGCAGTAGACGACCAGCAGCCACATGGCGGCCACGGGCACGTCGAAGCACGCCATCTCCGAGTTGAAGTATTGGCGCGGCACCAGCATGAACGCGAAGGCGGCGAACAGGCCGGCGACGCGGCCGTACATGGCGCTGCCCAGCAGGAAGCTCAGCGCGGGCACCATCGCCGCCAGGGCGAAGGCGGGCAGGCGGAACGCCGTCGCCGAGCGCATCCACCCCAGCCCCTGGTGGAAGAGCAGGTGGCTCAGGCTGAACAGCGCCTTCATCAGCACCGGGTGCTCGTGGTTGTAGTCCCACGCGCGCACGATGGCCGCGTCGGTGAAGGCCCGGGCGGGGGACTGGAAGAGCTGCCGGAACCAGCCCGCGTAGTGCTCCGCCGCGATGAAGTAGACGCTCTCGTCGCGCGTGTAGCCCACCGCGGCTTCCGTCAGCCACAGCGCCGCGAAGGCCAGCACCCACAGGGCCCAGGCCAGATACTTCTCGTCGCGCGTGGGGGCGCGTCCTCGCATCATCCCCGCACCCCCACCTGCTGCTCCACGGCCAGCACGTCCAGGCACACCTGCCGCCGGTCCGCGTTGTCCGCCTGCACCCAGATTTTCACGGTGCGCGGCCCGCCCTCCGGCAAGCGCGCCTCCGCCTTCTGCACGCCCTCCATGCCCGGAGGAATGGCCAGCGACAGCAGGCCCGTGCCCGCCGTCACGTCCTCCACACCCAGATGCGTGGTGGACAGGCGCGCGTCCTTCGGGAAGGCGTGCTCGAAGATGATGCCGCCCTCCAGGCGCAGGCCCAGCCCGCCGGGGACGCCGTCCAGCTCCGCCACCAGGCGCTGCTTGCCGCCGGGCGCGTGCATCCAAAGACAGCGCCGCGGCTCGTAACGGATTTCGTGCCACTCCGGCGCCACGTACAGGTGCGCGGGGCCGGGGCAGCGGTGGACCTTGCCGTCGAAGGGGCAGTCGCGGCGCGTGCCGTCCGGCTGCTCCAGGTACACGCGGGCCTTGGCGTACGCGTCCGTGGCGGTGAAGCGCCGCGGCCGGTGGAGGCCATTCTCGTAGGGCGTCAGCGTCAGCGTGCCGTGCCGCGACGCCTCGCCCACGGCGCGGCGCCCGGGGAGGAACGCTTTCAGGAAGCCCGCTTCATCCGAGCGGGGCAGCTCTGGCTGTCCCAACACCCAGACGCGCGGATGGGCGGACAGGTCATCCGTGTCCGAGCCCAGGTAGCCGTACACCGGCATCGCGGGCGGCACGAAGATGCGGGCGCGCTCCGCCCACCAGGGGAACAGCAGCACGGCGTCACCGGGCTGTCCCTCGGCCTGGAGCCGCTGCGCCGCGGCCTGGTAGTCCGCTTCCGAGGGGAGGCGGCCCGGCAGGCGCAGGTGGAACACCAGACACAGGAGCGCGACGAGGAGGAGGCCCCCCAGCTCGACGAGGGGCAGGGCGCGCGTGACGCTAGGACTTGGCAAGGCGGATCTTCTGCTCGCTCTTTTCCCGGCAGAAGGTGCAGAAGATGGCCTCACCCTGGATGAAGGACGGCGTCCAGGGCGGGTACATCGAGCACCGCGGGTCCAGGCAGTGATGCAGCTCCCAGAGGTGGCCCAACTGGTGGAGCGCGTGGCGGGAGACGGCCTTGAAGGCGCTCTCCAGGTCCTTGTGGGGCGCGATGGTGAGGATGGCGCGGTCCCGGCCCTGGCGCGCGAAGCCCGCCGTCGGGGCCACGCCGCTGGGCAGCTCGCGGTCCTTCAGCTTGCGCGTGGTGAGGATGAGCACCTTGTCGTCCTTGTAGGAACGGATGCCCTTCACCTCATCAATCAGCTTCTCCGCGTCCAGCGGCTCGGACATGCCCGCGGGCACCTCGGCGCTGCCGGAGTGCTCGCTGCCCACGCCGAACGCCGTGTAGAGCGTGCGGTTGAACTTCGCGAGTTGCTTGTCGTCGAAGGGGTCCAGCGTCACGACGCGAATCACGGGGCGTCACCTCGGCGGAAGGGCCCTGGGCGGTGCGGCCATGCGCATCCGTCCGAGGGGGCCCGTCGGTCCATTGGGGCTGTCAGCTCTCACCTTCAGGTGGCTTCACCTTCGGGGGCCGGCCGCGCTTCTTCGGTGCGGCCGGCGGTGCACCTTCCACCTCCGGCGGCTTGGGCTTGGGAGGCCGGCCACGCTTCTTGGGCGCGGCGGGCTCGGCGCCCTCGGCGGAGGCCTCCGGCTTGGGCTTGGGAGGCCGGCCACGCTTCTTGGGCGCGGCGGGCTCGGCACCCTCTTCACCCTCCGCCTTGGCCTTGGGCGGGCGGCCGCGCTTCTTGGGCGCGGAGTCCTCGGAGGACTCTTCCTCCTCCTGCGATTCGCCTTCCTCGGAGGGCTCCTCCTCGGCGGGCTCCTCGTCGGAGGGCAAATCCAGGTCGCTGTCCAGGCCCAGCAGGTCGCTGTCCAGGTCCAGGTCGCCGTCCTCGCGCTGGAACTCGGCGGCGGTGCGCTTGGGGCGCTCGCGGCCGGGCGGGAAGAGGACGATGTCGATGGCGTCCTCGGCGTTGACCTCGGCGGTGCTCAGCGCGGCGGCGACCTCCGTCACCAACAGGTGACGGGCGTTGTCGTAGAGCTCGCGCTCCTTCGTAGGCAGGGGGCGCAGCTCGCTCAGGACCTGGAGGCCCTTCACGACCTCGGCCAGACCCATGATGCCGCCCTGGGTCATCCGGTCCAGGTTGGTGCGGGCGCGCTGCTTCCAATCGAGGTCGGCCTTGTCGCTGTCCGAGCGGAGGAAGGCGAAGATGGCCTCCACGTCCTCGGCCGAGGCGACCTTGCGCACGCCGATGGCGAGCACCTTGCCTTCAGGCACCATCACGACGGCGCCATCTTCCTCGCGGCGCATCGTGACGAAGGTGAGCTTCTGTCCCGCCACTTCCTTCACGTCGATGGCGGAAACGCGGCAGACTCCCTGGTTCGGATAGACGACGCGGTCGCCAACCGCGAGCTGGAGTGACGCGGACCCTTCAGGCATGTCCCCCTCGCGGGTGAGGTAGTTGGGTGAACGTCGGAAGCGGTTCGGGCTTAGCACCGAGCCACGTCGGACGCCACGAGTTTACCGGTGGATTGCCGCCGTGCGTGCGTCTGTCTGCTGAATTTGCAGGAGCTTGCTCAGCACCAGCTTCTGCCGGGCATCCAGCGCCGCTTCAACCTGTGCATCCGTTGGCTCCATGCCGTCCACTCCCGGCCGGGCGTCCACGCGCGCGGCCAAACCCAGCGTTCCCATCAGGCCGAACACGGCCACCGCCACCAGCTTCTTCATGGTGAGTCCTCCTTGCGGCCCAGGGTAGGGGGCGGCCTTCGCTGATCAACTTTTCGGCGACAGGTCGCTGCACCGCTGTAGCGGTCCGTTACGGGGTGTGCGTCCCGGGAGGCGCCGGCTGCTCGGAGGGCGGGCTGCCGGGCGCCCCGGCGGGGGACACCTCCAGCATCAGGCCGCCGCTGTTGTCCGCCAGGTGGTCGTCCGGGAAGGCGAGCTGGAGCCAGGTGGCGCCCTGGAGCCGCAGGGGCCGCCCCACCTCCAACAAGATGAGGGTGCCCGCGGACGCCTCGGGGCCCTCGCCGGTGCCATGCAGGCCCAGCACGCGGCCCACGGGCCCGCCTTCGAAGCCGCGGGTGTGTGCGGGCTCGGACGTATCCCGCACCACGACGTCGTATGGCGTCTGGGCGTCCAGCTCGCGCAGGAGGAAGCGGTCGGCGCGCGACAGCTTCACCGCGTGGGTCCGTGCGTCCAGGCGGAGCGTGGTGGTGGCGCTGTCGTCATCCCATTCGCGGACGCGGACGCGCAGGGTGCCCTGGTTGTCCGTCCGGTCCGCGTCCAGCAGGAAGACGTGGAGCCGCGACGCGTTGCGCACCCGCCGCTCCTCGCCGTCCAGCAGGCCGAAGGATTCGTTCGCCGCCAGCCGCGTGTCGCCTTCCAGGAAGTAGCCCGCCTTCTCCACCCGGCTGGGGCCGCCCAGCGAGGCCTCACCCTCCACGCGCACGCTGTAGGTGCGCGCTGGGTCCAGCCGCATCTGCGCGGTGGAGAGGTAGGGCACGCGGAAGGCATGGGCCACGCTGGACAGCGGCAGTTGCGCCGTCCCCTCGGGCATCCGCGCCTCCTGGGGCGGCGGCGGTCGGGCCTCCGGGTGTGCCGGGGGCGCGGGGGGCGCCGGGGCAGGAGCCGGGCGTGGACGGCCAGGGTGGTGCCGCTTTCGGCGCGCAGCGTCTGGCTCCAGGGCACCATGCCGGTGGCCTGGACCTCGAGCAGGTGCTCCGTGTCCGCGGAGAGCTGCGTGAGCAGCGCGGGCGTATGCGCGGTGTGCTGCCGCCCGTTCACCCGGATGGCCGCGCCCGGCGGCGACGAGCTCAGCTCCACGGAGAAGGTGCCCGCGTTGTTCGTCACCAGCATCGCGAGCGTGGCCGTCAGCGCCACGGCGATGGGCGCGCCTATCGCCACCGCCCAGGGCAGCCCGAAGGGGCCCGTGGGTGTCGGGGGCGTGGGTGTCGCGTCGGCGAGGGGCACCCCGTCCGTGCCCGGCAGCACGGGGAGGGGCAGCGTGGTGCGCTCGGGGCGAAACGCGGCGGGAGGACTGGCGGCCGAGGACGGCTCCAGCGGCGGCAGGTCGTCCGGCAGCTCGATGTCCGCGATGGGGGTGCGCTCTTCCTCCGGGTCGAGGGCGGACAGCTCGCGGACGGGCGGCGCGGCATCCCGGAAGGGGCGGCGATCCAGGGTCGACTGCGTCCACCGGGCCATCTGGGCCAGGAACTCGCGAGGGAGCAGCACCGGGCGGCCCTCGCCCACCAGTTCCGCTTCGAAGAGGTAGCCCATGAAGTGGGCGCGAGCGCTGGACGACACATCGGGCGCGGCCGTGTGGAGGTGCCGGGTGAGGGCCTCGGCGAAGGCCTCCGCGGTGGCGTAGCGCTGCTCGCGCTCCACGGCCAGGGCGTTGAGGAGGATGCGCTCCAGCGCGGTGGGGATGCCCGGGTTGAGGTCGCGAGGGCGCGGAAAGTCGCCCAGCGCGAGCTTGCGCAGCACGTCCTCCATCTTCCCTTCGAAGGGGAGACGGCCGCACAGCATCTCGTAGATGACGACAGCCGCGGCGAAGATGTCCGAGCGCGCGTCGGGCTCTCGCCCGCGGACC
The DNA here is from genome assembly GCF_000280925.3 of Myxococcus hansupus. Lineage (NCBI taxonomy): Bacteria > Pseudomonadati > Myxococcota > Myxococcia > Myxococcales > Myxococcaceae > Pseudomyxococcus > Pseudomyxococcus hansupus. The sequence goes on from NZ_CP012109.1 coordinate 1,510,660, forward strand.
TGCTCCGGCGCGAAGTACGTGTACTTGCCCTTCAGCTCGTGCTCCTCGGGCTCGGAGCAGCCCGCCAGCCGGGCCCGCGCGATGCCGAAGTCCACCAACTTCACCTGGCCTTCGTAGCTGAGCAGCACGTTCTGCGGGCTCACGTCGCGGTGCACGATGTGGAGCGGCCGGCCGCGCTCGTCCAGGCGCGTGTGCGCGTAGGCCAGGCCCTCGAGCATCTCCACGGCGATGAGCAGGGCCAGCGGTTGGGGCAGGGTGTACATGCCCTTCTCCCGCGCGCGCCGCATGACGCTCGACAGGGTGCGGCCATCCACCCACTCCATGGCGATGAAGTACTCGCCATCCACCTCACCGAAGTCGAAGACCTGGGCGATGTTGCCGTGGCTCAGTCCCGCCGCGATGCGCGCCTCGTTGACGAACATCGACAGGAACGCGCTGTTGTCCGCGTAGCCCGGGAGGATTTTCTTGATGACCACCGGCTTGGTGACGCCCGCCGCGGCCGTCATGCGGGCGCGGTAGATCTCCGCCATCCCGCCCGTCGCGATGCGCTCGAGCAACTTGTACTTCCCGAAATGGTGCCCTTCGGAAGGCTGCTGCACGTGTGTTCCAGCTCCTTCAGGCGCAGGTGGCCGCTGCGCCAAGGGGGCCCTCGCTGTCGTCGCGTGGGCTGGAAAAGGTATCATGGGGTAGGCAAAACGCCATCGCAGGAAAATTCCGCCACGTATGGCTATGCGGTCGATGCGTCCCTTTTCTCGTTTCGCGATAACCCCCCGCCAAAAGCTCACCGGCGCCTGCTGGCCCTCGCCGGGCGCGGAAGGATGCCTGCTTCGGGAAAGGCCTGCTGTCGCGGCCTCATGTGCGACGTTGGATGGCGGCCACTTGGGGTCGCGGCAGACACATCCTGGCGGCGGATTTCAACGCGGGTGTTTGGCGGTGCGCGTCGTGCGTCAAATGACACAGGTGGTCGCGGCCGTATGTCTCATGGTCGCCGGGGTTGGGTGCCGTGAGGAGAAGCCCGCCGAGCCGCTCAAATCCTTGAAGCCGGAGCCCTTGCCTTCGTTGCCCGCGTCGGGTTCGGCGCCGGACACGCGGGGGCCCTTGGAGGACGTGGCGGGCCCTGTCTACGGCGAGCCGCTTCCGGCCGATGCCCTGCGCGTGGAACTGGCTGGCGAGCGTGTGCGTCTGGGCGCGGAGGCCTTCTCGCCGGTTCGTCCGGAAGACGCCGTGACGCTGACGCAGCGTGTGAAGGGGCGCACCGTGCTCGTGGTTCCGGACGCGGACACGTTCCTGGTTCAGGCATCGGAGCTGTTGGCCGTGCTGCGGGAGTCGGCGGCGACGGTGTGGCTGGCGCATCCGGACGGGCCGGTGGCGTATCCGGTGGTGCTGCGCGACGAGGCGGGCTTCCGCGCCTGGTTGGAAGAGGTCGCGCCGGGCAAGCTGCGCATCATCATGCGCGGGGACGGCTTCGAGCTCACCACCAGCGTGGGCAAGCTGCCGGGCCCTGACGCGAACGGTCCCTCGGTGCCGGTGCGAGAGGGACGGCAGGACATCGTCACCCTGCGCAAGGGGCTCGGCCTGCTGAAGGGGCGCTTCAAGACGTCCGAGGACATCTGCCTGGTGCCCTCGTTCGGCATGGAGGTCGCGCAGGTGGCGCGGGCGCTGGGGGGCGTGTTCTCCGCGCCGGGCGAGCCGATCTTCGACACGTTGTGCCTCGTCTATCCGACGCCGCATCGGCCGACGGACGCGGGCTGACGCAGCGGCTCGGAGGGCGGCCTTTGGCCCCGTGTGAAGTGAACGCGGGGGAATAGGCAAGAACGCCGGGGGCCTGGGCAATGGCCGGACGCGGGTCGTTTCCTAGTGTCGGCCACGAATGACCGTGGAGCGAGGGCTCCACGCCGACAGGAGGACCGCCCATGCGTCACATTCGAACCCTGGCCTCTTTCATCCCTGCCTGCGTGCTGGCGCTGCTCGTGAGCGTGCCGGGCCTCGCCGGTGCCGCCGACACGGACTTGGAGGCGGCCAACACCGCGTTGGTCAAGAAGGCCTTCGAGGATTGGAAGCACGGACGCGGTAGCGTGTTCGACTTGCTGTCCGAGCGCGCCGAATGGGTCGTGGCGGGCTCCAGTCCCGTGTCCGGCGTCTACCGCTCGCGGGATGAGTTCATGAAGCAGGCGGTGAATCCCATCACCGCGCGGCTGTCGACGCCCATCGTGCCCGAGGTCCGGCACATCCTGACGCAGGGCGAGCACGTCGTGGTGTTCTGGGAGGGGCGTGCGACGGCGCGCGATGGCAGCCTCTACAAGAACAGCTACGCCTGGCACCTCGTCCTGGAGAAGGGCCGTGTCACCCGTGTGGTCGCGTTCCTCGACACCTGGCGGCTGCATCAACTGATGAAGTGAGCACGGGCGTGTTGACAGATGCCTTGAGGCTTCCAATATATAAGTCCGAACTTATATATGGAGGCCGCATGAGCAACGTGGAGCGTTACCTGGGGGCCGTCGTGCGGGAAGTGGAGCACCGTGAGCACGAGGGCAAGCCCGCGCGGGTCGTCGTGGCGATGCGCGACTACGACACGACGGTCGACGACTTGTGGGATGCGCTGACCAACCCCGAGCGCCTTCCGCGCTGGTTCCTGCCGGTGTCCGGCGACCTGAAGCTGGGCGGCCGTTACCAGTTCAAGGGCAACGCGGGTGGGACGGTGACCCGCTGCGAGCCGCCGAAGCACCTGGCGGCGACGTGGGAATTCGGTGGGGGCATCAGTTGGGTGGACGTCATCCTCGCCGAGGCCCCGGGCGGTGGGACGCGGCTGCGGTTGGAGCACATGGCCCACGTCGATTCCCATTGGAACGACTACGGGCCGGGCGCCGGCGGCGTCGGCTGGGAACTGGCGCTGGTGCAGGGACTGGACAGGCACCTGGCGTCCGGCGGCGCCGCCGTCGACAGTGCCGCGGTGGAGGCCTGGACGATGTCGGATGACGGGAAGGCCTTCATCACGGCCAGCAGCGAGGGCTGGGCGCAAGCGGACGTGGCAGCGGGGGAGGACGCCGCGGTGGCGAAGGCCCGCGCGGCGCGGACGACCGCGTTCTATACTGGCGCGCCGCCTCCTGACGTGAAGCATCCGGGGACCTGAGCGCGACGATGCATGCCTTTGACGTCCTGGGTGATCCGGTGCGACGCCGGATTCTCGAACTTCTCATCGAGGGGGAGCGCCCCTCGGGCGAAGTCACGGAGGCCATCCAGGCCGAATTCGGCATCAGCCAGCCCGCGGTCAGCCAGCACCTGAAGGTCCTCCGGGACAGCGGCTTCGCGGACGTGCGGGCCGAGGGCACTCGCCGTGTCTATCGCGTCGACCCCGCGCCGCTGCAGCAGGTTGACGCGTGGCTGGAGCAGTTCCGCGTCTTCTGGACACCTCGGCTGGAGGCGCTCGCCACCGAGGTGGCCCGCGGCAAGCGGGCCCGCGCCAAGGCGGAAGAAGAAGGCGGCGGCTCGTAGCGCGTGCGCGGTGTCCTGCGGCGCACGTGCGAGGTGCCCGTCCGTGCCCGTTGACCCGGCGGGGACGCCAGTGCCTCGCGTCGTCGCGAGCTTCCTCGGGACGGAGGATTAGATTCAGGCCCCGGGGCGCTCCCGCCCAGGACCTGGAGGTCATCGATGGTCGCAGCATCCAAGCCTGCCTCGCCGAAGGCGTTGCCCCCGGGTGGGGCCTTTCTCTTCGAGGAGGTGGGCGCCACCCGCATCGTCACGCCGGAGACCTTCACGGAGGAACAGCGCCTCTTCTTCAAGACGGCCCTCCAGTTCTCCCGGGAGCAGGTCCTCCCCGCGTCCGAGCGCATCGAGGCCAAGGACAACGCGCTCCTGCGCGCGCTGCTGCGGCAGGCGGGCGAGCTGGGCCTGTTGAGCGTGGACATCCCCGAGTCCTACGGCGGCACGGGCCTGGACAAGACGACGTCGCTGTTGCTCGCGGAGGCGATGAGCCTCAACGGCTCGTGGTCGGTGACGTTCGGCGCGCACACGGGCATCGGCACGCTGCCCATCGTCTGGTTCGGCAACGCGGCGCAGAAGGCGAAGTACCTGCCGAAGCTGGCCACGGGCGAGTGGGTGGCGGCCTACGCGCTCACCGAGCAGGGCAGTGGCAGCGACGCGCTGGGCGCGAAGACGAAGGCGGTGAAGTCCGCCGACGGCAAGCACTGGGTCCTCAACGGCTCCAAGCTCTACATCACCAACGCGGCCTTCGCGGACGTGTTCATCGTCTTCGCCAAGGTGGACGGGGACAAGTTCACCGGTTTCATCGTGGAGAAGGACACGCCGGGGCTCACCGTGGGGCCGGAGGAGCACAAGATGGGCATCCGGGGCTCCTCGACGTGCCCGCTCTACTTCGAGGACGCGCGCGTCCCGGTGGAGAACCAGCTCGGCGAGGTGGGCAAGGGCCACAAAATCGCCTTCAACATCCTCAACTACGGCCGCCTCAAGCTGGGCGCGGGCGTGCTGGGCGGCATGAAGCTCCAGCTCCAGAACGCGCTTCAATTCACGCAGGAGCGCAAGCAGTTCGGAACGCCCATCGTCCGCTTCCCGCTGTCGCGCGAGAAGCTGGCCCGCATGGCGGCGCTCGTCCACGCGGTGGAGAGCATGACGTACCGCACCGCCGGGCTCGTGGACGCGCGCCTTTCGCAGGGAGACAAGGCCGCGCCGGACCACGAGGCGCACCTGCTGGCCGCGGTGGAGGAGTACGCCATCGAGTCCTCCATCCTGAAGGTGCACGGCTCGGAGTCCCTGGGCTCGCTCGTGGATGACGCCGTCCAGCTCCACGGCGGCGCGGGCTACATCGAGGAGTACCCGGTGGAGCGCTCGTACCGCGACGCGCGCATCAACCGCATCTTCGAGGGCACCAACGAAATCAACCGGATGTTGATCGCCGGCATGCTCCTCAAGCGCGCCGTGAAGGGGGACCTGCCGCTGTTCGCCGTCGCCGGCAACGTGGCGGAGGAGCTGTCCCGGGGAGAGCGGCCCCGGGCCCGCGTCCAGGACGCGCTGTCTCCCCAGGAGGTGGCCGCCGAATCCGCCAAGCGGCTGGCGCTGCACGGCCTGCGCGTGGCGGCGGAGACGTTCGGCACGGAGCTGGAGGAGCACCAGGAGGTGCTCGCGGCCCTGGCCGACGTGGTGATGGACGCCTTCGCCCTGGACTCCATGGTGACGCGCACGCGCCAGGCGGCGTCCGGCGGCGCGTTGGATCCGGTGCGTGTGGCCATGACGCAGCTCTACGCCCTGGACGCGATTCCCCGCGCCTACGACAGGACGCGCCGCGCGCTGTGCGCCACACTGAAGGGGGACGCGCTCGACGCGGAGCTGAAGCGCCTGCACGTGCTGGACGTCTTCACCCCGTACGACCCGGCCGCGCTGCGCGAGACGGTGGTGGCGGCCCTGGAGTCCTCGGGCGGCTACCCCCTGACCTCGGTGTAGCCCCCGCGCCAGCGATGGCCTTGGGGGCCGTCACGGCATGCGCGCGACGGCCTCCATGCCGAAGCTCACGCGGGCCTTCCACGGGACGGGCGGCAGCGTGGCCAGGGACAACAGGCCGTCCAGCCGCTGCTGCATCTCCGGCCTCAGCCGCCCGAAGGTGGCGCCGAAGCCCGGCGTCACCGTCCCGGTGCTCTTCCGGGGCACCGACGAGGTCCACGCCACCTCGCCGTGCAGCATCATGGGCCCCTCCCGGAAGTCCATCTCCAGCAGGAAGGGCGTGCCCACCTTCACCTGTCGCGGCAGGGCAGGGGCCTGCACCTCCAGCCCCACGCCGCCCCGGGAGATGTCCCGGACGACGAAGGCCGGTGACAGGGGCGCCGCCTCGATGGCCCGCAGGTACAGGGGCAGCCGTGGGAAACGGCGCAGCCCGGCCTGTTCATCCGAGGAATAGATGCGCTGGAGGATGGCGTCCAGGGCGCTGCGGTCCTCGCTGACCCCATAGCGGACGGTCAGCAGGAAGCGCCGGGCCTCCTCCTGGGGAATGACCTGGACGACCTCGCCCAGGACCTCCACGGGACGGGGCATGCCACCCGCATGCAGTTCAAAGGTGAAGCGAGTCCCCAGCGGCAGGCTGCGGCGCGTCTCCAAGGTGACGCCCCCCAGTCCCACGCTGCGCGTGTACTCCCCCACCAAGGACTGCGGCGTCTTGTAGGCCACCTTCAGCCGAACGTTCGTGTTCACGCAACCGACACTCTGCGCCTGGGTCCGGGGGGAACTCAAGTTTACCCCAGCGCAATAGGTAGGGCATCGCACTGCGCCAAACACGGGACCTTCCAGGTGTGACGGCCTTTCAGGACGTCCGGCGCGGACAAACCGCTGTTTCAACCTGTTGCGGTTTCTTGACCCCCCCAGGTGGGGCGCGTATGTATGCCGCCCGTAGTGGCAAGGAGTGGGAAGGAGTGGAGGTTCATCCCTCAGCGGGTTGAAAAGGTGGATCGTCCCGAGTGTTCCGAGGCGTCTATGAGCACCAGATCGACGCGAAGGGGCGGACGAGCCTCCCGGCGAAGCTTCGGGAGACGCTGGTGGGCGCCTACGACGAGAGGCTCATCCTCACGACGGCGCTCGACCGGTGCCTCCACGCCTACCCGGTGCGGGAGTGGGAAGCGCTCGAGGCGTCGTTGGCCAAGCGCAACCCGATGGAGCAAGGGGTGAAGACGCTGATGCGCCTGTACGTGGCCAGCGCGCAGGAGTGCCCGTTGGACAAGTTGGGGCGCCTGCTCATCCCGCCGTCGCTCCGCTCCTATGCGGGGCTGGAGAAGGACGTGGTGTGGGCGGGGATGGTGAAGGTCATCGAGCTTTGGAGCCGCGAGGGATGGGCGAAGGCGCAGGAAGAAGCGCGCCAGGAAGCGACCTCCGCGGACGTGATGAAGGTGCTCGCCGAGCTTCGGCAGGCATGACGGGAAAGTCGACAGGACCCCGAAGTACCGGGAGGGTGGCAAGCGTATGAACCAGGTTCTGGAGGTACGGCCAGGGTTGGCGGGCGCGGCGATGGCCGCCGGCCGTGTCGAGACGCTCATGCTCGAAGGTGAGTTGAGCGAGCAGGACCTGCTGGAGCTGTGCGACGACCTGGGCCGCAAGCTGAACCGCGGAACGCGCCAGGTCGTGCTCGACTTCGGCGACGTGGGCCACCTGAACTACCGCGGCGTCAAGCCGCTGATGGCCCGCACGGAGGTCTTCCGCCGCAGCGGCGGGGACGTGAAGCTGTCGGGACTGTCGCCGTACCTGGCCGCCATCTTCCGCGCGGCCGGCGCGCACGACTGTTTCGAAATCTACCCGCATATGAACGATGCCCGGGCCGCCTTCGCGCTCGCTCGGGCCCCCTTCGTCTGACGGCCTGTGGGGGCTTTGGACTTCCAGCACCAGACCGTCCTCCTGCGGGAAGCAGTGGAGCTGCTCCGGCCGGCGGACGGGAAGGTCATCATCGACGGGACGCTCGGGGGTGGCGGCCACTCGGAGGCGTTGCTCGCCGAAGGTGCGTCCGTCGTGGGCGTGGACCGGGATCCGGTGGCGCTGGCCGCGGCCACCGCGCGGCTGGGCGGCAACCCGCGCTTCCAGGGCCGTGCGGGGAACTTCGCGGAGCTGCTCCGCGTCGGCGCGGACCTGCTGCCGGTGGATGGCGTGCTGGTGGACCTGGGCGTGTCGTCGCCCCAATTGGACGTGGCCGAGCGCGGCTTCTCCTTCTCCAAGGACGGCCCGCTGGACATGCGCATGGGCCCGGACGGCCCCACGGCCGCGGAGCTGATCGCCTCCACGGATGAGCGCGAGCTGGTCCGCATGCTCAAGGACTACGGTGAAGAGCCCTTCGCCCGGCCCATTGCCCGCGAGCTGAAGAAGGCGCTGCCCACGCGCACGCTGGAGGCCGCGGAGGTGGTGAAGCGGGCGGTGCCGCGCAAGGCGTGGCCCAACCGCATCCACGTGGCCACCCGGACCTTCCAGGCGCTGCGCATGGCCGTCAACGGTGAGCTGGAAGCGCTGGACGCGCTGCTGGCCGCCATCCCCAGCCTGCTCAAGGTGGGGGGGCGCGCGGCCGTCATCGCCTTCCACTCCCTGGAGGACCGGAAGGTGAAGGAGGCGTTCCGCGCGCTCGCGGGGCGCTGCACCTGTCCGCCGGGGCTGCCCATCTGCGTGTGCAGTGGCGTGGGTGATTTCGCGCTGGTGACGAAGAAGGCCGTGGCCGCCTCCGAGGCGGAGGTCGAGGCCAATCCCCGTTCTCGCAGCGCGCATCTGCGCGTGGTGGAGAAACTCCGATGAGCAAGGTGCACTCCCGGGTGTCGGCGTTGCGTTCTTCCGTGACGGTGGGCGGCGTGCTGCTGCACCTGCTGCCGGCCGTGTGCCTCTTCGCCCTCTTCGTGGCGGTGGGCATCCTCCACGTCACCAGCCGCGTGCTGGTGGTGGACATGGGCTACCGCCTGTCGCGCGAGGAGGCGGAGAGCCGCGTCCTCACGCGGGAGAACGACCGGCTCAAGCTGGAGCTGGCCACGCTCAAGGCGCCGGGCCGGCTGGAGCGCGTGGCCCGTGAGCAGTTGAACATGGCCATGCCGCGCGGCGGCGCGGTGGTGTCGCTGTCGGTGGAGAAGCCGGCGCGTGGCAACGGCGCGCGCGCGGAGACGGTGGACCCCGCCGCCCAGCCCAGCACCCGCGTGGCGGGCCGTGCCGGAGCGGGTCGGTGAGGGACTTCAAGGCGGCGCGGGCTCCCGAGCCCAACGCGAAATGGCTGAAGCTGCGGGTCAAGCTGCTGTTCGGGCTGTTCCTCATGCTTCTGGGCGTCGCCTTTGGCCGTGCGGTGCAGCTCCAGGTCTTCGAGCAGGAGAAGCTGCGCGGCCTGGCGCAGGACCAGTACGTCCGGCACATCGAGATTCCGGCCCGCCGCGGCGACATCTTCGACCGTCGCGGCGCGCCGCTGGCCCAGAGCGTGGAGGTGGACTCCATCTGGGTGGACCCCTCCATGCTGCCGGACGTGAAGGCCGCGTCCCGTGCGCTGTCCAAGGCGCTGAAGCTGGACGCGGATGAGCTGCACGCGCGCCTGTCGCGGGCCAAGCGCTTCGCCTGGGTGAAGCGCCAGGCCAAGCCCGCCGAGGTCGCCGCCGTGAAGGCGCTGGAGCTGCCCGGCATGGGCTTCTCCAAGGAGCCCAAGCGCTTCTACCCGCAGCGGGAGCTGGGCGCGCACGTGGTGGGCACGGTGGGCATGGACGGCCGCGGCCTGGAGGGCCTGGAGCTGGCCTTCCAGGACGAGCTGTCCGGACAGAACTCGAGCACCTCCGGCTTCCGCGACGCCAAGGGCCGCAAGCTGCTGGTGCAGGGCGCGTTGGATCCACTCCAGCGTCAGGGCGCCGCCGTCACGCTGACGTTGGACCGGCACCTCCAGTACGTCGCGGAGAAGTCGCTCAGCCGCGCGGTGGAGGACGCCAAGGCCGTGGCCGGCATGGCGGTGGTGTTGGATCCGCGCACGGGCGAGCTGCTCGCCGTGGCCAACCACCCGCGCTTCAACCCGAACACGCCGGAGTCCAGCTCGCGCACGAGCATGCGCAACCGCGCCGCCCTGGACACCTTCGAGCCCGGCTCCACGCTGAAGTCCTTCGTCGTGGCCGCGGCCCTGGAAGAGAAGGCCATCACCGCCGACAGCCTGTTCTTCTGTGAGAACGGCGCCTGGCGCGTGGGCCGCCACACCATCAACGACACCCACTCCTACGGCTGGCTCACCCCGCAGGGCATCCTCCAGGTGTCCTCCAACATCTGCATGGCGAAGATTGCCCAGACGATGGGGCGCGAGAAGTTCGTGAAGGGCTACCATGCCTTCGGCTTCGCCGAGCGCACGGGCCTCTCCCTGCCGGGCGAGGGGCGGGGCGTCATCCCGTTTCCGAAAGCGGAAGTCTCCCTGGCCACCCAGTCCTTCGGCCAGGGTATGACGGCCACCGCGGTACAGATTGCGGCCGCCTATGGTGCGCTGGCGAACGATGGGGTGCTGATGCGGCCCTATCTGGTGTCGAAGGTGGTGGACCCTGACGGGGTCGTTCTGCTGGAAAACCGTCCCACGGAGCTGCGAAGGGTGGTGTCCACGAAGGTCGCCCGGCAGGTCGTGGGCATGCTCGAAAGCGTGGTGGTCAAGGGAGGGACGGCCACCAAGGCCGCCATGGAGGACTACCGGGTGGCTGGCAAGACGGGCACCGCGCAGAAGGCGGATCCGGTGGCGCGGGGGTATTCGGACAAGCGGATCGCCTCCTTTGTTGGCGTGGTACCGGCCGAGTCTCCTCGCGCCGTGATTCTTGTCGTAGTGGACGAACCGAAGACGGACGTATACGGGGGGTCCGTGGCTGCCCCTGCTTTCAAGGAGATTGCGACCGCCGCCATGGCTCACCTGGCCGTGCCCCCGTCCCGGACGGTGGCACCCGAGGTGGCCGTGGCCGCCGTGTCTTCCGCGCCTGCCGCGGCGAAGCCGGGGGCCAAGGCCTCCGGAGCCGCCCGGACGGCGCTGGCGGACGCGGTGACGGAGACCCCTGAACCCGGCACGGTACGTGTGCCGGACCTTCAGGGTGAAGTAGGCCGTGAGGCCGTGGTGAAGCTGCTCGCCGCGGCGCTAGAGCCACAGGTGTTGGGCAGTGGACGCGTGGTATCTCAAACCCCCGCCGCCGGTTCACTGGTGGAGAAGGGGGCCCGGGTGACGCTGGAGCTCGCCGCGCGGCAATAAGGCCGCGTCCGCTCCAGGCCCCGCTCTTGCAATGCGTGTGAAGGGGAAGAGATGAAGCTGACGGATGTCCTCGCAGGATGTGGTGCCGAGCAGACCTCGGGCGGCCGTTCCGCGGTTGACGTCACCGGTGTGACGCAGGACTCGCGCCGCGTGAAGCCGGGAGACCTGTTCGTCGCCATTCCTGGCACGAAGGAGGATGGGGCCCAGTTCATCGGTGAGGCCGTGTCCCGTGGCGCCGTGGCGGTGGTGTCGGAGAAGCCGGTGCCGTCCTCGCAGGTGCCCTTCTTCAAGGTGGGCAGCGCTCGGAAGGCGCTGGCGCTCATCGCGGCCAATTTCCATGGCCGCCCGGCGGACCAGTTGACGTTGCTGGCCCTCACCGGAACGAACGGGAAGACCACCACCAGCTACCTGCTGGAGGCGATCAGTTCCGCGACGTATGCGTCCACGGGTGTCATCGGGACGCTGGGCTACAAGTTCGCCGGGAAGACGGTGGAGTGCGCGAACACGACGCCGGACCCGCTGGAACTGCACCGCATCCTCCGGGAGATGGTGGACGCGGGGGTGGAGACGGTCGTCATGGAGGTGTCCAGCCATGCGCTCGCGCAGGAGCGCGTGCACGGGCTGACCTTCAAGGCGGCGGGCTTCTCCAACTTGAGCCGTGACCACCTCGACTACCACAAGGACATGGAGGACTACTTCCAGTCCAAGCGGAAGCTGTTCGCGGAGAACCTGTCCGCCACGGGCGTGGCGGTGGTGAACGGTGACGACACCTACGCCAGCCGCATCTACAACGAGCAGCGCGGCCAGAAGCGCATGGCGTGGAAGTTCAGCCGTCAGGGCTCCGGGGAGATCTCCGCGGCTGACGTGAGCTACTCGCTCCAGGGCATCAAGGGCGTGCTGAAGACGCCCGCGGGTGACATCCCGCTCAAGAGCAAGCTCTTGGGGCCCCACAACCTGGAGAACATCCTCCTGGCGGTGGGCATGGCCCTGGGCGCGGGCTTCGCGCGGCGCGACGTGCAGGAAGGCGTCGAGCGGATGATGCCGGTCGCCGGCCGCATGGAGCGCGTGGAGAACTACGGTCCGTCCGGCGCCCCCGCGGTGCTGGTGGACTACGCGCACACGGATGACGCGCTCAAGCGCTCCATCGAGGCGGCGCGCTCGCTGGCCAAGGGCCGCGTCATCGCGGTGTTCGGCTGCGGCGGGGACCGTGACAAGGGCAAGCGTCCGCTGATGGGCGCGGTGGCCGGTGAGGGCGCCGACCTGGCCGTCATCACCAGCGACAACCCCCGCACCGAGGACCCGGAGGAGATCATCTCCCAGGTGTCCGCGGGCATCGAGAAGAGCGGCCTGCGCCGCATCTCCGCCGGCAAGGCGAAGAGCGGTGAGAAGGGCTACCTGGTCGACGCGGATCGCCGCGCGGCCATCGAGCAGGCCATTGGCCTGGCGTCCGCGGACGACGTCGTCCTCATCGCGGGCAAGGGCCACGAGACGTACCAGCACGTCGGGGCGGAGAAGCTCGCCTTCGACGACCGGCAGGTGGCCGCGAAGGCGCTGGCCAACCGCATCGCTGGCTGAAGCCGTACGCGCCCCGTCGACCCGCCCATCTCTCACACCATGGCAGCTTCCTTCAGCGACGAAGAGGTGGTGCAGGCGACCGGGGCGACCCGGCGTGGCGGCCCGGCCCCGGCCGCCTACGCTACCGTCTGTACCGACACCCGGGCACTCACCCCCGGGTGCCTGTTCGTGGCCTTGGTGGGTGAGCGCTTCGACGCCCACGCTTTCGTGGACGTCGCGGCGAAGGGCGGGGCGGCTGGCGCGGTGGTGGCACGCGGGCGGCCCTTGCCCGCGTTGCCCGAAGGGTGGGTCCTCTATGAAGTGGAGGACACCCTGCGGGCGCTGGGCGCGCTGGGGCGGCACCACCGTCAGCGCTTCCGGATTCCGGTGTGCGCGGTGGGCGGCTCCAACGGGAAGACGACCACCAAGGAGATGGTGGCCGCCATCCTGGACACGCGCGGGCCGGCGCTGAAGACCGAGGGCAACCTCAACAACGAGATTGGCGTCCCGCTGACGCTCTTCCGGCTGGAGCCGCGCCACGTCGCGGCGGTCATCGAAGTGGGGATGAACCAGCCGGGGGAAATCGAGCGGCTCGCGCGCGTCGTCCTGCCGGATGCCGGTGTCATCACCGTGGTCCAGCCCGAGCATCTGGAAGGGCTGGGCAGCATCGAGGGCGTGGCGGCGGCGGAGGGCGAGCTGTTCCAGGAGATGGGCCACGGCACCACCATCGTGGTGAACGTGGATGACGCGCTCATCCCCGCGCAGGCGGAGCGCAGCGGCGCGCAGCGGCTGACGTTCGGCCGGGCCGAGCACGCCGACGTGCGCCTGGCGGACGTGAGGACGCTGGGCCGCGAGGGCATGGTGGCCACGGTGCGGCACCTGGGCCGCGAGTGGCCGGTGCGGCTGCACTTCGTGGGTCCGCACAACGCGCAGAACGCGACCGCGGCCTTCGCGGTGGCGCTGGCGCTGGGTTACACGCCGGAGGAGTGCGTGCGGGGCCTGGAGTCGGCCCGGCCGTACTCACGGCGCCTCAACGTGGTGGACGGGCAGCACGGCGTGACGGTCATCGACGACTGTTACAACGCGAACCCGGCCTCCATGGACGCCGCGCTGGAGACGCTGGGCACGTTGGTGTCCGCGGGTGGCCGGGCGGTGGTGGTGCTGGGGGACATGCTGGAGCTGGGACCGGGCGAGCTCGAGGAGCACGCGCGCCTGGGCGGCCAGGTGCCCTCGCACGCGACGCTGGCGGCATTTTTCGGACCCCGCTCCGTGAAGAGCTGGGAGTCCGCTTCCATGGGTGATTCCGCCGCCCACTTCACCGAGGTGGAGCCGCTGATGGCGTGGTTGTCGCCGCGGCTTCGCGAAGGGGACGTGGTGCTGGTGAAGGGCAGCCGCGGCATGCGGCTGGAGCGGGTGGTGGCCGCCCTGACGGGCTCGGCCGTCCCCGGAGGAAACCACTAGTGCTGTACCTCCTCTACGAGGTCATCCAGAACACGGAAGCGGGGCGCGTACTCAACTTCCTGCGCTACCCCACCTTCCGCATCATCGCCGCGGGCGTCTTCGCGCTGCTGCTCGGCATGCTCATCGGGCCCAAGCTCATCGCCCGGCTGCGGCTGAAGCAGCACGGGCAGAGCAACGTGCGCGAGGACACGCCGGATTCGCACCAGAAGAAGAAGGGCACGCCCACCATGGGTGGCGCGCTCATCCTCTTGTGCATCGCGGCGGGCACGCTGCTGTTCGCGGACCTGAAGAGCCGCGCGGTGTGGGTGATGCTGCTGCTCACGCTGGGCTACGGCTTCATCGGCTTCCTGGATGACTGGCTCAAGCTGTCCAAGCGCAACTCCAAGGGCCTGGCCGGGCGCAAGAAGATGGTGCTGCAGACCTTCTTCTTCCTGGTCGCCGTGTTCGGCCTGCTGACGACGTGGACGCTGCCGGATGGTTCCTTCGGCCCCACGCTGCTCATCAACACCAAGCTGACGCTGCCGTTCATCCCCACGCGCTGGTTCAACCCGGACCTGGGCTGGTTCTACGTCTTCTTCGCGTGGATTGTCGTCGTCGGCACGTCCAACGCGGTGAACCTCACGGACGGCCTGGACGGTCTGGCCATCGTCCCCACCATCGTGTCCGCCATCACCTTCGCGGTGCTCTGCTACGTGGCGGGCACCACGCTGAGCATCGCGGACTCCGAAGTGGTGGGCGGCGTGTCGAAGCTGGTGGCCACGCCGCTGTACCAGTACCTGGGCGTGCTCCAGGTGCCGGGCGGCGCGGAGCTGGCGGTGTTCTGCGCGGCCATCGTCGGCGCGGGCATCTCGTTCCTGTGGTTCAACACCTACCCGGCCTCCGTCTTCATGGGCGACATCGGCTCGCTGGCCCTGGGCGGCGCACTGGGCGGGCTGGCGATGTTGTCCAAGAACGAGGTCGTCTCCGCCATCATCCACGGCATCTTCTTCGCCGAAATCCTGAGCGTGATGATTCAGGTCACGTCCTTCAAGATGACGGGCAAGCGCGTCTTCAAGATGGCGCCGGTGCACCATCACTTCGAGCTCAAAGGAATGGCGGAGCCGAAGATCATCGTCCGTTTCTGGATCGTCTCCATCCTCTGTGGTGGCGTGGCGCTCCTGTCCCTGAAGCTGCGCTGAACCCGGAGGTGGCACGGCCATGACGTTGGCGCTGTCCGGTCAGAAGGTGCTGGTGTTCGGGCTCGCGAAGAGCGGAGTGGCCGCGCTGCGCCTGCTGCGTCAGCAGGGCGCGGACGTCACGGCGCTGGATGCGCGCTCCGACGACGCGCTGGGCGCGGTGGGGCACGAGGTGAAGGCCCTGGGCGCCACGTTGGTGTCCGGCCCGACGCCGCCGGGGCTGCTCGCCTCGCAAGATTTGGTGGTGGTGAGCCCGGGCGTGCCGCTGGCGCTGCCGGAAATCCAGGCCGCGCGCGCGGCGGGCGTGGCCGTCTGGGGCGAGGTGGAGCTGGCGGGCCGCCTGCTGTCCAGCGTGCCGCTGTTCGGCATCACCGGCACCAACGGCAAGAGCACCACCACGGCGCTCACGGGCACGCTGTTCTCCACGGGCGGCAAGCGCACCTTCGTGGGTGGAAACCTGGGCCGCCCCTTCAGTGAAGCGGCCATGGCCCCGGAGGACTGGGACGCGCTGGTGGTGGAGCTGTCCAGCTACCAACTGGAAGGCATCCGCGCGCTGCGCCCTCGCGGCGCGGCCATCCTCAACCTGACGCCGGACCACATCGACCGGTACCCCAGCCACGCCGCGTACGGCGAGGCGAAGGCGCGCATCTTCCAGAGTCAGCAGGCCGGGGACTTCGCGGTGGTGAACGCGGACGACGCGGACGTGCTGGGCCTGGCGCGCGCGGCGAAGGCGCCGGTGTACGGCTTCAGCCTCACGGGCACGCCGGTGGCGGACGCCCCGAAGCTCGCGGGGCTGGCGGTGGCGGAGCCGGGCGGCTTCCGGCTGGCGTTCCTGGGCGAGCACTACACCCTGACGAACCGCGCGCTGCGCGGGGCCCACAACGCGCAGAACGCGATGGCGGCGGCGCTGCTGGCGCGCCTGGGCGGCGTGGCCTCGGGCGCGGTGCAGGCGGGGCTGGATGGCTACCCGGGCCTGCCGCACCGGCTGGAGAGCGTGCGCATGCTGGACGGCGTCGAGTGGGTGAACGACTCGAAGGCCACCAACGTGGACTCGGTGCTGGTGGCCCTGCGCGCGTTCGCGGGCGGCGTGTGGCTGATTGCCGGCGGCAAGGGCAAGGGCGCGCCGTACGCGCCCATGGTGGACGCGGGGCGGGGGAAGGTGAACGGCGTGCTCACCATTGGCGACGACGCGGACACGCTGGCCCAGGCCTACGCGGGCGCGGCGCAGGTCCACGCGTGCGGCACCCTGGACCGGGCCGTGGCGAAGGCGCGGGAGCTGACGCGTCCCGGGGACACGGTGCTGCTGTCGCCCGCGTGCGCGTCCTTCGACCAGTTCAAGAACTTCGAGGACCGGGGCGAGTCGTTCAAGCGCCTGGTGGAGGCGCTGTGACGGCATGAAGAGCTCTTCTCCTCCTTCTCCGTCCACCGCCCTCGTGCGCTTCGACCCGGTGCTGCTGTGCGCGGTGCTGGGGCTCGTGAGCTTCGGGTTGGTGATGGTGTACTCCGCCAGCGCGGTGCTGGCGCAGGACAAGCTGGGCGACAGCCTGTACTTCCTCAAGCGCCAGCTCGTCGCCGCGGGCCTGGGCCTGGGCGCCATGGCCATGGCGATGAAGGTCGGCTGGCGCCGGCTGGCGCGCTGGGCCTACCCGCTGCTGCTGGCGGCCATCGTCCTGCTGGTGCTGGTGAACATCCCGGGCATCGGCAGCACGGCGGGTGGCGCGCGGCGGTGGATTCGCCTGCCGGGCTTCGGCCTGCAGCCCGCGGAGGTGGCGAAGTTCGCGTGGGTCGTCTACCTGTCCTACTCGCTGGCGAAGAAGCGGGAGAAGGTGGCGAAGTTCTCCGTCGGCTTCGTGCCGCACCTGGCCCTGTGCGGCATCCTGGTGTTGCTTTGCATGATGCAGCCGGACTTCGGCAGCAGCGTGCTGCTGGTGTTCATGCTCTTCGTGCTGCTGTTCGCGGCCGGCGCGAAGCTGAGCTACCTGGTGGGCATGGTGTTGCTGGCGCTGCCCCTGGCCTACGTGGCGATTGCGTCCAGCCCGTACCGCATGAAGCGCATCCTCGCGTTCATGGACCCGTGGGCCCACCGGCATGACGTGGGCTACCAGGTGGCCGAGTCACTGATGTCCATCGGCTCGGGCGGCGTGGCCGGGCTGGGGCTGGGCGACGGGCGGCAGAAGCTCTTCTTCCTCCCGGAGGCGCACACGGACTTCATCTTCTCCATCATCGCGGAGGAGACGGGGCTGATTGGCGTGGGCATCCTGGTGGTGCTGTACGGCGTGGTGCTGTGGCGCGGCGTCCGGGCCAGCCTGGCGGCGGGCGAGACGTTCGGCACGTACCTGGGCCTGGGCATCAGCTCCATCATCGCGTTCCAGGCGGCGGTCAACATGTGCGTGGCCATGGGGCTGCTCCCCACGAAGGGCCTGACGCTGCCTTTCGTGTCGTACGGAGGTTCATCGTTGGTGGTGCTGATGGGCGCGGCGGGAGTGTTGTTGTCGTTGAGCGCGAACACCCAGGGGGCCGCGAGGCCCAGCCGGGTGGGAACCGACATGCGGGAGGTGGCGGCATGATGAAGGTGCTCATCGCGGGTGGGGGCACGGGCGGACACCTCTTTCCGGGCATCGCCCTGGCGGAAGAGGTGGTGACGCGGCATCACCGCAACGAGGTCGTCTTCGTGGGCACCGAGCGCGGCATCGAGTCGCGCGTGGTGCCGAAGGAAGGCTATCCGCTGGAGCTGGTGAAGGTGCAGGGCCTCAAGGGCAAGGGCTTCCTGTCCCTGCTCAAGGCGCTCTTCGCGCTGCCGCTGGCCTTCTTCGAGTCCTTTCGCATCCTCGCGCGGCAGAAGCCGGACGTGGTGGTGGGCGTGGGCGGCTACGCCAGCGGGCCGGTGGTGCTGGCCGCGTGGCTGATGGGCATCCCCACCGCCATCCAGGAGCAGAACGCGCTGCCGGGCTTCACCAACAAGGTGCTGGGCAAGATTGTCCGCGTGGTGTTCATCGCCTTCGACGAGGCGCGCCCCTTCTTCCCGGAGAAGAAGGTCCAGCTCATCGGCAACCCCATTCGCCGCAAGCTGATGGACAACTACCTGCGCAGCCACGTGGCGCACGAGCGCTTCTCGGTGCTCGTCTTTGGCGGCAGCCTGGGCGCGCGGGGCATCAACCAGCGGATGACCGAGGCGCTGGACTCGCTGGGGGACCTGAAGGACAGCCTGCACTTCGTCCACCAGACGGGGAAGAACGACTTGGAGTCGGTGCGCAAGGGCTACGCCGACAAGGGTTTCCAGGCGGAGGTGGTGGAGTTCATCGACGACATGTCGAGCGCCTACGCCCGCGCGGACCTCGTCGTGTGTCGGGCCGGCGCGACGACGCTCGCGGAGCTGACCGTCTGCAAGAAGGCCAGCATCCTGATTCCCTTCCCCCACGCCACCGACGACCACCAGGCCGTCAACGCGCGGGCGCTGGTGGATGCGGGCGCGGCGCTGATGTTCCGCGAGTCGGAGCTCACCGGGGAGAAGCTGGCGCAGACGATTCGCGAGCTGAAGGGCCACCCCGAGCGCCTCAAGAGCATGGAGAAGAAGGCGGGCCTCCTGGGCCGCCCCGAGGCCGCCAAGGAGCTGGCGGACGTGTGCGTGGACCTGATGGTCCAGGCGTGGGGCCCCAACGGCCGCGAGCGCACCCCTGTCGAAGCCGAGAAGAAGGCCCCGAGGAGCCATTCGTGACGCGCAACAAGCCCCCCAGTCTCTTCAAGACGCGCCATGCGGCGCAGGTCCACTTCGTGGGGCTCGGCGGTATTGGCATGAGCGGCATCGCCGAGGTGCTGCTCAACCTCGGTTACCGGGTGTCCGGCTCCGACCTGCGTGAGAGCGACATCACCCGGCGCCTGGCGCGCATGGGGGCGACGTTCTTCGAGGGCCACCGCGCGCAGAACCTGGTGCAGGCGGACGTGGTGGTGATTTCCTCCGCGGTGCGCAAGGACAACCCGGAGGTCGTCGCCGCGCGCCAGCGGAAGATTCCCGTCATCCCCCGCGCGGAGATGCTCGCGGAGCTGATGCGGCTGAAGTACGCGGTGGCGGTGGCCGGCAGCCACGGCAAGACGACGACGACGTCCATGGTGGCCACCGTGCTGAGCGCGGCGGGCCTGGACCCGACGGCGGTGGTGGGCGGCAAGGTGAACGTGCTCGACTCCAACGCCAAGCTGGGCAAGAGCGAGCTGATGGTGGTGGAGGCCGACGAGAGCGACGGCAGCTTCCTGCACCTGCACCCGTCCATCGCCATCGTCACCAACATCGACCCGGAGCACATGGACCACTACGGCGACCTGGAGACGCTCCAGTCCGCCTTCGTGGAGTTCTGCAACCGGGTGCCCTTCTACGGCCTCAACGTGCTGTGCCTGGACAACCCCAACGTCCAGGCGCTGCTGCCGCGCATCGAGAAGCGCTTCGTCACCTACGGCAGCTCGCACATGGCGGACTACCGGCTGGAGAACATCCAGTTGGACGGCTTCACCACGCGCTTCCAGGCCTACCGCCGGGAAGAGGCGCTGGGCGAGTTCCGCGTGCGGATGGTGGGCGCGCACAACGCCTTCAACGCGCTGGCCGTCATCGCCGTGGCGGAGGAGATGGACATCCCGCTGGAGACGGTGCGCGAGTCGCTGGCCGAGTTCGGCGGCGTGCAGCGGCGCTTCACCGTGCGCGGCGAGGCGCAGGGCATCACCGTGGTGGACGACTACGCGCATCACCCCACGGAAGTGCTGGCCACGCTGGCCGGCGCGCGGCGGGCCTTCGGGCGCCGGGTGGTGGTGGCCTTCCAGCCGCACCGCTACACGCGCACGCATGACCTGATGAAGGAGTTCACCACCTCCTTCAATGACTCGGACGTGCTCTTCGTCACCAGCGTCTACGCGGCGGGGGAGGAGCGCATCGAGGGGGCCACGGGCGACGCGCTGGCGGACGCCATCCGCGCCCACGGCCACCGCGACGTCACCTTCGTGGAGAAGCGCACGGACCTGCCGGCGGCGCTGCTGCCGCGCCTGCGCGAGGGAGACCTGGTGCTGACGCTGGGCGCCGGGGACATCACCCACGTGGGGCCGGAGCTGCTCGAGCTGCTGCGCACCTCCCGCCTGGCGAAGGACTAGCCGCCATGGTGGAAGCAGGCGTGAAGACGGCGCTGGCCGCGCGCGTGGAGTCGCTGGGCGGCAGTGACGTGAAGGCCGGCGAGCCGCTGGCCCCGCTCACCAGCGTCCGGGCGGGAGGGGCCGCCGAGGTGCTGGTGCGCCCGCGCTCCCCCGACGCGCTGGTGGCGCTGCTCAAGCTGGCGCGCGAGGAGGGCCTCCCGGTGTCGGTGCTGGGCGGCGGCGCGAACACGCTGGTGGGGGACGGCGGGGTGCCCGGCCTGACGCTGAAGCTCCCCGGAGACCTCTTCCCGGAGGTGGCCGACGTGGGCGCCGAGGAAGGGCGGCTCACGCTGGGGGCGGGGGCGGCCATCGTCCGGCTCATCAACGTCATGCGCGCCCACGCGCTGGTGGGGGCGGAGTTCCTCGCCGGCATCCCCGGGACGCTGGGGGGCGCGGTGTCGATGAACGCCGGCACCAAGAATGGCGAGGCGTTCCGCGTCATCGAGGCGGTGGAGTTGGCCACCGCGGACGGGGTGGGGTGGCTGACGAAGGCGGAGATTCCGCACGCCTACCGGCACTCCGAGCTGCCGCCGGGGGGCGTCATCACCCGGGTGCGTTTCGCACTGCGCAAGGGGGACGTGGTGGCCTCCAAGGCGGTGATGGACGCGGACCTGGGTTACCGGAAACGGACACAACCGCTCAGCCAACCCAACTTCGGCAGCGTCTTCACCAACCCGCCGGGCGACCATGCCGGGCGGCTCATTGAACTGGCGGGCCTGAAAGGGTACTCGCTGGGACGCGCGCAGGTGTCCCCCCTGCACGCCAACTGGATTGTGAACCTGGGCGGTGCCACCGCCCGCGACGTGCTGGGGCTCGTCACCTTCATGCAAGTGCGGGTGCTCGAGCAGTCCGGCGTCGACATGAAACCCGAAGTCAAGCGCCTGGGAGACTTCTTGTGACTGCCAACCGCGGTGCCTTCACGAAGGACGAGCTCAAGCGGAAGCGTGTGGGCGTGCTCCTGGGAGGCATGTCCGCCGAGCGTGAGGTGTCCCTGCGCACCGGCGAGGCCGTGTCCGGGGCGCTGCGCTCGCTGGGCTACGACGTGGTGGACATCGACGTGGGCCGGGATTTGCCCGCGCGGCTGGCGGCGGAGAAGGTGGACGTGGCGTGGCTGGCCGTCCACGGCCGCTACGGCGAGGACGGCTGCCTCCAGGGGCTGCTGGAGTCGCTCTTCATTCCTTATACCGGCAGCGGCGTGCTCGCCTCCGCGCTGGGCATGGACAAGGTCTACGCCAAGCAGGTCTTCGTGGCGCACGGCATTCCGACGCCGGCGTACCGCGCGTTCCGCGACGCGGCGTCCGCGCTGGCGGCGGCGGACAGCCTGCCCTTCCCGTTTCCAGTGGTGGTGAAGCCCAGCCGCGAAGGCAGCAGCGTGGGCGTGCACATCTGCAAGACGCGGGACACCTACGAGGCCGCGGTGACGGACGCGGCGAAGTACGCGGGCACGCTGCTGGTGGAGCAGTTCGTCAAGGGACGCGAAGTGCAGGGTGGAGTCCTGGACGATGAGGCCCTGGGCGTCATCGAGGTCCGCGCCGCGCGCGAGTTCTACGACTACGACGCGAAGTACAAAGCGGGCACGGGCACGCAGTATCTCTTCCCCGCGCCCCTGCCTCCGGATCAGTATGCGCGGGTGAACGACGTGTGCCTGGCCGCGCATCAAGCCCTGGGGTGTAGCGGGGGCTCGCGCTCGGACGTCATCGTCACCGACGGAGGCGATGTGTTCCTGCTGGAAACCAACACGCTGCCGGGCATGACGGCCTCCAGCCTCCTGCCCAAGATTGCCGCCGGTCGCGGCATCGACTTCCCGGCCCTGTGTGAACGCCTGCTGCTGGGGGCGTGTCTCAAGACCTGAGCGTTCGTTTTCGGTCCGGCGCAACTTGGCGTCGGGCCTCCCCGAAAATTTACGAACCCCTTGTGCAGCGCATTGCGCTACAGCGACGTGGCTGTAGCCAAAAACTGGCGTGGCTCCCCAACCGCGCACAGCATGCGTCAACCGTTTTCTCCCCATGGCCTTCGGTAAATCCAAGAACCGCCGCCGTCAGGACGCCGCCCAGCAGAGCGAGGCGGTCCGGGGCGTGGTGCGCTCGAAGGCGCCGGGGGTCCTCAAGGTCCTGGGCCTGACGGCGATGACGGGCCTGCTGGTGTGGGGTGGGGTGGCGCTGCGGGAGTGGGCGCTGACGTCGCCCACTTTCGAGTTGGAGGCGGTGTCCTTCTCCGGGCTCCAGCGCGCCTCGCGGGTGGAGCTGCTGCGGCTGGCGGCGCTGACGAAGGGGCAGAACCTGTGGACGCTGGACGTGCCCGCGCTGGAGCGCGCCATGGACCAGCACCCCTGGCTGCGCACGGTGGAGGTGACGCGCCGGTTCCCCAACCGGGTGTCGGTGGAGGTGACGGAGCACACGCCGGTGGCCATGGCCGTCCTGGGGGAGCTGTACGTCCTGGACGACCAGGGCGAGCCCTTCAAGCGGGTGACGCCGGGCGACGGCCTGGACCTGCCCCTGGTGACGGGGCTGGACCGGGAAGGTTATGTGGCGGACCCGGCGGTGGCGCGGGAGCGCTTCCGGTCGGCGTTGGAGGTGGCGAGCGCGTATTCGCGGCTGTCACCCGACAAGACCGAGCAACTGTCGGAGGTTCGCCTGGAGGCGCAGAGCCTGACGCTGGTGGCGGCGTCCGGGCAGGAAGTGCGCCTGGGTGAAGGAGATTCAGAGGTCAAGCTGCAACGTCTGGCCCGTGTCCGGCGCGAACTGGGTGCGAGGGGGCTTGCAGCGGAGATCATTCACCTGGATAACCGTGCCCGGCCCGGCTGGGTGGCGGTGAAGATTTCGAGTCCCGTGTCCGAGAGGAACGGGACTTCGAAGCGGTAAGCGGACGCGCCCCTTTCACGAGAGTGGGGGGCCTGGGAGGGTTGTCATGGCGAAGCAGAAGTCGGGGGAGATCATCGTCGGCCTCGACATCGGCACGACGAAGATCTGCGCCATCGTCGGAGAGCTGACCGACAGCGGCATCGACATCATCGGTATCGGTACGCATCCGTCGAAGGGTCTGCGCAAGGGCGTGGTGGTGAACATCGAGGCGACCGTCTCTTCCATCCGCCGCGCGGTGGAGGAAGCGGAGCTCATGGCGGGGGCGGAAATCTCCCACGTCTACACGGGCATCGCCGGAGGCCACATCAAGGGCTTCAATTCCCAGGGCATCGTCGCCGTCAAGGACAAGGAAGTCCGCGAGGCCGACATCGCGCGCGTCATCGACGCGGCGAAGGCCGTGGCGATTCCGCTCGACCGGGAAGTGATTCACGTCCTCCCGCAGGAATTCATCATCGACGACCAGGGCGGCATCAAGGAGCCCCTGGGCATGGCCGGCGTCCGTCTGGAGGCCAAGGTCCATATCGTCACCGGCGCGGTGTCCAGCGCGCAGAACATCGTCAAGTGCGCCAACCGCACCGGGCTCAACGTCTCCGACATCGTCCTCCAGCCGCTGGCCAGCGCGGAGGCGGTGCTGGGTGAGGATGAGAAGGAGCTGGGCGTGTGCCTCGTCGACATCGGCGGCGGCACCACGGACATCGCCATCTTCTCCGGCGGCTCCATCGTCCACACGGCGGTGATTGCGCTGGGCGGCAACAACCTCACCAGCGACATCGCCATTGGCCTGCGCACCCCCGCGCACGAGGCCGAGCGCATCAAGCAGAAGTACGGCTGCGCGCTGTCGTCGCTCATCAACAAGGACGACACCATTGAAGTGCCCAGCGTCGGGGGGCGTCAGCCCCGCGTGCTCGGGCGGCAGATTCTCTGCGAAATCCTGGAGCCGCGCGTGGAGGAGATCTTCCAGCTCGTGCACCGCGAAATCCAGAAGTGCGGCTACGAGGACCTGCTGGCCTCGGGCGTGGTGATTACGGGTGGCTCCACGCTGCTCGCCGGCATGCCGGAGCTGGCCGAGGAAGTCCTGGGCCTGCCGGTGCGCCGTGGCATGCCGCGCGGCATCGGCGGTCTGGTGGATGTGGTGAAGAGCCCCATGTACGCCACCGGCGTGGGCCTGGTCGTCTACGGCGCCCGCCACCTGGACCGGCGCATGTTCCGCATCCGAGAGGAGAACGTGTACAAGAAGGTGAAGGGCCGCATGCGGGAGTGGCTCGAGGAAATCTTCTGACGCACCGGGCCGAGCGCCCACCGCGTCGCCGAAGGGCTCTCCGAAAGGGGGGCCCTTTTTTGTTGGCCGTGGGCCACACCCTGCGTCCCGATTGACGCGTCAGCGTCCGGATTTGACGCGTCAGCCGACCTGGTGGGTTGCCCTCCGGCGTGCCCGAATCGGTCCAGTTTCCGGAATCTGGATCCGTGGTTCGGATGGGGCCCGGAGAACCCAGGGAGCGGGGCGCTGAAATCCTCGGAATGTCGACGGTCGTAGAGTGGACAGACGATGGCTCCCGGATTGCTATGTGCGGCATTTGCCGCTGGGCCCACTCCCCCCAACGACCCACGTTTATGAATCAAGAGACCAATCAAGTCCCTCTCGCTAGTCGGGTTTTCCGAGGACGCATCCGGCCCGCCATCGCACCTCTGGTGCTGTTGTGCGTGGCGCTGCTCGGCCCGGTCGCGATGGGCGCCGCGGACACCTTCGGGCTGGGGAACGGAACCAGCGGCGCGTTGACGGTGAACGGGGCCAACCCCCCATCAACGTCTACACGCGCGTGACGGCGGCGGCGCCCGCCGGGCAGAACTTCGTGACGGTGGCCTCGTCCACGGGCTTTTCGGTGGGCAGTCTGGTGATGGTGCACCAGACGACGGGCCTGGGGACGGTTCCGGCGTCGGGCAGTCAGACGCCCATCACCCTGACGGGAAACACGGTGGGCCGTTGGGAGTTCGCGCGGGTTTCGGCCCTCACGGCGACGCGGCTCACCTTCTCGCAGCCGCTCACGGGGGCCTACACGGCCACGGGCACGCAGGCGATCCGGGTGCCCGAGTACTCCACGGTGACGGTGAATGCAGGGGGAAGCCTCGTGGCGCAGCCGTGGAACGGCACCACGGGCGGCGTGCTCGCCTTCCTGTCGCAAGGCGCGGTGACCAACGCGGGCGCCATCCACGCGGATGGTCGCGGGTTCCGGGGTGGCTTCGCGTGGAACGGTGGCGGAGATGGCTGCGAAGGCATGGACGACGCGTGGGGACCTGATGATCAGTACCTGAACGGGACGTCGAAGGGCGAGGGCCTGGTCCCCAACCGGTTTGGAGGAGATGCGCTCCCTCCTGATGGTCCGACGGGCCTGACGACGGGCCGGGGCAATATCGCCAACGCGGGTGGCGGTGGCGTCTGCCACAACTCGGGTGGCGGTGGCGGGAGCAATGCGGGTGCCGGCGGCATGGGTGGGCGGACGTGGGTCGGTGAGGAGGGCGGCGCATTCTCTCGGCCCGTGGGCGGGCTCGGCGGCGCCCAGTTGACCTTCGATGCGGTGTCCTATGCGTTGTTCGGCGGTGGTGGTGGCGCGGGCCATGGCAACGACGGCGCGGCCGGTGGGGGCAGCGCGGGTGGCGGTGTCGTGTTCATCCGCGCGAGTTCGCTCACCGGAGCCGGTCGTGTGACGGCGGACGGCCTGGCGGGAGTCAACGCCCAGGGGATTGGCAATGACGCCGCGGGCGGCGCTGGTGCTGGAGGTACCGTCTACCTGCGCGTCACCGGCGCCCTGACGTGCTCTGCCAATACTGTGAGGGCACGTGGTGGCGCCGGTGGCGGCACGACGTATGACCAGCACGGAACGGGCGGTGGTGGTGGTGGTGGCCGGATGCTGTTGCAGTCCGCGTCCGGAACCTGCACCCCTGTCGTGACTGGTGGTGCCGCGGGTACGCAGCCGACGGCCAGCGCTCCGGACGGGCTTACGTACGGCGCCGCCCCGGGCAACGTGGGTGTCGTCACCGTTCTTCCCGGCGCCTTCCCCATGAATCTGGCTGCGCCCGTGGTCGTGATGCCGGCCAACGGCTCCACCACGGGGCCGCGTCCGGCCATCTCGGGCACGGCTCCGGCGAACTCCACGGTGGTCATCTTCGTGGATGGTGTGGAAGTGGCTCGGGTGCCCGCGGATGCTTCGGGCAACTTCACCTACACGCCGACCACGGACCTGGTGACGGGCGCGCACACCGTGAACGCCTACGCCACGCTCCAGGGCGTGGTCTCCGCGACCAGCAACACGAACACGTTCACCGTCGCGTCGGACACGACGCCGCCGGACACGACGATTGTGACGGGTCCGCCGCCGGTGTCGGGCTCCACGAGCGCGACGTTCTCCTTCAGCTCGAACGAGAGCCCGGTGACGTATGAGTGCAGCCTGGATGGTGGCCCGTTCGTCGCGTGCTCGAACCCGCGGACGTACACGGGGCTGGGCCAGGGCAGTCACACGTTGGCGGTGCGTGCGCGGGATGCGGCGGGCAACGTGGACCCGACGCCCGCGACCTACGCCTGGACGGTGGACACCACGCCGCCGGACACGACGATTGTCAGTGGCCCCACGGGCACGACGACGTCTCGCAGTGCGACGTTCGACTTCACCTCGAACGAGAGCCCGGTGACGTATCAGTGCTCGCTGGACGGCGCGGCGTACGTGTCGTGCTCGGACCCGGTGACGTTCACGGGCCTGGCGGATGGCTCGCACACGTTGCTGGTGCGCGCGGTGGATGCGGCGGGCAACGTGGACCCGACGCCGGCGTCGCGCACGTGGATGGTGGACGCGACGCCGCCGGACACGACAATTGTCAGCGGTCCTCCGGCGGCGACGAACTCGACGAGCGCGACGTTCGACTTCAGCTCGAACGAGAGCCCGGTGACGTATGAGTGCAGCCTGGACGGTGGGCCGTATGTGGCGTGCACGGACCCGGTGACCTTCACGGGCATCGGGCCGGGTAATCACACCTTGTCGGTGCGTGCGGTGGACGCGGCCGGCAACGTGGACCCCACGCCCGCGACGTACGCCTGGACGGTGGACACCACGCCGCCGGACACGACGATTGTCAGCGGCCCGTCGGGCACGACGACGACTCGCGACGCGACGTTCGACTTCAGCTCGAACGAGAGCCCGGTGACCTACCAGTGCTCGCTGGACGGCGCGGCGTATGTGGCGTGCACGGACCCGGTGACCTTCACGGGCCTGGCGGACGGTTCGCACACGCTGCTGGTGCGCGCGGTGGATGCGGCGGGCAACGTGGACCCGACGCCCGCGTCGCGCACGTGGACGGTGGACGCCACGCCGCCAGACACGACGATTGTCAGCGGTCCCCCGGCGGCGACGAACTCAACCACGGCCACGTTCGACTTCAGCTCGAACGAGAGCCCGGTGACGTACCAGTGCTCGCTGGACGGTGCGCCGTTCGTGACGTGCACGGACCCGCAGTCGTACACGGGCTTGAGCGAAGGCAGTCACACGCTGACGGTGCGCGCGGTGGACGGCGCGGGCAACGTGGACCCGACGCCCGCGACGCACACCTGGACGGTGGACACCACGCCGCCGGTGCTGCCGACCATCGACTCGCCCGCGGACCAGGAGGAGGTCGCGACCTCGACGCCGACGCTGACGGGCACGGGTGAGCCGGGCAGCGACATCTACCTGGAGGTGGATGGCACTCCCTACGGTCCCGTCCTCGTGGATGAGAACGGCAACTGGACCTTCACCGTGCCGGACGACCTCGACGAGGGCCCGCACACGGTGTCCATCATCAGCGTGGACCCGGCGGGCAACTCCGCGGGCCCGGTGACGAGCACGTTCATCGTGGACCTGACCGCGCCCGACACGTTCATCGAGTCCGGCCCGGCGCTGCTGACGAACGCGACGTCCGCGACGTTCGAGTTCCGTTCGGAGGGCGGCGGGGTGGCCTACGAGTGCAGCCTGGACGGGAACAGCTTCGCTCCCTGCTCCAACCCGGTGACGTTCACGGGCCTGGTGGACGGGGCGCACATGCTCATGGTTCGCGCGGTGGACGCGGCGGGCAATGTGGACCCGACGCCCGCCGAGTACACCTGGACGGTGGACACGGCCCCGCCCGATACGCTCGTCGTGAGCGGCCCGGCGACGCCGACCTCGCAGAGCACGGCGAGCTTCGAGTTCGAGTCCTCCGAGCCGGGCTCCACCTATGAGTGCAGCCTGGACGGCGCGGCCTATGTGCCCTGCGCGGAAGTGGTGACCTTCGAGGGCTTCGCGGAAGGGGACCACACGTTGCTGGTGCGCGCGGTGGACGCTGCGGGCAACGCGGACCCGACGCCCGCCGAGTACACCTGGACGGTGGACCTCACGCCGCCCGCGGCGCCGCTCATCACCTCGCCCGCGAACGGCGCGGTGCTGGACAGCGGCGTGGTGACCATCACCGGCACGGCGGATGGCGCTGACTCCGTGATGGTGACGGTGGGGGGCACGGAGTATGGCCCCATCCCGGTCGACGCCAACGGCAACTGGACCTTCTCGCCGCCGGTGACGCTGGCGGATGGGCCCTACGCCGTTGTCGTGACGGCGACGGATGAGGCGGGGAACACCAGCGCGCCGGCGAACTCCACCTTCATCGTGGACACCACGGCGCCGGATACCGCCATCGACAGTGGCCCGGCGGCGCTGACGAACGTCGCCACGGCGGACTTCGTCTTCTCCTCCAACGAGTCTCCGGTGACGTACGAGTGCTCGCTGGACGGTGCGCCCTTCGTGGCGTGCCCGGCGCAGGCGCAGTTCGGCCCGCTGGCGGATGGCTCGCACACGCTGCTGGTGCGCGCGGTGGACGCGGCGGGCAACGTGGACCCGACGCCCGCCGAGCACACGTGGACGGTGGACACCGCGGCGCCCGTGGTGGTCATCACCACGCCGGCCAACGGCGCGGTGCTCGACGTGGCGGTGGTGACGTACTCCGGTACCGCCGAGCCGAACAGCACCGTGACGGTGGTGGTGGACGGCGTGACGGTGGGGACGACGCAGGCGGATGGCGCCGGCAACTGGACGCTCCCCGTGGGCGACACCCTGTCGGAGGGCAGCCACACGGTGTCCGTCACGGCGGTGGACGAGGCGGGCAACACCAGCTCGACGGTGACGCACACCTTCACCGTGGACGCGGAGCCGCCGCAGACCACCCTCACCGTGACGCCGCCGGCGCTCTCCAACAGCGACTCGGCGACGTTCGAGTTCGATTCGGATGAGTCCCCGGTGACGTACGAGTGCAGCCTGGACGGCGCGGCCTTCACGCCGTGCTCGAACCCGGCCACCTTCACGGGGCTCGACGACGGCGAGCACACGCTGCAGGTGCGCGCGGTGGATGCCGACGGCAACGTGGACCCGACGCCGGCGACGTACACCTGGACCGTGGACACCACGGCGCCGAACACCCTCATCATTTCCGGTCCGCCGCTGTCGGAGGCGCCGTCCACGGCGACGTTCGACTTCGACTCGGACGAGTCTCCGGTGACGTACGAGTGCAGCCTGGACGGCGCGGCCTATGTGGCGTGCACGGACCCGGTGACGTTCACCGGCCTGGCGGAAGGCAACCACACCCTGTCGGTGCGCGCGGTGGACGCGGCGGGCAACGTGGACGCCACGCCGGCCACGTATAGCTGGACGGTGGCGGTGGACTCGGACGGCGACGGCCTGTCGGACGCCGAGGAGATCGCGCTGGGCACCGACCCGAACAACCCCGACACGGACGGTGACGGCTTGCCGGACGGCATCGAGGTGAACGTCGCTGGCACGGACCCGCTCGACGACGACACGGACGACGACGGCATCCTGGACGGCAACGAGGACGCCAACCACAACGGCATCGTCGACCAGGGTGAGACGGACCCGAAGCTCTGGGACACCGACGGTGACCTGCTCTCCGACGGTCTGGAAATCGGTCTCACCGCGCCCCAGGGCACCGGCACCGACATGACGCGCTTCGTGGCGGACGCGGACCCGACGACGACGACGGACCCGCTCAACCCGGACACGGACAACGGCAGCGTGTGGGACGGCATCGAGGACGCCAACCGCAACGGCCGCGTGGACCCGGGCGAGACGGATCCGCTCAACCCCGCGGATGACGTCGACAGCGACGGTGACGGCATCGACGACGCGACGGAAATCGCGCTGGGCCTGGACCCGAACGACGCGGACACGGACGACGACGGCATCCCCGACGGCCTCGACGGCATCACCGACACGGATGGTGACGGCCTCATCGACGCGTTGGACCCCGACAGCGACAACGACGGCATCCTGGACGGCACCGAGGCGGGCATCACGTTGGAGACCGCGCACGCGGACACCGACCGCACCTCGCCCAACTTCCGTCCGGACGCGGACCCGAGCACCACCACCGACCCGAAGAACCCGGACACGGATGGTGACGGGCTGCGTGACGGCGAGGAGGACGTGAACCGCGACGGCCGCGTCGACGCCACGGAGACGGACCCGAACAACCCGGACACGGACGCGGATGGCCTGACGGATGGCGTGGAAGTGAAGGGCGCCAACCCGACGGATCCGCTCAACCCGGACACGGACGGTGACGGCCTGCTCGACGGTGTCGAGGACGCCAACCGCAACGGTGCGTGGGACAACGGTGAGACGGACCCGAACAAGGCGGACACCGACAACGGCGGTGTGAACGACGGTGAGGAAGTCGCGGGCGGTACCAACCCGCTGGATGGCAACGACGACTTCATCATCTCCGGCCGGGGCTGCAGCACGAGCGGCGCGGGCACCTTCGCTCCGCTGGCGCTGCTGCTCCTCGGGCTGCCGCTGCTGGGCCGTTTCCGCCGCACGGCGGGGCGGGCCAGCGGGTTCTCCGCGGTGGCCGCGGCGGTGCTCGCGCTGGCGGGCATGATGGTGGCGGTGCCTGCCTCCGCGCAGGTGCCGTCGCTGTCCGCCTCGCAGTCCATCGACGTGCAGCAGTACAAGCCGGGCCCCAGCTCCAAGGACATCCTGGGCGTGCAGAGCGCCCAGGTGCATTCCCACCTGGGGTGGAACGTGGGCATGTCCGTGAACTACGCGGACAAGCCGCTCAACTTCATGGACCCGCGCTCGGGCCGGTACATCACGGCCCTGGTGCGGAGCCAGGTGGGCATCGACCTGATGGGCTCGGTGGGCCTCTTCGATCGCTTCGAACTCGGTGTGTTGCTGCCGGTGACGATTCAGCGCTCGCAGGCGGCGCCCATGGTGGACCCGTCCTTCGCGCAAGGCGTGGGCTCGGGCGGCATCGGTGACCTGCGGCTGGTGCCCAAGGCCCGGCTGCTGGAGGAGGGCTCTTTCTCCCTCGCGTTGACGGTGCCGGTGGTGCTGCCCACGGGCGGTGGCTCGGACTTCCTCGGCGGCTCCGGGCTGGGGGTGCAGCCGCGTGTCGTGGCCGAGTACGGCGAGCGGTTTCGCGTGGCCGCCAACGTGGGTGTGGACTTTCGCGAGAAGCAGCAGCTTCGCAACCTGAACATCGGCAACGCGGTGTCCTACGGCGTGGGCGCCGAGGTGCCCTTCTCCGTGCGCGAGGTGCCGCTGGCGCTCGCCGCCACGGTGGTGGGCGCGGTGGGCCTGGACCAGCAGAACACCGAGGAGCGCCCGCTGGAGCTGCTGGCGGCGCTGAAGTACCGCGCGCTGGGCGGCTTCTCCGCGCACGTGGGCGGTGGGCCGGGCCTCACGCGGGGCTATGGCACGCCGGGCTTCCGGCTGCTCGCGGGCTTCAGCTACAGCCCGGACCCGTCGCGTGAGCCGCCGCAGGCCGCGCCGGTGGACACGGATGGCGACGGCATCCTGGACATCGACGACCAGTGCCCGACGGAGCCCGAGGACAAGGACGGCTTCCAGGACGCGGACGGCTGCCCGGACCCGGACAACGACGGTGACGGCATCCCCGACACGGCGGACAAGTGCCCGAATGAGCCGGAGACGGTGAACGGCTTCGAGGACGAAGACGGCTGCCCGGACGTGGCGCCGCCTCCGCCGCCGGTGGACACGGATGGCGACGGCATCATGGACCCGGACGACCGCTGCCCCAACGAGCCCGAGGACATGGACGGCTTCCAGGACGAGGACGGCTGCCCGGACCTGGACAACGATCGGGACGGCATCCCCGACACCGAGGACAAGTGCCCCAACGAGCCGGAGACCATCAACGGCTTCCAGGACGAGGACGGCTGCCCGGACAAGGGCACCGTGAAGGTGCTCGTCGACGGCGAGCGCATCGTCATCCTGGAGAAGGTCTACTTCGCGACCGGCAAGGACGTCATCCTGGCCCGCTCGTTCCCGCTGCTGAAGCAGGTGGCCGCGGTGCTGCGCGCCAACCCGCAGGTGGAGCTGGTCCGCATCGAGGGCCACACGGACGACCAGGGCAACGACGCGAAGAACCTGGACCTGTCCCAGCGCCGCGCCAACAACGTGAAGGCCTTCCTGGTGAAGGAGCGCATCGCCGAGGGCCGTCTGGAGGCGGTGGGCTACGGCGAGACGAAGCCGGTGGACACCAACAAGACGGCGAAGGGCCGCGAGAACAACCGCCGCGTGGGGTTCACCATCCTCCGCGTGGCGAAGGTCGAAGTGGAGCGCGAGGCACGCTGACTCGCGCTGGCCTTGAATACCCGGTGAAACACACCGGTTGATTTCATCCGAGGGTGGCTCCGAAACAGTTTTCGGGGCCACCCTTCGTGTTTTCGGGCATGCTGGAGCCGACCCGGTACGCAGTCCCGGCAATCGCGAGTCAAGAGGCGAAGTTCGCCCGCCGCGCCGCACGCCTGCACGTCCCTGGGACTGCGTAAGTGCGCGTCAGGACTCGGACGCGCAGCATCCCGCTACAGGCTCGTAGCGGAATACTTGCCAAAGCGTGGGACTTGCTGATGATTGTGGAGGTTGGGAGCACGCGCGCTGCATCGCGCAACTCCAGGCGAGAGGACCACCATGGACCAGTTCGATCAGAACAAGCAGGCCGCCAAGATTCGGGTCGTCGGGGCGGGTGGGGCCGGCTGCAACGCGGTCAATACGATGATCCTGTCCAAGTTGGACCGGGTGGACTTCATCGCCGCCAACACCGATGTCCAGGCGCTCGCCGCGAGCAAGGCGCCCACCCGGCTTCAGCTCGGCCAGACGCTGACGAAGGGCCTGGGCGCGGGCGCCAACCCGGAGATGGGCCGCGAGGCCGCCCTGGAGTCGCGCGACCAGATTGCCGCGGTGCTCGAGGGCGCCGACATGGTGTTCGTCACCGCCGGCATGGGTGGCGGCACGGGCACGGGCGCCGCGCCCATCATCGCGGACATCGCCAAGAGCCTGGGTTGCCTCACCGTGGGCGTCGTCACCAAGCCCTTCCTCTTCGAGGGCAACAAGCGCCGCAAGCAGGCCGAGCAGGGCATCGTGGAGCTCAAGGCCGCGGTGGACACGCTCATCACCATTCCGAACCAGCGCCTGCTGTCGCTCTCCAACGAGCCCATGCCGCTGCTGGAGACGTTCAAGCGCGCGGACGAGGTGCTGCTGAACGCCGTGCAGGGCATCAGCGACCTCATCCAGTACCACGGCTACATCAACGTCGACTTCGCCGACGTGAAGACCATCATGAGCGACAAGGGCATCGCGCTCATGGGCACGGGCAACTCGTCGGGTGACAAGCGCGCGTTGATCGCCATGCAGCAGGCCATCGCCAGCCCGCTGCTGGAGGACGTCTCCATCGACGGCGCCACGGGCCTGCTCATCAACATCACCGGTGGCCGCGACATGACCCTGCAGGAGGTCAACGAGGCCCTCACGCTGGTCCACGACGCCGCCGACAGCGAGGCGGAAATCATCTTCGGCTCGCTCATCGACGAGAACATCGCGGACGAGGTGAAGATCACCATCATCGCCACGGGCTTCGTTCACCGCGACGCGCCCAAGGTCCGCACGGCGACGCCGGTGGTCCAGATGCCGCTGTCCCGTCCGGGCCCGTCCGTGCTGGCCAACGCGCGCGAGGAAGTCGCCAGCCTGGTGCCCGCGAAGAGCAGTGGCTCGCGCCCCATGCCCGTGGAGAGCCCCAAGTCCGTGAGCGCGCGCACCTCGGTGGTGAAGGACGCGCCGCTGCCGCTGGACGAGGATCAGTTCGACATCCCCACGTTCCTGCGCCGCCAGGGTCAGACGGAGCTGCCGTAGGGGAAGGGTCGTGCGGCGGGGCTCAGCGGCCGGGAAGCTGGGCCACGCTGGCTTCGTCGCGGCCGGACAAGGTGTCCGCGCGGTCGAAGAGGCCGTCCACTTCCGAATAGAGCGCGTCCACGCGCTCCGGGAGCCGGGCCGCGGGCAGCACACCGTCGCCGGAGACTTCCTCCAGGCGCGCCTGCGCCCGCTGCAGCAGTTGGAGCGCCTTCAGCAGGGCCAGGCCGCGGCGCGTGCCTTCCTGCGTGAAGAGCGTACCGCTCTGCGTCAGCGTCTCGAGCGTGGTGCGCACGAACCGCACGCGGTCCGCCTGCCGGCCACGGTACAGGTCCAGGCGCTTGGCACGGCGCGCGCGGTGCAAATCCACCACGCCGCCAGGGCTTGAAGAGGAGGGGGGCGTCACGGGGAACAAGGTACGACACGGCCTCGTAGACCCGCAAATTTACTGGACTGTAGGGACCTGTTGCACGTCCGTCCGCACCCTTGTCTTGGGAGGGAGCGAGGGTTAGGTTCGCCGCCCTTTCGCACCTACACCCCAAGGGTTTCGCCATGTTCCAGAAACTGCTCATCGCCAACCGGGGCGAGATTGCCCGCCGCATCGGCGTGGTGGCCCGGAGCATGGGGCTCAAAACAGTCGCCGTGTACTCGGACGCGGACGCCGAGCTGCCCTTCGTGAAGGAGGCGGACGAGGCGGTGCGCATTGGCCCCGCGCCGGCCAAGGACAGCTACCTGAACGTCGCCGCCATCCTGGAGGCCGCGAAGCAGACGGGGGCCCAGGCCATCCACCCCGGCTACGGCTTCCTGTCGGAGAACGGTGAGTTCGCCCAGGCGTGCCAGGACGCGGGGATTGTCTTCGTGGGTCCGCCGCCGGAGGCCATGGCGCGGATGAAGGACAAGAGCCAGGCCCGCAAGCTGGTGGCCGAGGCGGGCGTCCCGGTGGTGCCCGGCAGCGACGGCGTGGTGCCTGACGTGGCCAGCGCCCAGGCGGCGGCGGAGCGCATCGGCTTCCCGGTGCTCATCAAGGCGGCCAGCGGCGGCGGCGGCATTGGCATGGCGGTGGCCAACAACCCCGCGGAGCTGGAGAAGGCGTACCGCCAGTGCACGGACCGGGCGAAGGCCGCCTTCGGCAAGGAAGGCGTGTACGTGGAGCGCTACTTCCCGGCGCCGCGGCACATCGAGGTCCAGATTCTGGGTGACCACCACGGCCACCTCATCCACGGCCTGGAGCGCGAGTGCTCCATCCAGCGCCGCCACCAGAAGGTCGTCGAGGAGGCCCCCTCCGTGCTGTTCGCGGACGGGCGCAACCCGGAGCTGGCGCAGAAGCTGTTCAGCGCCGCCATCGCCGCGGCCAAGGCCTTTGGCTACGCCAACGCGGGCACGGTGGAGTTCCTGTACTCGGACGGGCAGGTGTACTTCATTGAGATGAACGCCCGTCTCCAGGTGGAGCATCCGGTGACGGAGCTCACCACGGGGCTGGACCTCATCGGCTGGCAGTTGCGCATCGCCGCGGGTGAGCGCCTCACCGTGAAGCAGGAGGACGTGAAGCGGCGCGGGGCGGCGCTGGAGTTCCGCATCTACGCCGAGGACCCGGTGAAGTTCTTCCCGTCCCCGGGGCCGCTGAAGGTGTTCCAGGCCCCCACGGGTGAGGGCGTCCGGCTGGACGCGGGCTACGGCGAGGGCAACACCGTCACGCCCAACTACGACCCGATGATCGCCAAGCTGATTGTCAGCGGTGAGACGCGGGCGCAGGCGATTGAGCGCTCCGTGGCGGCGCTGCAGTCCTTCCGCATCGAAGGCATCAAGACGAACATCCCGCTCCACCTGCGCATCGTGCAGGATGCGGCCTTCCATGCCGGCGAGCTGGACACGCACTTCCTGGAGCACCACGCCAAGCCGGCGTAGCGGGGCCTGGCTCCAGACCCAAACACCCCTGAGGAGGACGGATTCATGGCGGACGTAGCGGCGCACATCACCGGCACGGTGTGGAAGATCGAGGTCCAGGTGGGCCAGCAGGTCAACGCGGGCGACACGCTCGTCATCCTCGAGTCGATGAAGATGGAGATGCCCGTCGAGACGGAGGAGGGCGGGACGGTGAAGGAAATCCGGGTGAAGGAAGCCCAGTCCGTCAACGAGGGCGACGTCCTCGTGGTGCTCGGCTAGCAGTGGAGCCCGTCGTCGAGTCAGGGGCCACTCTGCGGGTCGAGGACCGCGACGACGGGGTCCGCGTGTTGACGCTGTCCAACCCGGCCCGGCGCAACGCGCTCGATGACGGGCTGCTGGCCCGGTTGGACGCCGCGCTGGAGCCGGCACCCCACGTGCGCGCCCTGCTGGTGCGGGGCGCGGGTGGGGCCTTCTGCTCCGGCTACGACTTGACGCACCTGGGGCCACCCGGCGCGGACGGGCGGCTGCCGGATGACCTGCTGGTGGAGTGCCTCCTGAAGCTGGAGTCCCACCCGGCGCCCAGCGTGGCCTTGGTGGAGGGCGCGGCGGTGGGCGCGGGCTTCGACCTGGCGGCCTCCTGCGACTTCCGCATCGGCACACCCAACGCCGTCTTCCTCATGCCGCCCGCGCGGCTGGGCATCGTGTACTCGCCCGAGGGACTGGCGCGGGCCGCGCGGCTGGTGGGCGTGGCCCGGGCGAAGCAGCTCTTCCTCGCGGCGCGGAAGCTGAGCGCGCGGGAAGCCCTGGACTGGGGCCTGCTGGATGACTGCGTCGCGGACGCGGAGGCACGCGCCCTGGCGCTGTGCGCGACCCTGGCGAGTCATGCACCCCTGGCGGTGTCGGGGATGAAGGAGTCCTTCGGGCGGCTGGCGCGAGCGCCGCTGGAGGCGTCCGACCAGGCCCGGCTGCGCGACCTGCGCGCGGCGGCCTTCGGCAGCGAGGACGCGAAGGAGGGGCGGGCAGCCTTCCTCGAAAAGCGCCCGCCCCGCTTCTCCGGCCGCTAGTCAGGGCGGCCGGCGGGGTACCGCGACGGCGACATCAGGTATCGCCGAAGAGCTCGCCCATGCGCAGTTGCAGCGCCGAGGCAATCTTGTACAGCGACGAGATGGAGGCCGAGGACTCCGCGCGCTCGATCTGCGACAGCAGCGACACGGACAGGCCGGTGCGCCGCGCGAGCTGCTTGAGCGTGAGCTCCTGCGTCTTGCGCGCGTCGCGAATGGTGCGGCCAATGGCGCGGTGGAGGTCCGCCTCCGGGTCCTGCGACAAGCCCTTCTTCTGCAGGGCGTTGCGGACCGCGGTGATGAACTGCTCCGGCTCCATGGGCTTCTTGACGTAGTCGGACGCCTGGGCTTTGAGCGAGGCGACCGCCGTGTCCACCGTGGGATACGCGGTGGCGACGATGACGGCCACGTCGGTGTCGTACTTGCGAATCTGCTCCAGCACCTCCGTGCCCGACATCTGCGGCATCATCATGTCGAGGATGACGAGGTGAAAGTCGGAGCCCCGGAGGATTTCCACCGTCTGGGTGGGATCCGTCGTGGTCACCACCTCGTAGCCTTCACGGGTCAGGACCAGCTTGAGGTAGTCGCAGTTGTCCTGCTCATCATCAACTACCAGGATGCGAATCTGCACAGCGTCTCCTCGCTGCAGTTCAGGGACATGTGGCCGGAGGTCCCCAGGGGGGCGGGGGCGCCTCCGGCGGGCCACTACTTCTATTTCTGCTCGTAATCGTCGACGAGCTTCTTCACGCCGGCGTAGCGAGGGTGGTTGGGCGCCAGCTCCATGAAGCGCCGGTAGTGCTTCAAGCCCTGCTCCGTCTGCTGATTCCGTGCGAAGGCGACACCCAGGTAGAGGTGACACTCCGCGCGTTTGGCATCCAAGCCAAGGCAATGCTCGAGCCGCTCGATGGCCTGGCCGTAGCGCTTGTTGGTGAGGTGGTCCAGGCCTTCCTTTTCGGCCTTCGCGGCCTCGGAGACCGGCGCCGGCGGCTTCTCCACACCCGAGGTGGGGACGGCCGCCGCGGCCGCCTTCTTCTGGGCCTCGGTGACCTGCGCCTTCAGCGCCGCGTACTCCTTGGCGAACGCCTTGGTGGCCGCGCTCTCACGCAGGGCCTCGTCCGCCTCGGGCAGCTTGCCGGCCGTCAGCGCCACGCGCGCCTCGTCGAGCCGCTTCTTCATCAACTGCTCGGCGCGGGCCGCGTCCAGCCGCGTCTCGATGTCGCGAGGGCGCTGTCCGTTGGCGTCCTTGATGCCTTCCAGCGCGGTGACGGCCGCGTCGAAGTCGCGCGCGGCGATGGCCTTGTCCGCGACGGCGCGCTGCTCCTCGATGGAGGGGCCCCGCGGAGGCGGAGGCGTCTCGGGCGTCTTCGGCGGCGTCGCCGCGGCCTCGACCGTGTTGGCGGGGGCGGGTCGTCGGGAGTCGGTGCGTCCGGCTCGTCCGGAATCGGCGTGGGCGTCTCCGGCTGCTGCGCGATGGCGATCGGCGGCGTCGGCTGTTGGCCCTGCTGATTCATGAAATAGAAGGCCGCGCCTCCACCGCCCAGCAGCAGCGCGACGAAGCCCGCCACCAGCGGCAGCTTCGAACGGGAGCCACCCCCGCCGGCCACGTCATCCGCGGCGTCGCCGGCGCTCACGAAGCGCAGCTTCACGTGGCCCAGCTCGATGATGTCGCCCGTCGCGAGCGTGGCCTGCGCGTAGTTCTCGCCGTTGACGGTCATCCCGTTGGCGGACTGCATGTCGATGACACGCCACTCCCCGCCGTCCTCTCGGACGAGCTTGGCGTGGGTGCGCGACAGCGACCGATGATCCAACGTGATGTCGTTGTCGTCGGTGCGGCCGATCCGCAGCTCCGTGCGGATGCAGGCGAACTCCTGGCCCTTGAGCTCGTCCGGGGACAGCACGAGCAGCCGGGGGGCGTCGTCCGCGGAGACGTCCACCACCTTCCGGGGGCGCTCCGCTTCCACCTGATCCAACCGGATGATGGAGGTGGAGTGCCGGCGGGCGTCCGCGGCGCTGAGGGAGGGCGGCGTATGGTCGCTCTCCTCGGCGTCGTCGTCGGAGTCGTCCTCTTCCGGCGCGGGTTCAGCCCGGCGAGCGGGCACCTTGGTCGTGATGGGGCCTGCGGCGGCGTTGGCTGCGGCCTCGGCCTGGAGCGCCAGGTCGTAGTCGCCAATCTGAACCAGATCGCCCTCTTTGAGGGGCGACTGGCCCGCGATTCGCTCGCCGTTGATCCGGGTGCCGTTATAGCTCCCCAGGTCTTCCACCACGACGTGGCCATTGAGCCGTACCAATCGTGCGTGACGACGAGACACATTGCGTTCCGTCAGGCGGATGGTGTTTCCCTCCTGACGGCCAATGGTGATCTCGTCACGCACGAAGGGAACGACAGTCTTGCGCCCCTCGTCGTCTTCGATGATGAGCTTCAGCACGGGTCCGATCCGCGTACAGTCATAGCAGAACGCCCTTTCCCTGTACAAGCCATGTATCCCCCTCAAAAGACAGGACTTTCTCCCGAGGAGGAGGGGCAGACGGGCGTGTTGTCCATCGGTCAATCGGCCGGTGAAGTGCGACCCGGGGGGGTACCCTGGGTCACCCTGATCCTGGCCACCCTGCTGGGGGGCATCCATGCCGCGGCGCGTTCCATGGGACCGCTGGGGATGGACACCCTGCTGAGGTGGGGCGCGAAGGCGGGGCCCCTGGTCGTGGACGCGGGGCAGGGGTGGCGGCTCGTCACCGCCAACTTCCTCCACCGGGACCTGCTTCACCTGGGGCTCAACCTCCTGGTGTTGCTGGCGGCGGGCAGCGGCTTGGAGCGCCTCTGCCGGCGCCGGGACTATGTGGCGGTGCTGGCCGCGGCGGGGCTGGCGACCATGGCGGGCTCCCTGGGCTGGTCGGGCGCGGTGAGCGTCGGGGCCTCCGGCATGGTGTACGGCTGTGTGGGGGCCTTGCTGGTGCTGGGCCGCCGCCACCGGACCCGGCTGTCGTCGCGGTGGATGTCCGGGGAGGGGGCGCTGCCCACGGTGCTCGTCTTCCTCTGGATGGGGTGGACCTCGGTGGGCGTGGACAACGCGGGGCACCTCGGCGGGTTGCTCGCGGGGCTGCTGGCCGGCGTGTTCCTGGAGCTTCGCTGGGACGCCTCCTCGAGCTGGCGCCGGCCGGTGGGCCTGGTGGCGGCGGCGGTGGTGCTGGCGTTCGCCGTCGTGGTGGAGCGCTCGGGCTGGCGCACGGAGCGGGATGATGGCTTCGGCATCTCGGTGTCGCTGCCCCAGGACTGGCGGAGCGAGGAGAACGGGCAGGGGCGGCGGGCCTTCTCCAACGGCCTGCCCGGCCGTGGCCGCGCGACCTTCTCCGCGGAGGCCATCGAGACGGGGGAGCCCGGAGACGGTTCGGTGCAGGCGCGGCAGTTCCAGCACGAGGTGTTGGTGCTCGAGGCGCCGGGGCCCGAGGGCCGGACGCTCAAGGTGACGGGCCCCGTCTCGACGCGGGTGGCGGGACGGAGCGCGCAGCGGCTTCGCGCGGAGCTGGACGCGCCCGGTGGCGCCACGCACCTGATGGCCTTCTTCGTGCCTCGGGGCGAGTGGGTCTACCGGCTGGTGTTCACCTGGCCCGCGGCGTACCCCGCATATGAGGAGGTGGTGGGGCGCATGGTGGCGGAGCTGCGCTTCGACGAGCCCTCCGTCCTGCGCGAGGCGCGTGCCAGGGCCCTGTTGGTTCCCGGGGCGCCGGGACCCCTTCGCTCGCTGGGGGGCGTGCTGCGCCGGCTGGGTCTGCCCAGGGAGGCGGTGGGGCCGCTGACCGAGGCCGTGCGGCTGTCGCCAGCGCACGTGGAGACGCGGGTGGAGCTGGCGCGGGCGCTCCTCGAGGCCTCGCGCGTGGACGAGGGGTGTCACGCGGCGGCGGAGGCGCGGTTGTACGGACCTTCGGACACGGGGGCGCTGGAGGCGGGCGTGCGTTGCGAGCTGTCACGCGGTGACGTCGCCAGGGCCCTGATGCGTCTGGTGGAGGCGCGCAGGGTGGATCCTCAAGACGCCCGGCTGCGCGCGGCGGAGCTGGCGCTGCGGACCGTGCTGGAGACCGCCCCTCCCGCCGCGAAAATCGGGTCGGAAAATGTAGGCGAAACTCCTGAGAATCATCGCAGATAACCCCAATGTAGTCTTCAGGCACACGCCTAGGGGGGGACATCATGCTGAGAATCTTTGGGAACAAGTCGTCCTATTCGTCCATCAAGCCACCGGTGTCGGACTTCAAGCCCGGCCCGGTCCTGGTGGAGGTCGGAGACCGGACGACCAATGCGCTTCAGCTCGGAGCGACCATCGCGAAGGGCGTGGGGGGCAAGAACGCGCCTTCGGAGCAGGTGAAGACGCCGACGCCGGTGATGAGCACGGTGGGCAGCATGTCGGGCACCGCGAACAACGCCATCAACGTGCTGGACACCTTCGAGTCGGGCGCGCGCGCCATCAAGGGCGGGCTGACGGGCAACATGCCTTCGGCGATGCCCTCGACGGTCGTCGGGAAGACGGTGGGCAAGCTCGTGCCGGGGCTGAACGTGCTGGGGACGGTGTCCTCGCTGTCCAACACGAAGGACGTGTTCTCCAACCCCAACTCCACGACGGCGCAGAAGACGCACGCGGTCATCGACTCGGCGACGTCCGTGCTCGCCTCGGTGCCCATCCCCAAGGTGGCGCTGGCGGGGACCCTCCTGAACGTGGTGAACAGCGCCTTCACGCCGTCCTCGACGCCACCCTCGACGAACAACTGAGCCGGAGCCGGGCGCTCCTTGGGGGGAGCGCCCGGGCGCCGTGCTTCAGTCCTCGTCCTTGAGCAGGAAGTCGTTGTTGATGACCTTGAACGACAGCCTGCCGCCGAGCGTGGGCGAGGGCCGCTCGACGAGCGGCCTCACCACGATGCCTTCCTTCCGGTGCTTCGTGCCCGTGTAGTGGCCCTGCGCGAGCTTCAGGTAGTGCTCCAGGCCGTGGTCGAACGTCCGCGCGGCCTCACCGGTGACGACGTGCTCCACCGGGACGGTGCGCAGGCCGTGCTCCGCGCAGAACGCGATGAAGTCCGCGTGCCCGAGGAAGTGGCCTGTCCGCGTGTCGTGCACGCTGAACACGAACAAATCCAACGCGTCCAAGCCCAGCCGGTTCTTCTGGATGCCCGGGCCACACAGCTCGCCCTGCACGGCGAAGCCCGGCGGGAGCGCAGTGTCCAGCGCGTACCGCTCCGCCACGCGCCACACGGGGTTCGGCCCTCGCTTCAGGGCCCAGTTTCGCGAGCACGCCACCAACTCGCCTTCGAGCGTGCGGAAGAAGGTCCCGGACGTTCCGTCGAGCTTCGTCGTCACGAAGAAGTCGTGGCTTCGAAGCTCGTCCAGGACGCCGAGCGCCGACTGCAGCCGGATTTCATCCGTCTTCGGCACCTGACCCGGGAAGGGCCCGGCGACCTCGCGTGTGTCGGGCAGCGCCGGTTCGAACTTCACGACGCCCAGCGCGTCGCGCACGTCCGTCCCAAGCGGCGGAACCTCGCCGGGAAGAATGGATGTCGGCAGGGCGAGCCCCTGCGACAGCACGCCTCGCAGCCGCACCGTCTTCACGCGAAAGCCTCGGGGCCGGAGGAACTCGGCCCAGGGCCGGCCCTCTGGCAGCAGGCTGTCGATTTCGAAGAAGACACAGGCGTCACCTGGGGCGTATTCACCCTTCTTCACGACGACGTCCCAGCCCATGACCCGCGCCTTCAGGAGGGTGTCCGCTCCGGACACGGGCTCCAGGTGGTCAATGCGCTGAATCGAAACGAGCTTCCTCTCCATGCACCCTCCTTTCCACGGCGTCAGGCCGGGACCGGGGAGACGGAAGGTCTTCGGCGGAAACTGACACGCCCGCGAGCCGCTCACCGCCGTGCGCCCAAGGCCCGCAGCGCGAGCCCCACGCTCGCCGTCCATTCACTGCGCCGGGCCAGCCCCGCGTCTCGGTGAGCGTAGGTGCCCGCCACCTGGAGCACCACCGGTTGGTCCGCCACGGCCATCACGACACGCTCCAGGCCGAGGTCCGCCCGCGCGCGGAAGTACACGCCGCGCTCGATGCCCAGGCTCCACCCCGCCAGCGCCGACGCGCGCAGGGCGGACAGGCCATCCGCCGACTCCAGCCCCGCGTCGAGCAGCAGCTCGGTGAAGGGCGCCACCGTGTGTTGCGCCCCGTCGCGGCCGCGCCGCACCACGTGGGCCGCCGAGGGGCCCACGCCCAGCCACATGCGCTCTGTCTCCGAGCGCACCGGATCCAAGAGCAGCCCCACGCGCCCCGTCTCCAACGTCCAGCCCGGCCCTTCCCAGAAGCGGCGCTCCAGGTGGCCCAGGCGCGCCGCCACCGTCACGTCGAAAGGGAAGGGGATGCGAAGGGGCCTCGCGGTGGGCACCAGGATGAAGCCTTCCTCCAGATGC
Source organism: Myxococcus hansupus (assembly GCF_000280925.3). Classification (NCBI taxonomy): domain Bacteria; kingdom Pseudomonadati; phylum Myxococcota; class Myxococcia; order Myxococcales; family Myxococcaceae; genus Pseudomyxococcus; species Pseudomyxococcus hansupus. The sequence continues at coordinate 1,554,167 of NZ_CP012109.1, forward strand.
CGCCGCAGCGTCCCGTCATACGCGGTGAAGGTGAAGCCTCGCTGTTCACCGTCCCAGACCTCCGCGGTCAGCAGCCGGTGGTTGTTGAACCAGGGGGAGCCCTTGCTGCGGCTGCTCCTGCCCATCCGAATGTGCACGCCGGTGCGCACCGCCCGCGCCATCCCCGCGCCGGAGATGCGCGCGCGTGTCCCCAGTACGAGCCCATCTCCCAGGTCGAAGCAGATGGGATAGGGCTCGCCTCGCGCGTCCAGGGCCTGGCACGCGTCGTCGTCGGCGCCCGGCGCGGCGGTGGCCAGCAGCATCACCAGTCCGAGCATCAACACGCGCCTACTCCCTCGCCGCGACCGCGATGGGGGCGGAGCGCCGCGCGGGAGCCCACAGCGAGAAACGCAGCCCGGCGGACGCGGACCACTCCCATCGCTCGGGAACGCCGGCGATGTCGTCACGTCTCACGCCGCGCCCGTCCACGAGCAGGCTCAGGGGCTGGTCGTTGATGGCCAGGAGGATGACTTCGTAGCCGGCCTGGACCCGCAGGCGCTCGGGCCGCCGGGGACGGCCCTCCACCCGGGGCGCCAGCAGCAGCGTCTCCACCTCCGCGCTCATCCGAAAGTGGTGGAAGCCGTCTGGGTCCAGCGTCACGTCCCCCTCCAGCGCCGCGGAGGGCGCGACGGCGTTGAAGCCATGCACCAGGTCGCTTTCGACGCCCGTGCCGGCGCGCACGCGGACGTAGGACACCAAATCCCGCGAGTGCCACAGGTCGACCGAGGCCTGGACGGCGCCCAACGAGAGGAAGCGCGCCACCTGGCCGTCACGCTTCAGTTGCTCCAGGTGGAGCGCCTCCATCCAGAGCCCCATGTTGAGGTAGAGGTCATGCCGCCGCGGCTTGCCCAGGAACGTGGTGACGCGCAGCAGTGGGTCCTCGCGCTGGATGCTGAAGTCGTAGCGCGCCAGCGTCAGGTCGAGCGAATGCACGCCCAGGTGTAGCTCGGTCTCCAGGAACCGGAGCCGGTGCAGCGTCTTGTCGCCTCGCGTGGGCACCTCCACCGCGATGCCGAAGTCGGCGCGCATGCGGTGCATTACCTGCCCGTCATGGGACATGGGCGCCCAGGCGCCTCCCAGCCACACGCGGCGGTTGAGGTCGAAGTTGAACTGCATCACCCGCCCGCGCTCGTCCCGGTACCAGCCCGGTGGCGCGTCCGCGCGCGCGGGCTCCATCCGGTACGTCTTCACCCGCTCCGCCGTCTCTTCATCGAACGAGACGGAGCAGTGCGTCGCGCGCGCCACGGGCCGGTCGGTTTCCACGCCGTCGGCGCCCAGCTCCCGCACGGGCGCGACGCGGCAGCGCTGGGCGTCGTCGTCGCACTGGGCCCGCCACGCTCCGGAGGGCACGTGCTGGGTGGGCGGCAGCATCAGGCACGCGGTGGGGGCGCCCCACGTCAGCGCGGGGAGCGGGAAGGACGGCGGCTGGAGGACGGGGGCCTCGCTCCCTGGCTGCGCGAGCAAGAGGGCGCCGACCAGGGGCAGTGTGGGGGCGAGCATGGAGGTCTCCTCGGCGTCGGCGTCCCGTCGACCTCGGGAAGCGTTGCCGGGGCCGGGCGTTTCAAGCGCCGTGCCCCTGCCCGGGAGTCGTGCTTTCGCGGGGTTGGCGTTCCTGTCGTGTACAGGCGCCTGCACAGCGGCGCGCAGTCAGGCTCACGTCAGTGGTCATGGCCGTGGTCGACCGGAGAGGGCGGCGGGGATATAACGCCGCGTCCTGCCGAGGGTGGGCCGTCCCACCGCCCGGAACGTCTCAAGGAGCTTCAGTCCGTGGAGAGCGAAGTCGAACAGCAGCAGGAGCAGACCTTCACCGAGGCCATCCTCGGCAAGGACTTCTTCGAGGCGAAATGGGCGAAGCGGTGGCTGGAGCTGTCCTTCAGCCTGCGCGTCGTGACGGCCACCGCGGGCTTCGCGGCCCTGCTCTTCCTCCCCTACCTGGGCGCGGTGGGGCTCTGGGACTGCTGGGAGACGCACTACGGCGAAGTCGCGCGGATGATGATTGTCCGCCAGGACTACGTGTACCCCTTCTGGGAAGGCTCCTGGTTCTTCTCCAAGCCGCCGCTCACCATGTGGATGCAGGCGCTGGGGATGAACGCGGCGGGGGCGGTGAACCCCGACGGGGTGCTCGGGCGGTACATGGAATGGGGCATGCGGATGCCCTTCGCGATTCTGAGCATCGCTGCGGTGGCGCTGTTGTCCCTGGCGGTGGCGCGCGTGGTGTCCAAGCGCGCGGGCCTGGCCACGGGCTTCGTGCTGGCCACCATGCCGCTGTACTTCCTCCTCACGCGGCAGACGGTGACGGACACGCCCTTCGTCACCACGTTCATCTGCGCCATGGCGTGCGCGCTCATTGGCCAGTTGGATGCGACGACGAAGCACCGCGCGGCCTGGTGGTACGGCTTCTACTTCTTCGCGGGCCTGGCCTCGCTGGCCAAGGGCATCCTGGGCGTGGGGCTCCCCGCCGTCATCCTGGCGCTCTACGCGGCCCTGTCCGTCATCCCCTGGGACAGCGCCAGCCTGGACGCGCACCTGCGGTGGCTCACGCAGTCCAGCTTCCGCAAGGACGTGCGCGAGGGCCGTCAGCCCATGCCCGTGCTGTGGGGGCAGATGTTCAAGATGCACCTGGGCACGGGCATCCTGGTGTTCTTCGCGGTGGCGGGCCCCTGGTACCTGACGCTGTCCCTGTTCGGCTCCGTGGACGACGAGGGCAAGCTCTTCTGGTACCGCTTCTTCGTGCACGACCACCTCAACCGCCTCACGGCGGGCGTGCACACCACCACGCCGGGCGGCACGTTCATCTACTTCATCGAGCAGGGTGGCTTCGCCATCTTCCCGTGGGTGGCGCTGCTGCCCGGTGCCTTCTCGGTGGTGGCGCGGATGAAGCTGCGCTCGGAGAAGGCGGCGGACCACCTGGCCATCATCGCGGTGCTGTGGGTGGCCTTCTCGTTCTGGCTGCTGTCCTCCAGCGCCACGAAGTTCCACCACTACGTGTTCCCGGTGCTGCCGGGCGTGGCCGTCCTCCTGGCGCTGTTCATCGACCGGCTGTGGGAAGAGGGCATCTCCGCGCACGCGGTGAGCCTCATCTTCGGGCTGCTGCTCTTCGTCCTGGTGGGGAAGAACATCGCGGAGAACCCGAAGATCTTCACCGACCTGTTCGTCTACAACTACGACCGGCCCTATCCGCAGGACCTGGTGACCAAGCCCATCGCCTTCTTCGCCTCGCGTCCGCTGTGGACCGGCGACCTGGTGACGCTGGTGCTGCTGGGCTTCGGCGTCTACCTCTCCTTCGACGCCTTCTCCGCGAAGGGCCGGGCCCGCACGACGCCGAGCGCCCGCGCGGTGGCGCTGCTGCTGCTGCTGGGCGGCGTGGCCACCCTGGGCGCGGTGAGCGCGCAGGCGCAGGTGTCCGCCAAGGCCCTGGTGGGCGTGGCGGTGGTCATCGTGGCCGCCTACCTGGGCTGGGAGTCGCTCCGGGCGAACGCGGCGTCGCGCGCGTCGCTCCAGACGCTGGCCGGCGTGCTGGCGGTGGTGGGCGTGCTGCTGGCGGTGCGGGGCTTCCGTCAGCCGGCGGCGGAGGACTCGCTGCTCAAGGCGCTGTCGGAGCCGGTGAACATCAAGAAGTCGCTGGGCTTCACCTTCGCGGTGGCGGGCGGCATGGCGGTGGTGGCGTCGCTGATGCGGGCGCGGGCGATGCTGTTCGGCACCTTCTGGGTGCTCGCGGCGGGCATGGCCCTGTGGTTCAACTGGAGCCACTGGGTGGACCTGTCTCACCACTGGACGCAGCGCGACCTCTTCTGGCGGTACTACGCGCAGCGCCAGCCGGGCGAGCCCATTATCGCGTACATGATGAACTGGCGCGGCGAGACGCTCTACTCGCAGAACACGGTGGAGCAGTACCGCGCGTCGGACGCCAACGCGCGCATGCGCGCCACCGCGATGCGCCCTGGCCGGACGTGGGCCCTGGTGGAGCACAACCGGCTCAACCTGCTGCGCACCGCGGTGGGCTCGGACAAGGTCGTCACGCCGGTGGACCGCGACATCAACAACAAGTTCCTCCTGGTGACCATCGATTGAGCGGCATCCACGTCGAGGGGTTGGGGAAGCGCTTTGGCGACCGGGTGGCCGTGGAAGCGCTGTCCTTCCACGTGCGGCCCGGAGAAGTCTTCGGGCTGCTCGGCCCCAACGGCGCGGGCAAGACGACCACGGTGCGCATGCTCACCGGGCTGCTGCGCCCCACCGAGGGCGAGGCCACCGTGTGGGGCCACCGGGTGGACGGCGACGGCGAGCCGCTGCGCAAGGTGGTGGGGCTGCTCACCGAGCAACCCGGCCTCTACGACAGGCTCACCGCGCGGCAGAACCTGCGCTTCTTCATGAAGCTGCACGAACTGGATGAGGCCGCCGTCTGGCCCCGGGCCCAGCATTACCTGGCGCGCTTCGGGCTGGGCGGACGCGAAGAGGAGCCGGTGGGCGGCTTCTCCAAGGGCATGCGGCAGAAGCTGGCCATCGTCCGGACCCTGGTGCACGACCCGAAGGTCATCTTCCTGGACGAGCCCACCAGCGGCCTGGACCCGGAGTCCGCGCGCACCGTGCGCGACGCCGTGGCGGAGCTGGCGTCCGAGGGGCGCACCATCATCCTGTGTTCGCACAACCTGGCCGAGGTGGAGCGCCTGTGTGAGCGCGTGGCGGTGGTGAAGCGCCGCCTGCTGGCCATCGGGCCCATCCGCGAGCTGCGGCACGCGGGGCAGGCGCTGGAGGTGCGCGTGGAGGGGGAGGCGGAGCGCTTCCGCGACGCGCTGGCCCAGCTCCCCTTCGCGCCCAACGTGCTGGCCGAAGGGCCGCGGCTGCGCGTCATGTTGGCGGAGGACGCGCACGCGCCCGACGTGGTGGCGTGCCTGGTGGGCGCGGGGGCTCGGGTCCACAGCGCGGTCCCCACGCAGCGTCCGTTGGAAGAGGTCTACCTGGAGTTGCTGCGCGAGGGGAGGGGGTAGCCCATGGCGTTCCGTCCGAAGCGGGCCCTGGCGGTGTTCTGGAAGGACTTCCTGGACCTGCGGATGAACGTGGGCCTGCTGGTCTCCATGACGGTGCTGCCGGCCGTCATGGTGCTGGTGCCCATTGGCGTGGTGTACGCGTACGCGCGCACGCCGCATGACGCGGACCTGCGCAGCGTGGCGCTGTTCTACGACCCGACGCTGCCGTTTGGCGCGAGCGCCGCGCGCTTCCTCGTCGACAAGACGCTCTCCGACTGGTTCGGCATGTTCCTGGTCATGCCGGTGTTCGTGCCCATCCTCATCGCGTCCCAGAGCGTGGCGGGGGAGAAGGAGCGGCGGACGCTGGAGCCGCTCCTGGCCTCTCCGGTGACGGCGACGGAGCTGGTGGCGGGCAAGAGCCTGGCGGCGCTGGTGCCCGCCGTGACGATTACGTGGGTGGCCTTCGTCGTGTTCTGCGTGGGCGTGGACATCGCCGCGTGGCCGTTGGTGAAGGCGCCGCTGATGCCGAACGCGATGTGGACCTTCGGCGTGTTCGTCATCGCGCCGCTGTTCGCCTTCTTCGGCAACGGCGTGGCGGTGCTCATCTCCGCGCGGGTGAGCGAGGCGCGCATGGCCCAGCAGCTCGCCGCGCTGGTGGTGCTGCCCCTGGTGGGCCTGATGGGCGGCCAGGTGGCGGGCGTCCTCAAGTCGGGCTTTGGCTACTACGTGCTCCAGGGCGCGGTGGTGCTGGTGCTGGACGCCATCCTGCTGTGGGCCAGCATCCGACTGTTGGACCGGGAGCGGCTGGTGAGCCGCTGGGGCTAGCGCCCGCCGCTTTCCAAAGCATCCGGCCCGCCGAGCGGCTAGGCTTTCGCCAGTAAAACTGGCATGTTGCGAGCAGGTGACGGTACGCGAGCGCGCGCGCTTTCGTCCCGGATGCCATGCTCTTAAATGGGGTTGAGGTGGCGGTGCGGGTTGACCGGCTGCCAACGCGGCCACGGAGGCGCTGACTGGCAATGGGTATCTTCGACAGCATCAAGGGTGAGGCGAAGCGCAACTTCATCGCGCGGGCGGACTCGGCGAAGGGCGACATCATCTACAAGTATCCGGAGAACAACGTCCGGATGCTGACCCAGCTCACCGTCGATGCCGACGAGGTCGCGCTCTTCGTGAAGGACGGCAAGGTGGAGGGCAAGCTGGGGCCCGGCCGTCACCAGTTGGACACCAACAACATCCCGTTCCTGTCCCGGCTCATCGAGGGCTTCACGGGCGGCAACCTCTTCATCTCCGAAATCTTCTTCGTCTCCACCCGCGAGGTGGCCGGCGTGAAGTTCGGGGGGCCCATCGGTGACGTGCGCGACCCGGAGACGGGCCTGGGCATTGGCACCATGGTGTACGGCGACTTCTCCATCCGCGTGACGGACCCGGAGCGCCTCGTGGTGGGCCTGGTGGGCATGGGCCGCACGGGCAACGAGGAACTGCTCGGCTGGTTCAAGAACCAGGTCCTCAAGGTGACGCGCGACCGCATCGCGGAGCTGCTCGTCAAGAAGCGCTGGCCGCTGCTCGACGTGACGAGCGGTGCGTACACGGAAGAGATTGAGACGGAGGTCATCTCCGGGCTCAAGCCCCACGTGGACGGCTACGGCCTCACCGTGGTGCGGATGGGCAACTTCCACGTCTCCATCAAGGAAGAGGATGAGGCGACGCTGAAGAAGCTGGGCAAGGACGTGGCGTACTCGCGTCTGGCCGGCGGCTTCCAGCAGTACGCGCAGGGCCAGGCGATGCTCGGCGCGGCCGAGGGCATGGCCAAGGGCGGCGGCAGCGACGGCGGTGGTTCCGGCAACGCGCTGGGCGGCATGGGCATGGGCATGGGTTTCGGCATGGCCCAGCAGTTCATGAACCAGCAGCAGCACCAGCAGCGGCCTCCGGAGCCCGCGCCCGCGGCGGCTCCGGCGGACACGCGCAGCCCCGCGCAGCGTCTGAAGGAGCTCAAGGAGCTGAAGGACGCCGGCGTGCTCTCCGATGATGAGTACAACGCCAAGCGCGCGGAGCTGATGAAGCTCCTGTAGTCCGCCACACGCGGCAACGTTGTTGAGGACCAGGGCCTCCGTCCGACACAGGGCGGGGGCCTTTTTCGTGCCCGGCGCTGCCCCGTGGGTCAATGGACCTCCAACGACTTCTGGGTTACGTTGGGGTGTCGAGCTCGTGACGTGGCGCGCGGACGGGATGCCCCAGGGCACTCCGAGGATGCGCGTCCTGTCCACGGGCGAGATGGGGACGTTGCGAGGTGGGCAGGTGCCACCTTGGGCCGGACGTCCTCCGCCAGCCGTGGCTGGCCGTTGGTTCCCCGGGAGACGCGGTGTTGAGTCCCTTTCGAGAGATGTCCCGTTCCGTGTTGTTGCTGTGCGCCGTGTCGTTGTCCGCCTGCCAGGAGGACGCCCCGCCGCCGGATGAGACACAGCAGCATGCGGAGCAGTCCGTCCCCCACGTCACCATCGACGGGATGGACAACACGGCGGGTGTCCTCCGAGGCACCATCCAGGGGCAGGGCGCCATCCGGGCCGTGGGCATCCAGGTGGATGGCGAGCTGATTGGCTGGGCGGAGGTGCGCGGCGACCAGTGGAGCATCCGCTGGCGGCCGCTGCCGGGGACGCGCTCCGTGTCGGTGGTGGCACATGACGGCTCGGGTGAGCCGGGGCGCGCCTGGCTGGAGCTCGACCACGTGGACTTCGATGCGCCGCACGCGCTCTACCACGCGGCATCGCTGCTGACGCTGCCCACGGCCGAGGGGCGGGTGACGCGCTTCACGTTGGATGGCTCCACGCCGTCGGCCAGCGCGCCTGTCTACGTCGCGCCGTTGATGTTGCTGCGCCCGTCGGGCGAGCCCGCGCCGCTGTCGGAAATCCCCACCAACCCGCCGGAGACGCCGGTGGATTGGCGGTGGCTGCCGCCCGCGGAGCCCGTGGGCCGCGCGGCGGTGGTGCGGTTCCAGCAGTTCGTGGGGACGACGCCCGTGGGCGCGTCCGGCACCCGGACGTACCTCATTGGCGCGTCACACGGCCCGCTGCCCGTGATGTCGCTCACGGTGGACCCCGAGCACCTCTTCGGCTTCGAGCACGGCATCTACGTCCCCGGCCGGGTTCACGCGGAGGACCCGCGTCCGGAGTGGATTTGGGGCAACGGGAACTACCACCAGAGCGGCAAGGACTGGGAGCGGCCCCTGCACGTGGAGTGGTTCCTCCCGGAGGGGACGCCGGTGATTTCCCACGGCGCGGGCGTGCGCATCCACGGCTCGGGCAGCGCGGCGCTGCCCCACAAGAGCCTGCGCCTGTACGCGAAGGAGGACTACGGCCCCAAGACGTTCCGTGCGGCCATCTTCCCGGGCTCCGAGCTGGAGGAATTCACCCGGCTCATCGTCCGGACGTCGGGGCAGGACCTGCTCTCCACCAAGATTCGCGACTGCGCCCTCCAGGGGCTGCTGCGCGAGACGTCGCTCCATCTGCAGGCGTGCCGCCCCACGGTGCTGTACATCAACGGCGAGTACTGGGGGCTGCACGAACTGCGCGAGCGGTATGACGAGTACTACGTGGCCTCGCACCACGGCCTCAACCGCAAGAAGGTGACCATCCTCGAGCACGACGGCGTGCTCGACACCGGCGAGGACGGGGACGAGGTGCCCTACCGGGCGCTGCTCGACTACGTCCGGACGAACGACGTGTCGCAGCCGGAGCACTTCGCGCATGTGGAGTCGCAGATGGATGTCGATGACTTCATCGACTACCAGATCGCCGAAATCTTCTTCGCCAACGCCGACTGGCCCCAGAACAACACGAAGTTCTGGCGCTACACGGAGCCGGAGGTCAACGGGCCCGCCGCGAAGGATGGCCGTTGGCGCTGGCTGCTCTACGACCTGGACGGCGCCTTCCTGGGGGACCCGGCCTATGACTCCCTGGCCCGCGTGCTGACGGACGAGACGCTGCCGGAGTGGTCCGTCGTGCTGCTGCGCAACCTGCTGACGAACACGGACTTCAAGCGGCGCTTCGTGTCGCGGTTCCTGTGGCACCTGGACACCACGTTCACCCCGGAGCGGGTGACGTCGCACCTGGATTCCCTGGTGGGGCAGGTGGAGGCGGAGATGCCCGCGCACATCGAGCGCTGGCGCTACCCAACCTCCCTGGACGTCTGGCGGTACAACGTGGACGCGATGCGCGCCTTCGCCCAGGTGCGGCCCGGACACGTGCGACAGCACCTGGAAGTGGCGTTCGGCCTCTGACCCAGGAGGTTGGATGGGAATGGAAGGGATTCGTTTGGTTCGTTAGATTCTGAGCGGAGCCTGGCGGGGGGCTGCACCGGGGATGGGAGAGGCCGAGATAGCCTCAATCCAAACACAGTTCGTTTCACTGCCTTTGGACCCCCTCCCCGTGAGTCCGCCGCATGACGAGCCCTTCCGCCGCCGCAGCCGCACGGATGCGATTGCGTTCGAGCCTCCCCGGACGCGAGCGCTGGGAAGTGGATGCCTTGTCCGACGCCCCGGCGCTGGCCGCGGCGTTGGAGAAGGCGCTCCTGTCGCACGTGGGCGTATCCAAGGTGAGCGCCAGCGCTGTTTCGGGACGGGTCCTGGTCTTCTTCATTCCAGACACCCTCGTGACGCCGGTGGAGTCGCTGCTGCGGGAGGCATTGCAGCGGCTGTCCTCTGAGCCGACCTCCGAGCCGGAGAGGGGCGCGGTCTCCGGCGAGCGTTCCTCCCGTTCACTCATGGCGTTGCTGCCCGAGCGGGCTCGGCTCGTGCGGCCGCTCGCGCTGTCCGTCGTGAGTCACGGACTGTCCATTGCCCAAGGGTTGCTCGTTGTCGCCACGTTGAACGCCGCCCTGGCGAAGCGCTCCGGGCTCCCGCGAGGAGACGCGGACTCGCGCTTCGGAGTCGTGGGCACCCTGCTCATGCTCTTCACGGGCGTGAACCAGTACGTCCAGCACGAGCGCAAGCGGGCCTGGAGGCAACTCGCGCGCAATCACGAACAGGCGTTGCGAGCGCGGCTGCTGGCGGCCATCGAGGCGCAAGACGTGTCCACCCTGGACGCGCAGGGAACGGGCCGGCTCCTGAGCCTCGTGACCAAGGATGCGGCCCGGCTCGCCTCCTTCCTGGAGCGGGACGTGGACGATGCCGTCAACAGCGCCCTGGTCATCCTCGTCTCGGGCACCTTGCTGCTCACGACCTCGCCGCTGCTCGTGCTCGTCGCCTGTCTGCCCGTGCCCTTCATGGTGCCGCTCCTGCGCAAGCTGGGCCGGAGGACGGCCGCCGCGCGAACGCACCAGAACGAGCGCCTGGACCGTTTCACCCAGCACCTGGAGAACAGCTTCGCCGGCATCATCGACATCAAGAGCTTCACCGCGGAGCAAGACGATGTCCGGCGGGTGTCGGAGTCCGCTCGGCGGCTCGCGGACGCGGAACTGGAGGCGGGGGAGGCCGCCTCGCTCGAGGCCCATCTCATGCAAGGCGCCTTCGCCACCGGGTTCGTGGTGATGACCCTCTACGGTGGGTGGAAGGCTCGCAAGGGCCTGCTCTCCAGCGAGGTCTTCGCGAGGACGATGTATCTGTTTCCGCAAGTCCTGGGGGCGCTCGGCGGCGTGGGTGGGGCGCTGGGGAGCTATCACTCCGCGGTCAGCTCCGCGGAGCGCATCCAGGAGATGCTCGCCTCACGCCCGAGCATCCAAGGCGGTCCTGTCCGGTTGCCCAAGGCGCAGGTGCGGGGCGAGGTCCGCTTCGACGACGTCTCGTTCGGGTATGCGCCTTCAACGACGGTCATCCATGGCATCTCCCTTCACCTGCGCCCCGGGGAGACGCTCGCCATCGTCGGGCCGACGGGGTCCGGGAAGAGCACGCTCCTGAAGTTGCTGCTGCGCTTCCACGACGTGCGAGCCGGGAGCATCCAGGTGGATGGCCACGACCTCCGGGAGCTGAACCTCGAGGACCTCCGCTCCGCCATCGGCATCGTGGGGCAGGAGCCCTTTTTGTTCGAGGGGACGGTGAAGGACAACGTGCTTCTCGGCGACCCGGGGGCGTCGGACGCGGAGGTCGCGGAGGCGCTCGACAACGCGGGGGCGTCGCAGTTCGTCGAGGCCCTTCCGGACCGCATGGACGCTCAGGTGGGCGAGCGCGGCCGGAAGCTCTCGGGAGGGCAGCGACAGCGCATCGCCATCGCGCGCGCGCTCCTGAAGAAGGCCCCCATCCTCGCGCTCGATGAGGCGACCTCCCACCTCGACTACGAGACGGAGGCCGCCATCCAGCGGTCGGTCCGCAACGCGTCCTCGCGGATGAGCATGATTGTGGTGGCGCACCGGCTCTCCACCATCCGCCATGCGGATGTGATTCTGGTGCTCGACCAGGGGCGGGTCCGGGAGATGGGGCGTCACGAGGCGTTGCTCGCGCAGGGAGGGCTCTACGCCTTCCTGTGGAGCCTTCAGCAAGGTGAATGACGTCCGAACCGGGGGCCGTGATGGATGCCGTGCAGCGAGAGCAGATTGACGGTTTGTTCAGCGCCTGGGACCACGCGGAGGGGCCCGGCGGCGCCGTGGGCATCTATCGGGAGGGCGAGCTCATCCACGCGCGGGGCTATGGCGCCGCGAACCTGGAGAGCGCGGTCCCCATCACCCCGGCCACCGTGTTCCATGTGGCTTCGCTCTCCAAGCAGTTCACCGCCGTGCTGGTGGGGCTCCTGGCGCGAGAGGGGCACTTCTCCCTTGATGACGACATCCGGCGCTACCTGCCGGAGCTGCCCAAGGGGCCGCCCATCACCTTCCGGCACATCATCCACCATACCAGCGGCCTGCGAGACCAATGGGACCTGCTGCGTTTGGCGGGCTGGCGCGCCGCGGACCTCAAGACGACCGGTGACATCCTGTGGCTGGCCACGCGCCAGCAGGCGTTGAACTTCCCGACTGGCACCCGGTATCAGTACATCAACACCGGCTACACCTTGATGGCCATCGCCGTCGAGCGCATCACCGGCCGCTCCCTGCAGGCGCAGGCCGAGGCGCACCTCTTCGCGCCGCTCGGGATGCAGCACACGTGCTTCCAGGACGACCATCAGAAGCTCGTCCGGAATCGCGCCCTGGCCTACTCGCGCGAAGCGGGCGGGCCGTGGAAGCTCAACCTCCCCGCGTATGAAACCATTGGCCCCACGGGCCTGCTCTCCACGGTCGAGGACTTCGCGCGCTGGGAGCGCAACTTCCTCTCCCCGACGGTGGGAGACGCGGACTTCATCCGGCAGCTCTCGCGGCCAGGCACCTTCGACGACGGGCGGCCGCTCGGTTATGGGTTTGGCCTCATCCTGGGGCAATACCGGGGCCTGCCCGTCGCGGAGCACGCGGGAGGTGACGCGGGCTTTGCGTCCTACTTCCTTCGCTTTCCCGAGCAGCGCCTCGCGGTCGCCATCTTCTGCAACGCCGCGGAGCTGCGGCCAGGACCGCTGACGCGGCGAATCGCCGACATCCTCCTGGCGGACCACTTCAAGGAAGCGCCGTCGGTGGACCTGCATGCGCCTTCATGGGCGGGCCGGGCCGCGGGAGCCTCCGACGCCGCCGCGGACGCGTTCGAGGCCATGACGGGCCTCTACCGGGACACGTGGAGTGGGACGACGCTCGGGGTCGAGGACCGGGGAGGAAGGCTCTTCCTCGTGCCCAGCACCGGCGGAACGTACGAGCTGTTGCCGGCCGGTCCTGGCTGCTGGCGCTTCCCGGATGTGGAGGCGCAATGCCAGTTCACGCCAGCGAGGGAGGATGCGCCGGCCCGGATGCAGGTGACGCACGCGGGGCAGACCACAGCGCTCTGTGAGCGCGTCGAGGTGGCGCCCAAGAGGCCCGAGTCGCTGGCCGAGTACGCCGGCACCTACCGGAGCGATGACCTGGGCGTTCACTACACGCTCGCCGTCTCGGGCGCGTCCCTGGTCCTGCGGCGGGAGAAGTTCGCGGAGGCCCGTGTCCAGTTCACCTCGGAGGACGATGGCGCGACTCGCAGCGGGGACGGGCTCCACCTTCGCTTCGTCCGGGACTCGCGAGGCCACATCAGCGGCCTGCTCGTGAGCGCCGAACGGGCCTGGAACATCCACTTCGTTCGCGCATGAGCCGCGGCGGCTCCCTCACGCGGTGGAGGAGGAGTCCGGGCTGGAGCCTTCTTTTTTGGGGGCGGGGTGGGTGCTTCCCGTCCCCTGCTCGGCCATCACCTCCGCGACCAGGTCTTCGAGATCCTCGACGAACCGGGCCGCCTGCCGGCGAAGCTCGGCTCCCACGGCTTTGCCATTCTTCAGGGCGCTCTCCGCCAGTGGCTGGAGCTGCTTTCGCAACGCTTCGCGGTCGAGCCTGGCACCCACGACCGCGCCCAGGGTGAATGAGGCGAGGGCAATGAATGGTCGATTCATTGGACAGGTTCTACGTGACCCTTTCATGAAGGGTCAAGCAACAGGCTGCACAGTTCAGAGTGTCACGGGGGAAGACAATGTCATCCAATGCAATGCCAGTCGCGGCACCCGGTCTGGAGTCTTCGGCGGACGCGGTAAGGCTCCTGGAAGCCGCGTGCAGACCGCCTTTCTATTCACGAACGAGTCTGGAGGCGCTCCTGGAGACAGCGGAAGCGCTGCCCACCATCCTCTCCTTGAGCCACATGTTCGAGCGCCCCCTCAGTGGAGGGGAGCATCCCGTCGATTTCTTCCTCTGGCTTTCGGCGAAGGGGCGCCGCGACGTGCTGGCGGGGACCCACGCGGGCCTCCCCGCGGCGTTCCTGGGCCAGGAGTCCTGGAGACGGATTCGCGACTTCGCCCGAGGCTGGGAGGATGAGACCTCGCCCGTGCACGACGTCTGCTCCGTCTGGCTCGAGTTCGACATCCGGGGCCGGCTGGCGGGTGTCCCCAATCCGCTGATTTTCTTCACCATCGAACCGCATGTCTCTCCGCGGCCCGTGCTGGAGTTGCTCCAGCCCAGGTCCTTTGATTCGCCGGAGTTGGCGACCCTGCGTCGCTGCTGGGAGGCCATTCCCTCGAGTTGCCGCTACCGGACGGTGGGCGTCCTCTACTCGCGCCCCACGGAGGCCCTCCGGCTCATCTTGATTCTGAAGCCGGACGAAGCGTTCTCCTACCTGGAGCGGATTGGCTGGCCCGGCGCTCCGGGGAAGCTCTACCAGCGGATGGCGCCGTTCTTTCGCTTCCACTCCGAAATCGCCCTGCACGTCGATGTCCATCCCCAGGGGGTGCAGCCCCAGGTGGGGATGGAAATCTACGTGGACGAGGACGCCATGTACCGAGGCCGGGGCGGGGACTGCGGGCCGCTGCTCGACCTCACCGTGAAAGAATCGCTGTGCACGCCAGGCCTCCGTGACGCGCTCGCGGTGTGGCCTGGCACCGACACCGTGGGTCTGTCCGATGGGAGCACGGTGCGAATCGAGCGCATGTTCCACCATGTGAAGGTCGTGAGTCAGTTGGACCTGAGCCTTCAGGCCAAAGCCTATACCACCGCCGAATACGAGGTGAGCCCGCCATGGAACCGTTAGCCCGCGCAGATTGGTTCAAGTTCCGCTCCGTCGACTTCACGCAGCTCGACGCCCTGGAGGACTGCCTGGAGGCGTTCGCGAAGCGGGAGCTGGATGGCGTGGTGATTCGCCAGGTCTACCCCGAGGCGTACATGCGGGAGATCAGCTCGCGCATCGAGAGACACGAGCCGCCCTTCCATGTCTTTCCCCGGGGCGCCGACCCCCACAAGGCCCGACAGGGGAAACACCTGTATGGCATCACCTTGGTGGCCGCCGACCGTGACCTGCCAGAGTATTTCCGCGTAGCGGAGGGCTTTCGCGTCCAGTGCCGGGATCTGTTCCGGGATGGCGCCGACTACGAGGCGCGGCTGAAGTCCATCTTCGAGGTGCTCGGGGGCGGCCGCTCGGTGGAGCTCCCACGCAACCCCGATGGGCAAGGGTACATGCCCGCGACCATCCGGATTCTCCCCTCGGGCGCCGCCATTGACCTGCACTGCGACAACAACCTCAGCCATCACCCGTCCTACGCGCACCTGAAGACAGTCTGCGACGTCAGCGACCAGCTCAGCTTCTTTCTCACGCTCAATGCTCCGGGAGGCGGAGGGGAGCTGTTCGTCTACTCGCGCCGCTGGTCGGACTCGGATGACGTGGGGAGCCAGTATGTCGTGAGCAAGGATGCGTCCCTGGTGGAGGGTTGCGAGTGCCTGGCCCTCAAGCCCCAGCCCGGCGACCTCATCCTCTTCGCGGGCGGGCGCATCTACCACCGCGTCGCGCCGACCGAGGGGACCCGCCCGCGCTATACCATTGGTGGATTTCTGGCCCGCGCGAACGAGGGGCGAACGCTCTACTATTGGAGCTGAAAGGGTCGTGCGAATATCCCTTTAAGTGCAAGTGATTGCGAGATTGAAATAACTCACCAGGTTGAGCAGGCGTACACCGGACGAGTGAGTTGTGCTGTCCACTATCACCTTGGACGTCCGACTCAAGGGCAGGCAGGGAATCCCTTGGGGCTGTGTGAGTATGTGAATTGCGGCAAAGCGGCTGCGATTGGTGCGCGCGGCGCTGAGCCTGTTTTCCTAACACAGCCTTTCGTAAGTCGGTCTGGATTCCTGCAAGGAAAGGTCGGGTGCGTCTGCCATGGAAGAGACGGCGAAGCAGGAGGCTCGGGAGGCTCGCGGGCGTGACATCGTGAAGAAATACTCCCTGTGGTCGATGGGGGCGGGCGCCCTCCCGCTCCCGGGTTTGGACATCGCGGCGTTCATGGTCGTCCAACTGAGGATGCTGGGGGAGTTGGCCGAGCTGCATTCGGTGTCATTTCACGAGCAGCGTGCCAGGGGCGTTGTCGCGGCGTTGCTGGGCGCGGCCTCCTCCACGTTGCTGGGACGCCCGCTGGTGTTCAGCCTGCTGAAGGGCGTGCCGGTCATCGGTTCCACGGCCGGTGTCCTGTCCGGCGCGGTGTCGATGGCGGGGCTTTCGCGTGCCATTGGCCGTCTGTTCATCCAGCACTTCGAGACCGGGGGCACCCTGCTCACCTTCGACGCGAAGGCCATGCGCGCTCACTTCATGCGTGAGTTCGAGAAGAACGAGGGGGCGGAGGTCCGTTCCGCCACGCCCCCTCCCGTCCCGGGTCCAGCCGTGTAGATGAATGGCTGGCGGCGGGCGACGCCGGGCCGTGAGTGATTCGGCCCGAAAGTCTTGTGCCTGGTGAAACAAGCTCCGGTCGATGCGCACGGGACGCTGTCTGTCTCTCACGAGACGGCACCGCGTCGCGCGTCGCCTGTTCCCTGCCGGGCACTAACGGCGCAGTACCCGCAGTACGTGATGGTGCACGAACCAAACAGGAGGAGTACGAACATGGAAACCACCAACGAAACGCAGCAGGTTGACCAGAATCCCCAGTCGTCCGACCAGGAGCTGACCGACGAGCAGCTCCTGCAGATGGCCGAGGGCTCCTGCACCTGGGGCGCCAACTGCGGCAAGTAGCCGTCAGTCCGCAATAGAACCCCGAACACAGGAGATGGGACGACATCCCGCGGGAGCGGGCCCTGAAAGGCTTGTCATGGTGCCTTTCGTGGCCGCGGCTCCGGCTCGTTGAAGTCCCTCACCGGCGCCATGGAACCTTCGTTGGATTCATCCTTGGAACAAGTGGAGTCCCAGCTTCCTTCGCTGCTCATGTCGCCGGTGAGCTTTTCCCGTATCAGAAAGGTCGCGCGGCTGCTGCCGCGCTCCGTGGCGGACTTCCTGGGCTTCGAGTGCCGCTTGGGGGAGGGTGACTCGCCCACGGATTGCGCCCTCAATCTCACGGCGGATGGCGCGCGCTTCCTGGCGGGACAGCACGACCTGCCGCTGCCGGACACGCTGCGGACGGAGAGCTGGCAGCGCGTCCAGCGCTTCTATCAAGCATGGGGAGAGACCCGGGAGCCCGCCTACGTGGACGCGGGCGCGACGTGGCTGGAGTTCGACTCCACCTCGGACGAGCCCCGGCCCAACCTCCTCTTCGGGTACTGGCCCGGCCAGAAAGACATCCGGCGGCCGCTCTCCTGGCTCGTGGAGTCCATCATCCCCATGTTGCTGGGCACGCCCCTTACCCAGGCATTTCAATCCAACCTGCTGCGTTG
The DNA here is from genome assembly GCF_000280925.3 of Myxococcus hansupus. Lineage (NCBI taxonomy): Bacteria > Pseudomonadati > Myxococcota > Myxococcia > Myxococcales > Myxococcaceae > Pseudomyxococcus > Pseudomyxococcus hansupus. The sequence goes on from NZ_CP012109.1 coordinate 1,571,305, forward strand.
TTTCGAGGCGTGTCCGCCCGGCACGGATGACTTCCAGGTCGGGCTGATGATTGGCCGCTCCATCCAGGCCGTGCGGTTGTGTGTGTTCGACATCGCGCCGGATGTCGCGCCGGCCTATCTCGAACGGATTGGCTGGAAGGGGCCGCTGGACGAGGTCCGTCAGCACCTCGCGGCCCTCGCGCCGCACGCGGACTTCATGGGGCTGCACCTGGACGTGGGGGAGCAGCTCTACCCTCAACTGGGACTCGAGCCGGGGTTCGTCGCGGGCCCTTGGGCGCGCCAGCCTCACCTCGAACCCCGCTGGCATCGCCAGTTCGAGCAGCTCGTGGGCCTGGGGTTGTGCACGCCCGCCAAGCGCGAGGCCTTGCTGCGCTGGGTGGGCCATCAGCGCGCGCCAGCCGGTTCGAGAGACGAGGACCTCGTGCTGCTGCGCGGGCTGAGTCACATGAAGGTCGTCCTGCGCGCGGGCGCTCCTGCCCAGGCGAAGGCCTACTTCGGCATCGCGCACCGGCCGCTGCTGGCCGCGGACGGAGTGGCCTGAGCCATGACGACCTCGGGCCTGCACACCCTGGAGACCAGCGCCGAGGCGGCGCTTGCCTTCTTGTTGGGCGCCCAGGACGCGAGAGGGGCTTGGAAGGACTTCATGCTCCCGGCCACCCAGAGTGATGTCTGGGTCAGCGGCTTCGTGGGGACGGTGCTCGCGGGCCTGTCCGAGCCCGCAGCGCGCCGTGCCGCGGAGGCCGCCTGGCGGTATCTCGAAGGCGTGGAGGGGCGGGGCGGCGGCTGGAGCTACAACGCCTGGGTTCCGGGGGACGCGGACAGCACGCTCTGGGGATTGAGACTGGCGGAGGCGCTGGGGGCCGGAGACTCGGCCCGGGCCCGGAGCGCGGGGGCCTTCCTGGCGCGTCACCTGCGCGACGACGGCGGACTGACGACCTATGCCTCGGACGAGGACATCCGGCAGTACGTCGGGCTTCCACCCGAAGTTTCTTTCCACGGCTGGACGCACTCCCATGTCTGCGTGAGCGCCGCGGGGGCCCACCTCTCCTCCCACCGCGAAGGGCTGGGTGCCTTCCTGCTGCGAACGCAGGATGCGCGGGGACACTGGCCCGCCTACTGGTGGTTCGACGAGGAGTACTCCACCGCGGAGGCCGTGGCGGCGCTGACCGCCGCTGGAGCCGCGGTGGCGCCCGCCTCGGAGCGGGCCGCCCGAATCGAGCGAGCCGCCGCGTGGGCGCTGGAGCGCGTGGCGCGTCACGTGGCGTTCGAGGGCTCGCGCCCGCCGTCCTTCGCACTGGCACAGGCACTGCGCGTGGTCGCGCGCGCCAGTCCGTCACCGCGGGGCCGGGAGACCCTCCTCCAAGGGGTCTCCCGGCTCTGCGCGTGGCAGAGGCCACAAGGGGGCTGGTCTCCCTCCGCCCGATTGCGAGTGCCTCGCCCGGACGTGGTGGTGCCGGAGCCCGGTGCGCCGTGGACGCTCTGGCGCGGCCCACCGCCCGGCATCGCCTCGGTCGAGGATGTCCTTCGTCACACCTTCACCAACTACTCCCTGGACCTCCACGCCGTCTTCACGACGGGGACCGTGCTCCGCGCCTTGAACGAGGTGCGCGCCGTGCTCCTGGAGACAGGTTCGCCATGGACGAGGACCGCATGACCGGACTGCCGGAACTCCACGCGCAGTGGACGTCGACCGAGGCGGAGGCCGAGGCAGCGGCGTTGCGCGCCAAGGGCCATGTCCTGCTCCGGGGCGTCTTCAGCCCCGAGGAGCTCGCCGCCTACCGGCCCTCGCTGCGGGACTACATCCAGGACAAGCGGAAGCGGCTCACCGAGGGCGAGCGCAACCTGGGCGCGAGCCCCGAGAACACCCTCTTCAGTCTGGGGGACGCACCCCGGCCCGTGGCCGACTTCGTGACCGCGCCACGGCTGGGGGCCATCGTGGCCCGGCTGCTGGGCGTCGAGGCCGTGCGAATCCTCCACTTCTGCGGCTTCTTCAAGCCCGGCGGCGGACCGCCCACGCCGTGGCATCAGGACCTGACCTTCATCCCGTTGGACAGCGCTCAAGCGCTCTCCGTCTGGATACCGCTGAGGGACGTCACCGCGGAGATGGGAGGACTCGTCTTCGCGGAGGGCTCGCATCAGCAGGGCCATCAAGAGCCCTCGGCCGCGAGCCGCTTCCGGCTGGCGCGGAACGGGCCCATGAAGGCCGGTGACGTGTCGCTGCACATGGGGTGGACCCTGCATGCCGCCGGGGGCAACACGAGCACGGTGATGCGCGAGGCCGTCGCCGTGTGCTTCTACGCGGATGGGGCCCGGGTGACGAGCGAGGAAGGGCTCCCGTTCCGCCGCAGCCTCATGTCGTCCTACTTCGCCGGGCTCCGCCCGGGTGACGTGGCCGCTGGGCCCATGAACCCCATTGTCTTCCGGCGAAGCGGCCCGCCGGGTGACACGCAAGGAGCGCCCCCGTGAGCGCACCCCTCATCTCGCAGGACCCTGTCATCTCTCCCGGAGTCCACTCGCTCGGCCTGCCTTCGCTCGAAGATCGGCACGCGCTGTCTCCCACGGCGATCGACGCCTTCCGCCGGGACGGGCACGTCAAGCTGCCCGGTGTCCTGACCGCCGACGAAATCGCCGCATACCGACCGCACCTGAAGCGGGTGGTGGAGGCGCACTGCGAAGAGGCGCACGCCATGGAGCGCAAGGTGGCGGGCAACGGGAAGAACTGGATGTTCGTCAACAACCTGTGGACGCGGGACGCGCTGACCCGTCAGTTCATCCAGAACCGGCGGCTGGCGCGGCTCGCGGCGGACCTGCTGGGCGTGGAGGCGGTGCGACTGTTCCGCGACCAGTCGTATTTCAAGAGCCCTGGCGGCTCGAACACACCCTGGCATCAGGACTCCCGCTTCATGCCGCTCGACACGGACAAGATCGTCACCTTCTGGGTGCCGCTCACCGCCATCACTCCGGAGATGGCTCCGATGGGCTACGTGACGGGCTCTCATCTGGCCGGCTACCTGGGCACCTCGAACGGGGACGACGCGTCGATGGACCACTTCGAGGCGGAGCTGCGCGGCAAGGGTTTCCAGCTCGCCAACTACGGTCACTTCGACCTGGGCGACATCGCGGCGCACTGGGCCAGCACGCTGCACTCGTCCCGGACCAACGACGCATCCATCCTTCGGGAGATTGTCGTCATCGTCTACTTCGCGGACGGGGCGCGTGTCGCTCCGGAGAAGCCCTTGGCGAAGACGGCCCATCCGTCCGAGTTCTACGCCAACGTCATCCAGCGGGAGAACCGGACCACGTCGTTGCCCGGGTTGAAGCCAGGCGAGCTGGCCGCCGGACCGATGACGCCGCTGGTCTACAGCCGCGCGTGGGATGCGCCGCGATAAAGGAACCCGACCCGATGATGCCAATGGACGACCGGAAGACTCGGGCCGCCGGGCCACGAGTCGGTGAGCCGACGCGCGTGGAGGCGATGGGGTTCGAGGCGCTGCTGGCCCCGCTCACGCCGGAGGCGTTCTTCCGCGAGCACTGGGAGCAGAAGCCCCTGGTGACGCGGGGACGCGCGCCGGACTTCTTCGCGCCCTTGTTCTCCCTCCGCGACGTGGACCGCGTGATTCGCTACCAGAAGCCCGGCCCGGGACGCCTGGACCTGGTGACGGCGGGAGGGTTCGTCCGCGACAACTTCCTCAACCTCGACAACACCGCCAACATCAACCTCGTCTACGAGAACTACCTGAAGGGGAGCACGGTCATCCTCAGCGGGCTCGAGGAGACGTGGGAGCCGTTGGTGGTGTTCTGCCGGAACCTGGAGGGGCAGCTCAGCCACCCGGTCGCCGTGGCCGTCTACCTGACGCCCCCGGGGCATCATGGCGTGCAGCCCCACTTCGACACCCAGGAGAACTTCATCCTCCAAGTGGAGGGAGTGAAGCACTGGAAGGTGTACGGCGTGGGGCAAGAGCTCCCGCGTGTCGAGGGCTCCTATACGCCGGTGGCGCGCGAGCGGCTCCCCGAGCTGCTCCTGGAGACGGACCTCCACCCAGGCGACATGCTCTACGTGCCCCGCGGCTTCGTGCACGAGGCGGAGGCAAGGGAGCACGCCTCCTTGCACATCACCGTGGATGTCCATGTCCGCACGTGGCGGGACTTCCTCGAGGATGCGCTGGCGGCCATGGCGGATCGCGACCCCCGGTTCCGAAGGTCCCTTCCACCCGGCCTCTTGCGCGACCCAGGCGCGGTGAACTCGTTGGAGTCGGGGTTCCGGGAACTGGTGGCGGGCTTCCACCGGGACGTCCGGTTGTCGGACGCACTGGCGAAGCATGCCGAGAAGCTCATCGTCGCTCGGCCCCCGCCGCCGGATGGCCACTTCGCGATGTTGCATGCGGACATCGGCCTGGACACGCCGTTGAAGAAGCGGACCGCGGTGCTGACCCGCTGTTTTCAGGAGGCGGCGGTGGCGGGCATCCAGTTCTCGGGGAACCAGCTTTTGGGGCCCGCGAAAATCGCTGAGGCGCTGCGCTACATCGACGAGACGGACCGCGTGGTTCCGTCCCGGCTGCCTGGGGGGCTCGGTGACAACGAGAAGCTGGTGCTCGTCCGGCGGTTGGTCCGGGTGGGGTTGCTGACGCACGCCTCGGAGGAATAGGTCATGGGCCTGGCGAGACTGCTCTCACCCCTCGCGCCGTCGGTCTTCTTCGAGGAGACCTGGGAGCGCAAACCCCTGGTGCTTCCGGGACCACCCGGGCGGTGGTCGGACCTCTTCGCGTCGCGCGACCTCGGGCGCTTGTTGGCCTACCGGACGCCTCGGTCCATCGAGGACATGGTGCTCGTCAGGGAAGGGCGCCACCGGGATGAGAACTGGCTGGCGCCGGACGGCTCGCCGCGTCTGGAGCAGGTGCAGGCCGCGTGGCGCGAGGGCTTCACGCTCGTCATCAACAGGCTGGGCCGGTTCTGGGAGCCCGTGGGCCGGTTCTGCGCCGCCGTGGAGGAGGAGCTGCATCACCCCGTGGGTGCCAACCTCTACATGACGCCTCCCGGAGCCCAGGGCTTCAAGGCCCACTTCGACGTCATGGATGCCTTCGTCCTGCAGGTCGAAGGCGCCAAGGTGTGGCAGGTGCGAGGCCCCCAGCGAGTCCTCCCACTTCCGGATGAGCACACGACGGAGTTGTCCTCGCCCTTGCCCCCCGTGCTCATGGAGCACGAGCTGAAGAGTGGGGAGGTGCTCTACATCCCTCGGGGCTTCATCCACGAGGCCCGCGCGGCGCGGGAGCACTCGGTGCACCTCACGCTCGGCTTGCAGGCCATCACCTGGGAGGAGCTTCTCAGGGCGGCCATCGCCGTGGCCCGGCGTGATGAGCGGCTGCGCCGGGGGCTGCCTCCGCGGTTCCTGGAGGGGCCCGCGACGATGGCACCGATGTTCCAGGCGCTCCTCGAGGAGCTGCCACGCCAGCTCGAACTGGACGCCGCCCTCACGCAGCTCGCGGAGCGGCTCGTCGTCCAGAAGCCACCGCCCCCCGCGGAGGACCTCCTCGACGCGCCCGTGGCGTTGGAGGCCAGCGCCGTGCTGAGCCGGCGCCCGGGCGTGGTGCTGCGGGTCATGGAGGGACCCGGGTATGCGGGATTGCAGTACTCCGGGGGCAAGCTCCTGGGGCCCGCGAAGATTGGCCCGGCTTTGCGTCACGTCGTCCGCGGTTCGACCCTCGTCGTCCGGGACCTCCCGGGCCTGAGTGAGAAGGAGCAGCTCGTCCTCGCGGGGAGGCTGGTTCGCGGCGGGGTGCTCCGTGTGAAGGAGACGCCATGAGCGAGGCGCGCATGGAGGAGGCCGCCGTGCGTCGGATCGCGGCGCGTGCCTCGACCCTCTGGGAGCGATTGGAGGGGGGCTACGTTCCCGAGGACGACCCGGAGAGTCTCCGGCTGGCGAGCGAGCGACTGGGGCGGTGGCGCGACAAGGCCGCGGGCGGCGACGCGCGCCTGTTCCAGAAACGGCTCGACTGGCTCGGTACTTCTTCGCGGCAGGTGTTGCCCTTGCTGGGAGAGGTCCGGCTCGAGGGGGCGCTGCCCGCGTGGACGCGGACGTTCCGGCGGGCCATGGCGCTGCGACGGGAGGCAGGGCAGGGCGGACAGGGCAGGGAGATTCCCTTCGTCGAGCTGCTGCGCCCCTTCGCTGAGGTGGCCAGGGAGCTGCTTTCCTTCGAATGCCAGGCCGTGTTCACGGACGCCGCCTTCGACGACTTGATGGAGGACCTGCTTCGTGAGTTGAGCCACGTCGCCGCGCCCGCCTTGCTGGCGGAGTTCGTGGCCTTTCGTTCGAGCCAGGGAGGGCGCGCGGAGCCCACGTCCCGTGCGCTGTACGAGGCCTTCATCGCGCGGCAGCTCGCGGAGGGCCCACGGGAGTTCTTCACGGACTACGCCGTGCTCGCGCGGCTGCTCTCGCGCGTCACCGAGCAGTGGGCGCTCCATGTCAACGCGCTCGCCAGTGCCGTGAAAGCGGACCGCGAGGAAATGCAGCGGGTCTTCACGGAGGGCGCGCCGCTGGGGCGCATCGTCGCCATCCAATCCTCGCTCTCCGACCGACACCTGGGAGGGCGCACGGTCGCTCACGTCACGTTCGAGGGCGGGACGCGGCTCTACTTCAAGCCTCGCGGCCTGGGCGTCGAAGTGGCCTGGTACGAACTGCTCGCCGCGCTGAACGCGCGCGGGGGCGACTTCCACCTCTTGCGCGTGCTCGACCGGGGCACGTGGGGTTGGGTGGAGCCGGCGGTCCCCGCGCCATGTGCCGACGCGAGCGAGGTTCGACGGTTCTATGTCCGCTCGGGGATGTTGCTGAGCCTCCTCTACGTGCTCGAGGCGTCGGACTGCTTCTTCGAGAACATCGTCGCCGCGGGCGCCTTTCCCGTCCTCATCGACACGGAGACGTTGATGCACCACGTCCTCCACCAGCGCCGGGACGGTGGGGAGGCCGAAGCACTCGCGAAGGAGCTCGTCCTCGACTCCGTCTGCCGCGCGGGTTTCCTTCCCTCCTGGGACGTGGGGCCGCGTGGCGAGCGCGTCGACATCAGCGGGCTGGGGGCCACCCCGGGGCAGGTGACCGGCTATCTGCGGCGGCAGTGGCATCACATCAACACCGATGCCATGGGATTGGAGCAGGTGCCCATCCGCTTGGAGTCGGAGGACCACCTTCCCCGGCTCGGCGGCGAGCTTCCGCGCGTCTCCGAGCATGCCGGAGCGCTCGTGGAGGGCTTCTCCTGGATGTACCGGCAGCTTCGCGAGCATCGACAGGAGCTGAGCCAGCCGGGCTCGCCGCTCGCGCGCCTGGGCTCGCAGGAGATTCGTTTCGTCTTCCACGCCTCGCGCATCTACGGGCTGTTGCTGAAGCGGCTCGGCGCTCCGCGGCACCTGCGGGTCGGCGTGGAGCGGAGCATCGAAACGGACGTCCTCAGCCGCTTCTACGTGGAGTCGCCCGAGAAGACGCGTTACTGGCCGCTGCTCGCCGCGGAGCTGGAGTCCCTCGAGCAGTTGGACCTTCCCTGCTTCAGGGCGCGCGCGGACAGCCATGCGCTCACCCTTCCCACGGGGCACGTGTTGTCCGGGGCGTTCCTGGAGAGTGGCCGCGAGCGCGCGTGGCGCAAGCTGTCGTCCCTGGATGAGGCCGACCTGGAGTCACAGGTGCGCTTCATCCACGCCGCGCTGAGTCTGGGGGAGACCTCGCGAGTCCATGCGCCCGCCTCACGGCCCAGGCAGGAGGAGTCCGGCCAAGACGACGCGCCCCTGTCTCGCGAGGAACTCGCCGCGGAGGCCAACGCCATCGCCGCCGGGCTGCGCGCGCGGGCCATCCTCACGCCTGGTGGTGGGGCCACGTGGATCGCGCCTCGGATGGTGCCCGACGCGGGTCACCATCCCCTGAGCCCGCTGCGCCTGGACCTGTACGACGGGCTGGGGGGCATCGCGCTGTTCCATGCCGGGATGGAGCACGTCTGTGGAGAGGGCCGCGAGATGGCGCTCGCGGCGTTGTCCTCGTTGAGGCGGTTCGTGGCGTCGGCCACCCCGCGTCGCGCGGCGCAGGAGGGGTATCCCCTGGGCGCGGCTTCGGGCCTCGGGTCCTTCCTCTACGTGCTGTGTCGGGCTTCGTCCTTGTTGGGGGAGCCCTCGCTCCTGGAGGACGCTTCCCGGGCCGCGAGCCTCATCACCCCGGAGGCCATCGAGGCGGACGACCAGTTCGATGCCGTGTCAGGCACGGCGGGAGCCCTCCTCGGGCTGTTGGTGTTTCATCAGGCGACGGGACTGAAGACGGCGCTGGAGCGGGCCCGCCAGTGCGGAGCGCACCTGCTGAGACACCAGCATCCCTGCGAGCCAGCGGGGGCCGCGTGGTCCGCGAGAAAGGGCCGGCCCGTGACAGGGCTCGCCCACGGCGCGGCGGGAATCGCCCTCGCGCTGCTGCGTCTGGATGCCGTGGTGGGGGACTCCCGGCTGCGAGTCGCGGCGGAGCGGGCGTTGGCGTTCGAGGCTTCCGATTTCCGGCAGGCCCGGGAGGGCGCGCTCACCTTCACGAACACGTGGTGTCACGGGGCCGCGGGCGTGGGGCTCGCGCGCCTGTCGGGGCTGTCCCTCCTGGACTCCAGTGCGGTGCGGCGCGACATCGATGACGCCGTGTCGCGAGCGCGGCAGCAGGGCTTGGGGGAGCGGGACGGGGTGTGCTGTGGCCAGTCGGGTGTCATCGAGCTGCTCCTCACCGCGGCGCGCTCGAACGCGGACGCGGCCCTCGATGCGCTGGCGCTCCGTCAGGCCTCCGCGATGGTGAGGCGGGCTCGGACCGGGGGGTACCGGTTCGCGGGGGCAGAGCAGGGCGGCTTCCCCGAGCCAGCGTTCTTCCAGGGCCTCTCGGGCCTCGGCTACCAGCTCCTGCGGCTCGCCTTCCCGGGGCGTCTTCCCTCGGTACTCGTCTGGGAGTGACGGAGGGCGCATGGAGCCGAACGGCACGATGGAACATCTCACCGCCTTCCTGGCGCGCACGCGGGGCCCGGCGCACGGCGGCGACGAGGTCCTCGCGCAGGCCCGCGAGGTGTTGGAGCAGGCCTATGTCCATCTGCCCGACGCCGCGTTGTCGGAGGTGGACCCCCTCGGGCGGCTGGCGGCGCTCCAGCGCGCGATGCCCCTGGAGCGGAGCCTGCTCTACCGGGAGCTGCTCGCCATCTTCGCGCGCATGGGGGACCGCCACACCCACTGCGCCCTGCCCGAGCCCTTCGCGAGCCGGGTCGCGTTCCTGCCCTTCCTGGTGGGAGATTTCCTCGAGCGGGATGCTCCGCGCATCGCGGTGCTCGACTCCGCGGTGAGCGAGCTCGAACGCGGAGATGTCCTCGTCTCGTGGAATGGCGTCGACGTGGCCGACGTCGTGGGACGTCACCGGGCGTGGCAACACGGCGCCCATCCCGAGGCCCGGCACGCGAAGGCGGTGCAGACGCTGACCTTCCGTCCCCTGTCGCTGATGCCACCGCCCGAGGAGGAGGCAGTCGTCCTGGAGTGCGTGTCCGCGCGGGGGATGCGCAAGGAGGTCCGGTTGACGTGGCGGGTGGCGGACGGCGCGTGGCTCGCGCAACGCTTCGCCTCCTTCCACGCCGGAGCCGCCGAGGTCCGCGTCGCGAGCGATGGCGCGATTCTCGCGCGCCGGGTGGACACCTCGCGAGGGACGTTCGGCTACATCCGGGTGGACGCGTTTCTAGGACGCCCCGAGGCCTTCCTGGAGCACTTCGCCCAGGCGCTGGCCGACCTGCCCCGCCAGGGCGTCATCCTGGACATGCGGCGCTGCGAGGACGGCATCGTGCGGATTGGAGAGGGGCTGCTCCAGCTCTTCACCTCGCGAAGGATTCAACCCCAGCCCTTCCAGTTCCGGCTCACGCCGCTGACCGCATCGCTCGTCCGTTCGGTGCCGGCGCTCGCAGACTGGAGAGACGCCGTCGAGCGCGCGGAGGCCCAGGGGCGGACCTTCTCGGAAGGCGTGCCGCTGACGCCCGAGGCGGAGGCGAATGGCCTGGGGCGGAAGTACCCGGGCGCGGTCGTGCTCCTCACGAGCGCGCTGACGTACAGCACCGCGGAGATGTTCGCGGCGGGCTTCCAGGACCACGGGATAGGGCGGGTGGTGGGGACGGCCGCGCGCACGGGCGGCGGCGGCGCATCGCCCTGGCCGCAGAGCACGCTCCACAAGCTCTCCGGCCGCGACGCCTTCCGTCCCTTGCCGGAGGGCCCTCGCTTTCGCGTCGCCGTCCGAAGGTGTCAGCGCGTGCATGCGCGGGCGGGCCTGCCCCTCGAACGCGAGGGCGTGGTCCCCGACGTGCTCCACGCGCCGACGCGGGCGGACCTCTTCCACGGCGACCGGGACCTCCTGGAGGTCGCCGGAGAGGTGCTGGCAGGCATGCGTTAGTCGGAACAACGAAAGGAAGGGGAGCGGCGATGTCCGAAGCGAACCTGGCGGTCAGTGCGCACGAAGTCTCGTCCAGCATCGACTTCCGGCGGCGGTTGCGCGAGCGGCAGCAGCTCGTGACACGCGCGCTGGACGAGCAGTTCCCTCCCGGCTCGGGTCCCCTGACGGCCGCCATCCGGGAGGCCGTGCTGGCGGATGGAAAGCGCCTGCGGCCCATCCTCTGTCTGGAGGCCTGCGAGTGGGTGGGCGGGAGCCTCAAGGCGGCGCTGCCCGCGGCCTGCGCCATCGAGATGATTCACAAGATGTCGCTGGTGCACGACGACCTGCCGGCCATGGACGACGCGGAGACGCGCAACGGCCGGCCCGCGCTGCACAAGGTGCATGGCGAGGCGCTGGCCATCCTCGCCGGAGACGCCTTGCTGGTGCATGCGTTCGGGCTGCTGGCCTCCATCCGGGCGGTGCCCGCCGAACGGGTGCTGGGGGCCATCTCCCGTCTCTGCCAGGCCTTGGGCACCGCGGGCCTTGCGGGGGGACAGGCCCTGGACGTGCTCTCCCAATCCGAGGACGTGACGCCCGAGAAGCTCGACCACGTCCACACCTGGAAGACGGCGAGCTTCTTCGAGGCGGCCATGGTCATCGGCGCGGAGGTGGGCGGCGCGGACGCGTCTCAGGTCGAGGCGCTCGCCCGGTACGGGAAGCTCCTCGGCAGGGCGTTTCAAATCTCCGACGACCTCCTGGATGCCCGGGACGTGAAGGCCCTGGCCCACGGGGAGGCGACGAACTACGTCCAGCTCCACGGGGTGGACGGCGCCCGGCGCAAGCTGCGCGAGCTGCTGGACCAGGCCGTCTCCGCGCTCGCCTCGAACAAGAGGGGCGCGCTCCCGCTGCTCGCGGGGCTCGCGGAGCTCGTCTGGGAACGCTCCTGGCGTCCGGCGGAGGGGCCTCATGGCAATGACACCTGAGACGGCGATGCCCTCGCATGACGTCTGTCTGCTGTCGATGCCGTTCCCGGTGCTGAACCAGCCCTCGATGGCCTTGGGGCTGTTGAAGCCCGCCCTGACACGCGCCGGGCTTTCGGTGAAGACGCTCTACCCGTGCCTGTGGTTCGCGGAGGAGGTGGGGCTCGACGCCTATGTCGCCATCTGCGACAGCAAGCAGGAGTTCCTGGTGGGGGAGTGGATCTTCGCCGAGGCCGCCTTCCCCGACTTCCATCCCGAGATGGACGTCTATCTGGAGCGCGTGCTGTCCGCGCCCGTGTCCCAGGGGCTCTTGAGCAAGAGCCGCTTCAGGGGGGACCCGCGCGCGGCCCTGCTCGCGGCGCGAAAGGCGGCCGGGGCCTTCGTCGAGCGCGTCGCCGCCCGGGTCCTGGAGACGCGGCCCCGCATCGTCGGGTGTACCTCCACGTTCACCCAGCACTGCGCCTCGCTGGCGGTGCTCCGGAAGATTCGCGAGCTGGCGCCCGACGTCATCACCCTCATGGGGGGCGCCAACTGCGAGGGGGACATGGGGGTGAGCGCGCGGCGCCATTTCCCCTGGGTGGACTTCGTCGTCTCCGGAGAAGGCGACGCGCTCGTCCCCGCGCTGTGTCTGCGCATCATGGAGCACGGGCGGGACGTCCCCGCGCGGCTGCTGCCCGTGGGCGTCATCGGTGAAGCGCACCTGCGCCTTCCCGAAGGCGCCCCGGCGCCCAGGGCCTCGGTGTCACGCATGGACACGACCCCCGTCCCCGACTTCGACGATTACTTCGAGGCGCTCGAGGCCTCGCCGCTGGCCCCCTTCATCTTCCCGGGGCTCGCCATGGAGACCTCGCGGGGGTGCTGGTGGGGCAAGAAGCACCACTGCACGTTCTGTGGGCTGAACGGCGGCAGCATGGACTTCCGCTCCAAGAGCGCCAGCCGGGTCCTGGAGGAGCTGGCGGGGCTGTCCGGGCGCTACGGCATCCGCAAGTTCAACATCGTCGATAACATCATGGACCTCGCCTACATCCAGGAGCTGGCGCCACAGCTCGCCTCGGAGAAGCCCTACACCCTGTTCTTCGAGACGAAGGTCAACCTGAAGCGCTCGCAGCTTGAGCGGCTCGCCGCGGCGGGGATCCGGCGCCTCCAACCCGGCGTGGAGAGCATGCACGACGAGATTCTCCGATTGGTCGACAAGGGGACCACGGCGCTGCAGAACGTCCAACTGCTCAAGTGGGCGCGCGAGCTGGGCATCTTCATCACCTGGAACTTCCTGTGGGACGTGCCGGGGGAACAGGACGCATGGTACGGCGAGATGGCCGAGTGGATGCCGTGGGTGACCCATCTCCAGCCGCCGGGTGTGGACCGCATCCAGTTCCACCGCTTCAGCCCCTATCACCAGCGGCCCGCCAGCTTCGGGCTCGAGCTCGTGCCGTACCCGCTCTACGCCCACGTCTATCCGCTCGCCCCGGAGGCGCTGGGGAAGCTGGCCTATTACTTCCACGATGCCCGTCGGAGGTCCGCGAAGGAGGAGCTGGAGCGGCGGCCCTTCCTGAAGCAGGTGATGCGGGAGCTCGGCCGGTGGAACAAGCTGTGGAACCGCGGGGGCTCCGGTGGCACGGCGGAGGCGCCGGTGTTGCGGATGTTCGACGAGGGCCCGCGGCTGCGCCTGCTGGATACCCGGCCTTGCGCCGTGGCCCGGGAACAGTTCCTCACCGGGCTCGCGAGGCAGGTCTACCTCCAGTGTGATGCGATCCAGACCTCGCAGAGCCTGCTCGACGGGCTCGGGGGCGAAAGGGCCCAGCAAGAGGACGTGCAGGTCATCCTGGACGACCTCGTGCGGCGCAAGCTGCTGCTGCGGCAGGGGGAGCGCTTCATCGCCCTGGCACTGCGCACGGTGTCGCGGATTCCAGACTCGGACGAGGACTTCCCGGGGGGATACACGGACGTGGAACTCTGGCGCCGGAGCCTCGAGGAGGAGGAGGGCGCCAGGTGGTCCCAGGCGTCATAGCCGCGGAGCCGGTCCCCGCGGCGAGCGATGCCGGGCGCGTGCGCGTCGCCCGGCCATGACCTCAGGGCTTGGGGGCCGGCGGGGTTTGCGGCGCGCTGAACTCCTCCAGCCCCGGCGCGGGCGGGGGCTGGGTGAAGTCCTCCAATCCCGGCGCGGCGGGGAGGATGGCGTCCTCCACGCCTTCCAGGTTGAGCTTCATGGGCACCTGGAGCGTGGTGCCCAGCCGCAGCAGCAGCACGTCGGGCTCGATGCCCTTCTCGCCAATGGCCTGGGCCACTTCTCGCGCGGAGAGGGCATTGCCCTTCGCCCACAGGCCCTTGAGGAAGTCACCCGCCTGCGGCGCACGCCACCAGGCCGGCCCGAAGCGCGCCTTGAGCTGCGCCTGGAGCTGTCCGGCCAGGAACCACGCGCGGAAGCTGTCCGCGGACTGGAAGAAGTCCTCCTGGTCCACGAGGTAGCGCTCCACGTCCACGTCCTTGAGCGGGATGTCGTCGGAGCGCGACATGATTTCGCGGTACAGCGCCTTCGGGTCCGCCTCCACGCGGCGGTGCAGCTCCAACTGGTAGAGCAGGCGGCCCGCGGCGCGGCGGATGAGGTACAGCTTGTGCGCGCTGGAGGTGGCCAGGTACTGCGAGCGCTGCTCGCCGCTGACGCCCGCGTGCTCCTCCAGCCACACCGGGTCCTCCAGCAGGTCCTCGAAGAGGGCGGAGTAGGCCTCGCCGACGGTGGGGTTGCCCAGCCGCGCCAGCTCGAAGCGCGTCTCCTTCGTGAAGGCCGCGTGCAGCGCGTGCCCGAACTCGTGCAGCACGCGCGCCTGGTGCAGCACGCCCGTGCCCGGCCTGAAGGAGATGCGCACGTCCGAGGGCACCTTCACCGCCAGCGCCAGGGGGCGTGAGCTCTTCCCCTTCAGCTCGCGGGCGTCGATGGTGACGTTGGTCAGCTCGGACAGGTCCAGGTTCATGCCCGACAGCGTCCCGTGGGCCTTGAGCAGGGACTCACCCTTGGGGAAGGCGTCCTCCACCTCGCGGGCGCGGAACAGGCGGGGGATGTCCGCGCGGGTGATGTCCTTGAAGGGCATGCCCAGCTCGCGCTGGCTCAGGCGCTCCATCACCACGCGGTAGGGGGCCTGCGTGGCCTGGAGGATCTCCTCCGCCAGCACGCTCAGGCGGCCCAGGTCCGACTGGCGCAGCTCGCTGCCAAAGGCCTCGTAGGAGTCGAAGCCGAGCTCGCGCACCAGCTCCTCCGCGCGCTCCTCGCGCCGGCGCAGCGTCTGGTTGAGCCGCTCGATGGCGGGCGTGGCCGCAGTGTACATGGCGCGCCTGCGCGCCGCCGTGCGCTCGTTGGCGAGCAGCCGCTCCAGGTCGCGGTAGCGCAGCTCCTTCCCGTCCACCGTGAAGGTGAGGGACGCCTCCAGGTTCGCCGCCGCGTCGTTGAACTCCGCCAGTGCATGGGAGAGGTACTCCCCGGCGAAGTGCGAGTGCAGCGCGGTGAGGGCGCGCACCTCGCGGGCGTCGTCGGTGAGGTTCCGCAGCCGGTCGATGCGGCGGATGCTCTCGACGGTGAAGAGCGCCTCGTGGCCCGTGTACGTCCCGGCGACGTCCACGTGCTTGCCCTCCGTCCAGAAGCCCCACACCAGGCGGCTCTGGTTCTCCAACAGGGCCTCGGCCTTCGTGGCCATGGCGCCGACGTCCGCTTGGAGTTGCTGCTTTTCGGTGAGGGACTGCCGCCCATCGTTGGGCGGGCCCTTGGGGCAGGCGCTGAGGCAGCAGGCGAAGGCCAGCAGCAGGGGAATCCTTGGGTGCATGTGGCTCCTCATGTTACTTGCGCGCTGCCCATGCCCAATCTTTCTCAATGGCGGGCCGCCCGGGGACGTCAGTCCCTCTACTCCGCCCTGCGACGTTTC
This sequence comes from Myxococcus hansupus, assembly GCF_000280925.3. Classification (NCBI taxonomy): domain Bacteria; kingdom Pseudomonadati; phylum Myxococcota; class Myxococcia; order Myxococcales; family Myxococcaceae; genus Pseudomyxococcus; species Pseudomyxococcus hansupus. The sequence continues at coordinate 1,586,589 of NZ_CP012109.1, forward strand.
TTCGCCGCCCACGGTTACCTGGAGGTGGAGACGCCCCTGCTCATCCCCACCCCGGGGATGGAACCGCACATCAACGCGTTCGAGGCCGGCTTCATCCCGGAGACGGATGTGGGCTCCGCGCGGACGCTCTACCTGCACACCAGCCCCGAGTACGCCATGAAGCGGCTGCTCGCGGACGGTGCCGGGCCTTTGTTCCAGCTCTGCAAGGTGTTCCGGAACGGCGAGGTTTCACCGACGCACAATCCGGAATTCACGATGTTGGAGTTCTACCGGCCCCAGGCGGACTACCACGCCATCATGGACGACTTGGAGGGCGCGCTGGCCGAGGCGGGCCGAAGCGCCACCGAAGGGGAGCCCGGGGCCGACCCCGCCTTCTTCACCCGGACGCCCTACGAGCGCCTGACGGTGCGTGACGCGGTGCTGCGGGCCACCGGGGTGGACATCCGTCTACATTCGGACGGTCCGTCCCTCAAGCGGGCGGCGGAGGCGGCTGGGGTGCGCACCGGGGACGCGCAGAGCTTCGACGACGTCTTCTTCCACCTCTTCCTCCAGAAGGTGGAGACGGGGTTGGGCCACGAGCGGCCGACCTTCCTGATTGAATACCCGGCGTCCATGGCGGCCTTGTCACGGCTGAAGCCCGGGGATTCCACGGTGGCGGAGCGGGTGGAGCTGTACGCCAAGGGGTTGGAGCTGGCGAACGGCTTCTCCGAGCTGACCGACCCGGTGGAGCAGCGGACCCGATTGATGGAAGAACAGGAGCTCAGGCGCCAACTGGGTCGGTCCGTGTACCCACTGGACGAGCGGTTCCTTGACGCGGTAGGCCGAATGCCCCCCTCGGCGGGAATCGCCGTGGGGCTCGATAGAATCCTGATGCTGCTGCTCGGGGTCCAGCGCATCTCGGACGTGCTCCTCTTCCCCGCCCACGAGTTCGTTTGATTCGCAAACTCCTGCAGACGGCGTTCGCTGGCACGGCCGCGGTGGGCATCACCGGGGTGATTTCTCCCCTGGTGTCCGCGCTGTCGCTGCGAGACGCCAAGGACGCGGACGGCCTGCTGACGCTGTGGGGTCGGTCGGTGCTGGGGTCGGCCGGGGTGCGTCACGAGGCGGTGGGACTGGAGAACGTGCCCGAGGACACGAACGTCGTCTTCGTGAGCAACCACCAGTCGCACTACGACGCGCTGGTGAACTTCGCCCACATCCGCAAGCACACGCGCTACGTGGCGAAGGCGGAGCTGTTCCGCATCCCCGTCTTCGGCCCGGCGCTCCGGCGCGCGGGCAACATCCCGGTGGAGCGCACGGGCGGTAGCGGAGACAGGGCCCGCTTGTCCGAGGCCGTCACGGCGCTGCGTGAGCGGGTGAGCGTCCTCTTCTTCGCGGAGGGCACCCGCAGCACGGATGGGCGGCTGCGGCCGTTCAAGAAGGGCGCCGCGACGCTCGCCATTCAAGCCGGTGTTCCGGTGGTGCCCCTGGCCGTGTCGGGGACGCGGCTCATCCTCCCCAAGGGGGGCAGGGCGGTGCGGTGGGGGCAGCGGGTGACGCTGATGGTGGGCAAGCCCATCCCCACCCAGGGGCTGACGATGCAGGACCGCGACGCGCTCACGCGCCAGCTCGAGGACGCGGTCGCAGAACTCTATGCCGAGGCGTGCAGGCGCTCGGGAGACACTCCATGAAGAAGCCCATTCAGACGACGTCCCAGGCCCACCCGTGGCACGGCATCACCCCGGGTGAGGACGCCCCCGAAATCGTCACCGCGTACATCGAAATCGTCCCCACGGACGCGGTGAAGTACGAGCTGGACAAGGAGTCCGGCATCCTCAAGCTGGACCGCCCGCAGCGCTTCAGCAGCCAGTGCCCCACGCTCTACGGCTTCATCCCGCAGACGTACTGCGACGAGCTGGTGGCGAAGCGCTGCGCGGAGCGCACGGGCCGCAAGGACATCAAGGGCGACGGCGACGCGATGGACATCTGCGTGCTGACGGAGAAGGTCATCTCCAACGGCAATCTGCTGGTGCGCGCGATTCCCATCGGCGGCTTCCGGATGGTCGACGGCGACGAGGCCGACGACAAGATCATCGCCGTGTTGGAGTCCGACCTCGTGTACGGCGAGCTGCAGCACATCGCGCAGCTTCCGCGCGCGCTGCTCGACCGGCTGAAGCACTACTTCCTCACGTACAAGCAGATTCCGGGCGAGGGGAAGCGCAGCGTGGAGATCGCCGAGGTCTACGACCAGCCGGAGGCGATCGAGGTCATCAAGCGCAGCATGAAGGACTACGAGCGCATCTACGGGCCGCAAATCACGACGCAGGCGCGCAAAACGCGCGTGCGCGGCGCGGCGGTGGAGGCGAAGATCGCCAAGCCCTCGAAGGCCAAGGCGAAGGCGGCGCGCAAGTCCCGCGCGTCCTGAGCGGACTCAGCGGACCTCGACCAGCCGCACGCGCTTGTAGATGCGGCGGTCCAGTGGGAGCCGGGTGTCGATGAAGCCGAGCGCTTCATCGAACTCGAAGCTGAAGGTGGGGATGGGCGGGCTGATGGAGATGATCAGCTCGAACTCCCAGACGCTGCTGATGCGGGCCCTGCCGCCCACGGCTTCGGCGGGTGGCGGTGGCAGCTTCTCCGCCGCGGTGCGCACGTCCTTGATGGCCTCCTTGTCGACCTCGGGCTGGTGGCTGGGCTCCAGGAGCTGCACGTCGAGGAGCTGCCCCTGCGCATCCTGGACGACGCGGATGAGGGCCCGGCGCGTGGTGCGGAACTCCTGCCGCATCTGCTGCCGCATCTCCCGGCGGGCGTTGAGCGTGGGGTCCCCGGCGGTGGTGATGGGCCTGCGCCGGTCTTCCCCTGGGCCGTTCTTCGCGGCGAACGAGCCCGAAGCGCCGTAGTCCGCGGCACGCTCCATCCAGACGCGCGAGTATGCCCGGCCGCGCTCCATGCCCATGTCGAAGTAGCCCTGGAGGCCGTGCTCCTTCACGGAGCGATCGGCGTCCCACGCCTTCATCAACGCCTTGCCGAGCTGGCCGTAGTACGGATGCACGAGGCCACGGTCCACCCGGCCCCGGCCGACGCTCTCCGACACGATGTCCTCCACCAGGGCCTGGGTGGAAGGGGAGGCGTGGCGGTCCGCGACGCCCGCGTCGAGCTCGGCCACCGGCCCCTGCGCTCCGTTCGACAGGGGCGTGAGCTGCCGGGCCGCGAGCAGCAGCCGTGAGCCCGCGACCGGAATGTCGGAGGGCCGCGGCTCCACCCGTGGGATGTCCATGGGGGCCGGCTGAGACACCGTGGGCGCGGTGTCGCGTGCGAGCGGCTCGGATAGTGCCTCCGTCGCTGGAGGCTTCGTGTCGCGTGCGAGCGGCTCGGATAGTGCCTCCGTCGCTGGAGGCTCCGTGTCGCGTGCGAGCGGCTCGGATAGTGCCTCCGTCGCTGGAGGCTTCGTGTCGCGTGCGAGTGGCTCGGACGGTACCTCCGTCGCTGGAGGCTTCGTGTCGCGTGCGAGTGGCTCGGACGGTACCTCCGTCGCTGGCGGCTCCGTGTCGCGTGCGGGTGACTCGGACAGTGCCTCCGTCGCTGGGGGCTCCGTGTCGCGTGCGGGTGGCTCGGACAGCGCCTCCGTCGCTGGAGGCTCCGTGTCGTCGCGTGCGAGTGACTCGGACGTGGGCTGTGACTGAGTCGGCGTTGGGCCGCGCGCGAGCGCGGGGGCTCCGGCGGAACCTTCTCCGGTTCGGGCGCCGTGTCGCGCGCGAGCGCATCGGGCAGCGGACCTGTCGGTTGCGACGCTGTGTCGCGTGCGGGCGCCTCGGGTGTGGGTGCTGAATCTGCGGCCTGTCGCGGGGCCTCCTTGGGCGTGGGTGCCGCGTCGCGCGTCCGTGAATCAGGCTCGGGCGCCGCCTGGGCCACCGGCGCTGTATCGGCCTGCGCTTGCTCGCGAGACTCCGGCGGGGTCGCCACCTCCACATCGACCCATTCGAGGGCCGCCACCGGGGCGGGCGGGGGCGGGGGCGAAACACGCTCCCCTCCCTCCAGTACCAGCCAGAGGAGCCCATGGACGCCCAGGCTGGCGACGAGCGCGGTCAGCAGGCGTGGGGTGGGCGAGGAAGGCATGCGCCTCCATTTAACCCCGCTTTCTCGTCACGCCCTGGGAATCCGAAGGGGAGGATAGGAAACGCAACCCCGACGCGTTTACTCTTCGCGGCATCGGAGGAAGGACCCAAGGATGGCGACCTCGCTGCTCGCGACGGATGGCTACAAGTTCAGCATGGCGGAAGCGGGCTGGCCCCTCCGCCGGGAAACATTCTACTACTCGCACCGCAGGGGCGGTCTGCAGGTGATGCCGCTCGATGTGGCGGCTTTCGTCCAGTCGCTCATCCCCGAGCCCAAGGCCGAGGACTACGATTACCTCAGCCGGTACGACTACGAGATGGGCGTGGGCTTCAAGGCGGCCATCCTCCGCCGTGAGAAACTCAGCATCCGCGCCATTCCCAAGGGCGCGCTCTTCTATCCCCGCGAGCCCATCCTCACCATCAGCGGCCCGTCCGCCCTGGTGTCGTGGATGGAGCCCTTGCTGCTCCAGCTCAACTTCCGCATCCAGGTCGCCACGCTGGGGCTGTCCGACCGCGACGCCCTGGCCCGTGCGCTCGCCACCGTCACCTGCGAAGAGCAGAAGGCCATTGCCCTGGAGACGCTCGACGCGGTGGGCGTGAAGGGGGTGTCCATCACGGTGGATTCGGAGGGCTACGCGAAGCGTGTGACGGCCACCGTGAAGGAGCTGGTGGACATCGTCGAGGACCCGGCGCGCATCTTCGAGGTGGGCCTGCGCGCCGCCACCTGTCTGGAGCAGCACGAGCTGGCGCTGCGAAGCTGCAAGGACGCCGGCGTCACGCGCACCAGCAACGTGGAGGGCGCGGCCAAGCTGGGGATGATTCCCGTGGGCACCATGGGCCACGAGCACATCCAGCGGTATGGCTCGGACGACGCGGCCTTCCGGGCCATGCGCGAGCGGCGGCCCCAGCGCTCCAGCTACCTGCTGGACACCTTCGACACGCTCACCTCCGGCATCCCCGCGGCCTTCCAGCTCATCCGCGAGGAGCCGGGCAACAACGACTCCATCCGCTTCGACTCCGGCAACAAGAAGCTCCAGTACCTCTACGCGGTGACGCTGGCGCGCGACATCGGGATTCGTCCGGTGAACATCCTCGAGGACGGTCTGGACGCGGAGGCCACGCGGGAGTTCGAGGCGCTGCGCCGGCAGGTGGGCTGGGAGCCGTCCGCGCAGTTCTACGGTTACGGCGGGCACATCGTCGCGCGGACCATGGACTGCCCGCTGACGCGAGACCGCGTGGCCGCCATCTACAAGCTGTCGCGCACGGGCAACACGCCGGTGATGAAGTTCGGCAACGAACTGGCCGAGGGCAAGAAGAGCATCCCGGGCGAGCCCGTCCTCTTCCGCCGCCGTCATGGCTCGGGGCCCATCGGGCTCGTCGGGCAGTTGGGGGAGGCCGTCCCGGACGGTTACTTCCCCCTCATGGAGAGCGCGCCGGAAGCGCCGTCGCTGGTGGGCGCGTTGGAGTCGGCCAAGGAGGCCCGAGTCGCCTACACCGCCGCGACCCAGGCGCTGGTGGACGACCTGCACCGGCGACACTTCCCCCAGCAGCAGCGCTGAGCGAGGCCGACATGCGCTTGCCCATCCCCCGTTTCCACGACGAAGCCCGCGTCAGTCAGCTCCACCTGGAGCGCGGAGCGGAGGTGGCCGAGGAGGCCCTCCGTTACGCGGCCGAGCACCGCATCCGTCCCGCGCGTGAGGACGCGGTGCGGGTGGCCGCGTTCGGCATCGACGTGCAGGTGGCGTTCTGCACGCCGGGCGCCAGTCTCTTCGTGCCCGGCGCGGTGGAGGACACGCAGCGCACGTTGCGCTGGCTCTACGCGAACCTGGACCGCGTGACGGAGCTGGTCTTCTCGCTGGACACCCACCGGGCGTTCCACGTCTTTCACCCCTCCTGGTGGCGAGACGCGGAGGGCCGTCCGCCTCCGCCGCTGACGGCCATCACCGCGGGGGACGTGCGGTCGGGTCGGTGGCGGGCCACGCGCTTCCACGAGGAGAGCCTCGCCTACTGCGAGCAACTCGAGGCGAGCGGCCGGTACGTGCTCACCGTCTGGCCCTTCCACGCGATGCTCGGCGGTTTGAGCCACGCGCTGGTGCCGTCCATGTTCGAGGCGAGCCTCTTCCACGCGCTGGTCCGCGACGTGCCCACGCACTTCGAACTCAAGGGCGAGCACCCGCTCACGGAGAACTACTCCGTGCTGTCGCCCGAGGTGACGGAGGTGAAGGGGCAGACGGTGGGGGCGTTCAACACGCGCCTCTTCGACCACCTGATGTCCTTCGACCGCGTCTACGTGTTCGGGCAGGCCAGCTCGCACTGCGTGCTCAACACGCTGCTGGACCTGCGCCGTCACATCGAGCGGACGGACCCCTCGAAGATGGGGCGCGTCTACATCCTGGAGGACGCGATGAGCCCGGTGCCCGCGCCCCCGTTGGAGCCGCTGCCGCCCTCGCTGGACTTCCCCCGGCTGGCGCGCGAGGCGCTCAGCGAGTTCCAGGCGGCGGGCATGCGGGTGGTGCGGACCACGGACGGAGTGGACGTCGGCACGTAGCGACGGGTGAAGCTGCTCGACGGACCTGGAGGGTCCTGGCGGCGGCGAAAGCCAGCAGGGCGTCGTCGCCCTGCGGCCTCACTGCCTTGAGCCCAGGAGGGCTCCAGCGTCCCTCGGGGCACCCTGGAGTGCTAGGGTGGAGGCGCTGGACGCGGGACGTGGAAACGATTGCCGGGTGGGTACGCCCACGTACGCAGCGTGTGTTAGCATTCCCCGTTCGTTCCCGGCGAGGCTGGGACCTCCGCGTCGGTGAAGGGGGAGTCATGGCCGCTTCTATCAATCCGTCCGCGTTCAAGGTGCAGGTCGGGGCACACGGCGTCGACGCTCTCTTCGTCACGGGCGTCTCAGGCACCGAGGCGTTGAGCCACCTCTTCGACTTCCGGGTGGACTTCTTCGCTCGCGATGGCGAACCCCTCGACACCACCGAACTGGTGGGCAAGGACGCGCTCCTCACCATCTCCATCCGCGACAGCGCGCCTCGCCAGGTGCACGGCTGGGTCCGGGAGGTGGAGTCGCTGGGGATGAAGACGGGCCGCCGCCGCTACCGCGCGCACGTGGTGCCCAAGCTGTGGCGCCTCACGCAGCAGCACCGCAGCCGCATCTTCCAGCACAAGTCCGTGCCGGAAATCCTCAAGGACGTCCTGGGCGAAGCGGGCGTGAAGACGCGGCAGGCGCTGTCGGGAACCTATGCGTCCCGTGACTACTGCGTGCAGTACCGCGAGAGCGACTTCGCCTTCATCAGCCGGTTGATGGAGTGGGAAGGCATCTTCTACTTCTTCGAGCACTCCGAAGACGGGCACACGCTGGTGCTGGGCGACAAGCCCAGCGCGCATGCGCCGCTGCCGCAGGGCGCGCGGCTTCCGCTGCGCCCCCACCTGGGCAAGGAAGTGGTGGACGGGGAGTACCTCTCCTCGCTGGAGCTGGTGCATCGCCTGCGGCCCGGCGCCGTGCACGTGAAGGACTTCGACTTCGAGAAGCCCAGCCTGGACATCTCCGGCAAGGCGAATGCCCCCGAGGGAGTCACCGCGCTGGAGCTCTACGAGTACCCGGCGGGTTACGTGGAGCCGGGCGTGGGCAAGGCCACGTCGAACGTCCGCTCCGAAGCGGCCAGCATGGGCGGGCGGACGTTGTCGGGGCAGGGCGTGGCGCCGCGCCTGACGCCGGGCTTCCTGTTGGAAGTGCAGGCCCCGGAGGACGGCACCTTCGCGGGGGAGTACCTGGTCACCGAGGTGACGCACTCCGGCACGCAGCCGGAAGTCACGCCGGACAGCGAGGCGCTCCAGGGCGTCTACCGCAATCAGTATCAGTTGCTGCCCAAGGCCGTGCCCTATCGCCCCCGGCGTCTGACGCCGCTGCCGCAGATCGCCGGCCCGCAGACGGCCACGGTGGTGGGACCCGCGGGTGAGGAGATTCACACCGACGGGCACGGGCGCATCAAGGTGCAGTTCCACTGGGACCGAGCGGGCAAGCGCGACGACAAGGCGTCGTGCTGGGTCCGCGTGGGGCAGCCCTGGGGCGGCCCCGCCTGGGGTGACGTGTGGCTGCCGCGCATCGGCCAGGAGGTGGTGGTGCGCTTCCTGGAGGGTGACCCGGACCGTCCGCTGGTGGCGGGGGCCGTCTACAACGGCGCCAACACGGTGCCGTACGGCCTGCCCGGCGAGAAGACGAAGTCCACGCGCAAGAGCGCCTCCAGCCTGGGCAGCGACGGCTTCAACGAGGTCCGGGTGGAGGACGCCACGGGCCAGGAAGAGGTCTTCACGCACGCGCAGAAGGACGAAGACCTGCTGACGGAGAACGACAAGGACCAGCAGGTGCGGGGCTACGAGGACCTGCTGGTGAAGAAGGACCGCAAGCGCACGGTGGAGGGCAACCAGGAGCTCCGCGTGGGCGCGGACGACGTGAGCATCGTGGAGAAGAACCAGACGCTCCTGGTGCAGGGCAACCGCTCCTCCACGACGACGCAGTCCCACTCCGAGGAGGTGGAGGGCAACCAGGTGATGACGGTGGGCGGCAACCTCACCGGGCTGGTGCTCCAGGGCGCCATGGAGAACGTGGGCGCGGCGAAGGCCACCACCATTGGCGGTGCCTACAGCGTCAACGTGGCGCTGGCCTACAACGAGGCCACGGGCGGGGCGCGGGCGCTGCAAGTCGGCGCGGCGCACACCGAGCACGTGCTGGGCGTGCGGCAGGAGACGGTGGCCAAGGACAAGACGGTGGACGTGGGCGGCGGGTGGGACCTGCGGACCAAGGGCCAGCTCACGTTGACCATTGGCAAGGACTGGGACGAGGACATCGGCAAGAAGACGGGCATCTTCGTCACCGACGTCATGGCCGGCCTGTCCAAGAAGTTCGAGCTGAAGGCGGACACCTTCTCGCTCATCGTCGGGGACAACCTCATCCTCAAGATGGAGAAGTCCGGCAAGGTGACGTTCGCGCTCAAGACGCTCACCGTCGACGGCAAGGAAGTGAAGATCAAGGGCGCGAAGGTGAAGATGGAGGCGGCGGGTTCGCTCAAGAGCGACAAGCGCAAGGCCGAGGAGCTGGAGCACTTGAAGGACCCGGACCCCCTCAACGTCGAGTTCACCCTCAAGGACATCAACGGCAAGCCCGTGAAGGATCAGCCCTTCGAGCTGCACATGCCCGACGGCAGCATCAAGAAGGGCAACGTGGACGGGAGCGGGAAGGCGGTGGTGGAGAAGGTGCCACCCGGCGACTACCGCGTCGTCTTTCCGGAGATGTCAGGCCGCATCAACAAGGGTTCCTGAGGCGGAACGGCCCGCGCGGGCACACGCGCCAAATCGGATAGGCCAACGATGGAAACGTACGTCGTCAAGGACGGGGACTCTCCCGACGCGATTGCCCAGAAGTACGGGTTCAAGGAATGGAAGCTCATCTACGAGCATCCGGACAACGGCGCCTTGCGCGCCACGCGCGGCGCGAACGAAATCAAGGCGGATGACCGGGTCCTCATCCCGGACCTGCCGGAGAACAACATCTCCGCCGGAGGGCCGCAGGCCCTCATCGCCACGTCGGGAAGGCCCCTGGTGCTGCCGCCCGTCCACTTCGACGCGCACATGCACATCATGAGCGGCAACTGCACGCCCATGCCCGCCATCGTCCAGATGATGAAGGACAAGGGGCTGGGGTGGGCCATCGACACGGGCACCAGCCGCACCGCCGTCAACCGCCTGGGCTGGTGGGTGGCGCGCGTGCCGTTCGGGCTCGCGCCAGAGATTGGTGACCTGTCGCACCGCACCACGTTGCGCATCGGGCAGGAGGCGGTGCGGCTGAGCAACAGCCTCGTGGTGGACGAAATCAGGGTCGCGGCCACCGGGATGGGCGGCGCGACGACGTACGAGGTCCCCGCGACCTTCCGCAGCTATCCTTCCTCGAAGGGGCACTACGAGGCGCGCAAGTCCTACCTGGGCATGTCCGTGGTGCTCACCATGGACATGGATTACTGCCACCTGGATGGCTACCAGGGCGAGCCTGTCTACAGCACCGAGTCGACCGAGGACGGCCCGCGAATCACCTACCGGTGGCGCACGGATTCGCACAAGGAGGGCGAGAAGATCGTCGCCAGCTCCTCGGAAGTGGACCTCCACGAGACGTGGACGCGGCAGATGCTGCACACCGCGCGCGCCGCGGCGGAGAACCCCTTCCGGCTGCTGCCGATGTATCACTTCGAGCCTCGCCGCTACATCAAGAGCGCCAAGAAGGAGACCCCCTTCTCCAAGGTGGTGACGGCCTCGCAGGCCGCGCCCTTCCTGGGCTTCAAGATGTATTCGCCGCAGGGCTACATGCCCGTGGAGCGGCACTCGCAGGTGAAGGGCGTCCTGAGCTGGTTCTTCGGGGAGTGCGAGAAGAAGGACATCCCCATCATGACCCACTGCACCCCAGCGGGTTTCTACACGCACGAGCGGCGCTTCTACCTGGACAACGAGCCGGACGAGGCCATCCGCAAGGACGCGAAGTACGCGCCCGACCGGGAGAAGCTCGAGGCCGCGGACAAGGCCATCTACCAGGCGCGCGAGCACCTCAAGGAGGTGGAGGACAGTTGGGTGAGGCGGAACATCCCGCTGAACGTCCGCCGCGCGAAGGGCGCCATCGAGGATGCGATTGAAGCGCGCGAGGCGGTGCTGAACCCGGGCCGGATGCGCTACTTCTACGAGAACTACGTGCACCCGGAGGCGTGGCGGCCGCTGCTCAAGTCGCACCCGAAGCTGCGGCTGTGTCTGGCGCACTTCGCCAGCGACGGGAGCTTCTGGAACTGGCGCAAGGGGCTGACCGTCACCACGGACGGGCAGAAGATTGTCTACGACAAGAGTTGGATTGGCTCCATCATCGAGCTGTGCAACGAGTACGAGAACTTCTACACGGACATCTCGTACCTGGACTTGATGGATGGCGAGAAGTGGAAGCTGCTCGCTGACATCCTCAAGAAGCACCCGTGGATGTTGAAGAAGGTCATGTTCGGCACCGACTGGTACATGATCACCGCCGAGCCCGTGGCCTATGCGGACTGGTACAGCCGTACGCTGCGTGGCCTGGAGTTCATCCAGAAGGAGCTCCCCACACAGGTGAACCTCTTCACCCAGTTCGCCACCGTCAATCCGACGCGCTTCTACCGGTTGATGGAGGTCGCCCCGAAGATGAAGGAGGGGCTGAAGACGCTCCAGGGCCGCCTGGACATCAAGGGCACGCCGGTGGACCTGCTCGAGGACAACTTCACGACGCTGATGCGGCTGCAGAGTCCCCTGGAGCAGCTCGACAAGGCCGGCGGATTGGCCAGCGGCCCGATTCACTACACCGCTTCTTCGAAGCCGAAGTAGGAGCGCCCGTTCATGGATTCCAAGCCCACGCCGAATCAAGCCGGAGGCGCCGCGCCCGGGAGCAAGGACCCGCTCCTGTTGACGCCCGGCATGCCTGGGCCCGCCGCGCCCAGCCGCCTGCGCTCGCCCTTCCCGTGGAACAAGGTGGCGCTGCTCACGGCCATCCCCGAGCCGGACTCGGTGGCCGTCATCACCCTGGACGACAAGCTGTGGCGGCTGAAAATCGAGGGCAACGAGGTCCGCCGCATCGAGCTGGATGATGAGTATCTGGAGCAGGCGTCCGGTGGCGAGCTGCACCCGCTGCTTCCGCCGTCGCCCACGCAGCTTGCGTATCTGCAGACGCGGCGGCTGGTCATCTACGACTTGAAGTGGCAGCAGGCCAAGACGTGGTCCCTGGCGGGCACGTTGGAGGAGGTGGCTTCTCGTGGCGGGTGGGTGTCCACCGAGCCGCCCGTGTTGGCGGTGGAGCTGGAGGACACCACGAACTTCCTCACTGAGGACCGCATCGACTTTCGGCTGCGCACGTGGCGCCTGAATGGCGACAAGCGCGCGCAACTGGGCATGCTGGAGCTGGGCTCCGTCGTCGGCGCGGTGAAGTGGGACGCGGGCGCGGGGCTGATTGCGGTGCAGCGGCCCGGCGCGCCGCTGGAGCTGTATGGGCCTGATTTGGGCAAGCCGCAGCCGGAGCACCCGCTGGCGCTCGCGCTGCGCAAGCTGTTGGTGGATGGCTTGACGGTGCAGTCGTTGCGGCTGCATCACTCGCTGCCAGTGGCGCTGGTGGCGCTGGGCCGGGACGCGGTGCCCAAGCGGGAGGAAGGGAAGCCGCCGCCCGAGGAGCCGGGCATCTGGCGGGTGTCGTGGGAAGGCTCGGCGGTGACGGCGCGGGTGGCGCGTTATGCCTCGGGCGAGTCGTTGAGCCTGGGGGCGTTGTCGCCCGAGCACGACTGGGTTCACTACCGCGTGACGGATGCGTCGGGGAAGAACCCGCACCTGTACGTGCAGCAGGTGGCCGCTGCCCTGAAGCCGCCTCTGGCGTTGGGGCCCGTGCCGGAGTCCGGCGCGGCGCTGCTGTGGACAGGAGGCGCGACGTCGCTCGTCATGTACGACGGGACGAAGGACACGCTGGTGCAGTGGAAGCTGGCAGGTGCCGCGCCCGCGAAGCCGCCCGCGTCGACCAAGCCGGACGGCAAGTAATCGCCGTGCGGTCCGGCGCGCCGCGACGCGCGCGGAGGCTCCGTTCAGCGCGCCTTGAGGTGCAGGGCGGCCATCGCGAGCCGCTCAAGCGCGCCTCGCGCGGAGGTTCAGCTCAGCGTGCCTTGATGTGCAGCGCGTCCCGTCGCGAGCCGCTCAAGTGTCTATCGCTAAGCGACACGTCGTAATGGGCGCACGGGTCAGCGCGCCTTGAGGTGCAGGGCGGCGCGAGTCGCCCAAGTCCCATCGCTAAGCGACACGTCGTATGGGCGCGGCTCAGCGCGCATCGATGCGCTGGGCGGCCCACCGTGAGCCGCTCAAGCGCCCCTCGCGCGGCGGCTCCGCTCAGCGCGCCTTGAGGCGCTGTGCCGCCCATCGCGCCGCGGCCTCGCACAGTGTCGTCGCGGCGTCTTCACCGGGGCGTGCCTGTGAGGCCAGCTCCACCACCTCGTGGAACAGGTCCAACTCCAGGCCCTCGTCGCGGCGCACCTGCCCGGCGAAGAGCACCACCGGCGTGCCGTGCTCGCGCGCGAGCCGGGCGATGCCACCCGGCCCCTTGCCCAGCGACGTCTGCCGGTCGAAGCGCCCCTCGCCCGTGAGCACCACGTCCGCCATCAGCACGCGCCGCTCCAGCCCGAGCGCACGCGACACCAGCTCATAGCCAGGAACCAGCCGCGCCCCAGCGAGCGCCAACAACCCAAAGCCGAATCCACCCGCGGCCCCTGCACCGGGCCAGCCCGCCGATGTCTCACCCAGCACCCCGGCCACATGCGCCAGCGCCGCTTCCAGCGCCTCGACATCCGCCGCGTCCGCGCCTTTCTGCGGACCGAAGAGCCGCGCGGCGCCATCTGGCCCCAGCAGCGGCGACGTGACATCCGTTGCACCCAGCAGCTCCACCGCGCCCAGCCGTGGATGCCGCGCGCTCGCATCCACCGTGGCGAGCCGAGCCAACGCCGCGCCACCTGGGGGCAGCGGCTGCCCCGCCGCGTCCAGGAAGCGGAAGCCCAGCGCACTGAGCGCGCCCGTGCCCGCGTCCGTGGTGGCGCTGCCACCCAGCCCGACAATCAGCCGCTCGCAGCCCGACTCCAGGGCCGCGCGCATCAGCTCGCCCGTGCCGTAGGTGGACGCGTTCCGCGCGTCGCGGGACTCGGGCGGCAGCAGCGACAGGCCGGAGGCTGCGGCCATCTCCACCACCGCGGTGCGGCCGTTCTCCACGAGCGCCCAGTGGGCTTCCACTGGCGCGCCGAGCGGCCCCCGCACCACGAGCGAGTGACGTTCACCCCGCAGCCCGGTGAGGAGCGCGTCCACCGTCCCGGGCCCGCCGTCCGCCAGCGGTGCCACGTCCAGGACCACCTCCGGAGAGGACTCGCGGAGGCCCTGGGCCATGGCTTCGGCGGCCTCCGCGGCGGTCAGTGTTCCCTTGAATTCCTGCGGTGCAACGAGCCAACGAGGAGAAATCACGATGAAGGGCTTGGCGTTTTCTGAGGTGTCCAGGGAACTCCAGAAGGCCAGGGGACCCATACCGCGTCCTGCACCTGCGAGAGCCCCCACCCCTGGCATACCACTCCCAGCGTCATTCCCACTCCTGGGGTGATGCGTGTTTCATCACTTCGATGTTTCAACGAGGTCGCTGCGACGTGAATTCCTGCAAAGACTTGAGTTTAAGTATTGGAATTCAAGTTTTCTCTGCGTCGCGCCAAGCCTCCGCATGCCAGTCCAGCAGGGGCCGAGGGGCCTTCAGCGAAGGGGCCACGCGCTGGGACACGCGCTCCAGCCGCTCCAGCAGCGTGGCCACCATCTCCGCGGGCTGGCGCGCCGGTCCGCGGATGCGCTCGCAGAAGAAGGTCCGGCAGCCGAAAGGCCGGTCCGCGTACACCGAGCAGCGCAGGCCGGTGGCGTCCAGGTAGGGGCAGCCCCCATCCGCGCGAGGGGGCGGCAGCGGACGGCCGCGCGACAGCAGCTCCCATTCGGGCTGCCACAGCCAGGGCTGCCGCCGGGTGACGGCGAGCTGGCAGCACTCGCCGCTGGCCGGGCAGGAGTAGGGCGCATAGGCCGCGTCCGCCTGGCGGTAGACGGCGCGCACTTCCTTCAGGGCGCGTTCCCGCTCGCGGGTGCCGCCTCGGGGGGCGTCGTCTTCCTCGTCCCAGTCGTCCCGCGTCCGCATGGCCGTGGCCTCAGAGCACCCGGAGCACGAAGCACTTCAGGTAGCGCGTCTCGCGCAGGTTGAGCAGCACGGGGTGGTCCCGGCCGGCGCCACGGCGCTCGATGATTTGCACGCGGCGGCGGGCGTCCGCGGCGGCGGAGGCGAGCATGTCCTCGAAGCCCTGTTCGTCCACGTGGTACGTGCAGCTCGCGGAGATGAGGATGCCGCCGGGCCGCAGGAGCTGCATGGCGCGGAGGTTGATTTCCTTGTACCCGCGCACCGCGGCGGGGATGGCGTCCTTGTTCTTCGCGAAGGACGGCGGGTCCAGGACGATGGTGTCGAAGCGCTTGCCGTCGTCCACCGCGTCGCGGAGGAAGTCGAAGGCGTTGGCCACCACCACGTCCAGGTTGCTCAGCTTGTTGGCCTCGGCGTTCTCCCGAAGCTGCGCGGAGGCCGCTTCCGAGATTTCAATCGCGGTGACGTGCTTGGCCCGCGTGGCGAGCTGGAGCGCGAAGCCGCCGACGTACGAGAAGCAGTCCAGCGCCTCGCCGTGGGCGTACTGCGAGGCCATGACGTGGTTCTCCCGCTGGTCCAGGAAGGCGCCCGTCTTCTGGCCCTCCAGCAGGTCCGCGCGCATCTTCACCAGGCCCTCGTCGAAGGACACGGGGCCGGGGCGCTCGCCACGCAGCACGCCCTTCTCCGGGACGAGCCCCTCCAGGTTGCGCACGCCCACGTCGGAGCGGTTGATGATGCCGCGCGGGTTGAACTGGGCCTGGAGCAGGTCGGCGATGAGCTCCTTGCGCTGCTCCATGGCGGGGACCAGGAACTGCGCGCTGAGGAAGTCGCCGTAGCGGTCCACCACCAGGCCGGGCAGGCCGTCCGCCTCGCCATGCACCAGCCGGTACGTCTTCTCCCCCGGCAGCGCGAGCTTGCGCAGGCTCTCCGCGGCCAACAGCCGCTCGCGGAAGAAGTCGGCGTCCACCGCGACGTCGTCGAAGCTGAGCCAGCGCAGGGAAATCTTCGAGTGCTTCGAATAGAAGGCCTTGCCCAGGAACCAGCCCCGGCTGTCCGTCACCCGCACCACCTCGCCGCCGGCCAGGCCCGGGTCGCCGTTGAGGTCCGCGCGGTAGATCCACGGGTGGCCGCCCTGCCAGCGCTCCACGCCGCGGCGCAGCAAGGAGACCTGGGGGAGTCCATCCGGGCCCAGCTCGGGCTCCGTGCGGTCCGGGGCGGGCTTCTCGGGGCGGGCGTGGGGACGGCCCCGGCCTTGGGGCGGAGCGGGAGGCCGGGAGGCGCCTCGATGCGGGCGGGGAGGCTTGGAAGAGGTGGGCATGGCGTTCGCGGCGTATACTCGCAACCCGCGTGAGATACGAGTTGCTCCTCCAGACGATGACGCCGGGCACGCCTTACGAGGCTGCGCGGGTGGATGCCCTCCTTTCCCAGAAGGGCGCGACCGCCCGGCCGGATGGTGTGCGCAGGTGGTCCTTCAAACACGGCGACGTCGAAATCGGCGAGCTGCGTGAAGGGGGCCAGGTCGTGGCCACCGAGCTGCGCGTTCCCCTCTCCGACCGCACGGACCTGGTCCGCGAGGTGCTCGCGGAGGCGGTGAAGCTGGCCACCGAGGCGGGCGCCCGGCTGGTGGACCCCCAGTTGGGCCGCCCGCTGACCACCCAGGACGATTCCAGCGTGCTGGAGCAGTACGTCCGGACCGCGCGCTATGCGGGCGAGGTGGCCGGCATGCCCGACGCGCTCGGCGCCGGCAGCTACGCCATGGAGTCGTCCACGACGTCCACGGGCTTCCAGCTCTCCGGGCGCTTCCTGCTCATCGCCATTGGCATCCTGGTGGCCCTGTACCTGGTGGTCGACTCGATGGTGGGCCAGTTGGGCGGACGCTGACACGGAGGCGGGGGACCGGGACTTGCGCCGTCCGGTTCTCCAGCACGCACACTCCCGAAGGGTTACCTTGGGAGCGTGTTCAGACTTCTGCTCATCACCTGCATCGTCTTGCCCATCCTCGAGCTGTATCTGCTCCTGGCCATTGGCCGGCAGATAGGGCCCTTGCCCACGCTTGCCTGGGTGCTGGTGTCGGGCATGGTGGGCGCCGCGCTGTCACGGCGGGAGAGTCGGCGGGTGCTGCGCCAGGCGCGTGAGGCCATGGCGCGAGGCCAGGTGCCCGAGGAAGGCCTCCTCAGCGGCGTGCTGGTGCTGGCGGGCGGCGTGCTGCTCATCATCCCCGGCGTCATCACTGACGTGACGGGCCTGCTGTTGCTGCTGCCCCCCGTGCGCCGCCTCATCTCCGCGCGTGTGCGCCGGACCCTGGAGCGCAAGATGCGGGACGGCTCGATGCACGTCACCTCCTTCGGGGGTGGTGCCTTCGGGGGCGGCTTCCACACCTCGGTCGGCGGGCCCTTTCCAGGCGGCCCCGTGCCTCGCACGCCCTACACCCGCGCCATCGAGGAGGACGCGGGCGCCCCGGCCCGGCGCCCCCAGGAGCCGCAGGCGGAGGTGGACGCGGAGTTCACGGAAGAGGGCCCCGGCCGGAGGAGCTGAGCCGTCCGCGCGTGCGTCAACCGCCGCGCGAACCCAGGCTGCCGACGCTGGCTTGCAGCGTGGTGGAGCCGGTGCGCCACGGACGCGCCTGGTCCCGTATCCAACTGCCGATGCGGGCCACCAGCGCGCATCCCAGGAGCAAGCCCACGCCAATGCTCAGGGCGGGCAGCAGTCCCAGCGTGGGACCCACGCGGCTGGACAGGCCCGAGTAGCTGGCCCAGCCGTACACGATGGGCAGGTGCAGGACGTAGATCCACAGCGACAGGCGGCCCAGGGGGGCCAGCGTCCCACTGACGCGCTGGGGCAGCAGGTTCACGATGCCGAGCACCAGCAGACCCTGTCCCACGCGGTAGGCGACGAGCCAGGCGCTGGAGGGGCCCCAATCGGCCTCCTGACCGCGCATGACCCAGATGAGGCCGCCGCCGAGCACCACCAGCGCCAGCCCCTGCGTCCAGCCCGGGCGCAGCACATTCAGCAGGTGCGCGGCGAGGGCGCCCGCGAAGAAGTAGCTGGCCCAGGGGAAGAAGGGGAAGCGGCTGGTGCCGCCGCTGCCGATGAACTGGCGCAGCGGGCCGGGGAGTCCTTCACCCAGGGACCACATCGTCGACGACACCAGCGGCAGGGCCACCGCCAACGCCACCAGCACCACGGTGCGGCCCCATCGGACCGGGGCCAGGGCGAGCAGCGTGGCGCCGAAGAGCAACGCGAAGCCGATGCACTGGAGCGCGTCGAAGGTGAGCACCGTCGTCAGCATCTTCTCGGTCCACCCCATGTGCCGCACGGCGGACCAGCCGGGCCAGTGCACGAGGTATCCCAGGAAGATGAGCAGGAGCGCGCGGCGCAGCCGCTTCCCGTAGGTGTCCCGCGCCGCGGTGGGCCGGGAGCCCAACGCCGCCACCACCGCCCAGCCGCTGACCAGCAGGAACAGCGGCGCGGTGATGCCGCGGAAGGTCCAGTACGTCTGGACCCAAGGGTGTGCGCGAACCGCCGGCGCCAGCAGCGCGTCCAGCGTGTGGCCCACGACCATCGCCAGCACGGCGAGCCCGCGGGCGCCGTCGAGGCCCGGATGCCGGGTCTCTCGTTTCTGGAACGTGAAGGAAGGGCCGAGCTGACTCACGAGGTCTCCAGCATAGGCCGTGACTCGGGCCACGTCTCGAAAACGCATGAACGCGTCAGGCCCTCCTTCACGGAGAGACAGGACACCGGGACGGGTCGTGTGGTGCTACAGGGAGGGACATGCGCCTGCCTGGATACCTGTCATTCGGCCTGTGGCTTGCCGTGCTGTCTGCTCCCGCCGCGCGCGCGGCCTCCGGAGATGAGTGGTTCGGGCCCGACAAGCCCAAGCACTTCGCCGCGTGTTTCGTCCTCGCGGGCGCGGGTTACGGCGGGGGCGCGCTGCTCTTCGATGAGCCCTATGCGCGCTGGCTCACGGGCGCCGGGCTCGCGATGGGCGTGGGCGTGGGCAAGGAGCTGTACGACCTGGGCCGCGGCACGACGTTCTCCACGAAGGACCTGGCGTGGGACGCGATTGGGACGGCGTCCGGGCTCGCGGTGTCATACGCGGTGGACCGGCTCTTCTTCCGTGGTTCCTCATCGCCGGAGGTGGCGCGGCGCGGCTCAGGGTTCCGTCGTCTCCCGGTGCGCGTCGTCCACGGGCTCGGAGGGGGGGAGGTCCGGGGCGCTCTCGCCTCGCGCCTGGCGTTCGACGAGCTGTACCAGCTCCTCGCGTTGCAGCCGCGGGTCCACCGTCACCAGGGCGCCACCCCGGCCGGTGGCGCTGGTGACGAGCACGGTGACCTTGCCGCGCGGGCACTGGTTCATGCAGCCGGAGGGCATCACGCGGACGTGTTCGCCCAGGCCGCGGTCGGTGAGGGTGCCCTGGAGCCATCTCGGCAGGTCCATCCCACCGGAGCGGGCGCCGCCCTTCACGAGGCACTTCCGGCAGACGAGCACCTCCACGTCCTCCACCGGTCCACCGACGCTGTCGTCCTGCATCCATCCTCCTGGGAGTTGTCGTCACCGCGCGCCGCCGGGGCGGTCCTCCTGCCCGATGATGCCCCGGTGGCCGCTGTCCGCGCGCCCGCCGTCCTGTTGGCTGGCGCACGGCAATCGCCTGAGACGTGGAGGTAGCGCGCTGTCGGGAATCCCGCAGGCGCCGTCGGCTGTCCGGGTGCTCTCCGAGGGGGGATGCACCCCGGTGGCTGATAGGTTCGGAAAGCGGGCGTGCGGGGATGTCACGTCGCGGCATTTCTCCCGGCCCTCTTGCTGCTAGCTTGCGCCGCGCTATGGGAGCGGCCATGGAGGGCCTCATGTTCCGGAATCGGTGGGTCTCGCTGCTGTCGCTGTCCGCCCTGGGCGCGGGTTCGCTCGTGGGGTGTGAGCGGACGCCGCCGCCCGCCGCGCCCGTGGCCGCCCCGGAGCCGGAGAAGCTGCCCGCGCCCAAGCCGATGTCACCGGAGCAGCTCGCGCACTTCTTCAAGCCGCTGCCCCCGCGCAAGGACGCGCCGCCTCCGCCGGAGGACACCGACGCCCAGGTGGCGCTGGGCCGCATGCTCTACTTCGAGCCGCGCCTGTCGAAGAACCACGACGTGTCCTGCAACTCCTGCCACGGCCTGACGACCTTCGGTGTGGACAACAAGGCGCTGTCGGACGGGCACAAGGGGCTGAAGGGCACTCGCAACTCGCCCACCGTCTACAACGCGGCGGGGCACATCGCGCAGTTCTGGGACGGGCGCGCGGACACCCTGGAGGCGCAGGCCACGGGGCCCATCCTCAATCCGGTGGAGATGGCCATGCCGGACGAGAAGCGCGTGCTGGCCACGCTGACCTCCATCCCGGAGTACTCGAAGCGCTTCCGCGAGGCCTTCCCGGGCGACAAGAAGGCGGTGACGATGGTCAACGCCGCGCGCGCCATCGCCGCCTTCGAGCGCAAGCTCGTCACGAAGTCGCGCTTCGACGCCTTCGTGGGCGGCAAGCACGACGCGCTCACCGAGCAGGAGCAGCGCGGCCTCCAGCTCTTCGCCACCACCGGCTGCACCACCTGCCACAACGGTCCGGCCGTGGGCGGGACGTCCTTCCAGAAGCTGGGCCTCATCGAGGACTACCCGGGGCTGAAGGACGCGGGCCGCTTCGACGCCACGCAGAGCGAGGATGACCGGGGCAAGTTCCGCGTGCCCACGCTGCTCAACGTGGAGAAGACGGGCCCCTACCTGCATGACGGCAGCGTGGTGGAGCTGCCGCAGATGGTGCGACTGATGGCGAAGCACCAGCTCGCGCGCACGCTGACGGACCCCGAGGTGGACGACCTGGTCGCCTTCCTCAAGAGCCTCACGGGCGAGCTGCCCCCGGCCGAGTTCATCTCCGCGCCGGAGCTTCCGCCCAGCACGGCGAAGACGCCGAAGGCCGACCCGTCTTGATACGTGCGCGACGCCCCGAGCGTTGCTAAGCAGCGGAGCCCATGGACCGAATGCTCTTCCACGCCCACTCCGGGCTCCGCTATCTGGTGCTGCTGGCCGGCATCCTGGCCCTCGCGTACTTCGCTTTCGGGCTCGCCACCAAGAAGCCCTTCGACAAGCTGGGGCGCATCCTGGGCTCCGCGTACTCGGGCCTGCTCCAGCTCCAGGTGCTCCTGGGCGTGGGCGTGCTGGTGACGCGCTTCTACTACCCGGCGCTCATCGGTCACATCGTGATGATGGTGCTCGCCGCGGGCGTCGCGCAGGCCACGCTGTCCATCAACCGCCGCAAGCCGCAGCCGGCCTTCGTGCTGCCGCTGGTGGGCGTGCTGGTGTCCATTGTCTTCATCATCGGCGGCATCATGGCCATTGGCCGGGGCGTCTTCACCTCGACGGCGATGTGAGTTTCGCCGGGTAAATGCTGCGCTGATTCACCCCGCGCGGCGCAAATGCTGCGCTCTTACGGCCAACGCCCACGCATGTCTGCCTGGGTGTTGGCCGTTCGTCATTCTGGCCTTCGCATTGCAATTCGTGTCGAGCGTGCCGGGCAGTGAGCCCGGCCTCCCTTCGAGGAGGGGCACGCGGCGATGCGGACACACGCCCAGGAGGGACGACCGCGAGGTGCTCGGCGGTTCGTCCCCATCATCCCGCTGCTGGCGGCGCTGACGGCGCCCGAGGCGGCGGCGCAGGGCGCGGCTCGAGGCGCCACGCTCTTCACGCAGCGCTGCGCCACCTGCCACACGGTGGGCGAGGGCGACCGCGTGGGCCCGGACCTGCACGGGGTGATGGAGCGGCGCGACGAAGCGTGGGTGACGCGCTTCATCACCAGCCCGGGCGAGGTCATCGACTCAGGTGACGCGGTGGCCACCGAGCTGCTGGCGCGGTTCAACGGCATCCGCATGCCGGACCAGCAGCTCTCGCCGGAGGAGCGCGCCGCCCTCTACGCCTTCTTCCGCGACTGCACGCAGAAGGGGCTGGGCGGTTGCAAGCCGTCGCCCGCGGCGAAGATGGGGACGGACGCGACGCCCGAGGAGATTGCCCGGGGCCGTCGTCTGTTCGAGGGCACGGAGGCCCTGGCCAAGGGCGGCCCCGCCTGCTTCGGCTGTCATGACGTACGAGGGGTGGGGGTGGCCGGCGGTGGCACGCTGGGGCCCAACCTCACCTTCACCTTCGCCCGCCTGGGCGAGCGGGGCGTGCGGCCCGCGCTGGCGAAGCTGGACACGCCGATGATGGGCGCGCTGTACGCGAAGGCGCCGCTGGAGGAGGAGGAGCAGTACGCCCTCAAGGCCTTCCTCGCGGACGCGTCGCGTGACGGCAGCAAGCCTCGCGCGGACCGGGACTTCTTCTACCTGGGGCTCGTCGGTGCGCTGGCGGTGCTCGGGTTCATGGGCGTTGCCTTCGGCGCGGCGTCGAAGCGAGGTCTGTCGTGAGCGATACCTTCTTCACCGTCGTCCCCTACGTGGCGGCCGGCGTGGCCGTGGCGGGTGTGGCGCGGCGGTGGCTGTCGCGCGCGCCCGCGTCCAGTCCCGCCCCGGTCGCGCCCTGGACGTCCTCGGGACGGGCCGTCGTCGGTGGGGCCGCCATCGTGGCCCTGAACCACGCGTTGGGGCTGTTGGCGCCCCGGGTGATGCAGGCCTTCAACGCGTCGCCAGGACGGCTCTTCACCCTGGAGGCGGTGAGCCTCATCGGTGGACTGTTGCTCACGTGGGGGCTCGCGGGCCTGACGCTGCGCCGGGCGCGGGAAGGGCAGTGGGGGGCCGCCGGGCTGTTGGGGCTGCTCCTCCTGCAAGCCCTCTCCGGTGTCTTCCTGGCCGTGTCGCTGCGCTGGGGCTCGGCCTGGTACGTCCACGTGGTGGTGCCGTACCTGCGGTCGGTGTTCGCCTTCCAGCCGGACGCGACGCTGCTGGCGCAGGCGCCCTTCATCGTCCAACTGCACACCTTGTTCGGAATGGTGCTGCTGGCGCTGGCTCCCTTCATCCGCGCGCAGCCCATCGCCGCGCCCTTGCTCGTCACGCCCCGGGAGGAGACCGCCGGCTGAAGCGGCGGCGCACCCGTCATGAAAGACGCCTCGACTCGCATCCCGTGCCGTGCCCTCGCCGCTGGTTGGATGGGCTCCCTGGCCGCGCTCTCCCTCGCGGGGTGCAGCGGTCCCGTGAACAGCCAGCAGGGCTACATGCCCGAGCAGCCCGTGGCTTTCTCGCACGCCGTCCACGCCGGTCAGTACGGCCTGGATTGCCAGTACTGCCACGTCGGCGCGGAGAAGAGCCGCCACGCCGGCGTGCCCTCCACCACCGTGTGCATGAACTGCCACACGCAAGTGAAGACAGACTCACCTGAAATCAAGAAGGTGGCCGCCGCGGTGGCGGAGAACACGCCGCTCGCGTGGGTGCGCATCCACCGCCTGCCGGACCATGCGTACTTCAACCACGCCAGCCACGTGGGCGCGGGCCTGGAGTGCCAGAGCTGCCACGGGCCCGTGCAGGAGATGGTGCGCGTGGAGCAGAAGGAGCCCATGACGATGGGTTGGTGCCTGGACTGCCACCGCGAGACGGCGGCGAAGCAGGTGTCGGCCCCGTCGCCCTCCGCGCCCCGGTCGGGCGAGCTGCTGGCCGTGTCATCCGGCGTGCCCGCCCCGGAGCCGTTGAAGGCCCCCCGAGTCCTGCAGCCCCCCACGGACTGCTCGAGCTGCCACCGCTGAGGAGTCCCACCCATGTCCGACCCACTTCCCAAGTACTGGCAGAGCCTGGCCGAGCGCGCGAGCGACCCGGGCTTCCTCACCCAGGCGCAGGACGAATTCGCGGAGCCGCTGCCCGTGGGCGTCGCCGCCACGCCGCCGGATGCGAACAGCCGCCGCGACTTCTTCAAGCTGATGGGCCTGAGCGCCGCGGCGGCCATGGTTGCCTGCCAGCGCGCCCCGGTTCAGAAAATCATCCCCTACGTGGCGAGGCCCGACGAAGTCACCCCCGGGCTGGCGCTCTGGTACGCGTCCACGTGCAACGGGTGCAGCGCGCGCTGTGGCCTGTTGCTCAAGACGCGCGACGGCCGCCCCATCAAGGTGGAGGGCAACGACGAACACCCCGTGTCGAGAGGCGGCGTGTGCTCGGTGGGGCAGGCCTCCGTGCTGTCGCTCTACGACGCGAGCCGCGCCCGCTTCCCCACGCGGGACGCGAAGCGCGTGTCCTGGACGGAGCTGGACGCGGACGTCACGCAGGCACTGAGCAAAGCGAGCGAGGCGGGGCAGGGCATCCGCGTGGTGCTCCCGTGGCATCTGGGGCCTACCGCGGAATCGGCCGTGAAGCGCTTCCTCGCCGCGTATCCCACCGCGCGCACCGTGCGCGATGAACCGCTGGGTGAGCTGTCCTCCATCGCGGAGGCCCACCGAATCACGCACGGCATTCACGCCGTCCCGGACTACCGCTTCGACAAGGCCACTGTCATCGCCAGCTTCGGCGCGGACTTCCTGGGCACGTGGGTGTCGCCCGTGGCCTTCACCCGCCAGTACACGGAGGCCCGCGACGCGGCCGGCCAGCGGAAGATGGCGCGGCACTACCAGGTCGAGCCGATGATGACGCTCACGGGCGCCGCAGCGGACCGCCGCTTCGTGGTGGCGCCGTCCGAGCTGCCGCTCGTGTTGGCGGACCTGGTGCGCCGATTGGCGGTGAAGGCGGGGCGCGAGCTACCCGGCCTGCCTTCGGTTCCGCCGCTCACGCTGGACGAGGCCGCGAAGGAGGAACTGGCGGAGGCGCTCTGGGCGCAGCGGCAGGGCGCCCTGGTGGTGGCGGGCGGGGATGACGTGGCCACGCAGGTGCTGGTGAACACCGCCAACGCGCTGCTGGGCAACGAGGGGCGCACGGTGTCGCTGTCGGACGGCACGGTGCTGGACGCGGACGCGCTGTCGTTGGATGCGCTGTTGACGGAGTTGCGCGCGGGCTCGGTGGGGGTGGTGCTCTTTCTTGGCGCCAATCCCGTCTACACGGACCCTCGGGGGGAGGAGCTCGCCGCGCTGCTGACGAAGGTGCCGCTCACCCTGTCCACCAGCGACCGGCGCGACGAGACGGCCGTCCACGTGGGCCTCCACGCGCCGGAGCCCACGGCGCTCGAGTCCTGGGGTGACGCCGAAGTGCGCCGAGGTGTCGTATCCCTGCGCCAGCCCGCGGTGGCACCGCTGCACGAGACGCGCGGCGCGGTGGAATCCCTGCTCCAGTGGGCGGGGGCGCCCCAGCCGCACTACGACTTCCTGCGCGCGCGCTGGGAGGCGGAGGTCTTCACCCTCGCGGGCGTGGTGGCCTTCAGCGCCTTCTGGGACGACGCCCTCCGCCGGGGCGTTGTGTCGCTGCCTGTCGCAAGGACAGAGGCGCCTGCCTTCCAGGAGGAGGGGCTCGCGAAGGCGTGGAAGGGCGTGGCCCGGCCTCCCGGGGAGTGGGAGCTGGTGTTGTACCCCACGGTGGCGGTGCGCGACGGCGCTCCGGCCAACAACGGCTGGCTCCAGGAGGTGGCGGACCCCATCACCAAGGCGACGTGGGGCAACCCCGCGTGCATCGCTCCGGCCCGCGCGAAGGCGCTGGGGCTGAAGGACGGCGACGTGGTGAAGGTGGTGGCGGGCGGCAAGACGGTGTCGGTGCCCGTGCTGGTTCAAGCGGGGACGCATCCCTCCGTCATCGCGGTGCCGGTGGGCTATGGCCGCACGCACGCGGGCCGCGTGGCGAACAGCATTGGCGTCAACGTGTACCCGCTGACGGCGGTGAGAGAAGGGCGCGCGCGCCACGCGGTGCCAGGCGTCACGGTGGCGGCCACGGGTGAGCAGCAGCCGCTGGCGCTCACGCAGACGCATCACCGGCTGGAGGGACGCCCGCACGTGCGAGAGGCGGAGCTGGCCGCGTTCCTGGCCAACCCGCGCGCGGGCAACGAGGTGCAGGCGGGCCACGGTGGGGGAGGGCACTCGCTCTCCATGTGGTCCGGCCATGAGTACAACGGTCACCGCTGGGCGATGGCGGTGGACCTGAGCGCGTGCACGGGGTGCTCGGCCTGCGTCGTGTCGTGCCAGGCGGAGAACAACATCCCCAGCGTGGGCCGCGACGAGGTGCTGCGTCGGCGCGAGATGCACTGGATGCGCATCGACCGGTACTACCAGGGCGACGAGGCCAATCCCCAGGTCGTCCACCAGCCGATGATGTGCCAGCACTGCGAGAACGCGCCGTGCGAGACGGTGTGCCCGGTGCTGGCCACGGTGCACTCCAGCGAGGGGCTCAACCAGCAGGTCTACAACCGCTGCGTGGGGACGCGGTACTGCGCGAACAACTGCCCCACCAAGGTCCGCCGCTTCAACTGGTTCGACTACCCGCACGACGAGCCGCTGGAGCGGATGGTCCTCAACCCGGACGTGGTGGTGCGCAGCCGGGGCGTCATGGAGAAGTGCTCGCTGTGCGTGCAGCGCATCCAGGAGACCAAGGCCGTGGCGAACCGCGAGGGCCGCCCGCTGCGCGACGGTGAAATCCAGACGGCGTGTCAGCAGAGCTGCCCCGCGAAGGCCATCCACTTCGGTGACGTGAATGACCCTGACAGTCAGGTGGCGCGGCTCGCGAAGGACGGACGGGCGTTCCGGTTGCTCGAGGAGCTGAACATCGGGTCGTCCATCACCTACCTCACGAAGATTCGGAACACCGGATCGGGAAGCGGCACATGAGCCATCAACATCTGTCCTCGCTGCGCGTGCCGCTCGTCACCGAGCCGCGCACCCTGGGCCAGCTCACCGAGGAAATCTGCGCCCCCATGGAGCGGCCTCCCACGTGGAAGTGGTGGGTGGCCTTCGGCATCGCGGTGGCCGTGCTTGGCACGGGCGCCGGCATCGTCGGCTACCAGGTGGCGACGGGCATCGGCGTGTGGGGCCTCAACAAGACGATTGGCTGGGCCTTCGACATCACCAACTTCGTGTTCTGGGTGGGCATTGGCCACGCCGGCACGCTCATCTCCGCCATCCTCTTCCTCTTCCGTCAGAAGTGGCGCACCAGCATCAACCGCGCGGCGGAGGCGATGACGCTGTTCGCCGTGATGTGCGCGGCGCTCTTCCCCGTCATCCACATGGGGCGGCCCTGGCTGGCCTTCTGGGTGCTGCCGTATCCGAACGACCGCGGCAGCCTGTGGGTGAACTTCCGCTCGCCGCTCTTGTGGGACGTGTTCGCCATCTCCACGTATTTCACCGTGTCGGCGGTGTTCTGGTACGTGGGCCTGATTCCGGACCTGGCCACCGTGCGCGACAGGGCGAAGGCGGGGATTCGCAAGGCCGTCTTCAAGGTGATGTCGCTGGGGTGGACGGGCTCGCACCGGACGTGGAGCCGCTACGAGACGGTGTACCTGCTGCTCGCGGGGCTGGCCACGCCGCTGGTGCTCAGCGTGCACACCATCGTCTCCATGGACTTCGCCACGTCGGTCATCCCCGGCTGGCACACCACCATCTTCCCGCCGTACTTCGTCGCGGGCGCGGTGTTCAGCGGCTTCGCCATGGTGCTGACGCTGATGATCATCACCCGCGTGGTGCTGGGCTACGAGCACCTCATCACCCTGCGCCACCTGGAGAACATGACGAAAATCATCATCGTCACGGGTGGGCTGGTGTCGCTGGCGTACGCGACGGAGTTCTTCATCGCCTGGTACTCGGGCAACCCCTACGAGCGCTTCGCCTTCATGAACCGCGCCTTCGGGCCCTACGCCTGGGCGTATTGGATCATGGTGACGTGCAACGTGGTGTCGCCGCACCTCTTCTGGTTCAAGAAGATTCGCACCTCGCCCGCGGCCATCTTCGTCCTGTCGTTGGTCATCAACGTGGGCATGTGGTTCGAGCGCTTTGTCATCATCGTCACGAGCCTCCACCGCGACTTCCTGCCGTCGAGCTGGGCCATGTACACGCCGACGATGGTGGAGGTGGGCACCTTCATCGGGACGTTCGGCCTCTTCTTCACGCTGTTCCTGCTCTTCGTCCGCGTGCTGCCCATCATCTCCATCGGCGAGGTGAAGAGCGTGCTGGGCTTCGCTCGCGACGGTCATGCCGCGCCACCGCACTCGCCCGCGAAGCCGGTCGCCGAGGAGCCGCACCCCGTGGCCCACCGGCCCGTCGCGGCGGTGCCGCTGGCCATCGTCACCCGAAAGGACGCACCTGTATGAGTGCCCCGGTTCTCATCGGCTACTTCGACAGTGAGGCGCAGGTGCTGGACGCCACCCGGGCGGTGCGCGAGGCGGGCTTCGTGCTCCACGACGTGTACACGCCGTACGCGGTGCACGGCCTGGATGACGCCATGGGCCTCGAGCCCAGCCGCCTCACGTGGGTGTGCTTCGGCGGTGGGCTGCTGGGGTGCACGCTGGCGCTGTCGCTCCAGCTCTACACCAGCGTGGTGAGCTGGCCCCTCAACGTGGGCGGCAAGCCCTTCAATTCGCTCCCCGCGTTCATCCCGGTGTCCTTCGAGCTGACGGTGTTGTTCGCAGCGCTATCCACGGTCGCGGCCTTCCTGCTGCGCGCGAAGCTCTTCCCGGGGAGCCGGCGCTCGGTGCTGCCGCGTGTCACGGATGACCGGTTCGCCATCGCGGTGGCCCCGCGCGAAGCCCCGTCCGAGCTGGACGCGGCCGAGGACCTGATGCGCCGCCACGGCGCGGTGGCGACGGACCTGCTGGAGGAGGTGGCGTCGTGAGAGGGCTGCACCTGGGCGTGGTGGTTCTGAGTCTGACCGTCGTGGGCTGCGAGCAGGACGAGACGCGGCCCAACTTCGAGTACGCACCGGACATGGTGTCCTCCGTGCCGTACGACACCTTCGCGGCGAACCCCGTCACCGTGGACGGCAAGACGCTGCTGGCGCCGGTGAAGGGCACGGTTCCGCGAGGGCACCAGCCGCTGCACCTTGCAGCGGGGCCGGAGGAGGCTGCGAGGGCAGGGCGGGAGCTCCAGAATCCCTATCCCGCGTCGCCGGAGGTCCTGGCCCGGGGGAAGGTGACCTTCTCGCGGTACTGCGGTCCGTGTCACGGCCCGGAAGGGTTGGGCGACGGGCTCGTCACGGCGCGCTTCCCGATGCCGCCCTCGTTGTTGGCGGAGCGCGCGAAGCAGCTCCCGGACGGGCAGGTGTTCCACATCATCACCCACGGGCAGGGGCTGATGCCGCCCCATGGCTCGCAGGTGGCGCCGGAGGACCGGTGGAAGATTGTCCACTACGTCCGGACCTTGCAGGACCCCGCGCGGACGGCGCGGAAGGACGTGCCATGAGCGCTGAGACGCATGACGAACCCGCCGCGTTGACGAGCGGCTTCGAGGTCCCTCCCGCCGTGCACCGCGCGGCGCAGGTGCTGGCCGGCGTGGGCCTGGGCATCCTGGTGGCGGGGCTGGCCATCGCCCGCGAGCGCGCCCTGGCGAGCCTGCTCACCAGCGGCTTCTACTTCCTCTGCCTGGGCCTGGGCGGCGCGGTGTTCTTGGCGCTGATGTACGTGGCGAACGCGGGCTGGTTCACCGTGTTCAAGCGCGTCCCCGAGGCCTTCGCGGCCTATGTGCCCTGGGGCGCGGTGTCCATCCTGGCGCTGTTGCCCTTCGTGGCCTCGCTGTATCCGTGGGCGAAGCCCGGCGTCATGGAGACGGACCACCTGCTGCACGAGAAGGCCGCGTTCCTCAACGTGCCGTTCTTCGCGGTGCGCATGGTGGTGATGCTGGCGCTGTGGACGGGCTTCACGTGGATGTTGCGGCGCATCTCGTTGCGGCAGGACGCGGAGCGCTCGCCGGAGCTGGCGGGGCGCAACGTGAGGGTGTCGGCGCTGTTCCTGGTGGTCTTCGCGCTGACCTTCTGCCTGGCCGCGTTCGATTGGCTGATGACCCTGGAGCCGCACTGGTTCAGCACCATCTACGCGCTCTACAACTTCGCGGGCCTGCTCAGCTCCACGGTGTGTGCGATGACGGTCGCGGCGATTCTGCTCCACCGCGCGGGGGCGCTGCCTCAACTCAACACCAGCCATCTACACGATTTGGGCAAGCTGATGTTTGCCTTCGCCACGTTGTGGGCCTACCTGTGGTTCTCGCAATACCTGCTCATCTGGTACGCGAACATTCCGGAGGAGACCGTCTACTTCATCACCCGGACGCACGGGACGTGGGCGGTGGCCTTCTATGCGAACGTCGTCCTCAACTGGGCGCTGCCCTTCGTGTTGCTGTTGCCTCGGCCCGCGAAGCGCAATCCGTCGCACCTGCTGCGCGTGGCGGCCATCCTCCTGGTGGGTCGCTGGTTGGACCTGTACCTGATGGTGGTGCCGGGTGGTCAGCCCGACGGTGTGGCCCTGGGTGTGTTCGAGCTGGCCGGCTTCGTGGGAATGGCGGCGCTCTTCACGCTGGCGGTGACGCGGACTGTGCGCTCCACGCCAATGGTACCGGTGGGGGACCCGTACCTCGTGGAGAGCCTGCACCACCACACCTGAGCTGGGTTTGAAGAAAAGGGAGCGGTGGATGCCTCGATGGCGGGGCCTCCCCGGAAGCCCGCTCCCCAACGCGACGCCGCCCGTCCTCCTCGACGGGCGGCGTTGCCCTTTGGGATGAGCGTTCACGCGGAGGGGGTTCTGCTGTTCCTCCGGACCAAGGCTCAAAAGGGGCGACGCTGGCTGAAGGTCTCGTCGCTGTTCGCGGCGGCGGTGCCCGATAGGCGCTACGGCGTTTGGGGGGGCTGGGCGCGAATGGTGGGCCTGGCCTGTCTGCTGACGGCTCGATCGACGAAGCCGTCCTGGTCACTACCTCGGGCGGGGGCGACTGGCGGAGGAGTGAACGTCACCCCGTGGTTGCGGAAGTGGTACGACCTGTTGCGGTGTCTGCCCTCCCTTGGGGCCATCATCAGTCCATTGGTACCCTCGCGCCGCAGCGTAATCGGGACGCCTCCGTTCGGGTCGTTTGCTCTGTACGTACCGTCCTCGTTCTTTCCGGTGAGGGTGATCCAATGGTCCGGAGTGCCACTTAGAGATCTCCCTTGGGTGCCACCGTAGCGCACGCCAATCGCTACAGGCCGCTTCTCATCTAGCTCTCGGTCGATCTGAGCAATGGTGAGGTTGTCGAGCCTGTTAGCGGTAATTTCTGGAGAGCCTCCCAAGATGCCAGTCGTCTTGGGAAAGAACACACTGTTGCCACTGTATCCCTTGTTGTTATCGAGGTACTCATCCATCTGCTGAGGAGTGATGGTCCGGCCACTCAACTGGCTGAGGGCCATGGCCACTGAAGTGATAGCGCAGCCATGGGTTCCGATGCTTGGGATATCGGAGCCTCGTTCGGCGGGCCCTGTCCCTCCCAGCCGACGCGTACCCCACGCCGGATCGCCCTGATTGAAGAGCGGCACTCCGTCTTGGCTATTGTAGGTCCTGCTCGGAGAGACCGGGTCCCTCCAAATTCGTGGGGTGCTACCAGTACTTGGTGATTCAGCGGGAGTGAACGTGTCCCTCGTGAACAGGGGCGCCGCACGCTGAGGTGGAGTCTGTGTCTGGCTGGCCTGAGTGCCCTGAGTTTGAGAGGGGCGTCCCGTAACGGCCTGATTCGAGCCACGGTTGATAGTGGGCTGAGCCTGTGGGGCGGTTCTTGCGCTGTACGTGCGGGCAAGCCCTGTCAGCATGTCGTTCGCTCTTGTTAGGTAGCTCCGCATGTGTACCCCATGTCCGGCGGGAGTCGTTGATGTGTGGCTTGTGCTGGTAGGTTTCCTCTCTACTTCAATGGATTTGTGCTTTGAGTTGCAAGCTTCCGCGGTGTGGTAAGGTTCAGGATTGGAAGGAACGAGGCGGGCGGCTCTCGTTCTGATGCTTGAATTGTTGGGGTGTTTGCTTGTGATTTTCGCTCGGGATGACAGGCCTGTTGATGCCACTCCATTCGTGCGTGTGGGGTTCGATATGGAGTGAAGCTCGCTCCTGATGACGCGTTCTCAGATGGGGTGGTGCAGAGCGTCATGAGGCAGCTTCCCCTCTTCGTTGCTGCCCTCGCGTCATGCCGTCTTGGGAGGTGTGCCGGGCGGCGTTGCCCTTTCCTGGGCAGAGGGTAGGGTGCCTCATGGCCTATTCCTCCCCTGGACGCGCACCCCTCCGAGTGGCCTTGCTGGGCTACGGCATCGCAGGCAGGCACATCCACTCGCCGCTGATTCAAGG
Source organism: Myxococcus hansupus (assembly GCF_000280925.3). Taxonomy (NCBI): domain Bacteria; kingdom Pseudomonadati; phylum Myxococcota; class Myxococcia; order Myxococcales; family Myxococcaceae; genus Pseudomyxococcus; species Pseudomyxococcus hansupus. The sequence goes on from NZ_CP012109.1 coordinate 1,618,529, forward strand.
TGTGGAGGGACTGGTGCTCCAGGTCGTGGCCTCACGGCAGGAAGAGGCCGTGCGCTCGACGCTGCCGCACGTCACCCGCTGTGACTCGCATGAGGCCGGGGCGACGCACCCCGACGTGGACCTGGTCGTCATCGCCACGGCGAATGACCTGCACGCGCCGCTGGCGGAGGCCGCCCTCAAGGCGGGAAAGCACGTCGTCGTCGACAAGCCCTTCACCATCACCCTGGCAGAAGCCCGCGCGTTGCGCGCCCTGGCGGAGTCGCGGGGCCTGCTCCTCTCCGTGTTCCACAACCGGCGTTGGGACACCGACTTCCAGGCGCTGAAGGCGTTGCTGGCGGAAGGGACGCTGGGCCACGTCGCGCATGTCGAGTCGCGCTTCGACCGGTTTCGCCCCGAGGTCCGCGCGCAGTGGCGGGAGCAGGTGGTTCCAGGCGCGGGCGTGTGGTTCGACCTGGGGCCGCATCTGGTCGACCAGGCGCTGCACCTGTTCGGGTTGCCGGAGGCGGTGTCCGGCACCCGCGCGGCGCTGCGAGAAGGCGCCTTCGTGGATGACTGGTTCCAGTACACGCTCGCTTATCCCCGGCGGCGGGTGGTGCTCCAGGCCTCCATGCTCATCGCGGCGATGACGCCTCGCTTCGCCGTGCATGGCTCACGAGGCTCGTGGCTCACCGTGGGGCGCGATCAGCAGGTTCCTCGCCTGGTGATGGGCGGTCCACCGGAAGGCCTGGCCTGGCACGGGGCCTCGTCACCTGCACAGGACGGCGCGCCCACCGTCGCATCGGCGGGTGACTATCGGCAGTACTACGCCGGCATCCGGGATGCCCTGCTGGGAGGCGCACGCAATCCCGTGACGCCCATCCAGGCCGTGGCCGTCCAGGCTGTTTTGGAGGCGGGCATCGAGGCACAGGCGAGTGGCCATGCCCAACCGCTGGCGCTCACGGATTCGGAGCGCGCCGCTTTCGAAGCCGGCGTGGATTGATTCGCACGGCTTCGTCAATGCAGTTCCACGGGTGCGGAGCCGTATGTCCGCCATGGGGAAGCGATGGGTTGACATTGCAATCCGCGCAATCGCTTATCTGCGAATAGAAGCGGCTTGGCCCATCCCTCTCCAAAGTGAGTCTGGAAATGATTTCAAGCGCAGCGAAGGTCCATTGGTCTCTCGCCAGTACGTTGTTCCTGTCTATCGGATGTGGACCTGACGTCGTGGAGACGGAGCGCTCGGAAGGGCCTGTCGCGGCCAGCGAGCAGTCCATCGTAGGCGGGACGCTGACGTCCTCCATGGCGGACAATCCGTGGCAAGTCTCTCTTCGACTCAACGGAGCCACATTTTGTGGTGGCGTGATCCTCAACGAGAACTGGATCCTGACGGCCGGGTATTGTTTTTACGGGTATGCCAATGACCCCGTCTCCGTGGTCGCAGGCTCTCCCTGGCGCCTGGGCACCGAAGGCCAGCACCGGGGAGTCGCCCACGTTTTCGACCATCCCGCTTTCGTCCATGACCCCCGGGCGAACGACCTCACGCTGCTCCGCCTGGATGCTCCGCTGGATTTGGGGGGTCCACACGCAAAGGCCATCAGCCGCCTCTCGGCCGCAGATGGGCTCGCGGGACTCCCGAACATCGGCGATACCGCGCGGATCTCGGGCTATGGGTACCTCGCCTACCCGAGTCAGGGCTCCCCCTCCACGGGGCTGCGAACCTTGGACGTCAGTGTCGTCAACAACAGCGCGGGGCAGGCTTACTATCCTCCCGGCATGGGCCCCACGGCTGCGCAAATCGTTGCGGCGGTTCCGGGTGGGGGCCCGTGCCAGAATGACGCTGGGGGACCGCTCACGGTCCTCAAGGACGGGACGCGTGTCCTGGCGGGGATTATCAGCTTGGACCATGGCTGTGGCGATCCGCTCTATCCAGGCGTCTACACCCGTGTCTCCTCCTACGAGGAGTGGATCGATTCGGTGGCGGGCAAGACCCTGTTCTTCCAGGCGGGCATCAACAATGCCGTGGGACCTGGCCCCGTTTTCAGTTTCAACGTTCCGCCAGGGGCTCCCGCCCTCGAGGTCTTCCTCAGTCAGGGATTCACGACGGGGTTTATCTCGGCTCGCGCGGGCCAGATGCCGACGGATACCGTGAATGACTGCCGCGTCTCCGGAACCCTCGGCAGCCGGGTCTGTCGGGTCAACCGTCCCGTCCCTGGCACGTGGTACGTGCGCCTCACGGGAAGGGTCTCGCAGGCGTCATTGAACGTGGTCATTCCCGGGGTGCCCTGACGGGACGCGCAGGAGTAGGGCTGGGGCTGCACGGGCGCCTCGTGGCGCTCGTCGGCCGGGGGCGGTGCGGCTTGTTCCGCCTTCCGTGCAGGCGCTGCTTGATTCGCGCCCAAGGGGATGCCTACTCCTAGCGCCGTCGCGGACGCTCCCTGTCCGGCGCGCCCCCCGAGGTAGCCCTTGAGCTCGAAGAAGCCCGGCCGTAACGACCCGTGTCCCTGTGGCAGTGGCAAGAAGTACAAGGTCTGCCATGCCACCGAAGACCGGGCTCGCGCCGCGCCTCCCGCCGCCCCGGCCGCGCCCCTGCGGGCCGACCTCGAGGCGGCCATGGAAGTGCTGGGTGACCCCGATGTGTCCAAGCTGTCCGGCGCCCTGGAGCGGCTGGCGGACCTGCTGACGGACTGGGGCCCCGTGCCCGGCCTGCGCTTCGACGTGAAGGCCTTCTCCGAGCACGTGGGCAAGGAGCTGGCCCGGCTGTCGGAGAACGCGGACCAGGACGCGTCCACGGCCCGGCGGGAGCTGCTGGTGGGGACGGTGCGCGAGTTGGGGACGCCGGCCTTCCTGGCGTCGCTGGGCGCCGCGCTGATGGCGAAGATGTCCACGCCAGGACTGTCCGCCGAGGACCGGAGGGCCATTGGCGTGGGCGCGCTGCTGGCCTCCGCCTCGAAGCGGATGGGCAAGGCCCGGCCGGAGGACATCCCCGTGCTGGACGTGGTCTTCGACGTGCAATTCCGTGAATGGAGTGCCCGGCACAAGGAGCTGTCCCAGAAGTACGAGACGCTCGTGAAGGGGCTGGAGGAAGAGTCCCTCTCCGACGAGGCGAAGGAGGCCCTCCAGCAGGCCCGGGGCGGCGACGTGGCCGCGCTGCTCAAGTACGTTCAGGAAGACCCCGCGCTGGCCGAGCGCATCGCCCGTGAAGCCAAGGAGCGGGCCGCCCGCGTGGAGGCGTGGCTGCGGGCCTCGACGTCCCCGGCCGTCTTCTCGCCCGAGGAGGAGCTGTGGCTCACCTGCGCGCTCTGGGAGCATATGCAGGCGCTGAAGAACCTGCCCGCGGGCACGGAGCCCTCGGTGCGCCGCGACGCGGTGACGGCGCTGATGCGGGCGGTGAAGGGCGCGCTCGACGACGACTTCCTCGCGGGGCTGTTGGACCGGCTGCGGGAGAAGGCGAAGGACGCGGCGGCGGATGAAGCCGCCCAGACGGCGTACATGGACGCCGCCATCGCCTTCGAGGCGGAGCCCGCGCGGATGACGCTCGCCGCGCTGCTCACGGCGCGGAAGGAGGCAGAAGGTCGCTCGGCCGAGGAGATGGTGGCGCTGGCCGACCTCAAGGCGCTCACGGAGTGGACGCCGGAGGCCTTCGAGCCCTACCGCGCGCTGCTGCTCAGCATGGGCCTGCCGGCCGCCGCCGCGCGCATCGAGCGCTGCCAGGCGTGGCTCAAGGACCATCCCGTGAAGCTGCGCGCCGAGCAGGTCTGAGCCGGGGCCGCGTCAGGACGCCTCGGGCCGGCGACGGCGTGGGGCGTCCACGGGACGCACGTCGTTCACGTCGAGCATGTGCGTGGTGGGCTCTCGGGCGTCGTAGAGCACCGTGACGTCCTGGCCCACCTCCGCGTGAAGGAGGGCATCACCGAACGCGGAGACCTTGTGGAGGCCTTTGTGCGTGGTGCCGTGCTCGTCCGCGAACTGGTAGGTGATGAAGATGCCGCCGTCCCGGCGCTGCTTCTTGTGCTGGATGCGAACGACGCGTCCTACGACAGCGACTCCCTCCGACAACAGACTTCGGTTCGTCCGGAGATTCCGGAAGCCGTGCCACACCATCCCCACGCCGGTGCCGAGGAGTCCGAGCGCGAGGATGGCCAGGGGGATGTGTGGAATGTTCCAGGGACGGGGGCTGCCCTTGCCCGCTTCGGTGGCATGCGGGGCGTCTGCCTCTTGATTCGGCCGTGGCTTCATCATCCCGAGCGTCATGCTCAAGCCGAGCGCGGCCGCGAGTGCGCCGACAATCAGAAGGGCCGCGGGGCTTTCGCGTGGCTTCATCCGGCCGAGTCTAAATGCGCGCGCTCCCTTGCGAAAACGCCTCGGCTCCAGAACCTCGCTCGGAGAACCACGCCAGGGCCCGGTCCCAGAGTGGGAGCGCCTTGGGCCGGAAGTACCCCACGTGCCCGATGGGGCCCATTTCACGCGGGTCGACATCCACGCGCTCGATGGTGGCCCGCGGATAGGCGTTCAGCAGGAACGCGTCGCGGGAGCTCGGCGGGGCCCACGCATCGTCCAGCGCGTTGACGGCGACGATGGGGACGCGGACCTGCGCGCACTGCCGCGCCAGCTCCGGCGCGGCCGGGTCGTCGAGGAAGTACCGGGGGAACTGGCACCAGCGGCGCCACTGCCGGTACACGTCGAGCGGCAGGTCTTCGCCCATGCCGAGCAGACTCCACGGCAGGTATCCCTTCCAACGCACGATGGGCGGGAGCACGACATTCCAGAGCATCCAGACGCGGGCACGCTCGAAGGGAGACATCCAGCCGTGCCATCCCGCGCCCGCCGCGAACACCTGGCAGCCCGCGATGCGGTGGTGGTTGGGAATGAGCCCCAGCGCATGGCCTCCGAACGAATGCGCGATGACGAAGAGCGGGAGGCCGTCGTCCGGCATGGCTTCCACCGCGGCCGCCAGGTCAAGCCTCGCCCAGTCGAGAAACGACGCCTGGAAGCCCACGAGTGACGCGGACTTCGAGCGGCCAATGCCTCGGTAGTCGAAAGTCAGCGTTTCGAAGCCGTGCTGGGCCGCGTGCGCCGCGAAGCGCGCATAGAAGGTCTGCGGCACGCCGGTCGCGCCCGCGACAAGGATGCGCCCGCGAAGGGGCGCGGTGGCCATGAAGCGGGTGGCGCCGAGGGAGAACCCATCCGACGCGGACAAGGCGGTGGCGTCTCCGCGAAGGAGCTCGGGTTGCACTGGCATGTTTCGAGTCCCTGTCCCGGTCAGCGGCCCCGGAAGGTCGCGGGCCGCTTCTCGAAGTAGGCGGAGATCGCCTCCTGGGCATCCTCCGTCGTCGCGAGCTGCTGAATCGCGGGCAGGAGCTTTGCCGTCGCGGCGCGCTCACCCTCGAGAACGGCGGTCCTCGCGCTTTCGAGCGTCGCCTTGACGGCGAGGGGCGCCTTCGACGCGATGCGGTTCGCGAGGCCCATCGCGGTGTCCATCAACGCGTCCCTCGCGACGACGCGCTGCACGAGCCCCAGCCGGTGGGCCTCGCGCGCGTCGAGCGCATCACCCGTCAGCAGGTACTGCATCGCGTTGCCCCAGCCCATGGTTCTCACCCAGCGGGCCGTGCCGCCACCGAAGGGGAAGATGCCGCGGTCGATTTCAATCTGCTCGAAGGTCGCGTCCTCGGAGGCCACCGTGATGTCGGCCGCGAGCATCAGCTCGATGCCCAGGGTGAGGCACTTGCCATGCACCGCGATGATGAGCGGCTTCGTCCTCGCGGGCCCGTGCGTTGCCCAGGGGTCGATGCCCGCCGAGCTGAACAGCGTCTGCGCGTCCCCGAGCCTGGGGAACACGTCCATCAGGTCGAGCCCCGCGGTGAACATGGAGCCGTGGGCGAAGATGACGCAGACGCGCACGCTCTCATCGGCTTCCGCTCGCGCCAACGCGGCCGAGAGCTGCTCGATGAACGCGATGTTCATCGCGTTCCGCTTCTCGGGGCGGTTCAGACCAAGCTTCCGCACGAACCCTTCGGTCTCTTCCGTGACGAGTGTGTTCATGGGCCCTTCCTCCTGGCGTGTGACAGCGTTTGAGTGGCGGGAGGCGCGTCCGGACGGAGGCACCTCCATGCGGCATCGGCGAAGACCTTCTCGATGCCGGGTTTGAGCTCGACGTGGCCACCCGCCCATCCGCGGAGCAGCTCCTGCGCGGGCCCGAGCATCAGCGGCATGTAGGCGGAAGGCGGCAGGGCCAGCAGCTCGCCCGCCTGGGCGAAGGCCTTCATCCGACTGAAGCCCTCGCGGACGAAGTCCCCGGTCGCGGATTGGATTTCCGGCCCGGCTGCGGCCACGGCTTCTTCCCGGCGCATGCGCAGCAGGTAGCGGGCGGCCTCGGGGTGCTCGCGGGACCACGCGATGTGGTGCGTGACGACCGCCCGCACGAAGTCTTCCGCGTCGTGCTTCTTCTCCAGGCGTGTTCGCAGCGACTCCTGATGGAGGCGCAGGCAGTCGATGTACAGCGCCACCGCGATGCCTTCCTTCGCACCGAAGTGGTGGTAGACGCTGCCCACGCTGGCGCCGCTGACCTTGCGGATGTCCTCGATGGTCGTCGCGGCCCAGCCCAGCCGGGAGAAGCACTCCAGCGCGGCATCCAGGATGGCACGACGGCTCTGCTCGCCCGTCGCACTGCGGCGTTTGCGCTCCATGGCTAGAATTTGATTCTAGAACCAGATTCTAGTCAAGGGACCCGCTGGGGCTGTGTGCTCGTCCGCCTACACGGTCGCTGCGCGGACGAGCCGCAGGACGACGGTGAAGTGGAGCGCGGCGCCCACCAGTGTCAGCGCGTGGAACATCTCGTGGTAGCCGAAGACGCCAGGCCGGAGGTTCGGCCGCTTCAGGGCATACGCGATGGCGCCCGCCGTGTAGGCGACGCCTCCCGCGAGGATGAGCGTCATCTGGTTCCCGGTGAGGGCCTGCCGCGCTTCATCGAAGTACGGAACCAGTGTCCAGCCGACGGCGACGGCCAGCGCCGCCGTCACGACCTTGGGGGCCTGAATCCAGAACAGCGACTGGAGGACTCCGGCGAACGCGCCCGCCCAGATGAGGAGCAGCAGGCGGTCGCCCGTGGCACCGGCGATTCCGAGCAGCGCGACGGGCGTATAGGTGCCTGCGATGAGGATGAAGATGGAGGCGTGGTCCATGCGCCGCATCCACGTCCGCCCGCGCAAGGACCAGTTCACGCGGTGGTACGTCGCGCTGACCGTGAACAACACCACCAGACTGACGGCGAACACGGCGGCGGCGGCCGCGGCCCGGTGGGTGGGGGCCATCGAGACCAGCACCAGGCCCGCGCCCAGCGCCCCCGTGGCGGCGAACTGATGCAGGACACCTCGCAGCTTCGGCTTCTCCGGGACCTGGACGCTCAAGGCAGGTCCCACGTTTCGAAGGTGACGAGGAGGGTGTGCGCGGCTGCGTCGTGCAAGACGGCTCGGCGAGATGCGGGGTACATGTAGGGCTCCAACTCCACCGGTGGGTTACCAGTTGGTAGGTTCCGGTTGAGTAAGTTACTGTTGGGTAGGTTAGAGGTCAACGTGGCGACGAAGAAGCGACTGTCGGGTGCCGACCGGCGAATCCAGTTGATGGAGGTAGGGCGAGGCGTGTTCGCCTCGAAGGGTTACGAGGCGACGTCCATCGAGGAGGTGGCCCAGCAGGCGGGCGTGTCGAAGCCCATCGTCTATGAGCACTTCGGCGCGAAGGAGGGGCTCTACGCGGCCATCGTGGACCAGGCGATGGACGACCTGGTGACGCGTGTGTCGGAGAGCATCGCCACGGGCACGCCTCGCGAGCGGTTCGAGCGGGCGGTGCTGGCCTTCATGACGTACGCCAAGGAGGAGCCCGCGGGCTTCGCGGTGATGACGCGCGATTCACCGCTGGCGGCCGGCAGGCGGGGCCTGACGCGCGTCATCGACGACCTGGCGCTGCGGGTCGCGGACATCTTCAAGGTCGAGTTCGTGCATGCCGGCTACAACCCCAAGGTCGCGCCCATCTACGCGAACGCGCTGGTGGGCATGGTGACGCAGGTGGGGCAGTGGTGGGCGGAGGAGGGGCGTTCCTTCTCCATCGATCATGTCGCGAGCCACGTCGCGGCGCTCGGGTGGATGGGATTGCGGCACCTGCCGAAGGAGCCGGCGCCCTCGGGGGGGCGCCGCGCCTCGAAGCGGCGCGGCGGGTAGGTCGGGCCGCGCTGCCCGCCCGGGTTCTCGCGTGGGAAACTGGTGGAAACTCCCGACCTGGAGCATGGTCCGCATTGCCCCGTGGACTCATTTCTTCGTGCCCCCTTCCATTGGCTCTGGCTGCGCTGGTTCTCCATCTCCCCGGCGATGCTGCTGGCGCTCTCCTTCGCGGTCCTCATCGCGGTGGGGACGGTGGGGTTGCTCTGGCTCCCCGCGCTGTATACAGGCCCGCGACTGGGCTTCCTCGACGCGCTCTTCACCATGACGAGCGCGGTGTGCGTGACCGGCCTCTCCGTCGTGGACACGGCGACGGCCTTCACCCGTTGGGGGCAACTGTGGTTGCTCGTCTTCATCCAGTTGGGCGGGCTGGGGCTCATCACCCTCACCACGCTGGTCATCGGCGCGCTGGGCCGGAGGTTGTCGCTGCGCAGCGAAGTCATCGTCGGCGCGCCCATTGACTACACGCACCGGGAGAATGTGGTGTCCCTGACGCTGCGGGTCGCGCGCTTCACCCTGGGCGTGGAAGCGCTGGGGGCGCTGCTGCTGTGGCTGCTGTGGCTGCCGCGGTTCGGCTGGAAGGAGGCTGCCTGGCACGCCGTCTTCCACTCGGTCAGCGCCTTCTGCAACGCGGGGTTCTCCACGTTCAGTGATTCGATGGTGGGCTTCAACCGGTCGCCGCTCACGCTCCTGGTCATTTCCGTCCTCATCATCCTGGGGAGTCTGGGCTACCTGTCCAGCGAGGAGGCGCTTCGCTGGTGGCGCAGCCGAGACCAGCGCTCGCGGCGGATGAGCGTGCACACCTTCGCGGCGTTGCTCGTCACCGGGGTCTTGCTGGTGGGGGGCACCGCGCTCTTCGCGCTCTTCGAGTGGCGAGGGACGCTGGCGCCCCTGGGGTATGTGGACCGGATTGCCAACGCCTGGTTCATGTCCGCCACGGCGCGCACGGCGGGTTTCAACAGCGTGAGCTACTCCGAGGTGAGTAACGCGAGCGGCTTCTTCACCATCCTGCTGATGGTGGTGGGAGGCAGCCCTGGCTCCACCGCGGGAGGCTTGAAGACGACGACGCTGGCGGTGCTGGCCGCGCTCGCCTTCACGCGCATTCGAGGGCGCCGCCATGCCGAGCTGCATGGCCGCGCCATCCCGGAGGGCACCATCGAGCGCACCGTGTCGTTGGCCCTCATCGCCTTCGGGGTCATGACCGCTGCCGTCTTCGTGCTCAGCTTCACGGAGGGGCATGGCGCGGAGTCGGTGCAGGCCGCCCGCGCCAGCTTCCTGCCCGTGTTCTTCGAGGTGGTCAGCGCCTTTTGTACGGTGGGATTGACCATGGACGTGTCGCCCTCCCTGAGTGTGGTGGGCAAGCTGCAGGTCATCGGGCTGATGTTCGTGGGGCGGCTCGGGCCCCTGTCCTTCTTCGCGGCCCTCAGCCTGCGTGCCCGGACGCACCTGCGGCATGTGCGCCCCGCGCAAGAGGACCTCATCGTTGGTTGAGGAGTACGGATGAAGCGCATCATCGTGGTAGGGCTGGGCAACTTCGGTGCTGTCATCGCCGCGCGTCTGCACGAGCAGGGGCATGACGTCATCGCCATCGACCCACGACCGGCGGTGGTCGACGCCCTGGGCTCTCGCGTCTCGAAGGCCATGGTGGGTGACGCCACACAGCGCCAGGTGCTGGAAGAGGTGGGTGCTCGTGGCGCGGACGCGGCCATCGTCTCCACCGGAGAGGACCTCTCGGCCAGCATCCTCGCGCTGCTCGCTCTGCGGGATACGGGCATCCAGGACATCTATGTGAAGGTCCGCTCGGACGATCACGCTCGCATCGCGAACGCGCTGGGCGCCACCGAGAGCATCTTCCCGGAGCGGGAGAGCGCACTGGGCCTGGCCAGTCGCATCACCAGTGGACGGCTCCTGCAGTACGTTCAGTTGGGAACGGAGTTCGGCCTTCAGGAGATGCCGGTGCCGGAGGCCTGGTACGGCAAGAGCCTGCGCGTGCTCGCCTTGCCGCAGCGTTACCGCGTGCACGTCGTCGCCGTGCATGACGTGCTCCAGGACCGGATGCTCCCGGTGCCGGATCCAGACCGGCTGCTCACCCCTTCCGATGCGCTGCTGGTCGCGGGCGAGCCCTCGGCGCTCGAGGCGGTGGCGGCGCTGCGATGACCCGCGCGGCCGGGCTCAGTGCGGCCCGTGGCCCTGGGGGCCCTCGTGCCGGGCCTCCGCCGCGACCCTTGCATCCGCGAAGCCTCGGGTGACGTTGGCGTCCAGCAATGCGCGCTGTCGCTTCAACTCCCCATGGCGAAAGTCTGGCGCCACCCGCAGGAGGTCTTCCAGCAGGAAGCGCAGGCGCCGAGCCACCTGGATGGAGCCTTCGCCGTATTCGCGAATCTCATCCAGGGAGAGCCTCACGTAGTCGTCGAAGTCGGGACGCGGGCAGACCAGCCGCAGGGTGCCCTGCACGTCCAATCGCTGGGGGCTCGGGAAGTGTCGGAGGGCCAGCCTCCGCAGCAGGTCGTGAAGTTGGTCGAGGGCCTGGACGGCGGTGGAGGGGTCGTTGATGCCGGGGGAGAGTGCGCGCTCGGCCACGTCTACGAGCTGGCGAAAGCCAAAGGCCGTGTCCTGCTGGAGTGTGCGTTCTTGGCCAAACTGGACTGAGTCCAGGAGGGACTGGGGATCCAGTGCGCTGGCGTCCCCCCAGACCTCGAAGAGCGCGCCACCGTGGGGGACGAAGTCGCCCATCATGGGAACGAGGGCGAGCGCGACGCCCGCGCGCCGGGCATGCGTCATCAACTGATCTTCATCCACGGTGATGAGCACGCCGGAGCCTCCCGCGTGGGGGACGACGAGCGAAGGCGCCCCGCGGGGACCCTCCTCACCCGAATCCGCGGCATCGAGGCCGACGCCCTCTGGGTACATGCGCTCCATCGTCTCGCACGTCTCGTCGTGGATGCGGGAGAGGATGACCACGGCCCGAATGGATTGAGCCACATGGTGGATGTAGAAGACGAAGGCGCCCACGCACAGCAGCGCGAGAACGACGGCGAGCCAGACGGAGAGCGACGGAACGTGGCTCGTGATGTCCAGATTCTCTGAGGTGCCCCGGACGGTGCGCAGCCCCAGAAGGGCATATACGAAGGTTCCCGTGAAGATGCCCAGGGCGACCTGGCTCTTCCGGTCCCGGAGGAACGTGCGGAGGATGCGCGGCGAGAACTGGTTGCTGGCCTGTTGGAGCACCAGGATGGTGACGGAGAAGACAAGGCCCGCGAACGTCAGCATCGAGGAGGCCACCGCGGAGAGCACGGAGCGTGCGCCCTCGGGACCTCCTTGGAAGAGGTACCAGTCGTGCTCATGCTGCGACAGATGTGCGTCCAGCGCATGGGCGAACCGCGACAGGCCGACGGCGGCGACCACGCAGAGCGCGGGGACGACCCAGTAGCTCGTGCCGAGCCGCTCTGCGAAGCGTGTGAGCCGGAGCTTCATGCGGGTCGCCTGTGTCTCCCCCTGGAGGGCCCGTGGCATCGGGTCATGCCCCCGGGATGAATCTGAGCATGGCCTCTGCGGGAGGAAAGGAGATGACAGGTGTTTGAGCCGAGCCCGTCCTCTCTGGGCTCCTGCTGGGCGCCTGCGTGCTCAGTGGCAGCTCGGCGTGCCTCCGGTGTCGCCCACGGCGCGGTAGATGAGCACCGCCGCGGCCGTCAGGGGCACCGCCCGTTGGAGCAGCAGGGACATCCACGTCGGGCGGTGCTTCCACAGCGCCGCATGGAGCTGCGCCCCCAGCAGGGCGGGCAGGCCGCCGAGCGCGAAGGCGGCGAGCACCAGCGCTCCGCCTCCGAATGAGCCGCTCGCCAGCGCCACCGCGAAGACGCCGTAGAGGAGGCCGCAAGGGAGGAGCGGGGTGACCGCACCCATTGCGCTCGCGCGGCCCGCCCACGAAAACTTTGCGCCCCAGCGCGTCAGGTGCCGCGCGAGGTTCGCCAGGCCCGGCAGCGGTCGCAGGCGCTTTCCCAGCTCCAGCGCGGAGGCGACGAGGGCCACCGCCATCAGCCAGGGAAGGTAGGGGCGCGTGGAGACCGCCAGCGCCTGGGTGACGCCTCCGCCCAGCAGGCCCAGTGCGCCGCCCACGAGGGCATAGGCGCCCAGGCGCGCTCCCTGGTAGGCGACGACGGCTCGGCGCCGCTCGGGTCCTGGCACGCCGGGCAGGCCCGCGCAGGCGAGCGGTCCGCACATGAGGAGGCAATGCACGCTCCCCGTGAGCCCCACCGCGAAGGCGCCCAGCGCGCCGGCGATGACGGTGGGTTCGGTGGTGTGAAGCATGGCGGTGAGCGCGGCTGATTCGAGCGACATGCGCACGGTGCATCGCAACAGGCATGCCGTTCGCAAGGTGACATCGTGAATGCCTGCCGCCACCCCATCGGAGCCTGCTCCGGCCACCTGTCTCCACTGCGGCAGCCCCGTGCCTTCGGGGAGCGTGACGCGCGACTTCTGCTGTGTGGGATGTGAGGTCGTGCATGGCCTGCTCGTGGAGCAGGGGCTCACGCGTTACTACCAGCTCGCGCAAGGAAAGACGGCGCCCGCGCCGGAGCCGCGCAAGGAACGCGCGTTCGCGTGGCTGGAGCCGCTCGTCGCACGCGCGGAGTCCATGCCCGGCGCCGTGTGCGCGCTCGAAGTGGACGTGCAGGGCATTCACTGCGCCGCGTGTGTGTGGCTGATGAACGAGCTGTTCCGCCGCCAGCGCGGTGGGGCGGGGCTGACCGTGGACCCCGCGTTGGGGAAGGTGCGACTCCAGTGGCGGCGTGGCGCCTTCGACGTGGCGGAGTTCCTGCGCGGCGTGGAGGGCTTCGGCTACCGCTTCGGCCCCAGCCGCAAGCGCCCGGAGCGCGCGAGCCTGGACCTCCCCATTCGCCTGGGCATCTGCGCGGCGCTGTCGATGAACGTGATGCTGTTCTCGGTGAGCTTCTACGTGGGGCTCACGCCCGAGGATGGCGATGTCTTCGGTCTCTTCACGCGGCTGAGCCTGTGGCTGTCGTCCGCAGTCGTCGTGGTCGGCGGTTGGCCCTTCTTCCGCTCGGCGATTCAGGGGCTCCGGCGGGGCGTGTTGCACCTGGACCTGCCCATCGCGCTGGGCATCCTGTTGGTGTTCGGGATGTCGCTGGCACAGGCGCGTGGCGGCCGAGGGGACGTGGCCTACTTCGACACGCTCAACACCTTCGTCACGTTGATGTTGGTGGGGCGCTGGCTCCAGCAGCGGGTGTTGGAGCGCAACCGGCGTTTCCTCTTGGCGGATGACGGCGCGGAGGGGCTCTTCGTTCGAAGGGAGGAAGGGGCTCGGCTCGCCACCGTGCGCGCCGCCGAGGTGTCGGACGGCGATGTGTTGGTGATTGCTCCTGGTGACTTGGTGCCCGTGGACGCGGTGCTGCTCGACGCGGGCGCCCGGGTGTCCACGGACTGGATTACGGGTGAGCCGGGGGAGCGCGCCGTGGCGCGAGGCGAGGCGCTTCCCGCGGGGGCCTTCAACGCCGGACGTGTGGCCGTGCGGCTGCAGGCGAAGCAGGCGTTCACGGACTCGCCGCTGGTGTCGTTGCTGCGCCGGGCTCCCGAGGCGTCGGGCGGTGCCGCGCTGCATACCCGCTTCTGGGACCGTGTCTCACGACGTTGGGTCGTCACCGTGCTCTGCGTCTCCGCGCTCGGGCTCGCGCTGTGGTGGCCCGCGGGGCCGGACAAGGCGCTGGAGGTGGCGGTGGCCCTGCTGGTGGTGACGTGCCCCTGCGCCATCGGCATCGCGACGCCGCTGGCCTACGAGTTGGTCCAGGCGCGCCTGCGCCGCGCGGGTTTCTTCATCCGGAGCACGGACCTGTTGGACCGGTTGCCCCGCGTGCGCAAGGTGCTCTTCGACAAGACAGGGACGTTGACGTTGGGGCGGCTGGAGCTGGTGGATGCGGGGGCCGTGTCGGGGTTGTCGCCCGCGACGCGCGACATCGCCTTCGACCTTGTGTCCCGGAGCAATCACCCCGCGAGCCGGTGCCTGTCCGGCGCGCTGGCGCGAGAGGGGGCGCGCTTCACGCCTGAGGCGCGCGTGGCGGAGCACCCAGGGCAGGGCTTGGAGCTCCTCCGTGACGGCGCGCGCTGGCGGCTGGGCCGCGCGGACTGGGCCACCGAGTCGCCTGGGGTAGACGCATGGAACGCTCCCTCACCGGGCGAGGACGGCGAGGCTGCTGTATCGGCGGCGCGCTCCCCCCGTGCCGGGCGCGTGGACAGCGCGGGTGGGGTGCAGGCAACTGGCGCGGGCCGCGTCTCCAGGCCCGGGGCGCGGGTTGAGGTTCTCCTGTCGGGTTCAGGGCTCGCGGCGGGCCCGGTGCTCAGCCGGGATGGCGTGCCCGTGGCGTTCTTCCAGCTCCGCGAATCGGTGCGTCCCGACGCACGCCGCGAGGTCCAGTCGCTCCAGGCCGAGGGCCGTGAGGTCTGGCTCATCTCCGGGGACGCGCCCGAGCGTGTGCGAGACATGGCCGACGCGCTGGGGGTCCCCGCCGGGCACACGTTGGGCGGCCAGCGCCCCGAGGACAAGGCCGAGACAGTGGCGAAGCTGGACGCGGCGGACACGCTGTACCTGGGCGACGGCGTCAACGACAGCCTCGCCTTCGAGCAAGCCCTCTGCGCGGGGACGCCCGCCATCGACCGGCCGGTGATGCCGGGCAAGAGCGACTTCTTCCTGTTGGGTGAAGGGCTGGGCGCCATCCGCGAGGCGCTGCGCCTTTCGGCGCGGCTGCGACACGTCGTGCGCAGGCTGCTGGCGCTGGCCATTGGCTACAACGTGGTGGCTGTCTCCGTATGTCTCGCCGGGTGGATGACACCGCTGCGCGCCGCCGTGGCCATGCCCGCCACCAGCCTGGCCACCGTGCTCTTCACGGTGTGGTGGCTGGCCGCCTCACGCGAGCGCGCCGCCGCCACGCCCACGCCGCCGCTGCGGGAGGTGCCGGCATGAACGTCCTCGTCCTCCAGGTCTTCGTGAGCCTGATGCTCGTCGCCAGCTCGGTGCTGCTCTTCGTCTACAGCGTGCGCCACCGCGACCACGAGCACTCCGACCGGCTCTCGCTCTTCCCGCTCGAAGACGACAACGCCCGTCCGGCGCCTGGCGCTCCCGAGCCCCCGTCCTCCGCTTCCCAGGAGTGAAGCCGTGCATCAGCAACGAATCATCTATGACGACACCACGGTCCGGCGCTTCATCCTCGCGTCGGTGCTGTTCGGCATCGTGGGCATGGCGGTAGGGGCCTTGGTGGCCAGCCAGCTCGCCTGGTGGCAGGCGAACCTGGGCATCCCGTACACGACGTACTCCCGCCTGCGCCCGCTGCACACGAACGCGGTCATCTTCGCCTTCGTGGGCAACATGATGTTCGCGGGCATCTACTACTCCACGCAGCGTCTGTTGAAGACGCGAATGGCGTCGGACCTGCTCTCGAAAATCCACTTCTGGGGCTGGCAGGTCATCATCGTCGCCGCGGCGATTACGCTGCCCCTGGGCATCACCACCTCCAAGGAGTACGCGGAGCTGGAGTGGCCCATCGACGTGGCCATCGCCGTCATCTGGGTGGTCTTCGCCATCAACTTCTTCTGGACGCTGGCGAGGCGCCACGAGAAGAACCTCTACGTCGCCATCTGGTTCTACATCGCGACCATCGTCACGGTGGCGGTGCTCCACATCGTGAACAGCCTGGCGCTGCCGCTGTCGGCGCTGAAGAGCTACTCCGTCTACGCGGGCGTCCAGGACGCGCTGGTGCAGTGGTGGTACGGCCACAACGCCGTCGCCTTCTTCCTCACCACGCCCATCCTGGGCATCATGTATTACTTCCTGCCCAAGGCGGCGGAGCGGCCGGTGTATTCGTATCGGCTGTCCATCATCCACTTCTGGGCCCTGGTCTTCATCTACATCTGGGCCGGTCCGCACCACCTGCTCTACACGGCGCTGCCGGACTGGGCGCAGTCGCTGGGCGTGATTTTCAGCGTCATGCTGTGGGCGCCGTCGTGGGGCGGCATGCTCAACGGCCTGCTCACGCTGAAGGGCGCCTGGTACAAGCTTCGCGAGGACCCCGTCCTCAAGTTCTTCATCGCGGGCGTCACCTTCTACGGCATGGCCACCTTCGAGGGGCCGCTCTTGTCCATCAAGTCGGTGAGCGCGTTGGGCCACTACACAGACTGGATTGTCGGCCACGTCCACAGCGGCGCGCTGGGCTGGAACGGCTTCATGGCGGCCGGCATGTTCTATTGGTTGGTACCCAGGCTGTACGGCACGAAGCTGCACTCGCCCAAGTCGGCGGACGCGCACTTCTGGCTCGGGACGGTGGGCATCCTCCTCTACATGGTGTCGATGTGGATCAGCGGCGTCACGCAGGGTCTCATGTGGCGTGCGGCGAACCCGGACGGCACGCTGCTGTACCCGAACTTCGTGGAGACGCTGCTGGCCATCCGGCCCATGTACATCGTCCGCTTCGTCGGCGGGTCCATGTACCTGGTGGGCTTCATCATGATGGCGTGGAACCTGTGGAAGACGGCCCGCGCTGGCAAGGCCGTGGACGGGGAGACCACCATCGTGGTGGAGCCGCCCGCGCCCGCCACCGAGCCCGTGCCCACGGCGGCGCCGACGCCCGGCTGGGTGCAGGTCGTCACCGGCCGGCCGCTGCTTTTCGCCATCGCCATCCTCACGGTGACGATGTTCCTGGGCTGGGCGCAGCCGGTGCGCGCGCTGGTGTTGCTGGGCGCCATCGTCGTCCTGGGTGAGTTCGCCTGGATTGTCACCCGCCGAGACCGCGAGGCGGGCCGTCCGTCCTGGTTCGGGCTCATCGAGGGCCGGCCGCTCGCCTTCACCGTGCTGACGCTCATTGCCATCCTCATCGGAGGCGTGGCGGAGCTGCTGCCCACCATCATGCTCAAGCAGGCGGTGCCAGCGCACGGTCAGGCACAGGAGCCGTATTCGCCGTTGGAGCTTCAGGGCCGCGACCTCTACGTGCGTGAGGGTTGCTACACCTGCCACTCTCAGATGATTCGTCCCTTCGTGGCGGAGACGCAGCGCTACGGCGACGTGTCCCGCGCGGAGGAGTTCATCTACGACCACCCCTTCCAATGGGGCAGCAAGCGCACGGGCCCGGACCTGCACCGCCTGGGCGGCAAGTATCCGAACCTCTGGCATTACACGCACATGATGGACCCACGGGCGACGAGCCCCGGCTCCAACATGCCGCCGTACCCGTGGCTGGCCGAGCAGCGCATCACCGTGAAGGACGCGCCGAAGAAGCTGGCGTTGATGCAGCGGCTGGGCGTGCCCTATTCGAACGCGGACGTGGACGGCGCCGAGGCCCGGCAGAAAGCGCAGGGTGAGGTCATCACCGCGGACCTGGCCACGCAGGGCATCCAAGTGGCGTGGGATTCGGAGATGGTGGCCATCATCGCCTACCTCCAGCGCCTGGGCCGGGGGCCGCAGGACCTGCCCGCGCCGCCGGAGAAGGCGCCCTCGCCTCCGGACCGTCTGCCCGCCGCCACCATCGCCAGTGAGGAGGTGCGCTGATGTACAAGCAATTCTATCAAGGGATGTCGCTCACCGAGCTGCCCCTCTTCGCGTTGGTCCTGTTCATCGCGGTGTTCTTCGGCGTCGTCGCCTGGGTGTTCGTGGCGCGGCGCAGTGGGGACTTCGACGCGCTCGCGCGCATGCCATTGAGCGAGCAGGGAGAGGGCCGCCATGAGTGACAAGTCGTTGGTGCACTCCGTCTATGACGGCATCGAGGAGCATGACAACCATCTGCCCAACTGGTGGCTGTTCATCCTCTGGTCGTCGATTGTCTTCAGCGCGGGGTATTGGTTCTGGTTCCACATCGCGGAGGCGGGACCGGACCAGCTCGGGGAGTACGCCGCCGAGTCCGCGGAGGTGGCGCAGCGCACCTCCGGCAACACGCCCGCGTCGGAAGACATGTTGCTCGCGCTGGCCAAGGACCCGGGCTCGCTGGACAGCGGCAAGCAGGTGTTCCAGGCGAACTGCGCGGCCTGTCACGGCGCGCAAGGGCAGGGGCTCATCGGGCCGAACCTGACGGATGCGTATTGGATGCACGGCGGCTCGCCCATGGCCATCCACCGCGTCGTCGCGGAGGGCGTGGTCGCCAAGGGCATGCCCGCGTGGGAGCGCACGTTGGGCGCTGAGCGCGTCAAGGCCGTCACCGCGTACCTGCTCACGCTCAAGGGGACGGACGCCCCTGGGGGCAAGGCGCCCCAGGGCGAGCCTGAGCAGCCGTAGCTCACGGAACGGAGAGGACGCAGTCATGCCGGCGGCACCGCAGCGAAACGGCCCACGCATCGACCAGCTCTCGTCGATCCACGCGGATGGCTCGCGACTGGCGCTCCATCCGGCGGATGTTCGCGGCCGGTTCATCACGAAGCGGCGGCTGGGCTTCGCGGTGCTCATCGCCATCTACCTGGCCCTCCCACTGGTGGAGGTGGGGGGGCATCCGGCGGTGCACCTGGACGTGGCGGCGCGCCGCTTCTACCTCTTCGGTGGCACGTACAACGCACAGGACTTCTGGCGCGTCCTGTTCCTGGTGACGTCGGTGGGCTTTGGCCTGCTGTTCTTCACCGCGTGGCTGGGACGTGTGTGGTGCGGCTGGGCGTGCCCTCAGACGGTGTTCCTGGAGGCGCTCTATCGTCCCATCGAGCGCTTCTTCGACGGCCCTCGCGAGCGGCGGCTGAAGGTGGCGCGTGAGCACTGGACGCCCGCCAGGGTGGTGCGCGCGGTGCTCAAGCATGGCGCGTATGTCGCGGTGTCGCTGCTCATCTCCCACGCCGCGTTGAGCCTCTTCGTCTCGGCGGGAGGGCTCGTCGCCATGGTGGCCGAGGGCCCCGTGGTTTCTCCCGTGGCCTTCACGTGGGCCATGGCCGTGACGGGGGCGCTGTACTTCAACTTCGCGTGGTTCCGGGAGCAGCTCTGCGTGGTGGTGTGCCCCTACGGCCGGCTCCAGTCCGCGATGCAGGACCGGGACTCGCTCATCGTGGGTTACGACGTGCGCCGTGGAGAGCCCCGGGGACGGTTGCTGAAATCGGCTCCGGGCACCCCGGCGCCGCCTCGCGGCGACTGCGTGGACTGCTTCAAGTGCGTGGCCGTGTGCCCCACGGGCATCGACATCCGCAATGGCTTGCAGATGGACTGTCTGGCCTGCGCGCAGTGCGTGGATGCATGCGACGGCGTCATGGACAAGCTGGGCCGGCCGCGGGGCCTCATCCGCTATGACTCGCTCAATGGCTTGGACGGGCGGCCGCGCCGGGTGCTCCGGCCCCGGCTGTTCATCTATGGCGCGCTGATGCTGGTGGCGGTGGTGGGCCTCGTCGTGAGCCTCGTGGGGCGCGTGCCCTTCGAAGCGAACCTGCTCCGCTTCCAGGGCATGCCCTACGTGGCGGAGCAGGGCACCGTGCGCAACCAGTTCGAGCTGCACCTGGTGAACAAGAACCCGTCTGAAACGGTGTTCACCATCCGCGTGGACAGCCCCGTCCCCGCGACGCTGGTGGTGCCGCAGGCGCAGGTGAAGCTCGGCTCGTTGGAGAGCTTCCGCGTGCCGCTGTTCATCACCGTGAACAGCGGCGTGAAGGCCCCCTTCGAGTTCACCGTGGAGGTGGCGGACGCGGCCTCCGGAGAAGTGAAGCGCATTCAGGCGCGCTTCCTGGGGCCGGCTCGGGTGGAAGACTGAGTCCTGGGTCAGAAGCAGGCTCCACACGCGAAGTCGCCCGTAGGGCCAGCGTCGTAGAATGCCGAGCCCGACTGGCAATACAGATGCAGAACGTTGTAGTTCCCGGGGCCCGCGTAGTTGCAGGGCGGCGTGTAGGCCGCCAGTCGTTTGCAGGTCCAGAGATAGACCTCCGTGTAACCGGCGGGGCAGCTCGGCGCGAGCGTCTGCTCCGTGGAGGTCGCGGTGGACACGGCCGGCTGGGGATTGCACGCCCCGTATTCGTGGTCACAGTCGTTCTGCTTCGCGTCCCGGGCCCGTTCGTCCGTTTCCAGGGAGGCCAGGTAATAGCAATAGGCGTATTCCTCCTCGCAGGTGTTTGCCCACGCGGTAGCGCTCAACAGCGTGGCGGCGACAATGAATGCAGTAAGGCCATGGCGTTGCTTGGTGGACATGCGTGTCTCCCTGACTTCGTCTGGCATTCAGGCGGCCACTGACTCTGGCATGGCAGGGAACCCTTGTCATGACGCGGTCCATGGACTGTCCGTTGGGGTCGTCGGCTCGGGCGCGTCATTCATTGGCGTGCCGCAGGAACTGCACCCGGAGAGACAGGCGGGCCGCAAATCTTGCGTGCACCTGCCGCAGGTTCCCTCCTGGATGATCCTGGCACGGCGCTTGGAATGGT
Organism: Myxococcus hansupus; assembly: GCF_000280925.3. Taxonomy (NCBI): domain Bacteria; kingdom Pseudomonadati; phylum Myxococcota; class Myxococcia; order Myxococcales; family Myxococcaceae; genus Pseudomyxococcus; species Pseudomyxococcus hansupus. Next base: position 1,639,084 of record NZ_CP012109.1, read on the forward strand.
GACGCGGTGAGATGGAGCCTCCCCGCCACGAAGTTCCGACACCGCCCGAAGCCCTGCTGCGCCGGTACAACGTCTCCGGGCCCCGCTACACCAGCTACCCCACGGCGCCCGAGTGGCGGAAGGACTTCGGTCCCGAGGACCTGGTGGCGCGGCTCGAGCGGGCCGGGGCTCGCGAGCGCACCGAGCCGCTGTCGCTCTACGTCCACCTGCCGTTCTGCCGCAGCCTCTGTTGGTATTGCGGCTGCAACGTCGTGGTCAGCAAGGACTGTTGCGCGGCGGACCGGTACATCGACCATCTGGAGATGGAGCTGGACCTGGTGTCGGCGCGGCTCGGCTCGCGGCGGACCCTGTCCCAGATTCACTGGGGCGGCGGGACGCCCACGTTCCTCAATGAGAAACAGTTGGAGCGGCTCTGGCGGGCCATCACCCGACGCTTCCGCATCGCTCGGGACGCGGAGGTGGCCATCGAAGTGCATCCGGCGGTGACGACGTCCGGCCAGCTCACGCTGCTGCGCAGCCTGGGCTTCAACCGCGTGTCCATGGGCCTTCAGGACTTCGACACGCGAGTCCAGCAAGCGACGAACCGGCTTCAATCACCGGAGGAGACGCGGGCGTTGTTGGAGCACGCGCGCCTGCTGGGCTTCCAGGGCGTGAACTTCGACCTCATCTACGGTCTGCCCCATCAGGACGCGGAGGGGTGGGCGCGCACGCTGGAGACGGTGCTGTCGATGCGGCCGGACCGGCTGGCCGTGTATTCCTTCGCGTTCATGCCCGAGGTGCTGAAGCACCAGCGGCGCATGCCCGCGGAGGCCATTCCCGACGGGCGCACCAAGCTGGAGCTGTTCCGCGCCGCCTACGCGGCCTTCGTGTCCGCGGGCTACCAGCCCATCGGCATGGACCACTTCGCGGTGCCGGACGACGAATTGTCTCGCGCCCAGGCCGAGCGCCGGCTCGGACGCAACTTCCAGGGCTACACGGTCCAGGCCGCATCGGACGTGGTGGCCATTGGCAGCACCGGTATCAGCGACGTGGGCGGCGCCTATGCACAGAACGTCCGGGCCCTGCCTCGCTACTACGCGCGCGTGTCCCAGGGCTGCCTCGCCACCGAGCGTGGGCTGGCGCTGACGGCGGATGACCAACGGCGCCGCGCCGTCATCACCCGGCTGATGTGCAACTTCTGGGTGGACCTGGGGCCCGACGCCGACGGCTACTTCGCCCCGGAGCTGGAGCGGCTTCGCGCGTTCGAGGACGACGGCCTGGTGAGGCGCAGCGGCACGCAGCTCGAGCTGACGCCGCTGGGCCGGCTCTTCGTTCGCAACGTGGCGATGGTCTTCGACACGTATCTCGCGGGGGCGGAGCGGCCCCGCTTCTCCCGCACGGTGTGAAGGGGATAGGGCATGGACGCATTGGATGTCTTGAATCAGGAGCATCGCCACATCCAGCGGGTGTTGCAGGTCCTGGAGCGGGCCGTGGCGAAGGGCCGGGAGGGGGAGTTCGTCTCGGCGTCACTCTTCGTCCGCGCCGCCAACTTCTTCCTCACCTTCGTCGACGGCAGCCACCACGCGAAGGAGATGGTGCTCTTCCAGACCATGGTGGCCCACCGGCTGCCCTTGGCGCCGGGGCTGCTCGCGCAGGTCTCCGGTGAGCACGGTACGGGCAGTGAGCACGCCGTGGCGCTGCTGTGCGCGGCCGAGTCGATGCTCCGCGGCGGTGAGACGGACCCCACGCGGATGCTTGGCGCGGCGGACGACTGGCTGCGGCTGTACCGAGGGCATACGACGGTGGAGGAGGCGCAGGTGTTTCCGCTGGCGCGGCGGCTGTTGCCCTCGGGAATCCTGGACCGGATGCGGACGCGCTTCGCCCGGATCGAGGCGTCGCACGGCTCACTGGCCGAGGCCGCGGAGGCCCTGGAGCGCGCCTTCCTGCCCATCCCCCCCGGGCGCGCCTTCCGTGGGCCGGTGTGCTCGTTCTGAAAACACGACGGGCGCCGCGGAGCAGACTCCACGGCGCCCGGGTGATGTCAGACGGAGCAGCTCGGCTCAGCGCTGCGAGAGAATCTCTTCCAGCTTCTTCTTGTCGCTGGAGAAGGTGAAGTAGCTGTAGAGCTGGTGGCTGTTCTGCATGTCCAGGATGGCGGGCTTCAGCAGCCGGACCACGGCCAGCTTGTCCTGGCTGAACTGGAAGTGCCCGAGGAACTGACCCACCTGGGAGACCAGGAAGAAGTTGTTCTGGGTCGCCGAGTTGAGCACGCGCATCTTGTCCTCGGTGAAGCTGTGCCGGGAGATGGACTCGTTGATGCGGCGCAGCTCACCCTCCGAGATGGGGCGCATCACCGGCGGCGGGGGCGGCATCGGGACGGGCTGCGGCGGGGGCATGGGCGGCATGACGACGGCCAGCGGAGGCGCCGCGTTCACCAACTGCTGCACCGAGTCCAGCAACTCCCGGGTCTTGCGGAACTTGTTGCGCTCCTCCCGGTTCATCCGCTGCTCGGCCTCCTGGAGCTGCTTCTCCAGCCGGCTCAGACGCTGCCGCAGCTCGTCGCGGTCCACGACCACCTGATTGCCGACGTGCTGGGGCGGGCGGTGCGGCTGCGGGTGCTGCTGACCCGGGGGCGGGCCGGGCGGCCGGCGCATGTCCGCCTGGGCGTGGGCGTTGAGGGCGGGAAGGGCGAAGAGGAGAGCCAGGGAGGTGATCAGGGCCTTCATTGGGAGCGTCCTTTCGTGTTGCTCGAAACATCTGACGCGCCAGGGCCGGTGGCATTCAACCGGGTGCGGAAAGGCGTGCGGTCTGCCTTGGTGAAGCACGAAAATCCCCCTGGAACGGCGTTGGCCGTCCACGCGCGGCGGTGCGTATCCCATGACTCCGGGGGGCAGGGGGAGCCCCTATTTTCGCCTCGACGTCAAAGCGCCCCGACGTGCTTGGCGTACACCTCGCCTTCCGGCGACAGCTCGTAGATGAGGGGAAGTCCGGTGGGCAGTTCCAGCCCCACCACCTGCTCGCCCGTGAGTCCATCCAGCTTCATCACCAGGGCGCGGTTGGAGTTGCCGTGGGCGACGACGAGCACGTTCTTCCCCAGGCGCAGGTCCCCGAGGATGGCGCGGTCATAGAAGGACAGCACCCGCTTCGCGGTCATCTCCAGGGATTCGCCGTGGGGCGGCGGCACGTCGTAGGAGCGGCGCCACACGTGAACCTGCGCGTCACCCCAACGCCGAGCGGCGTCCGCCTTGTTGAGCCCCTGGAGGTCGCCGTAGCTCCGCTCGTTGAGCGCGGCGTCCCGGATGACGGGGAGGGCTTGTTGGAGCTCCAGCAGGATGATGCCCAGCGTGTCGTACGCCCGAACGAGGGTGGAGGTGTACGCGACCTGGAACTGGATGTTCCGGAGACCTGCCGCGGCGCGCCTTGCTTCCTCGGCCCCCTGTGCGGTGAGGGGCACGTCGACGCTGCCGGTGAATCGGTTCTCTTGGTTCCAGAGCGACTGTCCATGACGGACGAGGACGAGGTGGGGCATGGCGCTTAAGTAAGCCCATGGGGAACACCCCTGGAATGACCCGCGGGACCTAGGCGCGTGCCGTACGTCTACAACTCTGGTGCCGCCTGGAACCGGGCGTGCCCCCTTGGCGTTACGGTGCGTCGAGCGCGTCGAGTTGGACCTGGGCCAGCTCGCGGTAGAACGGAACCACCTCCACATCCAGCAGGGCCAGCAACGGCGCGCGTGCGGCTTCAAGATCGCCGCTTTCCTGAAGCTTGTTTGCTTCGATGAGCGCACGCGACAGGCGCCGCGAGCCCACGCGGATGCGCTTCGCAATCTCCTTGAGCAGCTCGGAGGCACTCGCGTCGTCATCGATCGCTTGGGAGACCTCCTGCTGCGCGATGGCCACTTCGGCGGCGGTGCCAATCAAGAGCGCGCGGATTTCATCTGTGAGGACGAGCGGTTCCCCCAGGTCGTGGATGCGGTGATTCAGTTCCCTGATTTCATTCCAAGTGCGGTGTTCCGGCATCGGGAGTCCCTATCGCTTTCCCTGGCTGCACATTTCATAGGGCCACTGTCGTTGCCCCTCGCAGTTGCGAAAACACGCGTAGCAGTCGCCTTGCCAGCGTGGCTTCTTCGCGTCTCGGCAAAGCACGTACGTCTCTCGGCAGAGTTCCTTCCAGCCGTCGTCGTGGTCCTCTTCCTCTCGCTCGTTGGCTTTGTCTCGCGCACGTCGCGTTGCCGCCTCCAGGGTTGCCATGTGTGCGGCGGCCTCGCTCGCCGTGAGGCCACACTGGTCTGGCGCGCCAGGGTTGCGCTGGAGGCAGCAGGTGATGGTGTCCGTGCAGGTTGCCAGCGCGTAGGCGTCGCGATGGCTCGCGGTGCCGGTGGCGCTGCTGGAGCATGCCAGGGATGCGGCGGCGAGGATCCACAAGGGAGATGCGTTGTTCTTTCTTCGCATGACCTGTGGATAAACACGCCATGGCTCCGGGCGTATATCACCCCTGGGCGGTACACACCGCGCAGGCACCACGCGAGCAAGGCTCGAACTCAACCCGTGAAATCGAGCGGATTCGGACGGCGGCACCGGATGCCTTCCCGGCGCGCATCCTGGGTGATCGTGGCGGGGTATGCATGCACCCTGGGCGAACGTTCCTGCCTCCACCGTCGAGGCACTCAGCGGCGTTCACACACCGCGACACTGGAGATGGCGCGTCCGCTCGCAGTAGACCGGGGCGTGGGAGGACATCATGGCTCGCAAAGCCGCCACACCTGTTGATTCCACGCCGCGCATCACCCTGGACCGTGCCCGAGCACACTGGCTGCGCACGCAGGGATTGGCAGCGCCTTTGAACGGCAGCCTGGAAGAGGTGGTCGCCGCCACCGGCTGGGTGCGGACGCTGGGGGGCGCGGACGTGTACCTCGCGGTGCGAGCCCGGGTGCCGGGGCTGCGGCGGGCGGACCTCGACGCCGCGGCCGACGCGAACCAGCTCCAGGTCATCCCCGCGGTGCGCGGCTGCATCTACATGGTGCCTCGCGCCGACGTGCCCCTGGTCCTGCGCGTGGCGGAGGAGGCGTACCGCAAGCGGGCGGAGCGCGAGCACGAGAAGGTGGGCCTGGAGCCGAAGGAGTTGGCGGACGTGGCCGAGGCGGCGCTGGCGACGCTGCGCAAGGGGCCGTTGACCACGGACGCGCTGCGCAAGGCGATGCCCGCAGGCGTGGTTCGCAGCCTGGGCGAGGCGGGCAAGAAGGTGGGCATCTCCTCGCCGCTGCCGCCCGCGCTGCGCCATCTCGAGTTCGAGGGCAAGGTGGAGCGCCGGATGGAAGGCGGACGGCTGGACACGGAGCGCTACCACTGGCGCGCGACGACCCGCAGTCCCTTCACCGGCGCCAAGGTGCCCGCGGCCACTGAGGAGCGCAACGCGCGGCTGGCGGCCATCTTCTTCCGCCAGTTCGGTCCGGCCTCGGTGGAGGACTTCGCGGCGTGGGCGGCCTTCTCGCAGCGCGACGCGAAGGCGGCGGTGGCGAAGGCCGGTCTGGTGCCCGTGGCGGTGGAGGATTACGCCGAGGTGACCTACGTGCCCGAGGACGTCCTGGCCACCTTGCGAGAGAAAGTGCCCCCGGCCACGTCCGTGTCGCTGCTGCCGGCGCATGACCTGTATGTGTCGTCGCACGGCGGTCCCGCGCGGGTGACGGACCCCGAGCACCACGCCCTCCAGGTGCCCTCCTGGGGCGCCTCCAAGGGCGGGCCCCTGGGCGAGGCCGCCCACATGTTCGTCCGTCCGGTGCTGGACGGCGAGAAGGTGGTGGGCCTGTGGGAGTTCGACCCGAAGGCGGACGACGTGGTGTTCCGCACCTTCGCGCCGCTCGCGCCCAAGCGGCGCAAGGCCGTGCAGGCCCTGGCCGAGGAGACGGCCGCGTTCCTGCGAGACGACATCGGCCATGCGCGCAGCTTCAGCCTGGACAACCTGGACTCGGTGCAGAGGCGCGCCGACTTCGTGAAGTCACTGTCGAAGTAGCGCGCGCCCGCGCGGGCTCAGCCCTTGAACATCTCCGTGAAGCGGCGCTGCATCTCCTCGGGAGACACGTCCTCGATGCGGGCGTTGAGGGCCCAGCGATGGCCGAACGGATCTCTCAGGTGCGCCGCGCGGTCGCCGTAGAACTCATCCTTGATGGGGCGCTCCAGGGTGGCGCCCGCGTCGATGGCGCGCTGGGCGGCCACGTCCACGTCGTCGACCCGGAGGTTGAGCGAACACGTCGTGCCCCCCTGACTCTGGGGGCCCGTGATGCCGTACTCCGGATATTCGTCCGCGAGCATCAGCGTCACGCCGCCCAGGGTCATCTCCGCGTGGCCCACGCGGCCGCTCGGCTCGGTCAGGCGGTACTTCTCCCGCGCGCCGAAGGCCCGCGTGTAGAAGTCGAGCGCCGCGGGGGCGTCTTTCACCACCAGCGCGAAGGCGAGCTGGGGGGTATCGGAGGGCTTCGTCTCGGAGGAGGGCGCTTTCTCGTTCATGCGAGGAAGATGCCCTCCCCGGGCCCGGCCGGCTTGTACGAATTTTACCTGGGCGTCGCCTTGACCAGCCGGGACAGCTCCCGGTCCAGGGCGGCGGCGAACTGCTGCCGGTCCTGGGCCGAGTAGCCGTCCGGCCCGCCGGTCGTCACGCCGCTCTCCCGCAGCTCCTGCATGAAGTTCCGGACGGAGAGTCGCTCGGCGACGTTCTCCTCGGTGAAGACCTCACCGCGCGAGTCCAGGACCACCACGCCCTTGGGCACCAGCAGCGCGGCCAGGGGAATGTCCTGGGTGATGGCCAGGTCTCCGGGCTGGGCCTCCTTCGCGATGTGCCGGTCCGCCACGTCGAGCCCGGCTCCGACCTGCACCGTGGACACATAGGCCAGCCGGGGCAGGGAGAGCGCGTGGTTGGCCACGAAGACGGTGTGCACCTTCACGCGCTGGCCAGCACGCAGGAGGATGTCTCGGGCAGGGCCCGGGCAGGCATCGGCATCGACCCAGATTTTCATACGGAGGCCACTATCTCAGGATTCGCGCCAGGGCTCACGGTGGAGTCCTCGGCGCGTGGCTCATCGTGGACTCACACCCTCCGTGATGAGCCCCATCGCGGCCTCCACGCGGGCGCGGTGGCTGCGGCCGGTGCGCACCGCCGTCCCTTCGGCGCCGAGGATGAGCAGGTACTCGCCCTGGGAGAGCGGCTCCAGTTCGCGCACGTGGTCCACGTTGACGAGCACCGAGCGATGGACGCGGACGAAGCGGCGCGGGTCCAGGCGCTCCTCCAGGCGCGTCAGCGTCTCCCGGAGGATGTGTTGCTCGCCGCCGGAGTGGACGCGCACGTAGTTGGCCTCCGACTCCGCGTGGGTGATGGTGGCGCAGTCGATGATGCGGATGCGGCCATCCACCTTCACGGGCAGCCGGCGCAGGGGGGCCTCCGCCATCGCCAGGCCGGTGAGCATCGCCTCCTGCCGGGACACCGCTTCGCTCCGGCGCATCAGCCGGACCTGTTCGCGGGCGCGGGCGAGCGCGGCGCGGAAGCGCTCCCTGTCATAGGGCTTGAGCAGGAAGTCCAGCGCCTGGGCCTCGAAGGCCTGCAAGGCATAGCGCTGCCAGGCGGTGACGAAGACCACCACGGGCAAGGACTCCGGGGGCAGGGTGCGCAGCACCTCGAAGCCATCCCCCGCGGGCATCTCGACATCCAGGAGGAGCACGTCCGGGTTTCGGGCGAGGACCTGCCGCACGGTGTCCGCGCCATTCTCGGCCTCGGCCACCAGCTCCACGTTCGGCTCGGCGGCCAGCAGCGTGCGCAGGCGCTGCCGGGCCAGGGGCTCGTCATCCGCCACCAGGACCTTCAGCGGGAGCGGGCTCTGGGGTTCGGTGCTCACGGTGGGGTCTCGCTCGGAGGCAGGTCGTCCCCCCGCGGGCCGCCGACGGTGACGGGGCCGGAAGAAGATCGGCTCATGCTGCCTCGCTGCTCGTGGCGCGGACCCACGGCACGCGCAGCTCGGCCACGGCGCCACGCGGCGTCGCGGGCTTCAACTCCAGCGCGGCGTGGGGCCCGTAGAGCGTGGCCAGCCGGGCGCGCAGGTTGGACAGTCCCACGCCGCCTCCTCGAGCGGGGCCCTTGTGGGGAGGCCCCACGCCATTGTCCCGCACATGCACGTGCAGCGCGTCGCCCTCGCGCCCGGCGGAGATTTCAATCCGCCCAGGCTCCGCGCGCGGTGCGAGGCCATGCCGGATGGCGTTCTCCACCAGGGGTTGGAGCGCGAGGAACGGAACCCGCGCGTCCATCACGTCCGGGGCCAGCTTCCAATCCACTTCCAGCCGGGAGCCAAAGCGCGTCCGCTCGATGTCCAGGTAGGGCGCCAGCGCCTCCAACTCCTCACGCAGCGTCACCTCCTGGCGCCCGTGGGAGTCCAGGCTGTGCCGCAAGAGGTCGCCCAGCCGCGCGAGCATTCGTTCGGCCGCGTCCGGGTCCGAATGCACCAGCGTCGCCACGGCGTTGAGCGCATTGAAGAGGAAATGCGGCCGGAGCTGGGACGCGAGCGCCTGGAGCCGGGCCTCCGCGAGCTGTGTCTGGAGTTGGTCCGCGCGGCGCTGGCGGACCTGCGCGCGCCGCGCGAGCCCCAGGGCATGCGCTCCGGCCGTCAGCAGGATGTACGGCAGCAGGTTGTTGACCACGCTCTGCGCGAGAACCTCGCGAAGGTGCGGCAGCCGCTGATACCAGCCGATGAGGTCCTGGGTCAGGACGACGAAGGTGGCCCGCCCGAGCACGACCAGCAGCAGCGCGCCCACGTGATAGCGCAGGGGAGAAAGCAGCCGGGCGCGCGTCAGGGGGACCCGTTCGGCCAGCCGCAGGCACATCACGGTGATGGGCACCCACAGCAGCGAGCTGGCCAGGGACATGCGCCACAGCTCGCCCTGGGAGACCTCCGCCTCGCCAATGCGTTGCAGGAGCTGCACCTGGCTCACGGAGATGAAGGCGTCCGCCAGCCACCAGCCAGTGGCGCCCAGCCAGACGGCCCAGGAGGGGAGGGGCGGCACTTCACCCGGCCGCGTTGCGTCCTGCTCATGCATGACGGCGGAGGGTAGCGGGAGCCGGGGACGGCTTGCACGCGAGCGGGGACGAACGGCGCCGGGGCGGGGACGAACCGTTCGCATTCCATGTCTTTTGAACGTCGGAATGCGCCGCGTCACGGGGCCGGCTTGCGAAAGGGCTCGCACGCGCATCTAGGATGGCAGACATGCCATCCCTGCTCCGGCGTGCGGTCCTTCCCTTCGTGCCCATCGCCCTGCTCACCACGGCTTGCGGTACCGACCCCACGGGGGAATGCCGGGGCACTCACCTGGGGGCGCGTGTGAACTGGCCCATCGATACGGAGTACTCCCGGCTGGAGCGTCAGCTCTCCGACCGGCTGGGGATTCGAACCGTTCGGCTCCTCCTGTACTACGCCCCGAACGGGAGCGCGGGCCTGACCGATTTTGGCGCGAACGTGAGGCTGGTGGATAACGCCACCGTCTCCAACGGGCCCGTGACCGTCTTCCTGGACGACAATGGCCGAGGCCGACTGGTGCCCGAGTCGACTTCGCTGGTGGTGGATTGGGAAGGGCTGGTGGGGACCCGCCACGCCTCCGTGGGCACGGGCTATCCCGAGGCGTCGGGCGTGCCGATGGCGGGTTCGGTGACGCTGGTCGAGGTGACCGACGATTTCGCCGCGGGCCACTATGTCTACCATTTCGCGGATGGCAGCGAACTGACGTGTACCTTCAACATCCCGACGCCCGAGCGGGCCGACGGCTGGTGGGATGGGGATGTCGAGTATGACGATGATGACGACGATGATTGAATCCCGCGTCGGCCACGCCTCGTGTAGAACAGACGCATGAACACGGGTGGCTGCTTTTGCGGAGCGGTTCGGTATGAGGTGAGCGCGCCCCTGACGGCGGTGACGTATTGCCATTGTTCGAAGTGCCGGAAGTGGCACGGACACGTCGGGGCCTACGCGGCGGTGGACCGGGAGGGGTTCCGCCTCACCGAGGAGCGCGGCCTCAAATGGCACACGCTCTCTCCCACCGTGCGGCGCGGTTTCTGTGTGGAGTGTGGCTCCAGCGTGCTGTTCGACGAAGCGCCTGCCCCGAAGATGTCGGTCTGCGCCGGCTCGCTCGACACGCCCACCGGCATCCGGGAGAAGGCGCACATCTACCTGGGCAGCAAGGCGGATTACTACGAAGTGGCGGACTCGCTCATCAAGTACGACACCTTCCCCGGCAAATGAGCAGCGCCGCCTGACAGCACTCCGACACGCCGGGGCCCCAGGGCTCCGTGGACGACCCGGCGCGCTGAGGCTCAGGGCGCTTTCGCCGCCGCGTCGATGGCGTCCAGGGCTTCCACCCTCAGCCGCTCCTCTGGACTGAAGGTGTCCATCAGCAGCCGCTGCACCGCGGCCTCCCGGGCCGTGGGGTCTTGTTCCGTCTGGAGCAGGGTCTCACGCCGCGCGCGGAAGTCCGTGAGCCGCTTCTTCCATTCGGCCTCCTCGCGGTCCATGGCCTCCAGGCGCTCGGTGGCCTCCGGGCCCACGGTGGCCAGCCGGTGCTGGCGCAGGTCCTCGGCCGTCGCGCCGGACGCTTGCAGCTCGCGCTCCACGGCCTGCTGCTGGAGCGGCCGCAGGGCCTCGTCGCGGCTGGTGCGGTAACCGGCGGGAAGCTGCTCGTCCAGCTCGCCGATTCGGCGCTCACGCTCCTCGGGCGTCAGCGAGGAGTCCTTCTCCAGCTTCATGCGCTCCACGGCCACGGCGTCAATCTGCTCCTCCTCGCCGAAGAGGCCGTCGGCCCAGGGGCCCAGGTGTTCGCGGCGCAGCGCTCTCAGGGACTCCAACCGCGCGCCGAGGTCCTGCTCCACGCCGCGCTGGTTCGCCGCGAAGGTGCGGGCCGCGTCACGGTAGGCGAGGTAGTCGTCCAGCAGTCGCACGGCCTCCTCCATCGCGGAGGCCGGCAGGTTCTTCGCCCGCAGCGAGGCGAGGATGCGCGCGCGGATGACGGACAAGTCCTCCTCGCCCATCGCGGACAGGTAGTAGTCGAACAGGCGGCGGATGTCCGGCGTCACCACGAGATGGCCCGTGGCGTCCACCCGCACCGCGCCGTCCTCCTCCGTGTCCTGGAGCGAGTTCGGCATGGGGGGCAGGGGCGCGTCGGCGTCCACCCCCGTCGCGGCCGTGGCGGGCGGAGTCCCGCGCGGCACGGCCACGCCACCTCGGGGCGTGGTGGCGTGTGGTGATGCGGCATCGGCGACAGCGGGCCCGGGCGGCGGTGGCGTCGCCCGGGCCTTCCACCATGAGAAGACGCCGGCACCCAGCAAGGCGCACAGGGCGACGACGGGAATGACGGCGCGGCTCTTCATGGCGCTCCTTCGTGAACGGCCTTTAGAGGCCGAGCCCCTTCAGGCGGTTGGCCTGACCACGGAACACCGTCTTGGGGTTCGTGAAGAAGGCGGTGAGACCCAGCACCTGGTTCACCTCGTCCAGGTGGTTCATGTCGTAGTTGTCGCGCAGCACCGTGCCGAAGTGCGAGCTGCACCGGCCGACGAGGCCGTCGTTCGCCTCGCTGTAGAAGAACGAGGCCAGCTTCAGCGAGTAGTCGGACACGTCGAGCAGGTTGGTGAAGGGGTCCGTGCCGGACCAGGAGTAGTAGCGCTGGCCGTTGGTGCCCGTCGCGGCGCCCTGGCCGCAGCTACTGGAGGGGATGCCCGCGGGGTACTTCTGGTTGAGCCGCGCGGTGCCCGGCTTGCTCAGCGCCTCGAGCGCGCCAATGGCGTTCTGCGGGTTCGTCTTGCCCGACAGCAGGCCCAGGACGGTGCCCAGGTTGTTGGCGAAGTGGGCCAGGACGCGCTCCGTGAAGGAACCACCCTGGAGGTTGCCGCGCAGGTAGTCCGCCAGGTCCGCGCCCTTGTGCGGCGAGCCGACCGTCGTGACGGAGGCCACCAGGTCCGGCCGCACCGCCGCCACGTAGCGCACGTCCAGGCCGCCGTGGCTGTGGCCAATGAGGTTCACCTTGCCCTTGCCGCTGCGCGCGACGATGTCCTTCACCTGCGCCAGCAGCGCCTCGCCGCGCTGCTCCGTGGTGTTGAACTGCGGCACGCTCGTCACGTACACCGTCGCCCCGCTCGAACGCAGGTCGGAGCCAATGCCGTAGAAGTAGTCGTAGACGCCAAACAGCGAGTCAAAGCCCGCCATGCCGTGCGCGAGCACGATGGGGTAGCGAGTCTGGGCGTACGTGTTCGCGTGAGCGGGCTTCGCCCACAACCCAAGTGCAGCGACAGCCAGAACCAGTGTCCGGACAGCGTTTCGCATGATGAGGGGCTCCTGTTTGGGGGAGCGGGCCCGTTACGGATTGACCCGCGAGTCAACGGCGTAGGCCAATCACAGACGAAGATCAAGGCACCTCCCGCATTATGGGAAAAGCATGCGAGGCCGGGTGTCACATGGCCTTGTCGTATTGCGTCAAAGAAATGCGACGCGATGCGTTGATTTCCCTCGTGCGAGACATGATGGCGCGGTGCGTTGTTTGCGGCCGATACACGTTGTCGCGAGCGACCCGTCCCCGCGCTCCCGTCGCGACAGGGGTGGAGGTCGGCCCGCACCCTGTCTCATCGTGCTACGGGTTTTGCCTCAGCGGGTGCGGCGGGTGGGGCCTCGGGAAAGCCTCGCTCACGCAGCAGCGCGCCCGCGTCGGCATCGCGGCCTCGGAAGGCGCGGTAGCCCTCGAACGGGTCGACGGTGTTGCCCACGGACAGCACGTGCTGGCGCAGGCGGTTCGCGGCCTGGCGGACCTGGGGCCGCGTCTTGCCGGCGAACGCGTCATAGGCATCCGCGGCCAGGACATCCGCCCACAGGTAGCGGTAGTAGCCGGCTGCGTAGGCGTTGCTGGCGAAGACATGCCCGAAGTGGGCCATGCGAAAGCGCATGCCGACCTCCTCGGGCGCGCCCATCCGCGCCAAGGTGGCCTGCTCGAAGGCGACTGGATCCTTCGGGGGTGTGGCGGCCAGGTGGAGCTGCATCTCGACCCGCGCCGACGTCAGGAAGTCCATCGTGTAGAAGCCCTGGTTGAAGGCCGCCGCCTTCTGGATTTTCGCCAGGAGCGCCGCGGGCATCGGCGTGCCCGTGACGTGGTGGCGCGCGAAGCGGTCGAGCACCTCCGGGGTCGACACCCAGCGCTCGAACAGCTTGCCGGGGAACTCGGCGTAGTCGCGCACCACCCGCGTGCCCGCGAGCGAAGGGTAGGCCACGTTCGAGTTCAGTCCGTGCAAGGCATGGCCAAACTCGTGGAACAGCGTCTGGGCATCACGCCAGCCCAGCAGCGCGGGCGTTCCCGGCGCGGGCTTCACGAAGGGCAGGGCGTTGGACACGATGGGCGTCGTCGTGCCTCGGAACCGCTCTTGAATCCGGAACGGGTCCGTCTGCCCGCCGTTGTATTTCCCCTGCCGCGCGTAGGGGTCGAAGTAGAGCAGCCCCACGTGCCGGCCGCTGGCGCGGTCCTTCACCTCGAAGACGCTCACGTCGGGGTGGTAGACGGGCACGCCCTGGGCGGGCGCGAAGCCGAAGCCGAACAGCTCCCCCGCCAGCCAGAACATGCCCTCGCGCAAGGTGTCGAGCTGCAGGTACGGCTTCACCTCGTTCTCATCGAGGTCGTACTTCGCCTTGCGCACCTTCTCCGCGTAGTAGCGGTAGTCCCAGGGCTGGAGCTTCACCTGCTGTCCCTCGCGCGCCGCGAGCGCCTGCATGTCGGCCACCTCCTCGCGCACCCGGGCGACGGCGGGCGTCCACATCGACTCCAGGAGCGCCATGGCGCGCTCGGGCGTCTTGAGCATGGTGGGCGCCATCTGCCGGTGCGCATACGTGGGGTAGCCCAGGAGCCGGGCCTGCTCCGCGCGAAGGGCCAGTATCTCCGTGATGACGGCGCGATTGTCGCGGGCGTTGCCGCGGTTGCCTCGGCTGTCGTAGTTGCGCCACACCTTCTCGCGCAGCGTCCGCCGGTCCGAGAACGTGAGGAAGTCCGCCACCGCCGACCTCGTGTTGGCCACGACCCACCGGCCCTTCAGGCCGCGCGCTTCCGCCTCGGACGCGGCGGCCCGCCGCAAGGGCTCGGGCAGCCCGGCCAGGTCCGCTTCGCTTTCGAGCACCACGCCTTCCGCCTCGTCGCCCATCACGTTCTGGGAGAAGGTGGTGTAGAGCGCCGCGAGCCGAGGGTTGAGCGCCGCCATGCGCTTGCGGCCCGGGGCGTCGAGGTGGGCGCCCTCGCTCACGAAGCTCCGGCGGTAATAGTCCACGAGCCGTTGCTGCTCGGGTGTCCACTTCGCCCGCTCCGGTGATGCATGGACGGCCTGGACGCGCTGGAAGAGGCGCTCATTTTGCGGCGTCTCGTCCCAGAAGGCGGCCAGCCGAGGTGACATCTCCCGCTCCACCGCCTGGAACTCCGGCGTGTTCAGCAGGTTCGACCACGCGCTGTAGACCTCGTAGACACGGGTGAAGTCGCGGCCCGCGTCCTCGAGCGCGGCGATGGTGTTCTCGAAGGTGGGTGGTGCCTTCGCGTTCGCGATGGCGCTGATTTCGCGCCGAGAGGCCTCCATCGCGACGTCGAAGGCGGGCCGGAACTGTTCGACCTTCACGCGGTCGAAAGGCGGCACGCCCCCGTGGGGGCCCGTCCAGGGTTCCAGCAGCGGATTCGATGGGGCAGGGGCCGCCAGCACTGCGCCGGCCGTGAGCACTCCGAGCAATGTGATTCTGTATCCGAGCATGGATGTAGAATAGGTGTCGGAGCAGTGCTTTATCTATCGAATGAAATTCGACTGGGAGCCCGCAATGACACCCCTCGACCGAATCGATCGCGCGATTCTGACCGCGCTCCAGAAGGATGCGCGGTTGTCCAACAAGGAGCTGGCGGCGCAGGTGGGGCTGGCGCCCTCCACGTGCCTGACGCGCGTGAAGAAGCTGGAGTCCGAAGGCTTCATCAAAGGCTACCGCGCGGAGTTGGACTCGGGCGCGTTGGGACTGGGGCTGCAGGCGCTCATCTCCGTGCAACTGCGGCTCCACGTCGACCACGCCTTCGGCAGCATCGGCGACCACCTGCGCTCGCTGCCGGAGACAGTGGCCGTGTATTGCCTGGGCGGCAGCACGGACTTCCTGGTGCACGTGGTGTGTCGCGACACGGAGCACCTGCGCCGGCTGACCATCTTGTCCTTCACCAACCGTCCCGAGGTGAGCCGCATCGAGACGTCGCTCGTGTTCTCGTACACGAAGCTGCCCGTGCCGGTGGACCCCGAGGAGATGGCGGCGCTGCCCCGGCCCAAATGAGGCAGGGGAGCGGCCGAGGCCCTCGCGTCCCCGCGTCGTCGCGGGCGTCCTCGCTTGCGGACGGTGGCCGTCATTCCCAGTCTGCTGGGGCCGCAGGAGCGGACACGCCGCGAGGAGGGCCCATGGCCACGAAGAAGCGCTCACGCACCGCCACGAAGCCGCGAACGTCCTCCGGGCGCCGAAGCGCCGTCCGGAAGGCGGGGACGGCCAGGCGCGCCGTTGCCCGGAAGACTGCTTCCCGAAGCGGTGGCCGGTACACCGACCCGGAGCTGCGCGAGCGCATCAAGGAGCGCATCCTGCGAGGCAGCAAGGGAGGCCGCGCGGGCGAATGGAGCGCGCGCAAGGCGCAGCTCGTGGCCGCCGAGTACAAGAAGGAGGGCGGTGGCTATCGGGGCGGACGCAGCGGGACGCAGAAGTCGCTCACGTCCTGGACCGCGGAGGCGTGGCAGACGCAAGAAGGCGATACCCGCGCCCGCCATGGTGCCGTCACGTCGCGCTACCTGCCGAAGAAGGCGTGGGAGCAGCTCACCCCCGCCCAGAAGCGCGCGACGGAGCGGAAGAAGCGCGCGGGCTCCCGGCGCGGCAAGCAGTTCGTCCGCAACACCGCGGCGGCCCGCAGCGCGCGCAAGAAGACGACCCGGCGCTGACGCCTGTCACGCGCCGGCGGCGCCCGAGGGCAGGAAGACGGCTTCGTACGCCGCGAGGAGCTCCGGGAAGACGATGCACTTCTGGTGCGCTGGATAGACGCCCGTCGAGTACCGGATGGCCGCGTAGCCGAAGATCTCCGTGAAGAGCGCCAACCGGGCCTCGGCGGGCGCTCGTCGCACGTGGTCATGGAACGCGAGGACCTCGCCCTCCAGTGAGAAGGGGCGCAGGTACAAGGCGTGGGGAATCACATCGTGGGCGATGCGGAAGATGCAGTTCTCCTCCGGCGTCCACAGCGGGTGTTCGCAATGCTCGGTGTTGATTTCGAGCCGGCCCCGCTCCAGGTCCGCGACGATGTCCTCGGGCCTGTCGTAGACGGTGCGCGTCGAATACGTGATGGCGAGGAGCGGCCGCACTGCTTCGTGGACCTCGAAGGCATGTGCGAGCAGCGCCTCCCATGAGCCCGCGGCACCGATGTCCACGCGCCGCGAGTCGGCCGCGTAGGCGTCCGTCACCCGCGTGGCGAAGGCCAGCAGGGCCGCGGGCTGAAAGGCCCACGACGTCGGCTCCGGATAGGGGATGGATGGAAAGCGTGACGCGATGCTCGCGCGGAGCGCGTTCAGCACAGTCATTGGATAGCCCCCCGGCCTTCAATGAGAGGCGAATGGTACAGCGCGAAGGCGCCGCGGTTTCGCGCGTGCGCGTGATTCAGGTGCGGCTGGGCTTGGAGTGTCTACCAGTCGGCGGTCCTTCCCCTGTTCGCAAACGCGCTCACCTTCATCAACGCGGGGGCCTACACGGCCCCGAAGACGGCGGGCATTGGCCAGACAGTGGGCTTCACCCTCGTTCCGTTGTCCCCTCGTGTGGACAACGGGCACGTGGGAGCGCGCGGGCAACGCCAGCGTCAATATCAACATGCGTACCTGCTTGAGCCGACCTTCGCGCCGCTGTCCCAGGCCGAGGTGCTGGAGCGGCACCTGGGCAGTCCGTAGGAGGGCGCCGGCCTGGGAGTGTGGGTGCCTTCCCTGGCCGGCGTGCTTCACTTGTGGAGAAATGCGGAGGGCGTTAGATCCGCGGGCCTTTCAGGCCCTCCTCTTTCAGGACGCATCTTCCATGTCGACCGTCGCGTCGTCCGCTCCTCAGTCCGCAGTGACCTCCAAGCCGTGGATGCTCTGGCTGGGACGTATTTTCTCGGGACTCGTCGCGGCCCTGCTCACCCTGAGCGCCGTGCAGAAGCTGAACCCGTCGCCCGAGGCGCTCCAGGGCTTCCAGACGTTCGGCTATTCCGCGGAGGTGTTGCTCCCCATCGGTGTCGTCGAGCTCCTGTGTGTCCTCGTCTACCTGGTGCCGAGGACCTCCGTGCTGGGCGCCATCCTCATCACTGGCTACCTGGGCGGGGCCACCGCGACGCACGTGCGAGTGTCGGACGCGTTCATCGTGCCCATCCTCCTGGGCGTGGTCGCCTGGGCCGGGCTCTTCTTGCGCGACGCGCGCATCCGGGACCTGCTGCCCCTGCGCCGCTGAGAGGTTGAACCGCAAACCTCATGGCCGCGTGCTCAGCGTCGCGCGTCCATGAGCATGGACCACAGCGTGTCGTCGAAGTCCGAGAGGGCCTCCGCGCTCCGTTCCCCTGCCTGGGGCCCCAACCGCGTCACCACGAGCCCGAGCGAGGGCACCACGTAGACCTTCTGGTCATCCTTGCCGAGCCCCGCGTACAGGTCCGGCGGTGCGCTGGGGAGGAGGGCGCCTTCGAGGCGCGCGTGGCCCGGGGGCACCAGGGCGAAGTCCTGTCCATTGAGCCAGAAGAGATGGCCATACGCGGGATTGAGTGTCTGGGAAGGCCGCGTCGCCAACGCGAGCTGGGCCGCCGGAGCGACCTGCGTGCCGTTCCAGCGCCCCTGGGCCTGCATCAACAAACCGAAGCGCGCCAGGTCCTTCGCGCTCATGTTGAGGCCCCAGAGTGGCAGGCCCTTGCTGTCCAGGTCCGTGCGTGCGTACCAGGCGCTGTTCACCGCGCCCAGGGGTTGGAAGAGCCAGGCGTTGGAGAGTTCCTGGATGCCCATGCCCGTGCGCCGCTCGAGCACGTGGCGCAGCCGGTGGTAGGCGTCGTTGTTGTAAAGCCAGACAGCGCCAGGCTCGGCCATCCGGGTGAGCGTGGGCGTCAGGCCGCTCGACATGGTCAGCAGGTGCCGCACGGTGATGCGGGCCTCGGCCGCGGCGTTGGCGTTCGACCAGCCCGTGCCCAGGACCTCCGAGACGGCTTCGTCGAGCGTGAGCAATTGCTTCTGCACGGCGATTCCGACCAGGACCGCGATGACGCTCTTCTGCGCGGAGGCGATGTCCCGTCGCAGATTCAGGCCAAAGCCCCAGTAGCGCTCGGCGAGGATGCGTCCGTCTTGCAGGATGACGAACGCGCGGGTGTCTCGCGAGCCCACGAAGTCGATGACGGCGTTCAGCTTCGCCGCGTCCCAGCCCGCGCTGGCCGGGTCCACCCTGAGCCAGCTCGCGTCGTTCTGGGGGAAGACCAGGGCCGTGGATTCGGGGGCGCCCGCGTCGGGTTCTTCCGTGCCTGCGTCGGGCTGGGCGTCTCCTCCGGCGTCGGGGGCCTCCACGCCCGAGTCCGGCGCCGAATCCATGTCGTCGGTGGACGTGTCCGGCGAGCACGCACAAAGGACGCAGGCCGCGAGGGCGAGGAGGAGGCTCGGTTTCATGCCCCTTCCAACACGCGGCCCTCGCGGAAGTTGCGCTGCCTTCCGCGAAAGGTGCTCACTTCGGGGGCAGGAGCTGGAAGAGCAACGAGAGCCCTGGCGCTTCCAGGGGCACGCGTCCTCGGAGCGCGGCGAAGAAGGACCAGCCGTGGTCCGCGAGGAGCACCACGCCCGCATTCGCCGCCACGGCGAAGCCGAGGAACCCCGTGTAGCCGCCCATGACGGAGGAGCGCCACACCACCGGCTGGCCTCGCACCTGCGTGACGTTCCAGCCCAGCCCGGCGTGCCGGGGCCCCGCCGTCACACGCGGCTCCTGCGGAATCCGGAGGGCGCGCACGACGCTCGCGTCCCCCTGGCCCAGGTTCGCGTCGAGGAACCGCAGCAGGTCGGGCGCGGTGGAGTACGCGGCCCCCGCGCCTGGAATCGCGGGGAAGGTCCACGCCGGCACGGGCATTCCCTTCGCGGTGTGGCCCACGGCCAGGCGTGGTGCTTGTTCGTCGGTGGGCCGCAGGGAGGTGTCCAACATGCTCAGGGGCCTGAAGAGCAGGTCCCTCAGCGCGTGGCCGTAGTTCACCCCCGCGCGCCGGGAGAGGGCATGGCCCAGCACGCCCATGCCGATGAGGGACTCGGCGTGGCGGCGCGGTGGAGGCCACTCCGGGTGGTAGCTCCGGAGGAAATCGCCGAAGAGTCCCGCGTTGTAGTGGCCGAAGGGGTCCTCGGGGTTCTGCGCTCCGGTCTCCAGGTTGGGCGGCAGGTGCGGCATCCCAGAGGTGTGCGTGGCGAGCTGTTCCAGGGTGATGCGGCCCGCCGCTTCGTCCGGGAGCAGCGGCCGGGGAATCACCTCCGACAACGGCATGTCGAGCCGTGCCTTCCCCTGGTCCACGAGCAGCGCGAGGAGCGCGCCCGTGAAGACCTGGGTGAGCTCGCCGAGCGCGAAGAGCGTGTCCTTTGCGGGAGGCGCGCCCCGGCCTCGCAGTGCCTCCACATGGTGCGTGCCCCCGTATGTGATGCCGGCACAGAGGGCGGCCGACCTGTACCCGCGCACGTAGCGGCGGGTGGCATCCTGGAGCAGCTCTGTGGGGGACGGCTTCGATGTGGGACTCACGGAGCCTCGTCTACACCATCCGGGGCATGGGCACCCTGTCTCGGGACGCCGTGCGCCGTGCTGTCACACGCCCGCTCGGAAATTGACGGATTGTCTCGCGGCACCGCCGGCGGCGGCGTCCAAGTTCGCGGAATCCCGAGCGAAGGCCCTTGGAACGCCATGTGTAATGGCTTGCGGGCACGAGGAGCCCGCATCATGCCCGTCTGCCGTCAGCCCGAATCGTCCGCGTTCACCCTCACGCGTCACTTCGTCGAGCGCAGCGCGCTCCGGCAGCTTCGTGACGACGTGCTCGACTTCATCCTGGAGTTCGGCAGCCGCACGCGCGCGAGTGGCATGACGCACGTCACGGTGCTGGAGCGCGACCTGCCGAGGGGTTGGCGGCGCATGGACGTGGCGCGGCAGGCGAGCGGATGGATTGTGCTGCTCAACGACGAAGAGCGCCTCATCACCTGCTACCGGCGCGGTGACGCGAACCGCTTCATCCGCCGCAAGCCGAAGCACCGCATGTCCGACACCCAGCTTCACCGCCTCTGAGCGCAGGTGCGCTCAGGCCGCGCCCTGCAAGGCGTACATTCCCAGGGCGACCAGCATCGCGCCACCCACGGCCAGCAGGCCCATGGGGAAGCGCTGGGTCAGCAGCCGCCGCGCGGAGGTGGTGCTGTCGGGCCGGTCCTCGATGCGCTCCGAGAGGAGCCTCTCCAAGAACCGGCGCAGCCGGCGCGGCACGCCTCGGGGGAGGGGCTGGCTCCCGGGCTCTCCGCCGGTGAGGGCCTCGTGCAGCAGGCGCCCCAGGACATGCAGGTCGGACTGCACCACCGCGCGGCCCCACTGACGCTGTTCCGGGGCCTGGTACCGATGCGCGCCGGGGGGAATCACGCCCAGGCCGAAGCGCCAGAGCTTCGCGCCATTCGCGCCGACCAGGACGCTTTCGGGACTGAGGTTTCCGTGGACCAGCCCCGCGTCATGCGCGGCGCCCAGCGCATCCAGGAGCTGGAACGCGATGCGCTCCACCTCCGGCCAGGGCAGGGCATTGACCCAATCCAGCCGCGTCCGCAGGTCGGGCGCGGACAGGGGCACCATCGCGTACCAACACCGGCCGCGCTCCTCGCCCGAGGAGACGACGTGGATGAGGCCCGGGTGCCGGAGACCTCGGAGCAGCTCGACCTCGCGGTGGAAGGCGGCTCGACGTGCCGCGTCCGCCGTCACGCGAGAGGGCAGCACCCGGACCGCGCAGGGACCGGCATGGCCCTCCGCCGCGTACAGCGCGCCCGTGTCATCCGTCCCCATGCGGTGCACCAGCAGGAACCCACCCATCGATTCACCGGAGAGGTCTGGCTCGGGTGGGATGAAAGGGCCGCCCACGCCCTCGCCCGTCGAGGCGCCCGCGCCACACGTGGGGCATGGGCCCGGCCCGGTGTCCGCGCGCGGCGTGCGACATGTGGGGCAGAGGTTCTTCACGGGAGGGGAGGGGGTGGGTTGCTGGCATCTTCCGAGGGCTTTCCTCGCACGGCAAGCGATGGTCGCTCGCTCGAGGGGCGGGGCGGGTGCCGTGGACGTTGACTCGCTTGCCGGGTTGAGGGACGCACAGCGCATGGCGCATCAGAAGGTCCAGGTTCCTCGTGAGTCCGCGGGGGAGCGGCTCGACCGCTTCCTGTCGAAGCAGGTGCCGGGCCTCGGCCTGGAGCGGGCGCGCGCCTTGATTGACTCGGGCGCGGTTCGCATTCGCGGGAAGAAGTGTCAGGCCACGCGCAAGCTGTGGGGCGGAGAGGAAATCGAGCTTGAACGCCCGGAGCCCCGCGCCGCGCCCCAGGTGTCCGCCGAGGGGCCCGTGCTGCCCGTGCTTCACGACGACGCGGCCCTGGTCATCGTGAACAAGCCCCCGGGCATCGTCGTGGAGCCGGAAGGCCGCGCGGCCTCGGTGGTGGGCTTGCTGGCGGCGCAGCGGCCCCCGTTCGACGTGGAGGGCCAGGCGCTTCCGGGGGTGGTGCACCGGTTGGACCGGGAGACCAGCGGCTGCCTGTCCTTCGCCCGCACGGACGTCGCCGCCGCCGCGCTCCTGCGCGCCTTCCAGGAGAAGCGCGTGGACAAGCGGTACTGGACGCTGGTGCTGGGGCAGCCCCCCGCGCAGGGGCGTCTGGAGGGGCCTTATGCCCGCGACCCGGCGGACCCCCGACGCTTCACCACGCGCGTGCCGTCCGCGCGCAGGGCCGCGCTGTCCTACGAGGTCCGCGAGCGTTTCGCCAACGCGGCCCTGTTGGAAATCGACCTGGACACCGGCCGCACGCACCAGATTCGCGTGCAACTCTCCGAGGCGGGGTTCCCCGTGCTGGGGGACTCGCTGTACGGCGCGCCCGAGGCGCGGACGCATGCCGCCGCGCAGGCGTTGGGACGTCAGGCGCTGCATGCCTTCATGCTGGAGCTGCCGAGTCTCACTTCCGGGCAGCTCATCCGCGTGGAGGCGCCGCTGCCGGAGGACTTCCTGCGCGCGCTCGCGGTGCTGCGGGGTGGGTGAGCACGCCGCGCCTCGCGTGGGGACGGAGGCGCGGCGGCACGTGGCTCAGAGTGACTGCGTCCCGTGGACCGTCGCCGCCATGACGCTGCCTGCCGCGTTCCTGCACTCGACCCTCCAGCGAATCTGGTCATGGGGCCCGAGCGGCGGCGGCTCGGTCCGCGGGTTCGGCAGAACGTGCGTCCCGAAGTCGAGCGACGTGGGATACGGACCGCTGTTCCACAGTTCCGGCCCACCCCTGTTGAAGCCCTGGATGCCGATGGACTGCACCACGCACGTGTCGGCGTCGATGCTCTCGTAGCGGTAGGACATCGGCGTTCCCGCGTCCCAGGTGAACCGATTCTGGTTCACCACGGAGGGGTCTCCGGTGAACCGTTGCCAGACGTTGCCCGTGCTGGTGCTCTTGACGTACCACGCGACCCCGGTGACCGCGCGACGGATGGTCGCGTTCGCTTCCGCGCTGGTGCGTCGCGTCCCACTGGCGTTCGTGCACTCCACCAGCCACCGGTACTGCCCTGCCGCCAGCGTATTCGCGGACAAAGTCTGTTTCGGCAGGAGGTTGTTGAGCTGGAACCAGGCGAGCCCGTTCCTGAACGCGCGGACGTTGCAGCTCGCCGCGCCCAACGAATCGTAGCGGACGGCGAACGTATCGGTGTGGAATCGTTCGAAATGGCCGACCGCGGTGTCGCCGACGGCGAGCTCCACCGTGGGCTGCGCGAACGGCCCCTGGAGGTTCAGGTTCGGAATGGTCGCGGTCGAGCCCGGGAGCGTGACACGCTTCGCTCGCACCGCCTGCTCGATTTGTGCGGGCGTGGTCAGGCCTTGCGTCTCCGCCAGATGGAGCGCGACCCCCGCGACGTGAGGGGCCGCCATCGAGGTTCCCGACAGGTGGGTGTAGCTGTTACCCGACCAGGTGGACCGCACGACATTCCCGGGGGCCCAGATCTCGACGCACGCGCCGAAGTTGGAGCCCGGCTCGCTGTCCGCGAGCGGGGCGTTGCGGAACCGGTTCGTGCCATTCAAGGGCGCGACGGGCTGGCCATTGTCGTCAATGGCCCCGACCACCATGATGCCGTCACTCACCTGGGTGGCGTTGTAGGCGTAGACGCAGGCGTCCGCGTGATTGTTTCCAGCGGACTGGGCAATGAAGGCTCCCGGGTAGCCCACCGCGGGGTTCGGCGTTGCCAGGATCCGCAGCTTGTCGCCCAGCGTCTGGCCTTCGTTGAAGTGCGGGGAGTTCATCGAGATGTTGACGATCCCCACACGTCCGGACGCGCGGATGCGTGAGTAGATGAGGTCGAGCCCCAAGGCGACATCGGCGACATCGGAGCCGGAGGAGCACCCCGCGGTCGCGGTTCCCCCGCGCCCGACAGCGACGGAGACAATGGCCGCGCCCGAGCTCACGCCGACCACGCTCGAAGGCACGGTCGTCGCCCGGGCACCGATGATTCCGGCCACGTGGTTCGCATGGGGGTAGCAGCCCGTGGGGGACTGGCCAGGAACGGCCGCGAGCCGGTCGAGGAACGGCAAGCCGCTGTGGGGGGCCGCGCCCGTGTCGAGCAGGTAGACGGTGTGTGAGCGGGAGCTGACCCTCGGGCCGCCGACCGCGTGGACGCCCCAGGGGGTGGTGGGGGTTGTCCCGGTGTTCGTCCACACCGCGCTGAGTTCGACAGCGCCGTTCTCGGTCAGCCGCTGGACGCGAGCATCCCTGCGCAGCCGCGCCACCTGCCCGGTGGTCAGGAAGGCGGTGAAGCTCCTCCCGACGAAGCTGGTCATCGCGGTGGGGAGGACGCCGAAGTCCAAACGCAGATCATCGACGAGATGCCGCGCCGTCACGTCCTGGGCGTCGGAGAATCCATCCGACGGGGGCGCGGCGGACGCCGGCATGCGACTCGTCGCGGCGTCGTGCAGGTCGACGAGGTACTGCGTGCGGCCGTTCGCATCCCGGCGGACCGTGGAGGTGTCTCCGCTGGCGCGGAAGACAGGGGCGCCAGCGTTGACGGTGTCCATGGACACGGTGGGCGCGGCCGCGACGTGTCCGGCCCCCCCGATTCCCACGGCGAGCACCACGACGTTTCTCCAACCCATCATTGGCCGTCCCTGAAGAAAGGAGTGAGGTCCTTTTATACAGGGGATTTATCGCCAGGAATATTGTCTCACGGCGCTGCTGCGACACCGGTGTTGCGTTTCTCATGCATTGAGAGTGATTACAGGCGGACCTGGAGCAGCAGGTTTCCGCCCACCGCGTGCGGCGAGTCGAAGACGACGCGCGCCACGCCGGTGACATCGTCCTCGAAGAGGGTGCGGTTCGGGTCTCGCGTGTAGAAGACCTCCGCGAGCACACCGGCCACCTCTCCCAAATCCCAACGCGCCGTTGCCTTGGCGGTCAGGGCGATGCCTGCCTTCGCTCCCTCCGGCAGGAACGATAGCAACCCGACGTCTCGAACGATGGCATCTCCCGAGGGAAGCCCAGACGACAGGAAGGGCGACGCCAGGCTCGCGGGCAGGGTGGCTCGTAGCAGCAGACCGGGCGTCATGCCCCAGTCGCGCAGATGGTAATCCGCCCCCACCGTGGCGGAGCGCTCCGCCTTGGGTTGCATCCGGTCGCGCAGCGTCATCCCGGGTGGGTAACCCGGCATGTCGCTGAAGATGAAGGCCGGAGTCTTGGCGTATGCGAGCGCATGGACCCGCAGCAGGTCCCACTTGAAGCGGGCCACGAGCGCGGCGGCATGGGCCGGCTGCCGACGAGTGACTCCCGGCTCGGACGCATCCGCGTCCAGGAGTCGTTGGGAGATGAAACTCCCCTCCATGGCGAGGTGCGCCCCGAAGCCGCCCGGATAGACATCGGGTGCGAAGAATCGCTCGAAGAAAGTCGGGTCTCCCTCGTAGAGCGCGAGGTCGACGTTGGTGCCCACGGGCACGCCTTGCCGCCACAGCACGCGTCCCGACACACCGAGCGTGTTGAGGTCGAGTTCCCTGGTTCCTTCCGCTGGAGTTCCAGAGGGGCTCCGGTCGAAATGGGCCGCCTCGACTTCCACCCGAAACGTTCGTGTCAGGTTCAGTCCAGCGCCCGCCAACAGCATCAGGCGTCGCTCATTCTCCAGCGTTTGTCCGTTGGCCATTCGGGGGGCCTTGGCGGCGGCGAAGACCTCCCATCGCTGGCGTGACAGACGCAGCTCCAGGCCGGGTTCACCGCCCTCTTCGCGACGTGTGCGGGTGGCCGTGCGCCCCCAGACCACCGGGTTCTCGTAGCCCATGTAGAGACGGGTCGAGCTCACCGGGAAGACTGTCAGCGACAGGTTTTCATCAGGGGCCCAGGAGGACGGGTGGTAGCGGAGGCGGAAGTAGCTGGCGTTGTCGTGGAAGGCAATGCCTTGAAACCCCGATGGATTGACGAACAGCGACAGCGCGGCCTCGGCGCGCAGGCCCGAAGTCAGCTCCGCCGTGCGTGCGTCCAGCGCGACGTGGAACCGGGTGGTTGCATCAGGCGCACCAAAGTCCGTGTCCCCGGCGAGGAATGAAAGACGCGCCTGCAGGAACGCGTCGTCCGTGGGGCTGGCTTTCGTGGCAACGACATCCGGGGTTTGTCCCAGGGCAAGGACCAGCGAGGCGGCGAGCAGCGAAGGCGTCATGGCGAGGCAGCTTAAACCTCCGTTCCATAGGGACTGGCAAGCCTCCGCGGCAGGACGAGGCTGCATCCCATCCTGGAGTCGCTGTCGGGGCCACTCGAGCATCCGGGCCGGCGGCCATTTGTCCTGCCGACGCTTGCAGGTGATGCCGCTGAGACAATGAATACGTCGCAGGGTGCTCAGGCGTGAAACACTTGTCGCGTGCGGTTCTTGCCTCCCTCTTTTCAAGTTCTCAAAGTGTGAAATCATCCGAGCGGTGAGTTGCGTGTGAATTAACTCACCGGATGCACGGTCTCAGTGGGGCCGATGGCGCTCGCGGGTGCTCGTCGGAGTTTTCGCGCTGTTGGGGCCGTGAGTTCATGGCCGCGATTCGCGAGAGCAAACCCTTGGATCAAAGGAATCATCCCTTGAATACGTCGTTCCGCCGTTGGCCGTGCGCGCTTGTTGGACTCTCCCTCGGAGTCATTCTCGTTGCCTGTGGTGGTGACTCGGAGCCGCCCAATCCGGATGGAGAAGGGGATGGGATTGGAGATGGAGATGGGGAGACTCCCACGGAACCGATGGTGAATGGCCTGCCGGCGAGCGAGTACTACGCGCAGTTCGCCTATGAGAAATACGCTGGCGCCCCGGGTGGTGCGGCTGCGTTCCCCGCGCGGCAGGATGGCATCAACCTGTTCGCAGCGACTGTCTACTTGAAGCAGGACAAGAGCTTCATCGTCTACTACGCCGAGGGCACGGGGACTGTGCGTTCAAATGGCTACACTGCGGAGATTCCTTCTTCCCGTATGTTCAAACGCACCGGCGCCTGGAGCGTCAGTGGGGGCTCGTTGAAGCTCGGCGACCTGCTGACTTGCAAAGGTCTCAAGGTGGATGGCAACGACGCGCTTTATTGCACGCTGGACCGGGCCATTGGTTATGCGGACGCGGTGGGGAAGAGCGCGGTGTTCACGCGCTCGACCCACTTGTCGCCGAATGACAGGCAGTGGGCCGACTACCAGTGATGCCTGAGCTCTCTGTGAGGTGTGGCTCTACGGATTGAAGCAGCTTCACGTCCAGGGGGGGGCGGGGCGCGGACATCCGCCTCTCGCTCCCTCAGTTCGGCTGTTTCATCGCACGCATCCGCCGAACTCGACGGCAGTTGTCAAACGCGTTCTCAGTCCATGGACTGACCCGTCTGCTGCTTTGTCAGTGAAGGAGCCGCCTCACTTCGGCGTGCGCTGGCGCAGCGCCGCGCACGGGTCCTCCATGGGGACCGCCGGGGTGAACCAAGCATAGTCGAAAGGCAGGGTCTCCGTGCCCAGGGAGGCCACGTAGTCCTCCGGCTTCAGAAGCTCCTCGGAGACCTCCAGCAGGGCCAGTGCGCGCACGTCCTTTCCCGGCGCGCGTTTCGCGAGCTGCGCGGGGACGGCCCGGTCCGTGCGCGCGTGCCCGTTACCCGTGATGAGCACCACGCCCTGGCCTGTGTCCGCGCTCAGCATCCGGTCCGCCAACTGCGCATCCCGGGCACGTTGTGCCTGCACCATGGGCCCGAGCATCTCCTTGGGCAGATGGCCGCAATGGGCTTCCTCCTGCTCCTCGAGCATCGCCTGCTCCACGGCCTCTGGGAGCGGCGTCTCCAGGCCCAATCGCTGGCGCAGCTCGGGAGCCATCGACTCCGGGCCGCGCATCACCAGGTCCCTCACTTGGGACCGAGGCAGGTTGGCCGCGACGATGGGCAGGCCCGCCTCCAGTCCCGAGGCGAACACGGGACGGTACAGCGCCCAGTCCGGCCAGCCACTGCCCCCCCAGTTGACCGCGGTCGAAAGCGCGTCCGCGTCGCCCGGTGCCTTCGCGAGCGACGTGTCCACCGCGGCCTGCTGGCCCACGTCGAGCATCTCGAAGGCGAGCGCGGGCTTCCTCCCCGACGCGGCGATGCCCTGGACGAGCTGGGCCTGGAGCCGGTGGTGGTCGGGTTGGTCATGGCGCTCACCCAGCACCACGAAGTGCGCCGCCGTGAGCGATTGCCGCAAGGTGTCCAGGTCCACGAAGCGGGCCGCCTTCACGTCCCAGATGCGTCCCACGAGCGGATGCTCCCGGGACAGCGAGGACGTCCATCCCTCCGGAAGCGGGGCGTGCGGCGCGGGAGGCGTCACCACCGAGTCCGGGCGCGTGGTGCCAGCGCGGGAGCAGGCGGTGGAGAGCAGCAGGACGGAGGCGATGAGGAGCGTGCGCATCAGGTGCGCGATTCATCCACAACGCGGGGGCCGGGGGCCACTCCCACATCGGATGGATGCTGTCCCCAGGACATCGCGGGGGCGGGCCCGCGCCTGCCAGAGAGGCGGCGCGGGCTCGCGGGCGTCTGGCTTACTTCGAGTCCACCACGACGACCATCCAGCGGTCGGTGGCGTGGTCGATGCGGATGTTGGCGGCACCGGCCTCCTGGAACTGCTGGATGATGCCCTCCAGGAAGGTGAGGTGCTCCTTGGGCGCGTCCACGAAGATGTTCTTCGGGCCGTTGCTCTTGGCCTTCGGCTTCTTGGCCGGGGCGCTGGCGGAGCCGTTGATGGCCTCGGGGGCGGCGGCGGCCTTCAGGCGGGCGGCGGCGTCGTCCACCGTGGGCTCATCGGCCTCCGCTTCGGTCTCGGGCTCGGCTTCGACCTCGGGCTCAGCGGCCGGCGCGGGAGCGGCGGACGTGGCTTCGTCCTCGGCCTGCTCACGGAGCTGGTTGAAGGTCTTCATGTTGATGGTGCCGCCAAACTTCTGCTTGAAGGACTCCAGCGCCTCCTTGCTGCTGACGTCCGGCTGCTGGCGGAAGAGGTCGAGCAGGAACGTGTGGCGCTCCTGGGTCTGCTCCTGGGTAGTCCTCGGCATTTTCTTCGTGCTCCTGGGTGTGTCGCGACGGGGCGAAAGGCGGCGCACCCTATCTGGAGCCGTGAAGCGCCGCAAAGGGGGGGCCTGTCTTCCCCTCCGGGCTTGCAACGCGTGCCGAGCCACCCGCGCTGGACGTGCGACTTCAGTGCCGGGGCGGCGGCGGCGCGCTGTGGTCGCAGTGCAAGAGCGACGGCGGGTCGAAGCAACTGAAGCGCTGGTTGTCGAGCCGGCACACGCCATCTGGCGTGTTGGCGCACTGCACCTCGGTGCGCGTGGCCTTGCAGTCGTAGCCGCAGCCCAGCGTCTCGGAGGCGTTGAGGCAGCGCGGGGCGGGGGTCTCCGCGCCGTACTGGTGGATGACGGCGTCCGGTGGGTCCCAGCACATCAGTTGGTTGAAGTTCGTGGAGCACACGCCGTACGGCGTCCGGTTGCAGGCCACCTCGCCATTGAACTGGCGGCAGTTGTAGCCGCACGCCACCTGGCCCCGGCTCTCCTTGCACTCCGGCTTCACGCTTCGGGTGGGCGGATGCTGGATGGCGGCCAGGGGCGGGTCCCAACAGTGCACACCGCCCACCAGCACCTCACAGATGCCGTAGGGCGTCCTGGCGCATGCGGTCTGCGTCCCATTGGACTTGCACTGGTACCCGCACACCGAACGCCCCTGGGCGAACAGACACTGCGGGGGCGGCGGCCGGGCCACGGGCTGCTCCGAGGCTTCCAGGGGAACCGTCGCGAACCACAACGCGGAGAGAAGGCTGAGCATGGTGGAGGCCCGACGAAAAAGGCGGCGGTTTATTCAACCGCCCATTCCGGAGCCGTACGGGCAGGGTCTCCTGCCCGGTGGGGCGTGCGCTCAGCGGGCGCGGGGTCCACCCGGCCGGGGCGGGCGGGAGCGTCCACCGGCCCGCGGCGCATTCCGGGGCGCGCTGTCCTGACGCGGCGCGGAGGCACCCTCGGCGCTGTCACGCTCCGTGCGTTGGCGGCGCGCGGCTTCCCCGGGCGACTCCGGCGGCACGAGCGCGTGCGGTCCCCGTCCGATGAGGTCCTCGCGGCCGGCCTGCTTCAGCGCCTCGCGCGCCAGCGGCCACTGCTCCGGATTCCAGTAGAGCAGCAGCGCCTTCTGGAGCCGCTTCTCGCGAAGTCCCTGCGCCGTGTAGACGGGCTCCATCTTCAGCGGGTCCAGGCCGGTGAAGTACATGGCGGTGGCCATGGCCATGGGCGTGGGGATGAAGTCCTGCACCTGCCGGGGCCGCTTCCCGTTCTGCTTCAGCCACAGCGCCAGCTCCACCATGTCCTCCAGCGTGGAGCCCGGGTGGCCGCTGATGAAGTAGGGGATGTCGTACTGCTCCTTGCCGGCTTCCTCACTGGCGCAGGCGAACATCTGCTGGAAGCGCTCGAAGCTCTCGATGCCGGGCTTCTTCATCTTCTCCAGCACGCGCGGCGACACGTGCTCCGGCGCCACCGACAACTGTCCACCGACGTGGTGCGCGGCCAGCTCCTTCACGTACTCCGGCGAGAGCTCCGCCAGGTCGTACCGCACGCCGCTGGCGATGAAGACGTGTTTGACGCCGTCCTCCTTGCGCACGTCCTGCATCAGGCTGATGAGCGGGCCGTGGTCCGTCTGGAGGTTCTCGCACACGCCCGGGTGGACGCAGGACAGCTTGCGGCACCGCTTCTCGATGTCCTCGCTCTTGCACTTGAGCTTGTACATGTTGGCGGTGGGGCCACCCAGGTCGGTGATGGTGCCCCGGAAGTCACCCATGCGGCGCAGGGCGCGGACCTCGCGCAGCACGCTCTCCGCGGAGCGGCTCTGGATGACGCGGCCCTCGTGCTCGGTGATGGAGCAGAAGGTGCAGCCGCCGAAGCACCCGCGCATCAGCACGATGGAGTGCTTCACCGTCTCGTAGGCGGGGATGCGGTCCTGGTACATCGGGTGCGGCACGCGGTTGAAGGGCAAGTCGTACAGCTCGTCCATCGCCACCGACGCGCCTTCCGCGCCCGTGGTGCCCACGCCGTCCTCCAGCGGGAGCGCGGGCGGATTCATGAAGATGGCGCGGTTGCCATGGCGCTGCGCGAGGGGGCGCGCGTTGCCCGGGTTGGTCTCCATCTGGAAGTCGCGGCTCATCACCGCGAAGGCCCGCTTGTCCTCGATGACCTGCTCGTAGGAGGGCAGCACCACCGTCTTGCGGTCCACGGCGCGTTTGGCCGGGTCCGCCTCGTGGGTGCGCATCTCCTCGTCGTTGATGAGGTATGCGGTGCCGCGCACGTCGCGGATGTCCTGGATGCGCTCGCCTTGGCGCATGCGGTCCGCGACCTCCATGATGGGCCGCTCGCCCATGCCGAAGACGAGCAGGTCCGCCTTGGCGTCGAAGAGGATGGAGCGGCGCACCTTCTCGCTCCAGTAGTCGAAGTGGGCGATGCGCCGGAGGCTGGCCTCGATGCCGCCCAGAATGACGGGGACGTCGGGGAACGCCTCGCGGCAGCGCTGCGCGTAGACGATGGTGGCGCGGTCGGGCCGGCAGTTCGTCCGGCCCGCGGGGCTGTACTGGTCCTCGGAGCGGTTCTTCTTCTGGGCCGTCAGCCGGTTGAGCATCGAGTCCAGGTTGCCCGCGGCCACACCGAAGAACATGCGCGGGGCGCCCAGGGCCTTGAAGGGCTCGGCGGAGTGCCAGTCCGGCTGCGCGATGATGCCCACCTTGAAGCCGCGGCCTTCCAGGAAGCGCGCGATGAGGACCGGCCCGAAGGCCGGGTGGTCCACGTACGCGTCTCCCGTCACGATGATGATGTCGCACTGCTCCCAGCCTCGGGCCTGCATGTCGGCGCGGGTGGTGGGCAGAAAGGGATGGGCGTAGCGAGTCGAATAGGCCATGTCGGAGAAGGGGCGAGGGCTTCCTCCCAGAACATCGGGAGGGCGCGGAAGCAAGCCCGGCTGGAGAGGGTGTACACCGGGGCGGCTTGCCTTCCTACCCACCGCGCATGCACCCGAAGTGTGGTGCATTGACGGCGATCCAGGCCTCCCCTACCTTGGCCGCCCTCTTACATGTGGCGACCTGTTCAGGTGGGTAGGTCGCGAAATGTAGGTTCGAGAGTGTTCGCCATGGCAGCCGCACCGCACCCCTCAGCCCTGCCAGACGTGACGGAGCCGCGTGGCGCCCAGGGCCCACGGCCGGTGGTGGGCGAGGTGTGGAGGCTCCGCGTCCGATGAGCGGCGGGTCGGGCGGGGGCAGGGCGGGGGACGCGGCGGAACCGGAGGCGGGTGCTTCCGGCGAGCCCGCTTCCACGCGCGAGCTGCACATCGAATACGACGACGCGCCCCCCGCGGAGGCGGCGGCCTCGCGGCGCGGCGGTTCGAACGAGTACGACGACGCTCCCCCCGCGGAGGCGGTGGCCTCGCGGCGCGGCGGTTCGAACAACGAGTACGACGACGCGCCCCCCGTGGAGGCCATGCCGGCGCGGCGCGGCGGTCCGAACAACGAGTACGACGACGCGCCCCCCGCGGAGGCCATGCCGGCGCGGCGTGCCGGTCCGGTGCCTCGCTGGCGCAACGCGCTCGTGGTGCCGGAACCTCCTCGCGAGGAAGAGGTGGCGCTGCGGCGGACGGAGACCGCGGTGCGCGCCGACGCGCCCCAGGCGCCGGTGCCCCTCGAGGGTGCCTCGGAGGTGGCGCGAGCGCCGAACCCGATGCTCGTCTCGAGGATGGCGCGCGGCCGGGACGCGGAGGACGTGCCCTCGCGGGATGTCTCCGCGCCCGAGGACGTCAGCCCCGCCGAGCGCGAGGCGATGCGGGCCGCGGTGGCCAGCGGGAAGCGGCGTGAAATCTGGTCTCCGCCCGCGTATCTCCCCGAGGAGCTGCGCGAGGCGCTGTTGCTGGAGCGCAGCCAGTACCGCGCGCAGTTGCTCCAGGACGTGCGCGAGCTCAGCCTCCAGGGCCCCGGCGTGTTGTCTCTCATCCCGAGGCCCGCGGCGGACCCGGACTGGTCGGGCGGCACGGTGCTCGGCTTCCAGGGCGAGGAGTGTGTCTTCGGCGGGGACGTCGTCCACCTGGACTTCGAGTCGGGCCGGGTCTTCGCCGCGCCCAGCCACGGCGACGACGTGGACCGCCGCGCGCTGTCCGCCGACCGCTGGTGTTACCGCCCCTACGACTTCGCCGAGGCCCTGTGCGCGGCGGCGTCGGCCTACGAGGAGCGGCAGGACGCACTCGCCGAGTCCCTGCGCCGGGCGTGTGGTGAAGCCCCTCCGGTCCCTCCGTCTTCCCAGGACGACCTGCTGCTCCCGGCGGACCGGCTCTGGCGGCAACCCTGGGGCTGCATCTGGGGGCCTCCGGGGACGGGCAAGACGACGGCCGTCGCGGACCTCATCGCGCGTGCGCTGCGGGCCTTCCCGGGGGAGCGCATCCTCGCGGTGGCGCCCACCAACCGCGCGGCGGACGAACTGGTTCTCCGCGTCAGCGCGCTGTTGGAGCGCGAGCCCATCCCCCTGCGGCCCCTGGCGCGCAGCATCTTCCGAGGCGGCACCGGCGCGAGCGACGCGCTGGCGAAGCTGCCCACCGTCACGCTGGAGGACACCAAGGGCGGCAAGCTGCGCGCCAGCATCGAGGAGCGCGAGCGGGAGCTGGTGCTCCAGCGGGTGCGGGGCGGTCCGGCGCACGAGCTGGCCAAGCTCCAAGCGGAGCTGCGCGGCCTGCGCGGCAAGGTGAAGGACCCCACGCTCAAGGAGGTGGAGAAGGGGGACTGCCCGTTGGTGGTGGTCACCGTGCACCGGGCGTTGCGGCTCGTCTCGGAGCTGGAGGGGAAGCGGCACTTCGCGCGACTCGTGGTGGACGAGGCGGGCATGGTGACGCGCGCGGCCACCGCGTTGATGGGGCCACTGGCGGAGCGGGTGACGCTCGCGGGAGACCCGAAGCAGATTGGCCCGGTGAGCCGCGCCGCCGAGGGCGCTGGGAAGGGCTCGCAGAAGTGGCTTCGGGGCAGTGGCCTGTCCCACCTGGAAGACGCGGTGCGGGACGCGGCGCGCGCGGACGTGTTGCTGCTGCGCACCCAGCACCGCATGCATCCGCACATCGCGAAGGTGGTGAGCCACTTCTGCTACGGCGGGGCGCTGGAGGATGGTGACGGCGTGAAGGCCCGCGCCGAGCGGCCCGCCCCGGTGGCGGCGTTCCCCGAGACGCGCGCGGGTTGGGTGGTGCTGGATGGCCTCACGCGCGACGCGAAGCGGCTCACGCATGGGCGCGGGGAGACGGGCTCGGGATATCAGCGGGAGCTGTCCGCCAACCTCGCCGTGTCCCTGTCGCGGGAAGCGGTGCGCTCCGGGCTCAGCGTCCTGTGTGTCACGCCGTACCGCGCGCAGGCGGCCTTGCTGCGCCGGCTGGGCAACGCGGCGGGCCTTCGCGGAGACGTCTTCAGCGCCTCCACCATCCACCGTCAGCAGGGCACCCAGTACGACGTGGTGCTGGTGGATACGGTCGCCGGAGGCAGGCCGTTTCCTCCGCACACATTGGTGCCGATGCTGAACGTGGCCGCCAGCCGCGCGAAGGACTACCTGCTGGTGTTGGCCTCTCGCGATGAGGCTCGCGCCGCCACGATTCCCCAGCGCTTCCTGTCGCTGCTGCCTCGGCTTCGTGTTCACCCAGGGGAGCCCTTGAAGCTGGAGCCGCTGCCCGTCCCGCAGCGCGCGCCGCCACCTCCGCCGCCTCCAGTGCCGGTGGACCTGGGCGCGGAAATCTCGGGCGCTCGGACGGGGCGGCCGCTCTTCACCCATGAACAGGTGTCGCTCTTCGAGCGGCGCTTCGATGACGGGCATCACCTGGTGCGTGGCGTGGCCGGGAGCGGGAAGACGTACGTGCTGGCCCACTGGGTGGCGCGCTACCTGTTGGAGCACGCCGAGGCACAGGTGTTGGTGTCCTTCTTCAACCGGGCGCTGGCGCCGCTGGTGGACAAGCTGCTCGTGGAGGCGATTTCCCAGCGCGCGGGCCGGCTCCGGGTGCGCGAGCTGCGCTCCCGGGTGACGGTGAAGCACGTGGGGGCCTTGCGCCGCCATGCCCCGGAGTCCTTCGACGGGGTCTTCGTGGATGAAGCCCAGGACATGGACGCCAAGGCGCTGGCCATGCTCCACGCGCTGGTGCGTCCGGATGCGCTTCCGGACGGACGCGAGGTGCGCTGCTTCCAGCTTTTCATGGATGACTCGCAGAACGTCTATGGCCAGGTGCCCATCGACGCGCTGAAGGAGCAGCTTCCGGAAGGGCTGTCATTCCGCGGGCGGACGCGCGTGCTCAAGGAGACGTTCCGTGCCACGCGGGACATTCTCGACGTGGCCTTCAACGTGGTGTTGGACCCGCTGCGCCAGCACGCCGCGGCCGAGCCCGGCATGCGCGAGTACATGAAGGTGGGCGAGTTGGCGCGTGAAGGGCTCGTCTGGCTTCCGGAGGAGACGCTGGAAGGGCTCTTCCGGGTCCAATCCACGGAGCGCGGCGGCGTGCTGCCCCAGGTGCGAGGGTTCGCGTCCAGTGCCAGCGAGGCCCGGCAGGTCGCTCGCGAAATCGCGCGGCTCATCCGCGAGGAGGGCGTCCATCCGAGCGACATCCTCGTCGTGGCGCCGGTGATGCCCTCTCAGTTCACGGAGGCGCTGAAGCGCGCGGGCGTGCCGGCGGAGGCCTACGGCGGAAAGGGGGGGCGCAACGTGACGGACTTCCGCGTCAGCGGCGTGGACCACGTGCGCGCCACCACGGTGTTTTCGTGCAAGGGGCACGAGTGCCCCATCGTGTTCTTCGCGGGCCTGGACGCGCTGGACACCGCGGAGCAGTGGATGGCGGGGGCTCGCGAGCGCTCGGCGCGGGAGAACGAGCGCATCCGCCGCGCCATGTTCTACGTGGGCGCGACGCGAGCGATGAAGCGGCAGTACCTCACCGGCGTGCGGGGAGCGCGCTTTCTTCGCGTGGCCACCAAGTACGTGGAGACGCTCGGCGGGCTCGCACCTTCCGCGCCGGAAGAGGCGGCGCGAGCCCCGGGTGGCGCCTCCCGGTAGGGCACTTGCGCCGCTCGTCAGGGCCGGCGCGAGCCCGGGTGGCGCCTCTCGGTAGGGCACTTGCGCCGCTCGTCAGGGCCGGCGCGAGCCCCGGGTGGCGCCCCCCGGTAGCGCTACCGCGCCTCCCGCCGGATGGCGGGCAAGTGCACCTGGAGGCCGTTGCGGTGCGCCGCTTCCAGCGTGCCCGCGGCGAGTTGCTTCACGAATCGCTCGGTGCGGGCGATGCGCTCCCGTTCCTCGACAATCGGGTTCGGGTCCCCGGACGTCTCATGCTTGGGATCGATGGCCAGAACCACGCAGCCGTTCTCGGAGGCTTGCGCGCCTTGGCAGGTGACGACCATCGTCACGAGGACCTGGCCTCCCGACACGGAGGGCCCAGAGGTACCGCTCGCGGCCTTGGTCTCGGCTTCGGATGACGCCTCGGGGCCCGTGTGCGCGTGAGCGCGGCGCCCATCCAGGCGCTCCACCACGACATTCCTGCGCGGGTCCACCACGAAGGTGGAGCGCCGCTCCGCGTCCTGGGCGTCCTGCAGCGTGACGCGGACCCGCGTGCCCGGGGGCACGTCCTCGGCGGGATTCCAGTCCGGCGTCCGGCCCGTGTGGATGCAGCCCGTGGCCGCGACGACCAGACACGACAGCGGAACGATGAACTTCTTCATGGGGGTGTACTCGATGGAGAGGAGAGGGATTATTCGAAGAGAAGCACCTGGTGGACCCACGCGCTGCTGTGGCGCTTCAGCCACGCCTGGCGTTCATCGCGCAGCGCCACGGCGGCGGGAGCCCCTTCGCGAATGCGTGCCAGGACAGGCTCGAAGAAGGCGTTGGCCTCGGCATCCGGAATCTCCTGCGTCGCGGCGAGGACGGCCCGCGCGCCGGATTCGATGAAGGCCAGCGGCAATCCGAAGTTCTCATGAAGGTAGGCACTGGTGTGGCCCGCGTAACACGCGGCGAGCAGCACCACGGGGTGTCCGTGCAGCCGCTGTCCCTTCAGGTCTCCCGTGGACAGCGCGAAGCGGCCACTGGAGGACTCGGGTGAGAGCACGAGCACGGACGCATCCGCCACCGAGGGGTCGATGATGCCGTGCGCGTGGACCTGCACCTCGGTGGCGTCGCGCATGGCCTGCAGGACGCGGGGAGGCGTGGCCTCGGCGCCGCGGAGCAGGGTGAGGTCCTTCGTGTCGGCGCCGTTCTCGTTCCAGGCACGGAGCGCGGGCAGGTTCAGCGACGCGGGTGACTGCACATCCGTGACCACCAGTCTGCGAGGGGCCACGCCGGGCGCCGGCGCCGCGGACGGAGCCCCCATCCGGTAGGACCACGCCATGTCGGACGGCAGCAGCCCCGCGCGCCCTTGCACGGGAGGCCGCGCGAGCACGTCCACGCTCGGACAGGCGCGCAGCGCGGCAACGACCTTGTCGGGCACCAACCCGTCCACGGCCGCCAGGGGCGACGTGCGGCCCGTGTCATGGTGACCGATGAGCCGGCCCTCCGCATCCCGGGCCACGACGAACGTCCGCTCGTCATCCACCGTGACGCCCAGCACGCACTTCGCGGGCGGGGGCAGGGCGCGCTCCTCGGCGAAGAGCGCGAGCCCCTGCCCAAGGTCACCGCTCCGCCCCGCATGGAGGATGAGCGAGGTGTAGCTGTAGACGCGAGCCTTTCGCGCGCTCACGTCCGCCGCCGGCAGCTTCGAGGACTCCGCCAGCACCTGCCGCAGCAGGGCCTGTCCCCGCTGCGCGTCCTGCTCCAGGAAGAAGCGCCCTTCGATGTGGCGCAGCAGCGCGAGGTCGCCCGCTTCCTGGGTGCCCGACTCCCGCAGCGCACGCAGCCCCTGCTCCAGCAGCCCCGCGTCCTCGGCCTTCTGGAACGGCGTGCGAGCCAGGTCGGAGAGCAGCGCCAGCCGCGTCATCGAGGGCTTCTGGCTGCACTGGATGGCCCGGTCGAGCAGCTCACGGGCCCCCGCGAAGTCCAGCGCCCGGTGGTGCGCGAGCGCGAGGTTGGTCAAGGCCACCTCCGAGTCCGCGCAGCCCTCCGGCGTCTGGAGCAGCAACTCCTCCAGGTACGCGCGGGCCAGCACGAGGTCGCCCTGCGTCCGCGCCACCTGTCCCAGGTCCTGAAGCAGGTTGCGTTGTGAGCCCCACTCCTGGCTGTCCCGAGCACCGCGCAGCGCCGCCAGGAAGTGGGTGCGGGCATCGACGGGACGGTGCAGCCGCGCCATCACCAGTCCCAGCTCGCGCTGCATCAGCATGCACCGGTAGGCCTGCCGCCCCGACTGCGTGCACGCCTGCACCGCGGCCTGAAGCCGCTCCCGCGCCTGTTGGGGCGCCTCCGCCTTGGCCTGCCGCTCCTCGGCGAGCAGCGCGAACCACGGGTCCTTCGTCGCCAAGGCGATGGCCCGGTACTCCTCCACGGACTGGCGCGGGTCGGCATACGCGAGCGCGCCCAGGAGGAGGTCCTCCTGCCGGGCCTCGCGGAGCCGCGTGAGGAACGCCTCCAGGGCCGGTCCCTTCACCTCGCCCCGGGTGAGTCCCGCGTACTCCCGGGCCAGCGGCACCCGGACGGAGAAGTCCCGCCGCGCGGTGTGGCGCACGAGGTCCTCCAGGTGCGTGCCGTCCTCCCGCCGGTCCAGCACCACCGCCAGGGGACGCAGGGACTCCACGCGCTCGGGCGAGGCCGCGGCGCGCAGCGCGTTGTAGAAACACACGCGCGCCATGCCCGGCAGGGCCTCCGCTTGCGCGGAGGAGAGGGGCGCACCGCCGTCCACCATTCGCTGGCAGTCCTGCCGCATGCCCTTCCAGTCCTTCCGCTCCCGCACCGCCGCGTCGCGAAGGGCCTGGGCCCGCTGGGCGGCCTCTTCGCTCCAGCCGCGCTCCTTCAGGCCGGCCACCTGTTCGAAGGACTCGGCCGCGCGCAGCGGCAGGCCCATCCGCTGGAACGCGAGCCCCTGGTTCCACAGCGCCTGGGCATGGCCCGGCCGCGTCTTCAGGGCCCGCTCCAGCAAGGTGAGCGCCTTCTCCGGCTCCCCCTGTTGCAGCGCCAACGCCGCGCGGTCCGTGTCCACGTCCGGGGAGTGGGGCAGCTTGTCGAAGAAGGCGGTGGCCTGGGCCAGGTCTCCGCGCAGCAGGAAGGCCGAGCCGATGCCCCGGTGGTCCGCGGCCTCTTCCAGCCGCGCCAGCTCACGAAGGGCCAGGGCGCGCGGCGGGGTGCCCGCGCTGCGCATCACGTCATAGGGCCGGTGCCCATCCGCGCCGGGATGGGTCAGCCGGACTTCGAGGGGGCGGGTGGTGGCGTCGGCCAGCCACAGCTCGGAGCCCGGGTCGCCGGACTCCGAACGGGGAACACGCAGCATCAGCACGGCGAGCCCGGCGGCGAGCGCCAGGGGTACCACCATCAGCCACGGCTTGCCGCGCCAGGACGGGGCGGCGCGGGCAGGCTGCGTCTCCACGGTGTTCAGCGCATCGTCCGCGAGCAGCTCCAGGGCGAGCAGCTCCTTCATGCGCGACTCAC
Source organism: Myxococcus hansupus (assembly GCF_000280925.3). Classification (NCBI taxonomy): domain Bacteria; kingdom Pseudomonadati; phylum Myxococcota; class Myxococcia; order Myxococcales; family Myxococcaceae; genus Pseudomyxococcus; species Pseudomyxococcus hansupus. The sequence continues at coordinate 1,678,376 of NZ_CP012109.1, forward strand.
ACGGCCCGCATCGCGCCAGGTGGTGGCGGAAGTTCTCCGCGTCCGCGGGCGCCAGTTCGCCGTCGAGGAAGCGCTCCAGGTTGTCGCAGGCGCTGTTCATGTCTCGGCCATGCCTTCTCGCGAGGCATCATCATCGCCCAGCAGCCGCCGAAGCGCCTGTCTCGCTTCGGTGAGCCAGCGTCCCACCGTTCCTTCCGTCGAGCGGAGCTGCTGCGCGATGGCCCGGTACCGCAGCCCCGCCACGTGCAGCCGGTAGGCCTCCCGGAGGTGCGGGGGCCGGAGCTGATCGATGGCGCGTTGGAACTCGTCGCGGGACACGCGCTCCCAGCGCTCCAATGGCGCCGCCTCGCCCTGCGCGTCCACGTCCTGGACCAGGCGCAGCATCGGCGCGCCCAGGACCTCGGTGCGGCGCCGGCGGCAGTGGTCCAGGAACCGGTTGCTCAGGGTGGTGCTCAGCCAGACGCTCACCGCGCCGGCGTTCTCCCCCTCCAGCCGGTCGAAGTTCCGGTACGCGCGCTCCAGCGTCTCCTGGACCAAGTCCTCCGGGTCGATTCCCCCGCCCGCGCACAGGCGCCGGGCGATGCGGAGCAGCCCTGGCCGCCGCGCACGCGCGAACGCTTCGAACTGGCGGTGTTGCCCGTCGCCCACCGGAATGGACCCCTCTGGTTCCCTCATTCGAATTCGTTCCACGCGTGGAGCGCCCCCTGCGCTCGGGGAGAACGCGCCGGGGAAATTCCCTTCGGTGAATTCGGATGACGCGATGCGTTGCCGCGACGAGGGCTGAAAAGCCCGGCGTGATTCAGGCGTCGCGGATGCCTGGGCGGAGGGCGCTGGTGGCCTCCACGGTGGGGACGGGGACCTCCAACTTGAGCCGCTGGGGGCCGCCCACGTCGGCCATGAAGGAGAGCCGCCCGCCATAGCGCTCGAGCAGCCCGCCCACCACCTTCAGGCTGTCGTCGGCCAGCAGCCCGGCGAAGCGCTCGATGAGGGACACGGCCTGCTCGGCTGGGAAGGAGGGGTCGGCGACCTGGACCTTGAGGACCATGGACGCCTCCGACATGCCCACCTCCGCGTTCACCCCGTCGCGAACGCCCCGGAAGGGGGCGAAGAGGCTGGCCATCGTCTCGCGGTGCCGCAGCAGGCCCTTGAGGTAGCTCACCAGCTCCGCGTCATCCCAGGGCTTGCTGATGAAGCGGCAGATTTCGCCTTCGTTCACCGAGGCCACCACGGACTTGAAGTCCGCATAGCCAGAGATGATGAGGCGCAGCGCGAGCGGATGGCTGCGTTTGACGCGCTGGAGCAGCTCGCTGCCCGTCATTCCTGGCATCCGGAAATCCGTCAGGACGATGTCCGGATGGAACCCCTCCAGCCGCTCCAGTGCCTCGTTGCCGTTGAAGGCAATCTGGACCTCGAATCCCTCTCGCCGGAACAGCCGCTGCAACGCGCGCGCGATAGGGGGTTCGTCGTCAACTATCAAAACCTTGAACGCTTCCATGACAACGTGGCTCCTCGGGCGCGCACTCTAGACGGGCTCCTACGGAAAATCCCCGAGTCTGGAAAATGACTGCAGGGTCAGGCCCGAACCTGCGACAGGGTGGGTGTGATTGCTTCATCTCCACCGGGCGCCATACGCGACGCGTTTCGCTCTGGTTTCATTTAATCGTCAGCAATGCACCGATGACCATCAGCGCCACGCCCATTCCCAGCCGCCATGAGAGGGGTTCGTGGAGAATGAGAAAGGCGAGCAGCACCGTGAGCGGCAGGCTGAGTTTGTCGATGGGCGCCACGCGCGAGGCGGGGGCCAGTTGGAGTGCTCGGAAGTAGGCCAGCCACGACAGGCCCGTGGCCACGCCGGAGAGGACGAGGAAGAGGAGCGTCTTGCGGCTGATGGAGGGCAGGGCGTGGTGTTCACCTCGTGCCAGGGCGATGCCCCAGGCGAACATGAGGACGACGACGGTGCGCAGGGCGGTGGCGAGTGTGGAGGGCACACCCTCCACTCCGACCTTGGCGAGCACCGCCGTCAACGCCGCGAAGCCCGCGGAGAGCAGGGCATACGTCCACCACGCCATTGGAAACCCCAGGTCATGAGTCGGCGGGTCGCCGCTCGTGTTCAGGGACCTACCAGTGCGGGAATGCGTTGTCAGGCGTGGCTGGCGGTGGGGCGGCGGCTGTCGTATGGCGGGGGCCCGGCAAGCGAGTCAGGAGGGCGTCCCTGTCCCAGACGAGAAGTGCTTCATTCCTCCTGCCCTCCCTCTTGGCGCTGCTTGCGCTGGCGTGGTTGCCGGCGTGTGGCGCGGAGCAGGACTCCGGCCTGGCGCGGGTTCGCCGCACGGGGGAGCTGCGCTGGGGCGCCGACGCGCAGGGGGGCGAGCCCTACGCCATGGAGGATCCGGATGCCCCTGGGGGCATGCGGGGGTTCGAGGTGGAACTGGCGGAGGCGCTCGCGCGGGAGCTGGGCGTGAAGGCCCGCTTCGTCCAGAACGACTGGTCCAACCTCATCCCGTCCCTGGAGCGCGGCGGGTTCGACGTGGCGCTCAACGGCATCGAGGTCACCCCGGCGCGCTCCGGCCGCATCCTCTTCACGCGGCCGTACTACGTCTTCAACCTGCGGCTGCTGGCCCGCCAGGATGACGCGGCCGTCACCGGGATGGCGGCGCTGCGGGGACAGCGGGTGGGGACCCTGGCCAACTCGCTGGCGTGGGACCTGCTGCAACGCAGCGGCGTGGAGGCGGTGCCCTACGAAGGTGTCGAGGAGCCCTACATCGACCTGGAGCAGGGCCGGGTGCGCGCGGTGTTGATGGACGACATCATCGCGCAGCGTTACGGCCAGGTTCGCCCGGGGCTCCGGCTGGTGGGCGACGTGGGTGAGGGCTACTACGCCATCGCGGTGCGGCAGGGGGACGATGACCTGCGGGCGGCGCTCGACGCGGCGCTGGGGCGCATTGCCCAGTCCGGCGAGCTGCGCGCCATCTTCCAGCGGTGGGGCATCGACAGCGCCGCGCAGCAGCGGATGGTGGACTGGACGGACGCGCAGACGCGCGAGGTGCTGTCCAATACGCACACCGCCCGCATGGGCTGGGGACAACTGGTGCTGTTCCTCCAGGCTGCGGTGGTGACGCTGCTGGTGTCGGCGGGGGCCATGGTGCTCGCCATTCCGCTGGGCGTGGGCTTGGCGCTGACGCGGCTGTATGGGCCTGGCTGGGCGGGCCGGCTCGCCACCACCTACGTGGAGTTGTTCCGGGGCACGCCGGTGCTGCTCCAGCTCTACGTCCTCTACTACGGGCTGGCGGGGGTGCTCCGGTTGGACCCGCTCAGCGCCGCCATCTTGGGCCTCGGCTTGAACTACGCGGCCTATGAGGCGGAGGTGTACCGGGCGGGGGTGCTCGCCGTGCCGCGCGGGCAGTTGGAGGCGGCGCTGGCGCTGGGCATGCCGCTGCGGCTGGCGCTGCGGCGGGTCATCATGCCCCAGGCCTTCCGTGTGGCGTTGCCGGGCGTCACCAACGACTTCATCGCGCTCCTGAAGGACAGCTCCCTGGTCTCCGTCATCTCCGTGGTGGAGCTCACCAAGCGGATGACGATTACCGCGGTGGATGTTCGGAGCTGGTTGATTCCGGGCGCGCTGTGCGCCCTGCTGTACCTGGCGATGAGCTATCCCCTGTCCCGGCTGGCGCGGCGGCTGGAAGCGAGGTTGGAGCGCGGATGATTGAAGTCGAGAAGCTGAGCAAGCGCTACGACGGGCGGCTGGTGCTGGATGGCATCGACGCCACCTTCGCACCGGGCGAGGTGACGGCGCTCGTGGGCCCCTCCGGTGGTGGCAAGAGCACGCTGCTGCGCTGCCTCAATGGCCTGGAGTCCTTCGACGCGGGCGTGGTGCGGGTGGGCTCGGACGCGCTGGCGCCGGGCGACGTCCGCGCGCAGGGCGAGAAGGTCCGGAGCATCCGCCGCCGCGTGGGCTTCGTCTTCCAGCAGTGGCACCTGTTCGCGCACCGCACGGCGCTGGGCAACGTGACGGAGGCGCCCCTGCACGTGAAGGGCGTGGGGCGGAAGGAGGCCCTGGAGCGGGGCCGGGAGCTGCTGGAGAAGGTGGGCCTGTCCCACCGCCAGGACGCGTATCCCTCCGAACTCTCCGGTGGAGAGCAGCAGCGGGTGGCCATTGCCCGCGCGCTGGCGATGGAGCCCGAGGTGCTGCTGATGGACGAGCCCACCAGCGCGCTGGACCCGGAGCGCGTGGGCGCGCTCATCGACCTGTTGGAGCAGCTCCGCTCGGAGGGCCTCACGCTGGTCTCCGTGACGCACGAGATGCGCTTCGCGCGGGAGCTCGCCTCGAGGGTGCTGGTGTTGTACGGCGGGCGCATCATCGAGGAGGGGCCGCCCGAGCGGGTGCTCGCCAGTCCGCACCATGAGCGCACGCGGGCCTTCCTGGGGCTGGGCCGGGTGGCCTCGCTGCGGACGATGGGGGCGTGAGTCCGGGCTGCCCGCCCGGAACGCAGGCGGGGCGCCCGTCGGGGCAGAATCGGTGCGCCGGCGATTGTTCCCCGCCGCGTTCGCGAGGGAGTGACATGCGTCGAGAGGTGCAATTGACCGAGCTGGGACAGGGGCGGGGGCCCAGGGTGCTCCTGCTGCCGGGGCTCGGTGCCCGTGGCTCGGGGTTCCTCGCGCTCGCCCGGTGTCTGGAGCCGGTGTGTCGACCCGTTCTGGTCGAGTATCCAGAGGGCCTCGCGGCCGCGTGCGGGGCGGGGGCCTTGGCTCGGCAAGTGCTGCGGGCCGCTGGCGCCCTGGACGCGGTGGTGGCCAGCTCCTTTGGCGGCATGGTGGCCGCGCACCTCGCGGCGGCGGGGCCGCGCGAGGCGTGGCGTTCCTGGGCGCCTTTACCCGCACCGAGCACCTGGGCCTGCGCGGGCTCGCCATCGGGATGATGGGCCCCATCGCCCGGTGGGCCCGGCCTGGTGTCGTGGCGGCGGGGCTCGCCGCGGGGACGCCCGTGCCTTTCTCCCGCGTGCCGGAGGTGGTCCCCACCACGGCGCTGGAGCGCGACTCCACGTGGCACCGCGCGCTGGCCATTCACGGCGAAGCGCCGCCTCCAGAGCTTCGGAAGCTGCCGGTGGCGTGTGTCTGCATCCAGGGGACGCGTGACGTGCTGGTGCCGCCAGGCACGGTGAATCGGCTCGCCGCGTCACTGCCGGCCGGGACGCCCCTGCACCTGCTGCGGGGCGCGGGGCACGTGCCGTACTTCACCCACCCGGAAGACTGCGCCCGGCTCCTCCTGCCCTGGTTGGACGCCCTGGGCCCGACAGCGGCGGACGTTTCGCCCACGGTGCGACCAGCTCTCACTGGTGTGGCGAGCAGCGCCGCCTGAGGTGGGCTCGGAGGGGGATGTACGGATGGCCCAAGGGTCGCTACCTTTCGGGCGCCAATGCAGAACCGCCTTACGCGATTACTCGTCACCCTTCTTGCTGTTTCCGCGGCACCCGTGTCGGCCGCCTCCGTTCAGGAGGCTTCGTCCGCCGCCGTTGCACCCGCCGCGCCGCTCCCCGCCGCCGCGCCCGCGCAGGAAGTCGCGCGCAAGCACAAGGTGCTGTTGCTGGGCGACAGCCTCATCGCCACCGGCTTCGGTGAGTATCTCCAGGCGCAGTTGGACGCGCACCCGCGCATCCAGTCCGCTCGCCGCGCGAAGTCCTCCACCGGGCTGGCCCGTCCCGACTTCTTCGACTGGATGGACGTGGGCCGCGAGGAGGTGGAGCGCCACCAGCCGGACGTCGTCATCGTGATTCTCGGTGGCAACGACGGCCAGTCGCTCCAGGACACGCAGGGTGGCAAGCCCGTCCCCTGGGGCAAGGCGGAGTGGGAGTCCGGGTACCGCCAGCGCATGGAGAAGTTCCTGGGCGTCCTCGCCTCGCCGGGCAGGAAGATTGTCTGGCTGGAGCTGCCGGCCACGGGGCTCAAGCGCTTCGAGCAGAAGCTGGGCCTCATCCGCACCGTCCAGCGCGAGGTCATCTCCTCCCGCCAGGACGCGGTGCATCTCGACACGCGCCCGTTCTTCACCGACGCGAAGGGCCGCGCGCTGCGGCAGGCCCGGGTGGATGGGTTCCGCAAGCCCATGCGGCTGCGCATGGAGGACGGGGTTCACTTCACCATCGCGGGGGGCCGCTACTTCGCCAACAAGGTGTACCCCGAGGTGCTCGGCGTGCTGGGGCTGCTCCAGGGCTAGCGGCGTGAGGCCGCGGGCCCTACTTCCCGCCGAGCGCGGTGATCAGGCGCTCCGCCTGCTCGCGGATGTCGCGGCGGTGGCTGGCCTGAGCGCGCTTCGCGTGCGTGACGGCCTGGGCCTTGTCGCTGTCCGCCAAAGCCAGGGCCATGTTGAGGTGCACGTCCGTGTCGTCCGGGTGCGCCTTCAATGCCTCGGCGAGGACGGTGCGCGCGGCGGCGGCGCCTCCCGGACGTGACAGGTGCAGCACCGCCAGGTCATTGGCGGCGCCCACGTCGGTCGGGTCTCCGGCCACGGCGGCCTCCAACAACGTCCGCGCCTCCGCGTCATCACCCAGCTTGCGGCGCACCTTGGCGAGCGCGATGCGCACCGGCGCGGAGTCCGGGGCCTTGGCGAGCGCCTCACGGAGAATCCGGTCCGCGTCCTCGTCCTTGCCGGCCACGAAGGCGGAGATGCCATGCAGGTAGATGGCGTCCGCGCTGTCGGGAAGCTGGAGGCGGATTTCAATGGCGGCCCGCATCGCCGCGTCGGGGGCGCCGGCCATGAGGCACAGCGACGCGAACTCCCGGAAGAGGGCCGTCTCCCGGGGGCTGCGCAGAATCGCCTGCCGCAGCGTCACGATGGCCGCGCCCACGTGCCCTTGCAGCAACTGCACGCGGGCGGCGAGCTGGAGCGGCAGGTGCTCCGTGCGGTTGATTTCAGCCGCTTCCTGGTAGCGGCGCAGCGCCCGGTCCAACTGCTGGTCGCCCTGGTACGCCATGCCCAGGTACGTCAGCGTCTGGGCATTGCCCGGCAGCAATTGGAGCGCGCGCTCCAGCTCCGGAATGGCGGCGGCGTAACGGTCATGCGCCAGCAATGCGCGGCCGTGATTGACCACCTCGAAGTAGCCCGCCTTGGGCTGCGAGGCGAGCGCCGCCAGCAGGTCCAACTGGCGAGCGTCACCCTTCTCCGCGTCGAGCCGGGCCAGGTGGCTCAAGGCCTCCGGATGCGTGGGATGCAGGGCCACCAGCTTCTGGAGCAAGGCCCGCGCCGCGGGTTCGTCGTGCTGCGCCAGACGCAGCCGCGCGAGCCCCAGCAGGGCGCTGGCGTCCTTCGGGTCCTGTTCGATGGCGCGCTCGAAGTCGAGGGCTGCTTCCTTCAGCAAGCCCTGCTTCATGAGGCGCGCGGCGGAGGATGCCAGCTTGGAGACAGCCATGGCCCCTGACTCTAGCTCCGGTCGCGGGAGGTGGGTACCGCTACCTCGGGACGGACGCTCTAGGTGATGAAGTTCCAGGCGTCCTTGATGCCGTTGCCCACGTCGTCGACGAAGCCCGTCACCGCGTCGGCGGCGTTGCTGAACACCTCGCCCGCCGCGTCGGCCACCGCGCCGCCCGCGTTGATGGCGCCGTCGACCACGTTCTCCAGCACCTCGCCACCGGCGGCGGCGGCCGTCTCACCCACGGCCCTCAGCACGTTGCCGGGGTTGACGGAGCCTTCGATTTCCACGCCGAGGCCCAGGCCCGCGGTGGCCTCCACGCCGACGTCGAACTCCAGGTTGCCGTTGTTGATGCCGATGTTGGCGTGCGCGTCGCCGCTGACACCCGCGCTGGCGCTGGCGGTGATGCTGCCGGACGCGAGCGTGTTGTCCTCGTGCTTCAGCTCGATGGAGCCCGTCAGGCTGGCCTGCGCGCCCGCGAAGCCGGAGGCCGAGGCGTTGATGGACACGTTGCCGTCGGTGCCCACGTGCAGGTCCAGCTCGATGCTTCCCTCGGCGCCAATCTTGCCCAGCGCTTCCAGGTCCAGCTCGACCGAGTACTCCTCACCGGCGATCTCGAACTCGACCGTCTTGGAGGCACCGGCGCCCGCCTCGATGAGGTTGGCCTCGATGTCGATGTCGACGCTCACGTCGATGCCGGACAGGCCGATGTCCGCGTCCACTGAGGCATCCGCGGTGAACGTGGGGCCCTGGACGTGCGCGCGGGTGTCGATGCCGCCCGGACCCGTGCCGCTCACGTCGGTGCGAGCGCCGCCCGCCGTGAAGCTGGACTGGCCGCTCAGCGCGCTGTGCCGGGGCTGCTCCACGGAACCCGACGCGGACGCCTGGGTGTCAACGCGGGGGTTGTTGCGACCGCCCTGCGGGGGAACTCGCGGGTCGCGGGCCGGCGGCGGGGGAGGCGGCGGCGGGAGCGGCTGCGAGCGGTTTCCGATGCGGGGGGACATGGGGGCTCCGGCGAGATTCCTCGGCGCCCGGAAGGGCACCATCTGTTCTCATTTTCCGAGATCAGAATCCGGAGTTGCTTGGGACCTTCATTTTTTGAGAATCGATTCCTGGGTTTCTCTCAGGGCGTGTGAGTCCGACGCGCACCTCGGGCGCACCTGGACCTGGAGGCCCTGCGATTCCGGCTCAATGCGAGTGGGGCGCCGGGTCCGGGCCGCCGGACAGCCGATGGGGCATCAGCCGGCGGACGGCCCTGATGAGGAGCTGCTCATCGCGGGGGCTGGCCAGGAAGCCACGCGCCCCGAGCTCCCGGGCCCGCTCGAAGCCCTCGTCGTCCGAGCTGCCGTGGACGATGAGCGCGCCCTCGATGTGGACCTCTCCCGCGAGCAGTCCCTCCATGGCCTGGAGGGGCGCCAGCACGATGTCCTCCGGCCGGGTGTGCAGCACCTCCAAGGGGGAGGCCATCCGGGCCTGGAGGCCGTGCCTCGCGAGGAGCCGGGAGATGAGCACGGCCGTGACGGGAGGCCAGCCGTAGAGCAGCAGCGGCCCACCGGCCACGGGTGCGGCGGGCGCGGAAGGCTCCGCGGCGGGCTGGATGCCATAGAGCCGCAGCAGGGCCTGGTCCAACGCCGTATCCGACGCGATGTGGGGTTCGACGCGGGGCAGTCCGGACACGGCGCGCACCGCGTCCACGGCTTCCAGGGACACGGGGGCGGGCAGCGCCACGTGCAGGACCTCGCGCTCGCCCTGGTCCAGCAGGACCTTCTCCATGCGCAGCGGGACGACGCGGTACTGCCGCGCCAGGCGGATGGGGATGTGGCGCATCAGTCCGGCGTCGGGTGGGGTGTGCTCCAGGTCCACCGCGTCCACGCCGAGTTGCACGGAGAGTCCCCGGAGCACGTCGGCGTCGGAGCAGAGGCCCTCGCGTACCAGCGCCCGGCCGAGCGGGACGTGGACCTCGTGGTGATGCACGAGTCCGACCCGGAGCTGGGCGCGGTTGAGCACTCCCTGTTCCAGGAGAATCTCGCCGAGCGGACGTCGTGAACCGGTCTCCATGAAGACATGAAGTCGTCACGCGATACCCCGCTCGGCGAGAGGCGACAGGCCGTGCGCCTGACTGCGGACGCTCAACCTCGCGAGGCGAAGAGCTGCTCGTAGGCTTCGGGCTTGAAGCCCACGAGGACGGTGTCGCCGGTGACGAGCACGGGGCGCTTCACGAGCTTGCCGTCCGCGGCGAGCCACTCGACCAGCTCCGCGTCGCTGGCCGCATCGACCTTGGGCTTGCCGAGCGCGCGGTAGCTCTGGCCGCTGGTGTTGAGCCACTTGCGGACCGACACGCCGCTGCGGGCAATCCACTGCTTCAGCTCCGCCACGGTGGGCGGCATGTCGACGATGGGGCGCACCTGGTGGGTGACACCTTGCTCCTGCAACCACTTCAACGCCTTCTTGCAGGTGCCGCAGCCCGAATATGAGAGCACGAGAACGTCTTTCGCCATGCGCGCGCTTCTAACAGGGTGACATCGTCCGGCCCAGCAGTGCGTACCCGCCCCGGGTCGCCCGGACCCTGTTTGCGAGCCGCGTCGCACGCGTGTTAGCGCGAGGGGGCATGAATGCCCTCCGTGTCGCGCGGTCGCTGTTCGCGTTGCCTTTGCTGCTGGTGCTCGCTGCGTGTTCGCCGGAGCCGAACGAACCGCCTCCTCCGGGGAGTGGTGACGCGGGCGTGAGTGACGGCGGCGCGGATTCGGGGACGCGGGATGCGGGCCCGGATGACGACGCGGGAAGCGACGACGCGGGCACGCATGACGATGCGGGCAGCGGCGGCGACGACGCAGGGAGCGACACCGACGCGGGGGCTGGGGACGCTGGCTCGGATGTCGACGCGGGAGCGCCGGACAGCGGCACCGACGCAGGCACGTCCGACGCAGGCTCGGATGTGGACGCGGGCGCAGCAGACAGCGGGACTGATGCCGGAAGCGGCACCGACGCGGGCACGCCGGACAGCGGCACCGATGCGGGTAGTGCGGACAGCGGCACCGACGCGGGCACGCCGGACAGCGGCACCGACGCAGGCACGCCGGACAGTGGCACCGACGCGGGCACGCCGGACAGCGGCACCGACGCAGGTACGCCGGACAGCGGAACAGATGCCGGCACGCCGGACAGCGGAACAGATGCCGGCTCGCCGGACGCGGGGCCCGAGATTCCGTCGGACGGAGGAACGATCATCACGGGGACGCTGTCCGGCCGGCTCACGGTGGCGGGTTCTCCGTACCGGGTGGTGGGCAATGCGAACGGGGTGGTGACGATTCCCCGAGGCCAGGTCCTCACGGTGGACCCGGGCGTCATCCTGGACTTCCGTGGCCGGCCCGAGGTGACCGAGGCCGACGTGGACCCGGAATCACCCGACAACGTGATGAACCACCAGGCGGGCCGCGTGGAAGTGCGCGTGTACGGAGCCATCCAGGTTCGCGGGACGGCGGCGTCGCCGGTGTTGCTGACGTCCACCAATCCCTATGGCTGGTGGGGCATGAACTTCTACGGCGAGAGCTCCGTAGGCTCGGGCCACCCGGTGTTCGAGCACATGATTTTCGAGAAGGTGCGCAAGAACGAATACAACGGCGACCGTGATTGGACGCGCGGCGCGCTGTGGGTCTTCTACCCGGGGCCGGTGACGATTACGGACTCGGTGTTCCGCGACAACGAATCCTCCGCGAACTGTGGCGCGCTGGACCTGATGTTCACCGATGGCTCGCGCGTGGAGCGCACCGTCTTCGAGAACAACCGCATCTGGGAGGTCGATCGTTTCGCGCAGCGGGGCACCTACTCCATGTCGGGCGGTGGGGCGGTGTGCATCACGCACGGGCGCAACACGGTGCTGCGAGGCAACACGTTCCGGGGCAATTCAGTGGAGGCTTTCGGTGGTTCGCTGACGACCAACCTCTGGGAGCGCCCCATCCTCACGTGGCCGAACCCGCAGGGCATCTACGACCTGGGCGGCGGCGCGGCCATCCACTACTTCCAGCCGGACAATGACTTGCTGGAGGACAACCTGTTCGACGGCAACTTCATCCCGCTGGGCCCTGGCGCGGCGATTCAGCTCGAGGACATCGGCGGTACGCGCACGGTCATCATGCGAGGCAACCGGTTCATCAACAACCGAGGCGGGGCAGGGGGCGTCATCACCTGCAACCGTGGCTCGCATACGGGGGAGCTGGTCATCACCACGAGCAACGTCTTCAGCGGGAACGTGGTGAACGGGCAGCCGGCGGCGAACTCGACGGGAACCTGCGGCGTCGTGACGCAGTAGCCGTTCGTCAGGGGCTGTCGAAGCGGAGGCCCGCGCGGCGCAGCAGCGGGTCCTCCGCGAGTTGCCACAGGGCGACGGCGTGGTTCTCCTGCCGGGTGCCGCCGAAGTGCAGTCCCAGCACGGCGTGCGTTTCCAGGTCCACGATGGGAGAGCCGGAGCTGCCTCCCAACGTGGAGCAGTCGTGCGCGAGCTGCTGCTGGGCCGGATCCAGTGAGAGCAGCTCCCCGGGCTGGAGCCGCTTCACGCCAAACGTGTCCGAGAAGATGCGCAGTAGCACTTCGGGCGGCGTCCGGGTGTGGTCCTTCATCGGGTAGCCCACGCAGTACAGCGCGCGGGAGGCCGCATCACTGGGCCCCTGCGACGCAAGGCGCAGAGGGGCAGGGCACAACGAAGCCCCCTTCGCGGTGCCCAGGCGCAGCAGTGCCAGGTCGTGGACGGGGTGGAGGGCGGCGACGCCCGCAATTGGAAACGCCGCCTGCGCGTCACGCAGGTGTTCACCCAACCAGTCGACCTGCGGCACCACGCCGAGCTTCAGCACCCACGCGTCTGCTGCCCGTCGGCAGAACTCCTTCGCCACGTGACAGTTGGTCATCACGAGGTCCTCGGCGACGAGGAAGCCCGTGCCGAGCATTCCGTACCCCACCAACTCGATGCGGCCCGTGGCGTCGATGGTCCGTTCGATGTCCGCGCGGTGCTGCTCCAGGACCTCCCAGCCGACCGGTGGCGTGCCGAAGCTGCCATTGCGAACGGCCAGCGCGGGGCGCCCGAAGAAGGCGACCACGGTTTCCAGCGCGGTCTGTTCGGCGTCGGTGCGGGCTGCGTCTTCGCCCAGGTGCTCCATCCGAGCCAGCACCTGGGCGCCCATCGCGAGAACCGAGCGCAGTTCATCGCGAATCGAGTCAGCACTCAGCTTGCCCGCCACGGAGGTAGGCACCCGCCAGGAGGGCGGAAGGTGTGCCGCGACAATCGCTTCCACTCCGCCGGGGTGCAGGGCCTCACGGACCCGTGAGAGGTCTCGGAGGAGGTGGCCTGCTCGGCGCAGCGGCTCGCGGCGTGGCGTGTCGGCCGTCACGGGATGACTTTCCTCAAGGTGTTGGTGCGCCCGCGAGCGGAGCCGCGGGAGGGCGGAAGGTGTCGCAGAGGGCCTGGACCTGCGTGGCATCGCTCCGTCCGCGCACGAGAGAGCAGGCCGTCTGGAGCAGGTCGTTCGGCTTCAGCGAGAAGAGATAGGCCCCATCCGTATCGATGGTGAGGATGCGCTCACCTTCGGCGTCGGATTGAAGCTCCGGGTCATCCCAGGTGATTCGGCGGGCTCGGTGGAGGGCTCCGACGCTCTGTCCGTCCTTCGTTCTCCAGAACTGGCTTCTGCCCGAGGCGTCGGTGACACCAAACCGGTGGTCCGCGTGGTGGATCTTGACGCTCAAGTGCGAGCGCCAGTCGATGCTCCGGACGAGCGCGCCCGTGCGCGGGTCGAGAAGGTGAACGGCCGCATCGGTTACCGCGATGAGCCGTGAGCCGTCGGGAGAGAAGGACAAGGCTTTGACCTTTCCATCGATGGGCGCGAGTCGCAGCGGCGTCCCATCGGTGGCGTCGAAGAGGAAGGGCTTGCCCATCCAGTCGAGGTCAGGGTCATTCGTTATCACGAAGTACTTTGAGTCGTGCGAGAAGGCCATGACGGCGGCCCCGAAGCTCTCTGGCAACTCGGCGAGACGCTTTCCCGTGGTGCCGTCCCACAGCGCGGAAACGTTGCGGTCAGCAGACAGCGTCACGAAACGCAGCCCATTGGGGGAGAACGCGGCCCTGATGGCACCGATTCTTCCCGTGGCCAGTGGCGCCTCCTGGACGAGCCGGCAGTCGATGGTGGAGCCGAGATAGACGGAGCCCGCTTCGAAGACGGCGAAGTGCGTGCCAATGGGGGCGAACTCGACAGTCGAGCCCGCTGTAAACGCCCTGGTCGTCTGGCAGGGGCGTTCGTGCGCACCGCCTGTCTTCTGAAGGTATGCAGTGCCGGGCACGAGGCGGTCCACGCTCGTGCCTGGAGCCGAGTCCGTGCTGGTGACAAGCCGCCAGTGCCAGTTCCTGGGGAACGCAAACTGGCTGAGCCCTGCTTCGACAGGCGGTGGCTGCGCGAGCGGGCCACGCTCCCATTGGGACATGTCCCAGAACTGGATCTGTCTATCGCAGCGAACCGCGAGGAATGCCCCATCCCGAGAGAACTCAGCGAGACGGCTGTAGCGCGCGCCGGTCACGGCGCAATCGCCCAACGCCGTGTCCCGTCCGGTCTCCAGGTCGACCAGGGAGATGCGCCCTGCTTGATGCGAGCGGACCACCAGCCAGCGCAGATCGGGCGAGGCCGCGATACCGCCCGGAATGTGATGGGTCCAGGTGGTGAAGTCGCGCGTTTCCCTCGTGAGGCCGGGGCTGTCGTACAGCAGCAGGGTGCGTCCGTCGGGCGAGAGGAGGCCCTTGGCCTGCTGCTCCGCGAGGGGCGTGGTGCGCATCATCCAGCGTGCGGTGCTCTGGGGAACTCGGATGAAGGGATTGGCTGTCACGGGCTCGGCCGTGATGGCGAAGTGCCTGCGGCCGTCATGGGTGAAGCGCCCGACACGTTGAATGGGCTGCCATGCGGTCTGCTTCGGTGAGGACGCTGTGCCTCCGGGGGCGATGCCCGGGCCTCTGTCGCAGAAGCGCGTGGTCAATGCCGACGTGAAGGTCTCATTGAAGGCGGAGAGGCTGCACTCGTCCTCGAAGGACGGCATGAGCGCGTGCCCCGCGAGTCCTGAGAGTGTGCGACGCACCCGGCCCGTGTGCACGTCCACCAAGAGGACGCTTCCTTCGCCACGGCTGTCTCCCAGTGCCGCGAGCTGTCCCGATGGAGAGAACGCAAGCGAGGGACCGGCATCATGGGTGTTGAAACACTGAATGGGCGATACGCCCGAACCCAGCTTGAAGAGGCACGTCCGCTGCTCTCCACCGACCAGTGCGTAACCTGCATCCGCCGACACCACTGCCTGGGTGCAGGGTTCTGAGTGCGTCAGTGTCCGCAGGAGCTGTCCTGTACGTGCATCCCAGAGCCGGGCCGTTCCATCCAGGCTGGCGGAGAGCACCTGGTCGCCGCGTCCCGAGAAGGAAACCGCGGTGACGCGGGCGGTGTGGGCATCGATTGTGGAAGGGAGCGGGCTGTTCGGATTCCACCGCGTCAGTGCGCCATGGAAGCCTCCAAGCCAAAGCACGCCATCGTCTGGAGCGAAGCCGAACGCGTGAGTGTCCTCGCCCAGGATGTCCGCGTGGAGTTTTTCCGTGCAGGTCTTGCTCGCGGAGTCGGGGCACAGTTCGAACGACTCGAACTCGTGCAGCATGCTCCCGGTTCGTACGTCCCAGAGCCTGCTGACGAATCGCACGGTGGGCGAGAGCAGGATGCCCCGGGTGACGAGATGTCGTGAGTCCGGGGAGAACAGCGCGAGGGTGCGGGCTTCCCGCTCCGTCGTCAGGGGCACGGCGTGGAGAAAGGCCGCCGTTGCTTCGGTGAGGGCTTCCGTCACCTCGTCCCTCGCGGCGTCGTGGCCCGCCAGAGGACTTCCCGCAAGCTGGATGGCTCGGACCAGCGCTTCTGCTTCTCGGCCCGGGGCCCGCGTCAATCCGATGACAGCCGAGGCCTCCGTGGTGCGGAGATTCCAGAAGAGCTGATTCGCGGTCCGGGCTGCTTCGTCCCTGGCGCGCTGGGCCTGCGCCTCGGACTCCGCCCTCAAGACATACAGCCAGCCCACGGCCACCAGCGCGGTGACGGAGGCGCCCAGCGCGAGCCACAGGTTCCTCCGCGCCCGGCCGTGCCGCGCTCGCTCCGCCTCATGGCTGCGCAGGACATACCGTTGCGCCAGTTCACTCGCTTGCCGAGGATGGGCCGACAGCATCTGCTGGGCACGAACCAGCGCCGCGCCTCGCAGCAGCCGGTCCTCCGCCTCCTGTCGCTGCTGGGCGCGCTCGGAATCACGCCACCGCTCCGCGTCCGTCTGCACTGCCTCGTGCCAGCGACGGAAAGCGCGGTCCTCGGTGCGCAGCTTCACGAAGCGCTGCCAGTGCGTGAGCAGGGCGTCGTGAATCAGCTCCACCGTCTCGCGCTGCTGATGTCCGTCCTGGGCCGTCACCAACAGCCGGCCGTTGACGAGGGCCTGCAGCACCGCGTCCACCTCGGCCGGGTCGCCCAGGCGCTCACGCAGCAACTCCAGCGGGACCCGGCGCCCCTTGTCCTCCAGTCCGTTCTCCGCCTCGCCCAACTGCACCAACTCCAGCAGCAGCCGGTCCGCGAGCCGCCGCTCCGACGCCTTCAGCGGCTCATAGACACCATCCGCCCAGCGGGCCAGGGAACCGAGCAATCCCGCACTGGCGTTGAACGCCTCCAGCTTGATGGCGCCGTCTCGCGCCGTCTGCCACAACTGCGTCAGCGCGACCTCCAGCAACGGGAGCGCCGTGACGCGCGCCCCCGCGCCCGCTTCGACGCGGAACTCCTCCTGCGCGGCGAGCGCGATGGAGTCCACCACTTCAGGCGGGTCGAAGCGCAGCCCGACTTCACGTGCGGGGCCCGCGATGATGTCCCGCAGCTCGGAGGGCGTCAGCACCGAGGGCACCTGGACGCGCTGCTCGCCCAGCAGCGAGCGGAGCTTCGGCGCCCGCTGCGACAGCACCGCGTCGAAGCCCTCGCGCAGCGCGACGACGCACGTCACGGGCAGCGCCTCGTCCGCGAGCGCGGAGAGCTGCTGAAGGAACCGCTGCTGCTCCTCCGCCTCGGCGCCGCTACCACGAAGGAGCACGTCCTCCAACTGGTCGATGACCAGCACCAGCCGGTCCCCTGGCTCGGGATGCTCGACGCGCCACGCCCGGACGCGCTCGACCACCCCCGCGCCCGCCGGAAGTCCCGCGGCGTCCATCGCGGAGAACGGTGCCAGCCCCGGCCGGAAGGCCCGGACGTCCCAATGCTGGCTGCCCGGAATGGACGTTCCGTTCCGCAGCGCGGGAATCAACCCCGCGTGGAGCAGGGACGACTTGCCGCTGCCGGAAGGCCCGGAGACCTCCACGAACCGGGGCAGCCGCGAGAGGCGTGGCAAGAGCTGCTCATCCAGCACCCGGCCGCGCCCCTTCCAGAAGCGCGCGTCCGATTCCCGGAACGACGCCAGGTCGCGATAGGGGCAGTCCTCGGAGGCGCGCAGCTCCGGGCACCGCGCCAGGAGTTGCTCCGTGGGCGTCGCATAGGCCTCCCGCGCGTCCTCGGACACCGTCTTGAAGCGCACCACCCCCACCACGCGCCGCGTCTGCTCGTCGAAGAGGGGCCCGCCGCTGAAGCCCTCCCGGATGTCCGAGCCGTGCAGCAGCAGCTTGCGGAAGTCGCCGTCACCCGTCGCGTAGCCCAGCGTGCCGCGCGCCCACGTGCCCGTGTCGTCGAAGCCCCTCGGAAATCCGAAGGTGGCGAAGCGATGGTCCGCGCTCCGCTCGGAGCTGCCCAGCGGGAGCGGCGTGCACGGCCCTCGCAGCGGGCGCGTCAGCTCCAGCAGCGCGAGGTCCGCCACCTCCGTGGGACTGGACGCCTCCACGCGCAGCCGCGCCGTGGCCTTCTCGTGGCTCTGGAGCACCTCCAGGCAGATGGCGTCCCGCTCCGTGTCGCCGAGCGTGTCGAGCACATGCCAGCACGTCACCACCAGGTGCTCGGTGACGAAGAAGCCCGTCCCGAGGACGCGCTGCCGGTCCCGGCTCAACACGCGTACGACGCCTTCTCGGAGATCGCTGCCTTTCATGGTGCGCGCGGAAAGCTAGCACGCGCGCAAAGTGTTGGTGCCAGGCGCACTCAGGAGATGGATTCCGCCTCCGTGAGCGTCTTCACGACCCGGCGGGCCGCCCGTCCCAGCGTCACGCCCGAGCGGTGGTGGAGCTGGGGGTGGAACGCGTGGGTGGCGCCGCCGGCCAGCTTCAGGGCCTTCAGCTCGCCCCGGCGCAGCTCGCGGGCGACCAGGTACTCAGGCAGCCAGCCGAAGCCCAGGCCTTCCAGGATCGCGGCCTTCTTGGCGGCGAAGTCATTGAGGTGCACGGTGGATCGCGTCTCCAGGACGCCGGTGCTGAGCTGGAGCCGGGGGTCCGAGCCGCGCACCGTGAGCACCAGGTGCTCGGCGAGGTCCTCGTCCTTCAAGGGCCCGCGCCGTTTCGCCAGCGGGTGTCCGCGTTGGGCCACCAGGATGGCCTTGAGCTCCGGCAGCCGGTAGCTGCGCAGGCCCGGCACGGTGGGCGGCAGCAGGGACACCATGAGGTCCGCCTCGTCTCGCACGAAGGCTGCCTCCACGCCGGAGAGGAACTCCGCGGAGACGTGGAAGCGGGTGCTGGCACCCTCGGCGCGGAGCGCCTTCACCACGCGCAAGAGGGGCTCTGCGGGGAAGATGCCGTCGAAGACGATGCGCAGCGCGGGCTCCCAGCCGGCGCGAATCTCCGCGCACGCGGCCTCCAGCTCGCGCTCGGCGGTGAGCAGCTTGCGGCAGTGCTCCAGGATGCGCTCTCCGGCGGGCGTCAGCCGGGTGCGGTAGCCTCGCCGGTCCAACAGCGTCAGCTCCGTCTGGGCCTCGAGCGTCCGCAGCGCATACAGCACCGCGGTGTGGCCCTTGCGCAGCGCCTCGGCCGCGGCGGTGAAGGTGCCGTGGCGGGCGAGGGCATCCAGGGCGCGGGCCTGCTCCAGGGTGACGTTCATGCCCTACATTGTGCAATCTCCTGACAACGCAGGGCAGCCCTTCGTGCAGCGCGCATGACGCAATGCGCCTTACGCCTCCCGCACGGAGCGTCCTACTGTTCTGCACGGAGTGACGCTCTGGGAGCGTCCTCTTCGACGGAGGGGCAGATGATGCGAAAGCTGTCGTGGTCCCTTGCAGTGGTGTCGTTGCTGGCTTCCACCGGCGTCAGCGCGGAAGAGACGCAAGCCCTGGAGTCCTCCACGCGAGAAGAGCGCAGTGGCCTGGAGCTCACCGTGGGCGTCGGCTTCCAACTGGGCGCGGGCTACGTGTATCGGGAGGGCGCCGGTTTGGATGGCAGCGTCCGAGACCTGAAGCTCAGTGACGCGGCCAACGGCGGTATCGCTTTCTTGCTGGAGGCGGGCTACCGCATCAACTCGCGTTGGTATGTCGGCGCGTTTGGCCAGTACTCGCATGTGTTGGTCAAGACGAACCCATACACTTGCCCAGAAGGCTACGACTGCTCGACGTCGCAGCTCCGCTTCGGTCCGCAGGTGCAGTACCACTTCGCGCCGGACGCCTCGTTCGACCCCTTCGTGGGCTTGGGCGTGGGCATGGTCCTCTTGAACAACCGTGTCTCCGGCCCGCTCACGGTGCCCGCGCCGGGCACGGTGGAAATCGACAGCCAGACGCGAGGCCCCGAGTTCGTGAACCTGACGCTGGGCGGCAAGTGGCGCCTGTCGGACTCGCTGTCCTTCGGCCCCTACGTGACGGGCACCTATGCCCGGTACACCACGCGCAGCGGCACCACGACGGTGAACATCCCCGCCATCAATCTCACGCGCGAGGAGCCGCTGGACCAGGTCGGTGATGGCCCGTATGGCCTGGTCATGATCGGGGTTCGCGGGACCTGGAACCTTTAATCCAGACTAGCCGGGTCTGTGTTTCACGCGCAGTGGCAGGTGATGCGATACCAACACGTCGCGTCACGTCTGTGCCTACCTGGGACGTTGTCGTTCGGGATGTTCATTGCCCGCTGGCTGCGTAGAGTGCGGGCAGAATCTTCCATCCCGAGGAGTCGCCCATGGTCCGGAGTTGGCAGCGGTGGAGCGCGTGCGGAGTCATGGGGGGACTGGCGTTGTTGAGTCTTCCCGTGGCCTCGCTCGCGAAGGCCCCTCCCATCCTGAGACAGTCCACCTGGGTGGAGCAGATGGGCTCGCCGCAGGACGAGCTGGCGCTGGCGGTGACCACGTCGGGGAGCGCCGTCTATGTCGCGGGCTACACCACCGGGGCGCTCGACGCGGAGCCGTCGGCGGGCGGGCAGGACGCCTTCGTCGCCAAGTACGACGTTTCGGGTGAGCTGCTGTGGACGCGCCAACTGGGGACGTCCGCGCATGACCGTGCGCAGGCGGTGTCCGCGGATGCCCACGGCAACGTCTACGTCGCCGGCTACACCTGGGGCAGCTTCGGCTACTACGTCAACGCGGGCGGCACGGACCTCTTCGTGGCGAAGTACGACGCGGACGGCGCGCTCCAGTGGATCCGCCAGTTCGGCACGTCCACGGACGACTTCGCGACGGGCGTGGCGGCCACGCGGCAGGAAGGGCAGGACGCCGTCTTCGTCGCCGGCTACTCGCTGGGCCGCTTCGACGGCGGCGCGCCGCAAGGCCACTACGACGTGGTGGTGGCGAAGTTCGACACGGGGGGCAACTCCTACTGGCTGCGCCAGTTCGGCTCCCCGCGCAGCGACGTGGCGCTGGGCGTGGCGGTGAGCGCGAGCGAGGACGTCTACATCACCGGCTACACCTACGGCAGCCTGGATGGCGTGACGAACCCGGGCAACACCGTGGACCTCTTCCTGGCGAAGTACAACGTCCAGGGCGAGCCCCGCTGGGTGCGGCAGCTCGGCTCGGGGAATGACGAGTTCGGCACGGGCGTGGCCGTGGCGGACGACGGAAGTGTCTACGTCTCCGGCTACACGTCGGGCGCGTTGGATGGGAACGTCCGGCTGGGCTCCTACGACGCGGTGCTGGTGAAGTACGACGTCGAGGGCCGCCGCCACTGGACGCGGCAGATTGGCACCGCGACCACGGACTACGCGCAGTCCGTGGCGGTGGGCTTGGGCGGCCGCGTCCACGTGGCGGGTTTCACCTCGGGGGCCATGGGCGGCGCCTCGTCGCTGGGGAGCACCGACATGTTCCTGGCGACCTACGACCGCGAGGGCACGTGGCTGGAGCTGCGGCAGGTGGGCTCGTCCTCGGCGGACCGCGGGCAGGGCGTGGCCACCTCGGACGACGGCGGCGTGTACCTGGTGGGCTACACCTGGGGGCAGGTGTCCAGCCGCCCCAGCGCCGGGGGCTATGACTCCGTTCTCTATCGGTTCTTCGACGGAGACACCCTGCCCAGGGAGCCCGGTCCCTGGATGCCGCGCGGCGACCAGAAAGGGCAGTGAGGCGTCGGGCGGGGGACAGCACGTCCGCTCGCCTGCCAGCGCCACGCGCCTCCGCGCTACGGTGAGGGCATGAGCCAGGAGGACGCGGGGGCGCTGGACGCCCGCTACAAACAAGCGGCGGCGGAATGGGCGGTGGACGGCTTCGTCCAGCCCGGCATGGTGGTGGGCCTGGGCACTGGCAGCACCGCCGCCTTCGCCGTCCAGCGGCTGGCGGCGCTGCGCGCGCAGGGGCAGCTCCTGGACGTCGTGAGCGTCCCGACGTCGCGCGCCACCGAGTCGCTGGCGCGCTCGCTGGGCGTGCCCCTGTCGACGCTGGAGGAGCACCCGTCGCTGGACGTCACCATCGACGGCGCGGATGAGGTGTCGCCGGATTTGTCGCTCATCAAGGGCGGCGGCGGCGCGCTGCTCCGCGAGAAGATTGTCGCGCAGGCCAGTCAGCGCGTCGTCATCGTCGTGGACGCGAGCAAGCTGTCACCCGCGCTGGGCACGCGCTGGCATGTGCCGGTGGAAGTGCTGCCCTTCGGGTGGCGCTCGCAACAGCGCTACCTGGAGTCGCTCGGCGCGCGCGTCACCGTGCGGCAGGGCTCCGACGGCGCGCCCTTCCTCACCGACCAGGGAAACCTCGTACTCGACTGCGCCTTCGGGCCCATCGACGCGCCGGTGCCCCTGGCCCTGCGGCTGGGCGCGCGCGCGGGGCTCGTGGAGCATGGCCTGTTCCTCGGCATCGCCACGGACCTGGTCGTGGCCGGCCCCCATGGCGTCGAACATCGCGAGCGTTGAACCCATCAACGGGTGTGGGCCTGCACCCCGAGTCCACCCGCACCCAGAAGGCAATCAGTGTCAACGTAGGTGGCTGTATGGGTCGTAATGTCTGTATTCAAAGGATTCTCCGGAGTGGAGTGCCACCCTCAGTGCAATCCCGCAGCGCTTCTGCACTCAGAGCGGGTCTGACACGCTGCGCTCGATTCGTGACGGACCGTGTTGGTGAAGCGGTTAGAATCGTCGGCAAGCCAGCACTTCAGAGGGGGCCACCTGGGGGTTGCTGGTTCGAGGGTGCCTTGCGTATGCGACTCATCCGTTTTTCCGTTCCCGCGGCCTTGCTGCTGACAGCAGTGTCGTGTTCCGGCAAGTCTTCCTCTGGGGCGCCGCCCGATGTGGACGAGGCTTCCTCCGCGCGTGTCCGGCGCCTGACGCGTGCCGAGTACGACAACGGCGTCAACGCGCTGCTCCGTCCGACCACGCCGCTGGTGATGACGTATGCCTTCGCGCCGGAGGACACCATCCTGGGGTTCTCCACGCACGACCGCCTGCAGGTCACCTCGTTGCTGGCGGACCAGATCTCCGTCGCCGCGCGCAACATCGCGGAAGTGGGGAAGAACGCGCTCCAGTCGGAGTGGACCTGCCCCGCGAGCGTTCCCGAGCTGGAGTGCGCGGAGACGTTCATCCGCTCGGTCGCCACGCGCACCCTCCGCCGCCCGGTGGCGGACGACGAGGTCGCGGACTTCCTGGTGCTCTGGCAGGAGGTTCGCAAGGGGACGGACCCGGCCACCGCGGCGCGCTACGTCATCCAGGCCATCTTCTCCTCGGCGTCCTTCCTCTACCGCACCGAGCTGGGCGCGGCGGAGGCCGGCGCCAATCAGGTGGTCCGGCTGACGCCCCATGAAATCGCCACGGCGCTGTCGTTCGCCGTCACCGCCGCTCCCGCCGACGAGGAGCTGCTGGCCGCCGCCACGTCCGGCAGGCTCGACTCTGCTGCCGAGCGGGAGCGGCAGGCGCGTCGGCTCCTGGCCACCCCCGCCGCGCAGCGGCACCTCTACCGCTTCGTGGAGGAGTGGCTGGGCCTCACCGGACAGGCCAGCCTCAACAAGAACAATCAGGTGTACCCGGACTTCAGCACGGCCTTCAAATTCTCCAGCCAGGCGGAGACGCAGGCCTTCATCAACCACATCCTGACGGAGCGCAACGGCTCCGTGCGCGAGCTGCTGAACGCGGACTACACGTACGCGGACGCGCGCATGGCGTTCTTCTACGACACCCAGCCCTCCATGCCGGACGGCACGCTGGGCCGCCTGCCGTTGCCGGCGAACCGCGCGGGCATCCTCACCCACGCCAGCGTGCTGGCCACCTACGCGCTCTTCGACTCGAGCTCTCCCATCCGCCGCGGCAAATTCGTCCTGGGCCGCCTGCTGTGCCGGGAGGTGCCGCCGCCGCCGCCCACCATCAACCTGGTTCCGCCCGAGCCGGTGTTCGACCAGACCACCCGCGCGCGCTTCGCCGCTCACACCAACAACCCGACCTGCGCGGGCTGTCACCGGACGCTGGACCCCATTGGCTTCGGCTTCGAGGACTTCGACGGCCTGGGCAAGTTCCGCACCGTGGAGAACGGGCTCGACGTGGACGCCAGCGGCTCGGTGGAGCTCGCCAACGGCACCCTGCCTTTCACGGGCGCCGCCGAGCTGGCGCGCATCCTGGCGACGAGCGACGACGTGGGCGACTGCGTCCCGTTGCAGCTCTTCCGCTTCGTCATGGGGCGTGACGAGGTCGCCATCGACGAGCATGCGCTGGCGGACATGCGCTCCGCCTTCCGGGCCAACTCGGAGTGGCGCCTGGGCGACGCGCTCGTCGGCCTCGTGCGTTCTCCCTATTTCGTCCACCGGCGTACCCTTTCTCCCGAGTAGCCACCATGCTCCGCGAACTTTCCCGACGCTCACTGCTCCAGGCGCTGGCCGGCTCGACGGCGGCGCTTCCCCTGGCCAACCTGCTCGGCACGACCAACGCCTACGCCCAGGGCACCGCGCCGCCGCTGCGCTTCGTGGCCCTGTTCACCTCCCACGGCTGCCTTCCGGAGTTCTGGAACCCGCAGGGGTCGGAGACGGGCTTCACGCTCGACTTCCCCAACTCCATGCTGTCGCCCCTCCAGGCGCACCGGGACAAGCTCCTGGTGGTGGATGGCTTGGATTACCAGGTGCTCTATGAGCAGGGCCTGACGGGGCACGAGGGCGGTCCGGTGACCTTCCTCACCGGCAGCAAGGTGAGCACCGCCAGCGGTGACCACCTGCCGGAGAGCGCCTCGCTGGACCAGATTCTGGGCAACCACATTGGCGGCGGCACGCGGTTCCGCTCCCTGCAGCTCAATGCCTGGGAGCAGTTCGGCGGCCAGCACGTCTACAACAGCATCAGCTTCACGGCGAACGGCTCGCGCGTGCCCTTCGAGCGCGACCCGGCCAACGTGTACGGGCGCCTCTTCGGCGCCGCGCCCGCGCCCACCGCCGACCCGTCCGCGGTGGCGGGGGAGCTGGCGCGCAACCGGAGCCTGCTGGACTTCCTCGTCAAGGACGCCACGCGCCTGAGCAAGCGGCTGGCGGGCGCCGAGCGCCAGAAGCTGGAGACCCACCTGGAGTCGCTGCGCGACATCGAGCGGCGCCTGGGCTCCCTGGGCACGGGGCCTTCGCCCTCACCGACGCCGCAGCCCGCGGACGCCGCGTGCAGTGGCGGCAACGCGCCGCCGTCCTATGGCCTGGGCGGCCTGGGTGACCTCAACAACATGCCGGCGCTGACGCGGCTGCACCTGGACCTCATCGCCCGGGCCTTCGCGTGTGACTTGACGCGCGTGGTGACCATGACGATTCCGGGGCCGTCCATGCCCTGGATTGGCGTGCACGAGGACACGCACAACGACATCGCCCACCTGCTCGACGTGCGCGAGGAGCCCCGGCGCACCAACATCCGCGAGAAGATGGTGCGGGTGCAGCGCTGGTACGCCGAGCAGCTCGCCTACCTCATGACGCAACTGGCCTCCATCCAGGAGGGCAGCGGCTCCGTGCTCGACAACACCATCATCCTCTGGGGCAACGAGCTGGGGGATGCGACCGGCCACATGAACGTGCGTGTCCCCACCGTCCTCGCGGGCGGCGCGGGCGGCAGGTTCCGCATGGGCCGCTTCCTGCGCGCGCGCGCGGCGGGCTCCAACCCCCTGGATGGGTGGGGCGGGCCCCGGACGCCCATGCGCGGCGCGGTGGCGCACAACAAGCTGCTGGTCTCCATCGCCCAGGCCTTCGGGGTGACTGGAAACACCTTCGGCAACCCCGACTACACGGGAGCGCTGCCGGGCCTCACCTGAGCGCCGCCGCTTCAGGAATCCTGGCCCCGGTGGGAGGACGTCCTTCCCGCCGGGGCCTTCGTGTTTCGTGCGTCAGGGGGCCGTGCCCTGGCCCCGCCACCGGCGCAGCAGCTCGCCCGGGCTGCCGCCGCGCTCCAACTCGGCGTGGCGGACGGTGTTGTCCGCGTCCAGGTGGATGACGAACGCCAGCGTGGGCTCTCCGCGCAGGTGGTAGCGCAGGTCGGCGATGCGGATGCTCCAGCCGCCTTCCGGAAGCGGCTCCAGGCGGACGCGCGGGAAGCGTGCCCAGGCCAGCGCCTCGCGCACGGTGGGCACCGCGCGGAGGTCCTCGGGCAGCACGTCCTCGGAGGCGGGCTCGCGCCGGGCCTCGACGGGAGGACCGGCGAGCGGCACGTCGCCCGCGGCGAAGACGCCCCCGGGCAGCGTGGCGACGTAGCGCCAGGTCCCCACGGAGAAGGGCAGGGGGAAGACGCGCACGGCCTCCGCGCTGGCGTAGGTGGCCTCCACCCGCTGCGTCAGCGTGGCCCAGGTGGCGACGCGCAAGCCCACGTAGGCCGCGGAGCACGCGAAGCCCACCAGCAGCGCCCGGCGCCAGGCCGCGCGCCTGCGCCACGCCACCACCGCCCCGGCGAGCAGCGGCAGCGTCACCCACGGGTCCACCACCATGGTCCAATCCAGGCTGAGGCGCGTGTCGGAGAAGGGCAGCAGCACCCGGGTGCCCCAGCCCGTCCACAAGTCTGGCAGCAGGTGCGCGAAGACGACGGACGCCAGGCTGGTGAGGAACACAGGCGTCCACCGCGCGCCCCGGAACAGCGCCCGGGCCGCCAGCGTGGCGATGAGCGCCACCAGCGGGGCGGAGACGAGCGCATGGGAGAGGCCCCGGTGGGCCTGCAGCGCCACCGTCACCGCGTCGCCGCGCGCCAGCAGCGTGTCGAGGTCCGGCAGCTCCGCGGCCAGCACCGACGCCACCAGCACCGCGCGGTCCGTGGGGGACGCGCGCTCCGGGCCCCCCGGCCGCGCGTCGGGGGGGCGCAGGGCGCCAATGGCGAGCCCGAACAGTCCGTGGGTGAGGTTGTCCATGGCGGACGTGTCGTCTACCGCCCCGGGGCCCCGGAGGCCAGCGCCGGGGGAGGGGCCTGCCGCCTGGCCCCTGAAACGACGAAGCGGGACGCCGGCAGCCCCGGCGTCCCGCTCCATGAACAGCGTGTTACCGGGCCGGGCCCGGCGTCAGGCGGTGACTACCCGCCCAGCGCGCCGTTGATGAGCGGCGCGACAATCTGCATGCCCGGGTCCTCGGCGTTGTAGCCGTTGGCGGGCTCGTAGATGCGGACGCGCTGGTTGCCGTTGATCCACCGCGACAGGAACAGGTCCATGCCCACGAACTCGCTGTAGCACTTGAACGTCTGGGACCACGGGAACTCGGCGTACTCCCACCAGTGGCGCTTCTTCTCCATCTGCTGGCAGGCGTGCGCGCCAATGAAGGTGATGATGGTGCTGCAGTGGCTCTGGTTGATGGCGCGCTCGTGGGGGATGAAGTAGCTGAAGTTGTTGTACTTGTTCAGCTCGGTGACCAGCGCGTCCTGGTCCTGCTTCCAGAAGCCGTGCACGCTCTCCTTGTCGTTGGGCGTGTGGAAGCGCTCATACGAGAAGCGAGAGTAGTTGTAGTCGCGCGTGTAGCCCGTGTACGCGAGCTGGTCGTTGGGGAACTCCTGCGCCACCATGCGGTTGATGGTGCCGAAGTCGTTCTGGCTGAACGTGGCCGGCAGCAGGGAGAAGACCGAGTTCAGGTTCCACGACTGGCGAATCTGGTCGTGCAGCCGGCGCGAGCGGAAGTTCGCGTTGGGCGCCAGGAAGATGGGGCCGGAGTCGTTGAGCAGGTAGCCGCGCGCCGGGTTGATGGCCTTGCGCACGAAGTAGTAGCCGGCCGCCGTCGCCGTGCCACCCGCGCTGTAGCCCGTCATCAGCATCTTCTGGACGTTGGGGAACTGCGTCTTCGCGTAGTTCGCCACCGCCAGCGTGTTGGTGTAGCCGTTGTGGTGCCACGTCAGCGGCGGGTTCTGCCCCGTCGAATCGACGTAGGTCGCCACGTTGTTGCCCACGTGCACGTCACCGGTGCAGTACGGCACGTAGACGATGTTCCAACCCTTCGTCACCAGGTCCCGCTTGCTGCGGCCCGGCAGGCCCGGGTCGGCGCCGTTGACGAGCGGCGACACGTACTTCGCCGTGAAGTTGGTGATGTAGTCGTCGCCAATGCCGTTCGGGTTGGCGGCGCCCAGCAGGCCCGCGCGCCCGCTGCACGTGTCGTAGTCCCAACACGCACCGCCGCCCTCGAAGAGGAACATCAGGTTGGGCGAGCCCGTGCGGTGCACCCAGAACTTGAACTGGGACCCGTTGCCACACTTGGTCCCCGGCAGCTCCACCTTCTGCCAGTTGTAGTTGTTACCGCCGTCCACGATGACGTCGACGATGGACGAAAAGACCGCCTCCGCGCGGGCCGCGGCGGGCACCAGCGCGGCGGCCGTGAGTCCGGCCAAGACAAGGTTCTTCATTCGAGGACCTCCGGGTTTAGTTGGAAAACGGGTGTATACAATAGCGTTGCATCAGAGTCAGGAGGTTTGTGGTTGTCACATGTCTCTGACGTGACGAAGTGTTGATGGTGCATTGCGCCAAGCAATGCCGCGTTGCGGCATGGCCGTAATGCATTGCGCTATCGGACGGTGGGTGGTTGCCGCTCCACGCCGTGCGCGGTATGCGGAGACCTATGGCCGTGAATGCATGGAGAAAGGGCCTGCCCGGCATTGTCGTGGCATTGGCGCTCGTCGTGGCGGCGTTGGTGTACGCGCTTCGACCGGAGGCGGAGCAGGTCACGCCGGCGGTGGCCGTCCAGGAGCCGGTGGCGCCGCAGGCCGCCGCGCCGCACGGTGCCCGCACGCCGGCCCCTCCGCCCCGGAAGACGCCCGTGCCGGCGCCGGTGGACCTGACGCGGCCGCCCGAACCGGTGGAGGACGAGAACACGCCCAAGGTGCACCCGGTGGACCTGCAGGTGATTCGCGCGAGGCTGCCGGACAACCTCTACTGGGACATGGCCGCCCCCACGAAGGACCCGGCGGTGCTGGAGCGGCGTGAGGCGTCCACTCGCCACTGGAACGAGCTGTACGGCAAGGTCCTCTCGGCGGAAGCCTCGGTGGAGCAGATTCGCGAGTACTACGGCCACCGCCGCAAGGTGTCCGAGGACTTCATCACCTTCTCGCAGGCGGTGCTGTCCCAGTACGACGACGTGCTGCCGGACCGCGACCGCGGCCTCTACGAGTTGAGCATCGACATGCACCGCACGCGGCTGGCGGAGCTGCCGGCCCAGGAGCAGGACGCGATGGAGCGCCGCGAGGCCAGTGAGCGCCGCCGCGAAGCCTGGCGCCAGGGCCGCCAGGAGCCCTGAGCGGGGCCCGGTGTCTGTTCAACGATGGACACTTCGGTGAGGGCTTGCGCGTCCTCGCCGGGGCCTCCGGAGGCAGCCCGCGCCGGACGGCGCCGAGTGTCCGCTGTCATGCAGATTTCTGGCGCGTGACAGTGGGGCGGGCGCGGCGGAAATGTTAAGCGGCTGGGACATCGCCTTGGCCCGTTCTCTCCCCGACCGCGTGGACGCACCCTTGACCGGACAGGACCCTGCTGGCGACAGCCGCCATGGGTCGGACGCCACCGGGCTGGATACCGCCCTGCTGGACCAGATGCCGGAAGCGGTCGCCGTCTGCTCGCTGGACGGGGCATGCCTCCACGTGAACCCCGCCCTGGAGCGGTTGTTGGGCCGGCCGGGACAGGACCTGCTGGGGCGCGTGCTCTGGGCGCTGCATCCGGAATGGACGGAGCGCTCCTTCCAGGACCGCTTCCAGCAGGTGGCGCGGACCGGTGAGCCCGCGGAGTTCGAAAACCATGTCGCGCCGGTGGAGCGCTGGTTCGTGCTGCGGCTGCTGCGCAGCCATGCGCGCGTGGTCCTCTTCTGCCGCGAAATCACCGCGGAGAAGAAGCAGGAGGCGACGCTCCGGGCCCTGTACGACGAGATGCGCCGGGCGCAGCGCCACGCGGCCTTCCTGGCGCAGGCCAGCGAGGTGCTGGCGTCGTCGCTGGAGCACGACCTCATCCTCCAGCGCCTGGCCCACCTCGCCGTGCCTGTCCTGGCGGATGCGTGCTCGGTGGACCTGCCCATGCCGGACGGACAGGTGCGCCGCGCCGCCATGGCCTACGCGAAGCCGGAGCTGCAGGTGGTGGGTGAGGCCTTCCAGACGCGCTTCCCCGTCCGGACGGAGGACCCGGCGGGGATTGGCAAGGTCCTGCGCGTGGGGCTCACGGAGTTCGTCCCGGACTTCGCCGCCGTGCTGGCGTCCTCGCAGGGTGGGGACCTGGAGTACCGGCGGGCCGTGGAGTCCCTGGGCATCACCGCGTACATCATCGTCCCGCTCATCAGCCGGGGCCGGGTGCTGGGCGCGTTGACGCTGCTCAACTCGGAGTCGCGGCGCCGCTACACCGAGGCGGACGTGCGGCTGGCGGAGGACCTCGCCCGGCGCGCCGCCACGTCGCTGGACAACGGGCGGCTCTACACGGAAGCGCAGGAGGCGGTGCGCGCCCGGGACTCCTTCCTGTCGGTGGCGTCACACGAGCTGAACACGCCCCTCACCTCGCTGATGCTCAACATCCATGCCCTCCGGAGGGACATGGAGCCGCGCGCGGGGAGCGCCCCCGCGTCCGTTGACGCGCTGACGGGCAAGGTGGTGGCCGTGCAGCGGCAGGTCTCCCGCCTGTCGAGCCTGGTGCGCGAGCTGCTGGACGTGTCCCGCATCACCGCGGGCCGGCTCGTCCTGGAGCGCGAGGACCTGGACCTGGCCGCGCTGACCCGCGAGGTGGTGCCTCGGTTCTTCGAGGACGGGGTCCGGGCGGGTTGTGAGATTCACCTGGACGCCCAGGGCCCCGTCCTTGGCCACTGGGACCGGCTGCGTCTGGAGCAGGTGCTGCAGAACCTGCTCTCCAATGCCATCAAGTACGGCCGGGGCAGCCCCATCGAGGTGCGGGTGGGCGCGGACGACACGCAGGCCTGGCTGTCCGTGAAGGACCACGGCATGGGCATTCCGCCGGAGGGGCGCGCGCGGCTGTTCCAGCGCTTCGAGCGGCTGGCCAGCGAGCGGCACTACGGCGGGTTGGGCCTGGGCCTCTGGATCGTGAAGCAGATTGTGGACGCCATGGACGGCCGCATCCGCGTGGAGAGCACGCCCGGCCAGGGCTCCACCTTCACCGTGGAGCTGCCGCGCCCTCCGGGGTGAGCAGCCGCGAGCGCACGCCCGAGGACACCACCCACAGTTGATGGGAGGTGCGCGTCACGGCCACGTGGAGGCGGCGGCGGGACTCGTCGTCCACCGGGTAGGCCCGGGCCGTGGCATCCGGGAGGATGACGTAGTCGAACTCCAGGCCCTTCACGCTGCCCACGTCGGTGACGTCCACGCCGGGCTCGAAGGTGAACTCGCCGTCGCTCACCCTCCGGGCCCAGGGCTGGTCTTCGACGACGCGGTAGATGGCCTGCGCGGCCTCCGGGCTGCTGGCGATGACGCCCACGGAGGCATGGGGTTCGCGCGCGACGAGGTCGCGGAGGGCCTCGCCGATGAAGAGCTGCGCCTGGGCCTCGTCCGGGAAGTGGTGGAAGCCCACGGGGGCGCCCGCGCGGCCGTTGACGGGGGCCTCGGGGGCCTGGTCGCCCAGCACCTGCCGCGCCAGCTCCACCACCGGGCGCGGGCAGCGGTAGGAGACCTGGAGCCGGCAGGTGGCGGCGTCGCGGATGTCCAGCTCGTTGAGGACCGAGGACCACCCGGCGAAGCCCGCGTCCGTCTGTTGCATCTCGTCGCCCGCGAGCGTGCAGCTTCGTCCCTTGCCCAGCAGTTGCCGCACGGCGAAGAGCTCGAAGAGGGAGAAGTCCTCGGCTTCGTCGAGCACGACATGCGCCAGCCGCTCCAGGCCGAGCGAGGTGTGCTGGGCCTTGAGGAACATCAGGATGGGGAGGTCATCCAGGTCCACGGTGCCCGCCATCGCGTCGGGCGTGTCGTCTTCGATGGAGCGCCCGTCCACGGTGACGAGCCGCTCCGCGTCGGTGATGTCCCGCAGCGCCTTCGCCAGCGGCGTGGCCGTCTGCAGGCGCGTGTGCTCCATCGTCTCGTCGATGGCGGTGAGCGGCAGCTCGCCCTTGGCCGCGTGCACCACGCTGTCGAGGAAGCGCCGGTCCAGGTACGCGTCCGCCAATCGCTGGCGCAGCCGCTCCAGCGTGGTGCCCCCGTCTGTCTTCGGGACCCCCACGCGCGCGGCCAGGGCCCGGCGCAGGGCGGGGTGCCGCTTGAGGCGGGACACCAGGGGCGGGGTGTCGTGCCACAGCTTGATGCCGGGCAGGTTGAAGGCGGAGCGCGCGGTGGCCAGCAGCCAGGCATCGCGCGTCTGCACCGCCACGTTGCCCAGGCCCAGCGGCGCGAGCAGCCTGCGGGACAGCCGCGCCAGGCCCTCCTCCGGGACGATGAGCTTCATGCGCGCCTGGGGGAACTTCTGCGGCTCGTCGAAGGCCAGCTTCGCCAGCCGGTGCAGGGCCACCGTCGTCTTGCCGCTGCCCGCGCTGCCCAGCACCAGCAGCGGCTGGTCCGGGCCGGTGGTGACGGCTTCGTACTGCTCGGCGTCCAGCATGGCCGTGACGCCGAACGCGTCGTCGATGTGCCGGGCGCCCTTGCCGGTGCCGAGGAACTCCGGCCGCGCCGCGGTCCCCGCGCCGCCCGATTGGAGCGTGGCGAAGTCGCGGCTCACGCTGCGCCACGCGCCACCCTCGCCGCGCTCCAGCACGAGCGGCCCGGTGATGATGCGCGTGAGCACGCCGCGCTCGATGACGACGAGCCGGCGCGTCTCCACGTTGCCCTCGGCCAGCCGCTCACCGAAGTACTCCTCGTAGTCGTCGCCTTCCTCGTAGCAATAGAAGACGCGCGCCACGGGGGCGAAGCGCCAGTCGATGACACGCACCCCGGCGCCCACGTCCGCGAAGGTGGTGCGGCCCAGCAGGTAGTCGCGCGTCCCGCCCGTGCCTTGCAGCCGCAGGTGCGCGAAGTAGGGCGCGTGCGGGTCCGGCAGCTTCGCGGTCTCCTGGCGCTCCATGAGGGAACGCAGTTGGTTCATCTGTGCGAAGATGTGGGGCAGGTCCGCCTCGGCGGCGGTGGACGCATCGTCGCGGAGCACTTGAAGCTGGGCGACAAGTCCCTGACTGTCCTGTCCGCGTGCGGACTTGCGCCGCGCGGCTTCCAGCGTGGACTGAACACGGGCCAGCAAGGCCTCTTCCTCGTCGATGATGGCGCGGGCATTGTCCGGCAGCGGCGCCTCGGCGTGGCTCATGCGCGGCAAGGTGAACCTCGGCGACGTAGGCGTCAACCTGTTGTTTTTCCTAAGAGAAATGCTGTCTTTTTGGTACTCTGTACCTTGGAGGGATGGACATGCTCCGAGTGGCCCAGCGACTCGTGCTGGTGGGGCTGGTGGTCCTCGCGTGCTCCGCCTTCGCGTCGCGCAAGGTCCTGTATGAGAAGGCATCGCCGTACACGCTCGTCTCGGTGACGGAGGACGACGAAGGCCGGCGGTATCTGGGCTTCGACGCCTCTGGCGCGTTGCAGAGCGTGGTCCGGCCGGGCAAGCCGCTGGACCTGGTGCTGCCCTACACACAGGTGTCGATGGCGGGGCTGGCCTACGTGCCCGCGCCCAAGCGCATCCTCATCATCGGGCTGGGGGGCGGGGCCATGCCCATGTTCCTGCGCAAGGTGGTGCCGCGCGCGCACATCGACGTGGTGGACATCGACCCGGACGTGGTGAAGGTGGCGAAGGCCTACTTCGGCTTCAAGGAGGACGCGCGCCTGAAGGCCCACGTGGGTGACGGGCGGGCCTTCGTCGAGGCGAAGCGGCCCGCGTATGACCTCATCTTCCTGGACGCGTATGGGCCCGACAGCATTCCGGAGCACCTGGCCACGGTGGAGTTCCTGGCGTCGGTGCGCGCGAAGCTGACGCCGAACGGCGCGGTGGTGGGCAACGTGTGGGCCTTCCCGCCGAACTCGCGCTACGACGCCATGGTGCATACGTGGCAGGTGTCCTTCAAACAGCTCTCCGAGTTCATCGTGCCCCAGAGCTCGAACCGCATCCTGGTGGGCGTGGGCTACGAGGAGAAGGTCGCGGTCAAGACGCTGGAGGCGCGCGCGGAGAAGCTGGAGCGCGCCCACGGCGTGCCGTTCGACCTGAGCGGGCTGGTGGACCGCGGCTACACGGACGCGACGGAGCGCAAGCCGCGCGGGCGGGTGCTGAAGGACGCGGACATTCCGAAGCCCGCGTCCGCGACGACGCCGTCGCAGGCCCGCTGAGCTTCGGGGAAAGGCCATACCTCGCCAGGGGTATGGGTGTGGAGGCGCATCCCCGGTAGACACAGGGGATGCGTTCCATTGCAGGTCTGTTCATGGCCGTGTCGGCGGTGCTGCTCGGGGCCTGTGGCGAGGTCTCCCCGGGGCGCTGTGTCGACACGAACTGTGAGGACTACACGTCCCAGTCCGCGGCGCAGGCGGCCTACGAGGCCGACCCGGAGTGCCGCGAGGACCTCGACGCGGACAAGGACGGCGTGGCCTGCGAGGAGGATGGGAACAGCGTGCGCTGGTGCCCTTCGACCTCCGCTTGTGGCTGCTCCAACAAGAACAAGAGCGCCTGTGGCGGCGACCCCTGTTGCCGGTGGGTCGTGGGCTCTGGCTGTGGGTGCCGGTAGATTGGCACGCGTGAGGCCGTGCTTCGTGGTGCGTTTCTGAATCGCTGGGGGACATATGCGCGTCATCAAGGGAGATACCGTCATCCACCGCAGGTCGCGGGAGGTGGGCATCGTCGAGCGCCGTGACGGAAACCACGTCGTGCTGCGCTGGCCGGAGCGGAATGGTCAGCGTGAAACCATTGCTCGGAACGATGTGCAGTGCCTCGCGGAGGTGATGGCGGAAGCGCGCCAGGCTTCAAAGCTCTTCAGTACGACGTTGAGCCTCACTGGAACCTCGACCCTGGCGGACCTGGTCTCCCGGTTTGGCTATTCGACGGGGCAGATGCGCAGCGAGTCTCTGCGAAAGGTCCGCACGCAGCTTCAGCGTGCCGGGTTGCAGCTCGACACGGAAGACGACAACGAGCGGCGAGACTCGCGGTTCTGGCTCACCCTGCTCGATTTTCCTTCACCCGATGAATCGGGCCCCGACGTCGAGCCTTCGCAGGCGCATCTGCGGCAGGTCGCACTCCCCGCGCTGTCCTGGCCCCAGGCGGTGGGCCTGGCCTCGCACCGCGAGGTGGCGCTGCTGCGTGCGTTGACCGAGCGGGAGCCACTCCTGTGCGTTCTACACCTCTCCGATGCGGCGGCGGACGGGGGCTGGCTCCAGGCCACCTGGGAGGCGCTGATGACCTGGGCCTACCGCTCGGCGCAACGCTTCGTACGGCGGTCCTCCACGGAGTTCGACGCCACGGTGCTGCTCGGTACGTCCGCGTTGCTCCAGACGCACCTGGCGCCCTCGTCGCTCGACACGCACACGGGCCAGATGCAAACGGAGCCTCGGAGCCTCAACCTCATCACCGTCCGGCGTGATGCTGAACTCCCGGTCGACTTCGAGCGTCTCAAGGCGAGCTGGCCGGGTCCTCTCTTCGAGTTCTTTTCGCCGGAAGGCGCGGGCGAGCTGGAGGGGAGCCGACGCGCCATCGAAGAGGTGCTCTACTTGCTGGGCGGGATGTCCGCGCCAAGCGAGACGCACGGGAGCCCCAGGTTGTCGCCAGTGCGGCTGGCGGTCTGGGCGCGCGAGTCCGCCGAACAGTTGCTCGCGCGAGGTTCGGCGTGTGTCGGGGATGTCTTCTCGCGGAGCGGTGCGTCCAAGCTGAAGGGCAGTACCGAGGGGGAGACGTCGCTGGCGCTCAAGGCGCTGCTGGCGGACTGGCTCCTCGCGCGGGACCCCCAGGTGAAGCTGACCTTCGAGGTCGTGGAGGGCCGGGAGGAGGGCGATCGGCGCATCGACCTGGTGGTCGAGGAGCAGGGGCACTTCGAGGTCGAGAGCCTGCGTGGCTCGGGGCCCATGGAGCACTTCATTCATCAGAAGGTCTTCGCCAGGCGCCGGGACAAACCCTTCACGCTCGTCGTGCCCAACGACGCGCTCCTGTGGGCCGGCCCCTATCTGGCGGACGTCGCCTTTCATTTAGGGGCGCAGGGGCGAGTGTTGGTTCCTGGCGCGGAGCATGTCTGGCTCCAGCTCGAAGGCATCCGGCTGGCGGAGAGCGCCTCGGAGGTGGAGCCACCGGGAGTGGCCGCCGCGGAGGACTTCGTGCCCGAGCAGGGACGTTCTCCGAGTGTGGAGACCTTGAAGCTGAATGACATCGCGGGGTACGCGGAGCTGCGCCAACGCATCGACCGGCAGGTCATCTGGCCGGAACGCCACTCTCGGTGGCTGAGGGGCATCTCCCGCTCACCGGGCATCTTGTTCTTCGGTCCGCCGGGCTGCGGGAAGTCGCGAATGGCGAAGGCCATCGCGGGGGAGTTGGAGCAGGAGGTCCGGCTCCTCGCGCCCTCGGATTTGCGCGGCGAGTACATCGGGTGGGGGCAGATTCGCGTCCGGGAGCAGTTCAACTGGCTCGCCGAGCGAGAGCGGCGCATGCTCGTCATCGACGAGTTCGATGCCATCGCGAGGTCCCGCCGGGGTGACCAGATGCACTCGGATGATAAGTCGACCGTGAACGAGCTGTTGGTCCAACTCGACAAGGTCACCCGACTGGGGCGCATCGTCGTGGCGACGACGAACCACATCGACGCGCTGGACGACGCTGTCTTGAGGACCGGACGTTTTGGCAGCTTCGTTCCCGTGGGGCCGCCCGATCTGGCTGCGGCAGGGGAGATCCTCGACTTCTACCTGCAGCGATTCGCGCGCGTGGCCGCCGAGCAGCCGCACCTTCGCGTGTCCATTCCGACCTGGAATGAGCTGCTGCCGCTCCTGAGCTCCTTGATGAGCGCCAACGCCTCGGAGTCGCGGGCCTTCAGTTGCTCGGACCTGGAGGCCGCCGTGAATCATGTGGTGATGGACCAGATTCGCGTGGCCATCGAAGGGCGCTCCAGCGGCGGGCAGCCGGCCATCAACGTGAGCATTCCGGCCAATGCGCTCATCGATGCGCTGCAGTCGGGGCCCCGATCGATTCGTCCCGAGGCGTTGGAGGGCTTCGAGGACGAAAAGGCACGTTACTGCGGGCGCTGAAACTTCACGAGGCGGAGGGGCCGCCATCCGCGCGGCCCCCTGCCGCTGCACCAATGTCACGCGTTGGCGATGGACTTCGGCGGCAGCTTCAGCACCTGGCCGACCTTGATTTTGTCGGGGTCCTTGAGCTGGTCCTTGTTGGCCTCGAAAATCTTCGGGTACAGCTTCATGTCGCCGTAGATGTCCTTGGCCAGCTTGCTCAATGTATCGCCCGACTTGACGGTGTACAGGCCGTACGGCGTCTCGTGCGTGACGGTGAGCATGACCATGACTTCGTTCTGCCAGTTCGGATGCCTGGCTTTGATCTGGTCCCACATCCGGTCACGGTCCCAGCCGTAGTCCACCGTCCCCTTGATGATGAGCTTGCCGTTCTCCTCGCGCGACTCGACCTTGGCGCCCACGTTCTTCGCCACGTCGAGCACGTCTTGATAGTCATTCTGCAAGGCCATGGTGTCTCCCTTTCGCCGGCACTCCCCGGAGCGGGCGCAGTGCCAGGCGGGCGCAATCTAGTCACCCTCGGAACGGCCTCTGCCGTCCACGAACGGAGACACAAGGCGTGTGGCGGGCGGTCAACAGACGGAGCTTCGCGCCCTGTTCAAACGTACGGCAGTCGATGGCGCACCCAGTCCCGCGAGGTGAGTCACCCGCGGAAGGCCGGCGCACTGCCCCGCAGCGCCGGGTTCCGCGCTGACGACAGCGGGTCAAGGGCAGTACTGCACCGTGCATTCGTGGCGCTGCTCGACGCAGACCTGCACTTCCTCGAAGTCCCCACGGGCCCGTCGCAGACAGGCCGTATAGGTCGTGTGACAGTCTTCACAGGTGACGAGCGCTGCCTGCTCCGACGTGGCGTGGGTCTCCAGGGCCCCGGGCTCTTGCATCGCCTCCGTGCCGCCGCATCCCGCCGCCATGATGAGTCCCGCCAATACCGCGCCGATTCGTGCCACGCGCATGCTGCCTCCTCAGTGTGTTCCGCGTTAGTGACGCATTACGAGGATGGCAGGGAAACAGGTGTCACTCAATCGTGCGCCAGCGGCCAGGCAGGCTTGGCCCGGGGCGTGCGCGGATGGTAGAGATTTTTCGCCCGTCTGGCCTTGCGCCCAGGGCCTTGCTGGTCGAGTCACGCACCTGTCCCATTGCAATTGAATGTCATTCGCGCCCGAGGGGGAGGCGGTGGGCGAGGGCCTTCCGTGTCGCTCCCGGGTTTGTATCTGGAGCCTGGATGTTTCCCCCGCGAGTCTTTGCGAGTCCCCTCTGGCGGCCCGGTGCCGCCGTCGTTGCCCTGGCGCTGCTGCTGAGTGCGTGCGCCACGCTGCCGGAGCGTGGGCAGATCGTCATGCGTGACGTGTCCTTCCCGTTGCGCGACTTCCGTCTGCCCTCCGGACTTCGCGTGGTGGTGGAGCAGGACGCCCGGTCTCCGGTGGTGGCGGTGGTCGCCGTGGTCGGGGCGGGCGGTTCCAGTGATCCCACAGGCAAGGAGGGCCTGGCCCACGTCGTGGAGCACCTCGCCTTCCGCTCCCGCCACGCGGGGGGGCCTTCGGTGTGGACGCGCCTGGAGAACTCGGGGGCGGGTCACTACAACGCCGCCACCAGCCTGGACTACACCTCCTACGAGACGCTGGCGCCGAAGGAGTCCCTCCCCCTGCTGCTGAAGATGGAGGGGCAGCGTCTGTCCTCGCCGCTCGCGGGCGTGACGGCGGAGGTCTTCGCCGTGGAGCGCGAGGTGGTTCGCAACGAGCTCCGCCAGCGCAACGAGACCGGGTACGTGGGGCAGGTGTTCAGTTGGATGAACGCCGCGGCGTTCCCCGCGGGTCATCCCTATGCCCGTCCCCTCATCGGAACCCATGAGACGCTGTCCGCGCTGACCCTGTCGGACGCGCAGCGTTTCGCCCGGGCGAACTACCGGCCGGACAACGTCACCCTGGTCATCGCCGGTGACGTGAACCTGGAGTCCGTGGAGGCCATGCTCCGGGCGAACCTGCCCGAGTCCTGGGTGGGGACGGGCGCGCCGTTGGCGCTCGAGGCGCGGATGCCCGCCCAGGCCGCGGCGCCGTCCACCACGCCGCCCCAGAAGTCGATGCCCGCGTTCACCGCCGCGGTCCCGACGCCCGAGGTGTACCTGTCGTGGGTGCTGCCGCGCGGCTTCGAGGAGGCCAGCGCGGTGCAGGACTTCGTTCGCGCCATCCTCCGCCAGAGCCTCTATGGCGCGCAGCGCAGTGACGGGGACATCGCCGGTATCTCCACCAACCTGATTCCGGGAACGCGCGCCTCGCTGCTGATGGTCCGCGTGACGCTCAGCCGTGGAGACGACCCGGCGCGCTCGGCGGGGAAGGTCCTGGACCAGGTCCAGAACGCGTGGACGCAGGAGATTCAAGCGGGTGGGGTGCTGGGCCGGGAGTTCGACTTCCAGTCGATGCGCCGCCAGGTGGTGACGGGCATGGTGCTGGAGTCCGAGGACCTGCTGGCCCGCACGCATCGCCGGGCGCTGCTCACGCACTTCACCCAGGACGTGCGCTCCTACACCCGCTCGCAGATGGCGCTGATGGGGCTCGCGGGCGGCAAGGTGACGGACTTCTCCTACCAGTGGCTCCAGCGGGAGCGGGCGCGCATCATCGTCGTACGGCCCGGGGAGACGCCGGGAGGCGTGGCGGCCAGCATTCCCACGGACGCGAACACGGAGGCGGCGTCCTCGAGCGCGCCCTCCGAGCGCGTGACGCCGTCCATGACCACGGCGCTGGCTTCGCCCATTCACGCGCTCAAGCTCGACAACGGGATGGAGGTGCTGCTCGTGCCGCGCCCGGGGCTGCCCGTCGTGCGGATTGGCGCGGCGTTGGGCGGTGGTTCGTCGTA
Organism: Myxococcus hansupus; assembly: GCF_000280925.3. Classification (NCBI taxonomy): domain Bacteria; kingdom Pseudomonadati; phylum Myxococcota; class Myxococcia; order Myxococcales; family Myxococcaceae; genus Pseudomyxococcus; species Pseudomyxococcus hansupus. The sequence goes on from NZ_CP012109.1 coordinate 1,717,496, forward strand.
CGGCGACAAGCCGGGCGTGGCCGACCTCGCCGATTGGGGCTCCTTCCGCGAGTCCTGGTTCGAGGGCCGTCCCAGCGACTGGGGTCTGCACACCTCCGGCTCGTTCCGGCGCGACCACCTCCGGGTGGGCATCTCCGGCACGGCGGGCAACGTCGGCAACATGCTGGCGATGTTGGCCGAGCAGCTCGACAGCACGCGCACCTCCGAGGCGGTGGTCCGCTACTTCCGGGAGCAGGTGCTGCCCTGGCGTGAGGCGGTGGACAGCTACCCGGAGATGGTGGCCGAGCGCCACCTGCAGAAGGCGCTCTACGGCACGCACCCCTACGCGCGTGAAGCCCGCGGCGCGGACCTGGGGCAGGTGTCCTGGACGGAGGCGGAGGCCTGGATTCAGGACGTGTACCGGCCGGCGAACACGGTGGTTGTCATCGCGGGAGAGTTCGACGTGAAGGAAGTCGAGGCCCTGTCGCGCAAGTATCTGGGCGGCTGGAGCCGGGGCAAGCCGAAGCCCGTCGCGGTGCCGTCCGCCCCCGAACTGCCCACGGCGCCCTCCAAGTTGCTGCTCACGCCGCGTCCTGGCGCCAGTCAGGCGCAGGTGCAGTTGGCCTGCCGGCTTCCCACGGCCACACCGGAGCAGGAGGCCCGCTATGCCCTGATGGCGAACCTGCTGTCGGGAATGTCCACGGGTGAGATGCGCTCGCGCCGTGGGGCGACGTACGGCTTCTCCGCGCAGCCCTGGCTGGGGCGGGGCGGCGCGGCCCACCTCGTCCTGGAGGGCGCGGTGGATGCGCAGCGCATGGGTGAAAGCATCAACTCGGTGCGAGCGCTGCTCGCGGGCTTCGCGAAGGACGTGCCGGCCTCCTCCCTGGAGCGGGCGCGTGCGCAGTTGTTGGCGGGGCAGTCCGTCTCCTTCATCACCTCGGAGGCCTGGGTGAACGCGTTGCTGACGGCGCGCGTGCGTGGCTTCGAGCCCGACGCCGTGACGCGCCGGCCCGCGCTGCTCCAGGCGGTGACGGCCGAGGCCCTGCGTCAGGAGTTCGAAGGCTGCCAGCAGCGGCTCGTCGTCTCCATCACCGCCGACGAGGGGCAGGCGCGGTCCGCCGTTCAGGCCTTGTCCCTGCCGTAGTCCCCGTCGCCTCCCTGCCCGCTGTCCGTCCCGCCACTCGGGCGGGCGGTCTCCATGTCCGTGTCCCCGGCTGCTTATCTTGAAGCGCCGGGGACACGGAGGGGGCCGCATGCGCTGGCAAGGGGGACGTCGCAGCTCGAACGTGGAGGACCGGCGGGGCCTGGGGCGCCCGCTGGCGGTGGGTGGCGGTGCCGCCTCCATCATCGTGGCGTTGCTGGTGCTGCTGCTGGGCGGAGACCCCTCCGAACTCGGACTGGGCGGCGGTGAGGACCCCCGCGTGGCGCAGGGCACCGGCGGCTCGGGACAGCAACCCTTGGACCCCCGGCAGGAGGAGCTCAAGGACTTCGTGTCCGTCGTCCTGGCGGACACCGAGGACACCTGGCCGGCCCTGTTGAAGGCCGAGGGCGTCCGCTACGTGCAGCCCCGGCTGGTGCTCTTCACGGGCGCGGTGCAATCCGCCTGCGGCTTCCAGGAGAGCGCGGTGGGGCCCTTCTACTGTCCGCCGGACCAGCGCGTGTACCTGGACCTGGACTTCTTCGACGAGCTGGACCGCCGCTTTGGCGCGCCCGGTGATTTCGCGCAGGCCTACGTCGTCGCGCACGAGGTGGGGCACCACGTGCAGAACCTGCTGGGCATCTCGCGGAAGGTCCAGGCCCTGCGCGGCCGCGTGTCTCCAGAGGAGGCCAACGCGTTGTCCGTCCTCCAGGAGCTTCAGGCGGACTGCTTCGCCGGCATCTGGGCCCACCATGCCCAGCGCGAGCGGCAACTGCTGGAGGCGGGAGACGTGGAGGAGGGCCTGGGGGCCGCGTCGGCCATCGGTGACGACACGTTGCAGCGCCGCGCCCAGGGCTACGTCGTCCCCGAGTCCTTCACGCACGGCTCGTCCGAGCAGCGCGTCGCCTGGTTCCGCCGGGGATTGGAGCAGGGCACCCTGGCGGCGTGCGACACCTTCAATGCCCCGGCCTCCCGCGGACGCTGACACCCAGGCCGCGTTCCCCAAGTGGGCGACGGCGGGCCTGGAAGAACCTCAGTCCAGGTAGCCCCAGCGGTCCTCTTCGAAGACGTAGAAGGGGCGCCCGAAGGGGATGCGGTCCGTCCAACCCAGCACATGGTGGGGCGCGTCCTTCGCGCCGCTCACGTCGTACGTGAAGCCGAACGTGGGGCCGCTGAACTTCGCCGGAGGAAGCTTCGGCACGAAGCCTGGGACAAGCTGTTCGAGGGAATCGGGGAGCGTCCCGTGCTTCGCCTCGAAGGCGCGGCAGGCCGCGATGAGGACCTCCGCGTTGCGCTGGGCCCGCTCGCCGTCCTTCCGCCCAGGCCGGAGCGTCATGTACAGCGTCTGCGCCACGCCCGCGGTATTCCGCACGAGCGTCGCGGCGGTGGTGACGAGCCGATGAAGGACCCCGGTTGCTGCCGCCAAGTGTGCCTCCCTGCCAGGGCCTCACCATCGCACGCGCGGCGCCGCGAGGGAGGTCCTGACTGCCTATCTTCTTCCGGAGGAGGACAACGCGATGCCAGACATCGAAACGCAACGGCCCCTGGTCGAGCCGTCAGACGACGCCCTGGAGTGGCAGGACCGCTACATGGAAGAGGAGCCGGGCCACACGCCGGGCAGCGCGGAGGGCGATGACGACGACACGCCGCTCCGAAGTCACCCTTACCCAGACCCGGACCACACGCCGGGCCGGGCCGAAGGCTGAGCGCTGGCCCCGCGCTACCACTGCACGACGTAGGTGCAGGCGCTCGCGCCCTTGTGGCGGCAGCCCGCCGAGACATCATGCGTGAGCGTCGCCTGGGGCTCGAAGCGCTGGGCCATGCCCTTGATGAGGCCCATGTCGAAGCGGCACGGATAGGGATTGCTCACCACCAGGTGGGCTTCGTTCTTTCCCTCCACCGCCTGGAAGGCGTAGTGCCCGATGCCATCCAGCATCGTCCCCGTCACGGGGTTGAACATGTCCTTGCCGTCCTTGCGGTGGTTCATGTGGTAGGCGACGTCGATGGAGGCCAGCGCCGAGCGGATGTCCCGGATGTTCGCGGGGAACACGGCCTTCTGCGGCACGATGGACCCGACCTTCTCCAGGCCACGGCCTCCCAGCAGGCTGTCGATTTTCTTGTACGCCTGGAGGTAGTCCTCCAGGGGGTACCAGGTGTTGACGTCGATGACGAGGTTGCCTTGCGCGTCGCGCGCCTGGACCTTCATCGTCTCGAGCAGGACGCCGAGCAACACGCTGAAGGACTTCACGGCTTCGACGACGGAGGCGACGCTTGCGCCAGAGGCGGCGATGCCGCGCCAAGGGGAGTCAGGGGTCATGGAGGGCTCGGAAGTGGGCTGGCTGTCGCGAGGAGGCGTGTCTGACTACCGACCCGTGGCTTCGAAGGCCCGGTGGGTGCTCTGCCCGCGCAGATAGAGGAAGCACTCCTTGAGGCCGTCACGCAGGCTGCCCAGCGTCTTGACGTCTCGGAGGTCCACGCCAATCTGTGTGAGCGTCTGGGCCACGAAGGGGCTGATGCCCGTGACGACACAGTAGGTGCCGAGCAGCCGCGCCGCGTTCACCATCTTGATGAAATGATTCGCGGTCGCCGTGTCCACCACCTCCATGCCGGTGATGTCGATGATGGCGCAGCGGGCCTTGCCCTGGGAGATGCGGTGCAGCAGCCGCTCCGTCATGTCCACCGAACGTTGCGTGTCCATGACGCCGACGATGGGCAGCGTGAGGATGTCCTCCCACAGCTCGATGATGGGCGTGGACAGGTCCCGGATGGCCAGGCGCTGCTGCTCGATGGTGCCGAGCTTCTCCTCCAGCTCGCGGCGCGCCGCATCGAGCTTCTGGATGGACTGCTCGTTCGCCTGCACGGACGCGTGGAGCTGGCGGGCGAAGAGGTTGATGGTCTCCTCGAAGGAGGAGAACGCGTCATCGCGCGAAATGGGGATGAGGTGCTGCGCCGGGTCGAATTCGCCGAGTGAAATCATGGCCAACACATCGCGGATGCGTTCGATGCGGTCTGTGTCGACAGTGAGCGTCTGGGAATCCGCCGATGGCTGGGTCATGAGATGAGCAGGCAGGCTGAACAGGATGCGGCCTGTGGGGAAGCTGCCGCGAATCCGGTCGGCGTGATTGATTTTATTTATGCCGGAAAAAAGTCTGCACAGCAACGGGTGGGCGCTGACCCGTTTGAGATAATGAGAGAGATTGGCGAGGACATGGAACCGGGCTGGGTGGGGAATCGCCGGTAGAGCTGTGTTTCACGGTGATAAACCAACAAGTCCGGTTCAGGGAGGCGGCAAGGGCTTCAGGCGGGCGAGGCGTTGCTTCTCCAGGCTGGCGGCGACGCCCACGTTCCGGCCCGCGAGGTTCGCGACCCGATACTGCGCTGACGTGCCGAGCACCTGAGCGCATTCGGAGAGGGAGAGGCCGTAGTCCTGTTCCAGCCACTGCGTCAGCCCGGCGGTCGCCACGCGGAGGGCGTCATCCAACGAGCCCGCCTGTCCCAGGGCGATGATGTGCGTGGGCGACTCAATCCGTGGCGTGGCGATGGACTTTCCTGGCAGGACGTCCACGGCGAATTCGACATCCATGGAGGTCTCCAGCGCGAACTGGGAGGTTTCACCATCTCCCTGCGCCGCATGGGCATCCCCCAGATAGAGCAGGGCGCCGGGTTGAGACACCGGAAGGTAGACGGTGTTGCCTTCCACGAGTTCGTTGAAGTCCATGTTGCCACCGAAGCGACCGGAGTCTCCGGTGGAGAAGGGCGGAAAGCCAAACGCGGGGGCGACGGCCAGTCCTCCGAGCATTGGGCGCAGGGGGACGGTGAAGTCTTTCATTCGCGGTGAAGGTGATTCAGGCCGTGCGACACCGCGCTTCCGGTCGAGCTTCCACCGCACGGGTTTGCCCAATCCCTGGGCCTGTGCCTTGGCGGCGAGCCTGGGGCCCATGGCGCGGCCCACGAGGTCGTCCAGGCTGTCGGCGGTGTCGCGGTTGAGGCGCAGGCGCTTGAGGTGGACGACCAGGGTGTCTCCATCGGCGGCGGTGCCCACGTAGAAGGGGCCCGTCTGCGGGTTGCCGAAGAGCGCCCGGGTGACGCCTTTCTCATCCACGCCGCCGGAGTCGAGCGTGCGGGTGTTCACGGAGTCTCCGGGCCAGAGGGTGAGCACGGGCGGGAGGTCCGCGGAGAACGTGTTGGAGAACGTCGTCGGCTCGAAGTCGTGGTGCCGAGGCGGTCCGGGTGGGCGCATGGGCACGGCGCGTGCGGTGAACGGGTGCGAGACGCGTGCCTTCGGGTCGTTCGTTCCGGGCCAGTCGGCTTCACCCGTCAGGCCGTCTGCGCGCGGCGTCGCGGTGTACGCGTAGCGGGCGCCGCTCTTGCTGGTGACGACGAAGTGAAGGTGCCCGTCCGAGGACGTCCCTTCGAGCGGGTCCCCATCCAGCGAGCCGCGCAGCCGCTCGCCTTCGCGCTCCAACCACAGTCGTTGATGAAGCAGGTTCCCGTACACCCGCGTGGTGAGCACCCATTCTTCACGGGGCTGCGGCTGGGCGAGCAACGTCGCGGGGACAAGGCACAGCAGCAGGGGCAGGAGCTTGGGCATGAGCTCCCGCCGTACGGCTCACGAAGCAATGCATTGCGGGGCGACCGCGGATTCGCGGCCGGGCGTGCTCAGAAGTGGCGTTTCAGCACGGCGGCGACGTGCGGGTTCTTCTCGGCCTGCAGGGCCACCGCCATCAGCGCGGGGCAATGCGTCTTGAACCAGTCGCGGCCTGGGCGCCAATGCGTCATCGTCGTGATGTACAGGTCCAGTCCGCTGAACCGTGTCCCGAGTACGTGGGGGGCTCCCACCTGTGCGTTGATTTCCCGCCAGAGGTCGGCGCGGCGCGCCATGACAGTGTCGTGCAGCCGGTCGGCCGCGGGGCCTGCGAGCGTCCACTTGGGCGGGTCATCGCCAAAGGTGAAGGTGGGGTACACCGCGCCCACGAGGCGGAGCAGCAGGTGGAGGAAGCTCACCCGTTCAGGCTCGTCGGCGGAAGGCGCGAGCTGTCCCTGGGGCGCGACGTCGTGCAGGTGCAGGAGCATCGCGGCGCTCTCGGTCATCACGCGGCCATCGGGAAGGACCAGGGTGGGCACCTGGCCCAGCGGGTTGAGCTTCAGCAACCGGTCTCGCCCGGGCCCCGGCTCCAGATAGGGCAGGTCCGTGAGTCGGTGTGGAACGCCGCTGATGCGCAACGCCATCTCGATGATGGCGGAGCCACAGCCCGGTGAGCCAATCAGTTCGTACTCATTCATGCCCAGAAGGGTAGCCACTCAGGACAATCTTGCCCACGGTCCGTCCAGATTCGATGGCCGCGTGGGCGCGCCGCAGGTTGGCGGCGGTGATGGGGCCGAAGTCCTGCGTCATCGTCGTCTTGAGCGTCCCCGCGTCCACCAGCTCCGCGACGCGGTTGAGGATGCGGTGCTGCTCCAGCGGGTCCGCCGCTTCGTACAAGGGCCGGGTGAACATCAGCTCCCAGTGCAGCGACAGGCTCTTGCGCTTCATGGAGCCGATGTCCAACGGCTTGCTGGGGTCGTCGATGAGTCCCAGGTGCCCGAAGGGCGCCGCCAGTTCGACCAGCTCCGGGAAGTGGCTGTCCGTGGCCGTCAGGCTCGCAATGTAGCGGACGCCCTGGGGCGCGAGCTTCTGGAGCTGCGGCACCAGTGACTGCCGGTGGTCCACCACGTGGTGCGCCCCCATCGACTCGCACCAGGACGTCGACTCCGGCCGGGACGCGGTCGCGACGACGGTGACGCCCGCCAGCTTCCGCGCGAGCTGGATGGCGATGGACCCCACGCCCCCGGCACCGCCGACGATGAGCAAGGTGTCCTGGGACGGCGCCTTGGAGCGCGGGATGCCCAGCCGCTCGAACAGGAGCTCCCACGCGGTGATGGACGTGAGCGGCAGCGCCGCCGCCTGGGCGAAGGACAGCGAGCGTGGCTTGTGGCCCACGATTCGCTCATCCACGATGTGGAACTCGGAGTTCGTCCCAGGCCGGGCGATGGAGCCCGCGTAGTAGACGGCGTCCCCAGGCTGGAACAGCTTCACGCCTGGGCCGACGGCGTCCACGACGCCCGCGGCATCCCACCCGAGGACGCGCGGAGTGGCTTCGACCTTCGGCTTGGGGGCGCGGACCTTTACGTCCACGGGGTTCACCGAGATGGCTTCGACGCGGACGCGCAACTCGCCCGGTCCGGGCTCCGGCGTGGGCAGCTCCACGTCGATGAGGGCGTCCGGATTGTCGATGGGCAGGTACTGGTGCAGGGCAATGGCTCGCATGCGGGCCTCCTTGCGAGCACCATTGTCCTCATGGACCTCTTCGACAAGTACGCACTATTTTCGCACGAAGGGACAGAAAGGTAACCATTGGCCCGGCACAAGACCTACGACTGCTCCGCGGGTTGCCCCGTGGAGGCCACGCTCGATTTGATTGGCGGGAAGTGGAAGGGGCTCATCCTCTACCACCTGCTCGACGGCACGCTTCGTTTCGGAGCGCTGCGCAAGTGCATCCCCGGCGTCACCGCGCGGATGCTGACCCAGCAGCTTCGCGAACTCGAAGCCAGCGGATTGGTCCACCGGAAGGTGTACGCAGAGGTGCCTCCCCGCGTCGACTACAGCCTCACCGCGTTGGGGGAGTCCCTGCGCGAGGTGGTGCTGTCGCTCAAGGCCTGGGGAGAGGTCTACCTGGGGCGGGGCGCTCAGCGGCCGCAGCGGTCGGCCTTGGTCCGTTGACGCTTCGCGACGAGATGCCGCTGCCCTAGTTCCACGGGAAGATGGGACCCCAGATGGTGTCCTTGCTCAGCGCGATGGGAATCTTGGCGGTCAGCACGAGCCCCATCTCGAGCGGCAGCCGCGTGCGCTCCATCCCGTCGGGACCGGCGCCCCGCCCATTGGACAGCGGGATGCCGAAGCGGAGCCCCACGGTGCCGAACACGAACGCGAGGTAGGGCGCCACGTGCAGCGAGGTCGTGGCGATGTGCGTGCGGCCCGCCGTCTCGTGCGCGAGGCCCAACTCCAGACCGCCCACGAGCAGGATGCCCTGGAGCCCGCCGCAGACCCGGGTGCTGCTCCGGGTCATCCGCTGGGCTTGCCCGAAGACACCCACGCCGCCAGGGCCTTCGAGCCAGTTGAGCGTGGCCTCGGCGCCAATCCCTTGTCCGGGGGCGTCCGGACTGAAGCTCGTGCTGAACAGGGGCCCCAGGGACAGCCAGGCCTCACCCTCGGGATAGATTCTGACGTGCGCCCAAGCGGGCGAGGCGAACAGCATGACAGCCATGAGGACGAGCACGGGAGCGCGCATGCGCAGTTGAAATTGCAATGCCCGGGCCTGGACAGCGTGTCGAGCGCGCTCGCGGTGCGGGTGTGTCATGGCCTGCACAGGATACCCGCCCGGGTGTGCAAACGGATGGCCGGGTGCGCTCAGGGTTTCCCAGGGCGCGGCGCGGCGGGCGTCTTCACGGGCTGGGCCAAGGGCACCTTGCCCTCGCGGTAGAGGGCGTGGACCTTGCCACCGCGAAGCTCCAGGGCCGACAGGTGTCGCCCGTACCCGGTGCTCAGTCCCGTGTCGATGAGCAGCGCCTTCCCGTTGAGCCGCACCTGAATCTTCCCGTCGCGGTTCGTGGTGTGTCCCATCACCATGCGTCTGGCGCCGAAGCGTTGGAGCACCGCGTCCAGGGCGGGCTCGGCGTCCTGCGGCTCGCCCAGCGCGTAGCCGCGGAACCACAGGGGCCCCTGCGAGTCCTTGGCGCCGCCCGGCGGGTTGCCGGGGAAGAAGTCCTGGCGCACCCAGCGGTTGACCTCGGAGAGGCTCGTGCCGGGGACCTGGGGCGCGACACCGCCATGCACGAAGAGCGTGTCGTTGATGCGCACCACGGCGGGGTGTCTCCGCAGCCAGGGGCCATAGCGGCCCTCCGCGCTGTAGGCCACGCGGTGGCCATTGAGTCCCGCGGGCGCGTCGGCCGCGTCGGGCTCGGGGCTCTGGTCCGCGAAGGAGGCCATCTCCCCGGGGCTGACGTAGCGCAGGTCCCCGAGCATGTTCATGGCCTCATGGTTGCCGAGCAGCGCATGCACGCGGCCGCCCGCGGCGAGCGCCTCCTGCTCCAACCGCATGAGCAAGTCGTATGCGGCGCGCGTCTGGTCGCCCCGGTCGGGGATGTCACCCGTCTGGACCAGGTGCGCCTTGCCGCCGCTCCAGCGGTCCTTCGCATCGATGATGCCCGCGAGCCGCAGCACCTCCTTCAGCGCGTCCACGTCGCCGTGAACGTCACCCACGGCCACCACGCGCTCCACGCCGGTGAAGGTGTCGGGGACGGCGTCCTCCAATTGGGGAGGCGCGGGAGCCTTGGGCGCGGGGGCCGCCGCCAGGAGCAGCGGGACCAGCAGGAGCAGCGGGCTCGGGCGAAGCAGGGGCGGGGCCATGGGCATCCTCCGGAGGGCGCGGTGCCTCGGGCAGGCCAGCCCAGGCGCACCGGAAACCCCCAGCGTGTCATGGCCCCGCCGTGCGTGGTGACGGAAACGCCGCGCCGGTGTGCCCGCTTCCGAGCGGGCTCACGCCAGGCGTGGTCGCGAGCGACGCGGAGTGCCGGGCGGGCACCCGGGCGGTGCGTGGGCCGTCACCGGTCATCCCGCCGCCCGGAGCGCGTTCATCGCGCCCCGGACGGCCGGAGGTGGGGACCTAGCGGTAGTCCCACTTCTGGTTCGGGTTGCCCGTGCACTCGTAGATGATGAGCCGGGCGCCGTCGTTCGTGTTGTGGCTCACGATGTCCACGCACTTGTTGGCCAGCACGCTGACGAGGTCACCCGCGCCGCTGAGCACGAACTGCTGCGCCGGGTTGCCGCTGCAGTTGGCGAGCTGGATGGCCGCGCCGTTGGCGGTCGAACCCCAGGCCACGTCCATGCACTTGCCGCCGGCCTGCAGGGTGCCGTTGACGAAGCTCCACCGCTGCGCGTTGCTGCCGTTGCAGTTCCACATCTGGAGCTGCACGCCGTCGGAGAAGTTGGAGTTGGGCACGTCGATGCACTTGCCGTTGAGGCGCGAGACGAAGGACTGGCCGCTGCCTCCGCCACCCCCCGTCGTGCGCAGCGTCAGTCCGTAGGCGCGCAGGATGGGGTTGATGGGCTGGTAGAAGGTCTGCGGGTTGCTGCTGTCGAAGCACGTGCCCGCGACGCCGGACGTCACGCCCTGCGCCTGGTTGCCGGAGATGACCGAGCCGCCCGAGTCACCGCCCGCCGCGCAGGCGTTCGTCCGCGTCAGGCCGTACACGGGGCCGACGGAGTAGTTGACCGTGATGTTCTTGGCCTGCAGGACGCCGCACCGCCACTGGGTGGTGGAGCCGGAGCGGCAGATGGAGGCATTCACCGGCGCCTCGTTCGAGCCATGGACGACGACGTTGCCGCCGGCATAGTTGTAGACCCAGGGCTGCGGGGTCCACGAGCCGTTCGTCTGCACCCAGGCGTAGTCCGCGCCGGGCCACACGGAGCCGCGGACGGTGCCCTGGGCCACGCGGTTGTGGCCGAAGGTGGCCGTGCCCACGCCGCCGCAGTGGCCCGCGGTGACGAAGCCGCCGTTGACGGGGAAGCCCACCGAACAGCGGGAGTTGCCGAAGTAGTACGCCTCACCGCCACGCAAGTCGTACGCGGGCTCCGGCGCGTGCTGCGAGGCCACCACGCGGACGGCGCCGTCCTTCAGTCCCGAGCTGACCGCGAGGAAGTCATCCACGCGCCGCTTCGACTGGCCGGACACGTCCGCATAGACGACGACGCTGTTGGTGGGCAGGTCGACGTTCCAGGAGTGGATGTCGGGCGAGAGTGCCTGGACGTTCTTGTCCAGCTCCGCCTTCACCTCCTCCAGCCGCGCCAGGCTCCGGGCCACGCGCACGGTCCGCACGCCGTCGAGGCGCACCTTGGTGTCGCCGGCCTCGGCGGTGACGCCGACGATGAGCTCGCCGCCCACCGAGTCGAGCCACGCGCCGCCGAACGCGGTGCCCAACTGCTCACGCGCCGCCTTCTCCAACTGGGGCGCCCGCGCCTCGAAGGCGAGCCGCTGGTGGACCTGCTTCTCGGTGAGGCCCAGGTCGCGGCGCATCGCGGAGACGATTTCCGGCGCCACACCCGAGTCGAGCGGGGCGGCCGAGGCCGTCATCGGCAGGCCCGTCAGCGTGGCGAGTCCGGCGAACATTGCAGCGGTGGAGAGCCAATCAGACAGTCGATTCATGGAGTGTATGGGGTGTTCCCGTTGCAGGGCCTACGCCAGGGTGAGGGGACTGCCCTGCTTGGGAGAGTGAGTGGGGACTCCCTGGCGTGATGTGGATCCGGATGAGCATGAGTCGTGCCATCCGTGAAGAGTTGGCTTTCCGGGCGAGGCCCGTCTGGGGCGTCTGCCGTCCTCACAATTTTCCCGCGAACAGGTGATGACAAGAGCCATCACCTGGTGACGGGAGTTACCACCCGATGTTTGTTTTTGACGGTGTCGGCCCGGCACCGAGGCCGGGGGGACTCAGGTGGGGTTTCAATCGGACACGCAATCGCGTTGGCCGTCGTCACAAATAGGGATGTGTCATGCCCTGGGAAATTGTCAGCTTCATCGGAAGGGCCAGTCGGGCGGGGCTGTTTCGAGTTCCCGCTAAAAATATGCTCATCCGGAACTAACTATAAAAACCAGAAAAACCTGCTATTTGTCAACGGGGGTGTCGCGGTTCACCTCGCATACACCGGCACCTCGTCGTCGCAAGTCACCCCTGAGGAGCCCATCCCCATGCAGGCCACCATCAGCGTGGCCAGCAGTGGCAGCGCCGTAACGCCTGCACGAACTGGGATTTGATGGACAACTGGATTGCCAGCCACGGGGCTGTGGTTTCGGCGGCCCGGCCCCCGGGCGAGCAGGGGGCCGTTGATGCACGCGGCGTGGAATGACGCGTCCTGTCTCCGGGCTTGTGGAATGGCGTCAACGCAACACGTTCGGCTGAGAGCAATGGTTGACGGAAAATTCCGTCGCCCGGCATTGGATGTGCGCGGTGGGGGAACAATCCGTTTCCCGCTTTGTCAGAGCCAGGTGATATGGACTTGTTGCATGGGTTGCTCATAGGTACGTTGGCGCGAAAAGCTGTCTGAGCCTCGATGAATGGATTTTTGAATCTGTCATTCAAGGAGAGCAGCGTGCATCCGATTGATGTCATCCGGCAGCTCGACCACCTGCTTCAGAACCAGGAGCCGTTTGGCAACTCGTCGAAAGTCGTGTTGCGGGTCATCGAGCGGTACAAGTTCGCCCTGGGCGTCCTGGCGGAAGCGGACGCGCGCCTGCGTGAGCTGGTGCCCCGTGTCGAGGCGCTGGACACCGGGACGGTGGACATCCTCTTCGGCGACCTGTTGGTGCGCTCTCAGTTGGAGACGGCCATCAGCCGGCTGGAGACCGCGGGGCCCGTGGGGGCCTTGAGCGACACCTTTCCGGCGCTCCTGGAGGAGGCGCTCGCGTCGCTCGAGGCGGGGCGGGGTGTCGCCGTCGCGCGAGGGGCCATGGAGCGAGACTTCGCGCTGGGGCCCGCGCGGCGGACCTGGGTCTGGGACTTGCCCGACGCGCCGTCGCCGCTCGGGGTCCGGCTGCGCGATAGCATCCGCACCGGGTTCATGCCGGGGGCTCAGAGCACCGTCGAAATCATCCGGCCGACGCCGAGCATGGTGGAAGGGTTGGAGCGCGCGTGCGCGCTGTTGCACCGGCTGGTTCCGGAGATGACCGTCAGCGTCTTCGACCACCTGCATTCCATCGCGGTGGCCCACATTCGCGGCGCGCGCGGGCGGATGCTCACGGGGTCGGGCGGGGATGGCACGCCCTGCATGATCTTCATCGACCCGGACGAGCTGGAGAACCCCTGGGATACGGCAGGCCACATCCTGCATGAGGCGATTCACCTCAAGCTCTCCGACCTGATTCGCACGGGCGCCATCGTCACGGACGACGACCTGGTGGACCTGCCCTGGGGCCGGCGGACGGCGCTGTCGAACAGCTTCTTCGCCTACCACGCCTATGCGCACATGCAGGTGTTCCGTGCCGCGGTGGAGCACCTGGGGCCGTCCTGCCACGCCGAGTTTGGCGCGCCGAGCGAGTACTACGCCCCCGCTCACGCGATGTCGGTGGTGAAGAACGACGTGAAGCCCTACTCGCGGGCGGAGGAGCGGCTGGCGTATCTGCACTCGCAGCTCGCGGGGCCGCTGTCGCTTCGGGTCACGCCCCATGGGCGGGCGCTCGTCGCGTGGCTGTGGGACACGGTCCGGCCGCTGGTGGAGGGGGTCGTCCCGGAGGCCGCCGCGCCCAGCGCGGGCGTGACGGCGGCCGTGGCCACGGGCCGCGCGCCCTCGTCGGTGCGCTACCGCCAGGGCAGGGCGCTGTCCCTGCGCCGTTCACCGGCGTCGGAGGTGCTGTTCGCGCTGCACCCGGCTTCGCGGCGGATCGTCACGCTGAACCTGCCAGCCTGGCTCGCCTTCGAGCTGTGCGACGGAAAGACGGAGCAGGAGGTGCTCTCCTCGTACACATCGACGTTGGGGCTGGGGACCGACCGCGCCTGGGCGCAGTTGGCGCCCACCCTCAAGGGCCTGGTGTCGAGCGGGATGATTGAGCAGGTCGAGGGAGGCGCGTCGTGACGAGCCTGTCGGGGACCGTCCAGGCCGCGGACCGGGCGTTGGTGAAGCACCCCGCGTTCGGGGATTCACCCCGGATCTTCGCCCGGGTGCTGACGCGCTACCGCTTCGGCGTGGAGTTGTTCGCCGAGCGGCTGACGTCACTCGCGAAGGCCGCCGCCCGGGTGGAGACCTTGAGCGACACGGAGGCGCGAAAGGTGTTCTTCGACCCGGTGGTCCGGATGTCGTTCGAACAGGCCTTCTCCGACCTGGAGGCGGGCCGCCTCGCTTCGCCGCACCCGCTGGAGCAGGTGCTCCCGGATGCGTTGGAGGCGCTGCCGCTGGGCCTGGGCGAGTCGCGGATGCCGTCTCGCATCCTGGTGGGGGCGGAGGCCCCGAAGTGGCTGTGGGACGTGGCGCGGCCAACGGACGCCTATGCCCGCACGTTGCATGCGGCCTTCGACGGCGTCTTCGGCGCGAAGTCCAAGGGCGGCGGCACGCTGCTCAGTCCGGATGCGTCCGGCCAGCGCAAGCTGAACGACTCCATCGAGCTGCTGTCCCGGCTGTTGCCGCACTCGGGCGCGAGCGCGTTGACGCACGTCGAGGCCATCGCGTTGCTCAGCGCCCGGATCGAGGGTGGCACCGTGCTGTCCGCCGCGGGTGGGGACCTGACGCCCTCCACCATCTTCCTGGCCCTGGAGGAGCTGGGGAATCCCTGGGACATCGCCGGCTGTCTGCTGCACGAAGGGCTTCACATGAAGCTCTTCGACGCCACGCGCTCGACGGCGGTGGTCGCCTATCCCGAGGAGACCATCCAGGTCCCATGGCGAGACATCCGCTGGACCATCGTGCGCGCTGTCTTCAGCTATCACGTGTATGTCCATCTCGCGCTGTTCAAGGCGGCGACGCTCACGGCGGACCGCTCCCTCCTGGAGCGGTTCGGTGACCCGGCGGCGCACGCGTCGCGCGCGCATGCGGGGTCGGTGGTGAACAACAACGCCGCGTCTCAGTATGGGCGCTCGGTGGACCGGGCCCGTTTCCTGGGCGAGCACCTGCTGACGGAGTGGGCGCACCTGCTCACGCCGCAGGGGCGTGACTTCGTCCGCTGGCTTCACGAATCCCTGATGCCCGTGGACCGTGAAATCTTTCGTCAGGCGCCCGCGGGGGATGTTCGGAGCGAGCCTTCGGGAGGATACCGGAAGGTCCACGGGCTGCGGGCGCGCCCCTCGAAGCAGGGCGAGTGCTTGATGGTGTTTTCACCCGCGTCGCCGCGCATCCAATGGCTCGACTTGAATGCCTGGCTGATTTTCGAGCTCAGCGACGGACGGAGTTTCTCGGACATGGAGCGGGCGTATCTCGAGGTTGTCGGCGCGAGAGTGGCCCCGGACGAAGCGCGCCGGCAGTTGCGTTCGGGGTTGGAGTCGTTGGTCCGCAGTACCCTGGTAGAGCCCACGCAGCACCAAGGAGACGTCGCATGAACAACGGATCCCAGTGGCTGGAGACGGTGAAGGACCTGGTGGCGGAGAAGGACCTGCTCCAGGAGCCGAGCGTGACGTGTGGTTCGAGCGCGGAGCGCCAGTGGTGGCCCCCGTACATCGTCAACGACACGACCAAGAAGGAAGACTGACCTTCGTTAGGTCCGTCTGACGGTCCGACCGCCGTGTTCGCGCTCTGCTCGTTCCACGAGCCGAGCCGGGCGCGGCGGTCGCCGTGCCGACCGCATCCGCTCCATCGCACACTCCGAAGTCTCCGAGGATTTCGAGCACATGGATACCTACGACATCGTGGTGGCTGGCAATGGCGCGTTGGGCCTTGCGACGGCGCGCGCCTTGACGTTGCAGGACCCCAGTCTGCGCATCGCCGTGGTGGGGCCCACGAGTCGGCCCGCGTGTGCGTCCGCCGCGGCGGGCGCGATGCTGGGTTGCTACGGCGAGGTGACCGCGCCCCTGCTGCGAACGGGCCCGGGCCGCGCGAAGCACGCGAAGGGGGTGCTGGCCGCCCGGATGTGGCCCACGTGGCTGGAGCGCCTCAACAGCGAGCTCCCCGCGGACGCGCAGGTGAGCATCAACGCGGGCACCATCGTCTTCAGCAACGCGAAGTCCGGGACGATTGAAGACGAGAACTTCGACGCCATCCTCAAGGCCGTGAGGGAGGAGGACGAGCCTCACGAGATGTTGGACCCGAACCACGTTCCCGGACTGAATCCCGCGGACGACTGCCGGCCGAAGCACGCGGTGTTCCTCCCGCGCGAAGGCTCGGTGGATGCCAGCCGCCTGCTGCGGGGGCTGACGCTGGCCCTGTCCCAGTCACCGAAGGTGACCGTCGTGGACGGCGCGGTGAAGGCCCTGGATGTCCAGGGCGGGCGGGTGACGGGCGTCCGGCTGGAGGACGGGCGCGCCTTGGGCGCCGCGCAGGTGGTGCTGGCCATGGGCGTGGGCACGCAGGCCGTGCTGGATGAGCTGCCGGACCTGGCGCGCCGCATCCCGCGCATCTTCTGCGGCGGAGGAACGTCGCTGCTGCTCGAGGTGCCCAGGACGGCGCTCCAGCACGTGGTGCGCACGCCGAACCGCGCCTTCGCGTGTGGGCTCCACGGCATGCCCCGCGGGGGCGGCCAGCTCTACTTCGGGGCGACGAACATCCTGTCGGCGAAGCCGATGCTGCGCACCTCACCGGCGGACATGTACTTCCTGCTCGAGTGCGTCCTAGAGCAGATTGACCAGGACCTCTGTGGGGCGCAGCTCGTCGCGTGGCAGGCGGGAAACCGGCCCGTCACGGTGGACGCGTGCCCGCTCATCGGGCCGACGTCCGTGGAGGGCCTGTGGCTGCTCACCGGGACGTACCGCGACGGCCTCTTCCTCTCCCCGCTCTTGGGGCAGCACCTGGCGCGGCGGGTGTGTGGCCAGAGCGGGCTCATCGCGGAGGACTTCCTGCCCGAGCGAAAGCCCATCTCCCTCTACTCGTTGAAGGAGGCGCGCGCCGAGGCGCTCAAGCACTACGTGGCCATGGGCTGGGAGCACGGCATCCGGCTGCCGAAGGTGGGCTGGCACCGCTCCTTCCCTCGCTTCTATCAGCAGCTCCTCGACTCGCTCTATGACGCGCTGGGGGAAGAGGAGTTCGTCATGCCTCCGGAGCTGTTGGCCATTGTCGAAAGCAACCGCGCGGTGATGGTGCCGTTCTTCCGCAACTACTACGCGGAGGTTCGCAAGGCCTGGGCGTAGCCCCTGGCGCTGTCGGTGGTTGAACAGCGACCGGCGTGCCGAGGCAGGCACGCCGCGTTGGTTCCACCGGGCTGGTGGGTGGCCACCGCCGGACGGGTTGCCCACCTTCCGGGCAATGGCAGGAATTCAAGTCAAATCCAAATATGTCGCCTCCCCAGTTGCCCCGGAGGCAGACATGTCGCATCGGAATTCGTCCCCCGCAGCGTTTATCCGCAAGTCCATGGGAGGCTTCGTCGCCGCGCTGGCGTGTGTCACCGCGCCGGCCACGGCGCTCGCGGAAAGCCAGGTGCCGCAGGAGCTCCAGGCCGGGTTCTCCCTGGTTGAATGTGTGATGGGCAGCCAGAACCAGCGCTACACGCCCCCCATCAACCTCGCTTCGCAGGAGGTGTATGTCTCGGGGACCGGGCAGTACTCGTCATGTATTGATTTGATGAACCAGAACATCAACTACGGCAACTTCACCCTGGAGGGCCTGGGTTCCGCCAGTTGTGTGCTCGCGAGCATTCCCACCCGGAACGTCGTCACCTGGAACGACGGCAGCCAGAGCATCATCGAGTTCGTGGGCGGTCTGGATGTGAAGCCGTTGGGGCAGTCCGTGGTGACGACGCTGGGCCGCGTCGCCAGTGGTCGCTATGAGAACGCGCTCGCCATCAAGACGATTGTCCTGACGAACATCCCCGGCATTCCCCAGTGCCTCTCCTCGGGCGTCGAGTTTTCCAGCGGGCCCGTGTCGCTGACCCTGCTGCGCCTGTTCTGAGTCAACGCTTCTCCGTCTGAAGCACCGCGGGCTCGGGACCTGAGGGTTCCGGGCCCGTTCGTTTTCGTCCTCAGCGCATCTCCATGAGGTGGGCGTCCCACCCTCTCGTGCGAGCGCCTGCCGCGCCGGCTCAGTCCGTGGGGCCTTCCGCCGTGAGGTACGCGCACAGCATGCGCGTCATCTCGCGCGGGAGCTCGGGGGTGAGCAGGTCATCCAGGACGGCGCGGTGCGTGAGGGACTCCACGGTCCGGACCACCATGGCCGCGGCCACAGAAGGGGAGGGGGCCCGCACTTCGGGGTGGATGCTCAGCAGGGACGCCACGCCTTCGCAGAGCGAGGCTTCCAGCGCCTCCAAGCGCTTCTTGATGCGTGGGGGCCGCGGGGCTTCTTCGAACAGCACGCGGTGCAGCCGCGGACTGTCGGCATGCAGCCTCACCGCGGAGTCCACCAGGGCCTGCACCAGCAACCTCAAGGGTGGGAGCGTGCCGTCCGATGGGAAGACGGAGCTGAGCGTGGTGGAGAGGAGCGTCTCGGACTCCTCCAGATGCCGTTCCATGAGGGCGACGAGCAGCGCGTCCTTGTTCGGGAAGTACTCGTAGAGCGACCCCACGGACACACCCGCGCGCGCGGCGATGTGGTTGGTGGTGCCTCCGGCATAGCCGCGCTGGGCGAAAACCCGAGCAGCCGCCGTGAGGATGGTCTCCACGGTGCGTTCGGAACGGCGTTGGACGGGCCGCTTCCGAGGGGAGAGTGGCGCGTTGCGTGCCGGCATGACCACCTCCTGGCCGAATCCGAGTCGTCGAATCCGAGCGAATGCTCGCATTCTGGCAGCTCATCGGCCCGGGCGCACGGTTCGCGCGGGCGCGGACGCACAGGTGCCTGCTTGAACACGGTTTCGTTGCTCTTGGCCTACACGTCGCGACTGCTTCCAGGAGGCGTCCTGGGCGCGGTCCTCCTGTGGCTGCTTCCCCGCTCGCGCATCGAGTTGCGGCTCGCCGTGTGGGTGATGCTCTTCATCCTCATGCGGGACTTGATGACGCCGCTGGGGCTCTGGCAGTTCGGCGTGGAGGGCGGTTTCTGGCTGCGCATGTCGTCGGACGCGGGCTTCCTGCTCCTGATGGGCCTGTCCTCGGCCGCCATGGTCTGGGTGATGAACGCGAGCGACCCGGCCCTCGCGCGCGAGGTGGTCTGGCTGCGCGGCGGCTGGGGCGAGGCCCTGGCGTGGGGCGGCCTGGGGGCCGGGGTCGTGGTGCTCCCCGTGTGGTTCTTCTCGGGGGGTGGCTCATCCGCGGGTGAGCCGGGCGCCGTCGCTCCGGCCCTGCTCCCAGTGCTGGCGGTGTTCTGCCTGCTCGGCAACTTCTACGAGGAGGTGCTCTTCCGGGGCTACTTCCAGGGGCTGCTGGAGCCCTCGCTGGGGCTGTGGCGCTCCGCGGTGCTGTCCGGAGTGCTGTTCGCCTTCTGTCACGCGTTCCTCGCGCTCACGGTGACGGGGGCGGGGGTGCCCCTGTTGCTCTTCACGCTCTGGGAGGGCCTCCTCGCGGGGGCGGCCCGGGCGCGCTCCGGCGTGCTCGCTTCCACGCTGCTGCACGGTGGCGCCATCTTTCTCCTGGCCTCAGGGCTCATTTGAGCGGGGCGTCGGCGGCTCGGAAGAAACCTGACATACACCTGTCACGGCCCGGGGCCATAACTCCCTCATCCGACGCACTCACCCGGAGCACACCGTCATGAGCGAGACCCCTTCCAACAATTCCGGCAACTTGGAGCGCCTCAAGGGAAGCTGCCACTGTGGCACGGTCCAGTTCGAGGCCGACCTGGACCTGTCGGCGCCGATGAGCCGCTGCAACTGCTCCGTCTGCATGAAGATGGGCGGGACGACGACGCAGGTGCCCCGAAGTCCCTCCAGCTCCTCGCTGGTGAAGAGCACCTGGGCGACTACCGGGTGGGGGACAGCCCCAACTTCCGGAAGTTCTGCAAGCGCTGCGGGGTGCAGTGCTTCGGCGGCGGCTTCGTGCAGGCGCTGGGCGGCGAGTTCGCCACCGTCAACGTCGGCTGCATGGAGGGCGTGGACGTCGCGCTGCACAGCATCCAGTACTGGGACGGCTACAACAACAACTGGGCGGCGGGCACTCGCCCCCAGCCCTGGCCTCGCCAGCACGCCTGACAGGGCGCCACGTACGTGCGGCACCCCGCCAACGTGGCCGCGGTGTCGCCGTTGCTCGCGGTCCCGTATAGGAAAAGTTGTCACCCTCGGGGCTCCGCGAACAATCCCTGTCAGCCCGGTGGTCCTTCGCTCGCACGCCTTCACGACAGGGGACGTGCTTCTGTCTGCGCAAAGGCGTACGGCCCATCTGCTCTCCGGACTGATGACGTCGCGGGGCCTCGATTCGACATCCGCGCTCCCCGGTTTGTTTCTTCCGCTCGAATCCTCCCGGTGACACCCACGCGGCCCGTCGGTGTTCTTTCGCTGCATCCTGGTGAGAGGACACTGACATGCTTCACATGCGCATCATCGCGGGTCTGACCGGTGTCATCGCGCTGGGCGGACTCGCGGGTTGTTTGGACGGGTCGCCGGGAGGGGATGACTCCTCCGAGGAGACGACGGAGTCCCAGGCCGCGCACCTGCGGCGGGTCGCGGAGGGCAAGCGGCTCTTCAGCGAGGCGTTGCCGCACACCAACGGACGCACCTGCGCCACCTGCCATGTCTTGGATGACGCGCTGGCGCTGTCTCCGGCGAACGTCGCCGCGCGACTCGCCACGCAGCCGGACGACCCGCTCTTCCACCGGCTCGACGCGGACGCCCCCGACGCGGAGGTCCTCACCTTCGAGAACCTGAAGCGAGGCCTTGTCCGTGTCACCCTGCCGCTGCCGGCCAACATGGATGTCATTGATGCGGAGGGCAACGTCGTCACGCCAGCGGATCGGAACATCTCCGTCTGGCGGGCGGTGCCCAGCATCGCGGACACGGCCATCTCCGGGCCATTCCAGTTCGACGGCCGCGCGGCCACGCTGGAGGAACAGGCGCAGGTGGCCATCACCAGCCACAGTGAAGGTGGGACCGTGGAGCCCTCCGTCCTGCGGCGCATCGCCGACTTCCAGCGGAGTGAGTTCACCTCGGGCCGGGCCTTCTTCGTCGCGGGCTTGCTCGACCTGGGCGTGCCCCTGGACCGGATTCCGACGCCGGAGGACTTCATGTGGCTCAGTCCCCAGGAGCAGCGCGGCCGTGATGTCTACAAGCGCGCCTGCGAGGGCTGTCACGGTGGCGCCGCCACGAACAAGATGGTCCACCCGGTGCTCCACCAGCAGCTCGCCGCCACGGGGCCCGTGCTGAAGCCAGACGGCAACCTCGTTTTCAGGAGGGACCCCGTCGCGGGGCCCGTTCCGCTCCAGGCACCACGCGCGAACAGCCAGTTCGTCAACGTGGGCTTCAGCCTCTTCACGTACCTGGGACAATTGGGGCAGTTCCCCGCGTACAACGCTTCCGCGCTCTTGCCCCGCTACCGCTTCCGTTTCTACACGGACGCAACGCGCCAGCAGGCCGTGACGGAGCTGCCGCCTGTTCCCGTGACGGCCAGCGGCGACCCCATGGACCCGACGCCCGCGTTGGACGCCAACGGTCTGCCCATCGTTGGTCCCACCTTCTTTCCCCAGTGGTTCTCCACCGACCCCGGCCGCGCGCTCATCACCGGCAACCCCGAGGACTTCGAGGCCTTCGACATGCCGGCACTCCGCGGCATCGCGAAGACGGCGCCGTACTTCCACGACAATGCCTTTGAAACGCTGGAGGAGGTCGTGGACGCCTACAGCCAGCTCGTCCTGCCCGCGCTGCCCGCGTTGGGGCTGCCGCCCGTCCAGCCTTCAGAGACGCCGGGTGGAGACCTCGAGTCGCTTTCCCCAGCGGAAAAGAAGAACCTGCTGCGCTTTCTCCAGCGGCTCTGACCCGGCCCATGTCTCCACCCAGGGGGCTTCGACAAGGACGAAGCAAGGCGCGGCCAGGGTCCAGTGCCGCGCCTTCCCCGTCAGCAGTCGCTACAGATTGTCGATGGCCTTCACCGGCACGTCGGTGACCTCGTGCCACGTGTTTCCGGCCGGGTACTTGTCGTTGGCGGTGCCGCTCTTCCAGTCGTCGTCGAGCACCCTGCGCAGGGAGAGGTTCGGCGGCAGCACGGGCCCGGCGTCGGGCCCGAGTCCCCACGTCGG
Organism: Myxococcus hansupus; assembly: GCF_000280925.3. Classification (NCBI taxonomy): domain Bacteria; kingdom Pseudomonadati; phylum Myxococcota; class Myxococcia; order Myxococcales; family Myxococcaceae; genus Pseudomyxococcus; species Pseudomyxococcus hansupus. The sequence goes on from NZ_CP012109.1 coordinate 1,739,422, forward strand.
TTCAGCCGACGACCAGGTTGATGATGCGGCCCGGGACGTAGACGAACTTCTTCTCCGTCTTGCCCTGGGTATGCGCCAGGACGTTGGGGTCCTCCGCGATGGCGGCGCGGACATCGGCCTCGGTGGCGTCGCGGCGCAGCTTCACCTTGCTCCGCAGCTTCCCGTTCACCTGGACGCCCATCTCGACGACATCGTCCACGGTGAGGGCGGGGTCGTAGGAAGGCCAGGGCTCGTAGGCCAGCGTCTGCGTGCCACCCAGCCGCTGCCACAGCTCCTCGGCCAGGTGGGGCGCGAAGGGCGACAGCAGCAGCGCGAAGGTCCGGGCCGCCTCCAGCGAGACGCGAGGAATCTCCGCGAGCCGGTTGGTGAGAATCATCAGCGCGCTGACGGCGGTGTTGAGCCGCAGCGAGTCGATGTCCTCGCCCACCTTCTTGATGGTCTTGTGCAGCAGGCGGAGCGTCTCCTCGTCGAGCGTGAGCCCGTCGGAGCCGGGCTCCTCCTTCACGAACGCCAGCGTGTTCCACGCGCGGTCGAGGAAGCGGCGGACGCCGGTGACGCCCTGGGTCTGCCAGGGCTTCACGGCCTCGAGCGGGCCCATGAACATCTCATAGACACGCAGCGCGTCGGCGCCGTGGCGTTGGACGACCTCGTCGGGGTTGACGACGTTGCCGCGCGACTTGGACATCTTCTCGTTGTTCTCGCCGAGAATCATCCCCTGGTGGACCAGCTTGCCGAAGGGCTCGGGATGCGAGACGACGCCGCAGTCGAAGAGGACCTTGTGCCAGAAGCGGGCGTAGAGCAGGTGGAGCACCGCGTGCTCGGAGCCGCCGACGTACAGGTCCACGGGCATCCAGGCGTCGTACGCCTCCTTCGAGAAGGCGGCCTGGGTGTTGTGCGGGTCGATGAAGCGCAGGTAGTACCAGCACGAGCCCGCCCACTGCGGCATGGTGTTGGTCTCACGCGCGAACCACTGGCCGTCCTTCTGGAAGAAGCGCCAGTCGAGCGCACGGGACAGCGGCCCCGCCGGGTCGTCCGAGGGCTTGAAGTCCTCGAGCTCGGGCAGCCGCACGGGCAGCTCGCTCTCCGGCACGGCGATGGGCCGGTCATAGCGCACCGTGTGCGGGTGTTGGCGCGGGTCCGTGGAGCCGGCGTGCAACTCGACGGGGAAGTACACGGGGATGGGCTCGCCCCAGTAGCGCTGGCGGGAGAAGACCCAGTCGCGCAGCCGGTACTGCACCCGGCGCGTGCCCAGCGTCTTCGCCTCCAGGTGGGCAATCATCGCGGCCTTGGCTTCGGGCGTGCGCTGGCCGTCGAGGAACCCCGAGCGGACCGCGACGCCGTCCGCGGTGACGGCCTCGGTCCAGGCGGCGGTGTCGTGGAGCTGGCCGTCGGGTGAGACGACCTCGACCACGGGCAGCCCGAAGGCGCGGGCGAATTCGAAGTCGCGCTCGTCGTGCGCGGGCACGCTCATGATGGCGCCGGTGCCGTAGGAGCCCAGCACGAAGTCCGCCACCCAGATGGGCAGCCGCGCCCCGGTGAGGGGATGAAGCGCGTGGGCGCCCGTGAACTCACCTGTCTTCGTCTTGGTGAGGGCCGTGCGGTCCATGTCGCTCTTGCTGACCACCGCGTCCCGGTAGGCGAGCACCTTCTGCCGGTGCTCCGGGGTGGTGAGCGACTCGAGCAGCGGGTGCTCGGGCGCGATGACCATGTACGTGGCGCCGAAGAGGGTGTCCGGGCGCGTGGTGAAGATGCGGAGCTTCTCGTCGCGGCCCTCCAGCGCGAAGTCCACCTCGGCGCCTTCGCTGCGGCCAATCCAGTGGACCTGCTTCTCCTTCGTCTCCGGCCAGTCGAGCCCCTGGAGCTCCTGCGCCAGGCGGTCCGCGTAGGCGGTGATGCGCAGCGTCCACTGACGCAGCGGGAGGCGAATCACGGGGTGTCCACCGCGCTCGCTCTTTCCGTCGATGACCTCTTCGTTGGCGAGCACGGTGCCGAGGACAGGGCACCAGTTCACCGGCAGCTCGGCCTGGTAGGCGAGGCCGCGGTCGAAGAGCTTGAGGAAGATCCACTGCGTCCAGCGGACGTAGTCCTCGTCGGTGGTGGCCAGCTCGCGCGACCAGTCATACGAGAAGCCGAGCGACTTGAGCTGCCGCTTGAAGGTGGCGATGTTCTTCGCGGTCGTCTGGGCGGGGTGGGTGCCCGTCTCGATGGCGTGCTGTTCGGCGGGGAGCCCGAACGAGTCCCAGCCCATGGGGTGGAGCACATCCACGCCGCGCATGCGCTGGTAGCGGGCGACGATGTCGGTGGCGGTGTAGCCCTCCGGGTGGCCCACGTGGAGCCCCGAGCCGGACGGGTAGGGGAACATGTCGAGGATGTAGGCCTTGGGCCGGCCCGGGTGACGGCGGGCCTCGAAGGTCTTCTCCTGCTCCCATCGGGCCTGCCATTTGGGCTCGATGGACGATGGGTCGTACTTGGGACGCTCGGTGGACATTGCGGCGGTATGTAGCACAACGCCAGGAGAGTCCCTCGGCCTCCGGGGCAGGCCGGTGCGCACGCCCACCCAGGGGCCGCACCGTCATGATTCACTCCGGTATCAGTGTCCGTGCCACGTGTTGCACGTACTCGGCCCGGGCGCGGCTCGTGCCCAGCGTCTCCGGACTGGCGAGGGAGAGGTGCAGGAGGCCCACGTAGGTGGAATACGCCTGGAGCGCCCATTTGCGAGCCTCGCTCACCGGCAACCCCAGCGCCTTGTACAGCTTCGTGACGTAATCGATGCGTCGCCGCGACACCCGCGCGAGGACGGGTTGGATGCGAGGGTCCGATGAAGCCCCGCGACGAGGGCGACCTCAATCTTGCCGTGCGCGCCCTGTTCGAAGGTCATCGACAGCAGTTGGCGGAGCTGTTCCCGGGGCTCCGATAGCGCCTCCAGCCGTTGGATGACCCGCGTGGTCGCCAGCTCTTCCCACCGTGAGAGCGCGGCCTGGAGGACGTCCGCCCGGTCCTTGTAGTGCCAGTAGAAGCCGCCCTTCGTCACCCCCAGGCTTCGTGCCAGCCGCTCCACGGACAGCGTCTCCACGCCGTTCGCCAGGCTCCACAGCGCGGCATCCGCCCAGTCCTCCGCCGACAACCCGGGCCCCCGATGGGACTGGCGGATGTCATCGATACTCCTCAGGGGAGAAGGGGCCGGGGCTCGGGAAGTAGCGCGTCTCATCGTCCTCTCCAGTCTGGCGGACCTCGTTCACGGTGTCGAGGCTGCGTGCTTGCCAGGCCTGGGGCTATACGGTTCCGTATCGCGATACGGGAGCGTATCGGATGGCTGGAATGGAGGCGGAGATGCGAGTGACGAAGGGGGCGCTGCCGAGGGTCATCGCGGCACTTCGCGAAGTCGTGGGTGTCGTGCTCTTCAAGACGCGTGTCTTCGTCCAGTCGCGGCAGCCCCGCGTGCTACCGGCCGTGCTGCGTCCCTTCGCGCAGGGCGCGGACCACGTGGACGTGAAGACCGTGGAGTCCCGGGCCACGCTGCGCGAGTTCCTCGCGGGCCTCATGTCGTACCAGCCCGCGTGGGTGACGGCGCTGTACGGGGTCAGGGCCGTGTTCGTGCGGTTGCTCGGCATGCGGCAGCAGGGCGTGCCTCGGCAGGTGCTGTTTCGGCCAGAAGACATCCCGATGACGCCGGGCCGCGAGGCCGGTTTCTTCACCGTGCGCCATGCCGAGGAGGAACACGTGTGGGTTGTCGCCGCCGCGGACACGCACCTGGAGGCCACGCTGGCGGTGGTGATGGAGCCCACGAGCGGCCCCTTCCGACGCTTCCACGTGGTGACGTTGGTGCACTATCGGAACTGGGCGGGGCCGGTGTACTTCAATGTCATCCGGCCCTTTCACCACCTCGTCGTCGAGCGCATGGCCCGCAGCGGGGCGCGCGTCGCGTGACGGGTGGGCCGCTCAGGGCCTCCGTCGGCCACGGGCACGAAAGAGGTCATCGTAGAGGCTCAGGAAGAGGTGTCCGCCCAGCGCGAGCCCCTGCTCAATCACGTGCGCCGCCGCGGTGTCTGCTTCATGGGGGGCGTCGAGTTGCTGGATGAAGCCCTCGGCGTGCAGTTCGTCGAGGTCCGCGTGCGTGGGGTAGTGGACCACCTGCGCCGCGTTCAGCCATCCGCGCTCGACGATGCTCCGCCCCAGCGCCAGGGAGATGCCGCTGAACAGGTCCTCGATGATGCCGAACACGGCCAGGCCAGTGCGCGTGTCCTCGAAGGCGGCGATGCCCGTCAGCGCGAGGTTGAAGGCTCGCACTTCGGGCCAGGACACCAGCGCGTCGACCTGCGTGGCCGGGACGCCCAGTCGCTCCAGGAGCGTCCGGAACGTGTGCTCGTGGCCATGCGCCAAGGTGCCACGTCCATGCTCATCGAAGACATTCTCCACCAGGGGAAGGCGCTGGCTGGCGTGTGGCAGGCGGCTGGCGAGCACCGCCATGGGCCGGGAGAAGTGCGCGACCGCGGCGAAGAACTGGAGCTGCGTTTCGACGAAGTCCTCCCTCGCGAAGGTGCCCTCGCGCAGCGCGCGGAAGTAGGGCGTGTCCGGAACATTCCACGCCGTCTTGAGTCCGGCGATGTGCTGACGGAGCCTCAGATTTCGGACGAGGGAAGGTGAATCCATGCGGGCGCTAGTACCGGAAAGGACAGGTCCAGGGAATAGACGGTGCACACGGAGTCGGGCGAGATGCCCTCACCGCGAAGCCAGGTGACGTGGTCCTCCAGCTTCTCGTCAATGCTGACGCACGCGAGCGCTTCATCGTTCCATCCCGCGAGCTCCGCGCCACAGTTTCGCAGGTATTCACCCCAGCCCTGCGTCCAGTGCTCCGGCGGCGCCGGGAGGTGAATCAGTGGCCACGGGCGTCCTGTCGAATGTCGCTGGAGGTCCTTGCTGCCCGCGGTGGAGCACCATCCCGCCCCCTCCATGTGGCGGCCCGGCGAGGGCCCCAGGCAGAGGCCTTCGCCCGTGGGTGGGGGCGGGGCTGCTCGCGTGTCCAAGGCCGCCAGCCGCGCCGGCGGCACGAAGTAGAGCGCGAGCCGGCTCGCCGGACGCCCCATCCGCAGGGGATTCCAACCGCGCGCCGCGCGCATCACGTCGCCCCTCGCGCCTCGCATCGCCGCGCCATACAGGAAACGCGTTCGCCGCAGGGGCGGGAGGAGGAAGAGGTGCTTGAGCCCTTCCAGCAGCAGCCGCGTCGACAGGCCCGCGCCCCGTGCCTCCTTCGCCAGCTTGAGGTCACAGATGTAGAGCGCGTCCGCCCTCCGCGCACCCCGTGCCACGGTCCGGGCCACACCCGTCACCGAGCCGAGCAGCGTGTCTCCTCGCAGGGCGAGCAGGAAGTACGCCTCGCCCATCGAGGAGAAGAACGGGTGGTAGGTGGGGCCGTGGTCGATGAAGAAGTGGTCGGCTCCATCCGCCAACGGGTAGTGGATGCCCTGCTCCAGCAGGCGCAGGCGTTCGACATAGGGCCCGAGCGTGTCGGGCCGCGCCACGACGAAGCGGACGTCTTTCATGGGCGGAGGGGCTGGCGGAAGCCGACTTCGATGCGCTCGTAGAACAGGCTCCTGTCCTGGGCCAGCAACGAAGCCCCCAGCGCATCATCGAACTCGAAGGCTGGCGCGAAGAAGCGGCGAAGGTCCCTGCGGTTGTTGAGCTGCCGAAGCAGGATGGCGCAGCCGGGCCGCGTCTCGCGCGAGAGCAACCCAGCCCACTCCGCGACGAGGGCGTCGTCCGACCAGTCGAAGATGTTGGACAAGGAGATGACCTGGAAGCGTCCCAGCCCGGGGACGTCGGGCAAGGCGCCCTGGACGAGCGTCAGTGCCACGGGGCCTGTCGCCCGCAGGTACTCGGGGGCGTCCGTGGCCAGATACCGGCCGAGCAGGACGTGCTGGAGAAACGGGTTGCGAGGCGCGTCCTCGCGCAGGAGGCCGCGCTCGAAGACGCGCTGGAAGTAGCCCGGATAGGAGCCGGGCTCCGCGTGCTGCGTCGCCGCGGGTCCGAACATCGCGTGCAGCAGCGGCGTGGCCAGCGCCAGCTCGAACGCCACCGGCCAGTAGGGCGAGTCGAACCAGCGCGTGCGCAGCGTGTCACGGTGTGACGCCGGGGTCTCCGGTGCGAAGAACGCGGCCACGTCGTGCGCGGGGGCGACGAACTCCTCGATGAAGCGGCGCAAGGTGCGAAAGAGCCCTTCGAACGAACCCCGCTGGTTCAGCGCGCCGGGCGTTTCCGACTCCACGTTGAAGTCGGCCAGGGGGCGCTGGCCCAATCCCTCTGCTTTCTCGCGGACATGCGCGAGTTGACGCGGATTGAAGTCGAAGCCCACCAGCTCCATCGCCGGGTGTCTCCGCGCCAGCGTCAGCAGGGTGCAACCTCCCGAGGCCACCGTCAGCACGGCCTTCGCGTTCGTGTGCTCCACGAGCGCCAGCTCCACTGCCGCGTCCTCCCGGACGACTGCGAACTTCAGCGATTCCATGCCATGGTTCTACCCCGGAACCCGCATGCCGCTCATGACAGTCACCCTGGCCCCTTCACGGCTTCGCGAACTGGAGCAGGTCGATGCCCGGCACGTCCCGCGGCTGTTCGGCTTCCTGCTGCTCTACCTGGGCGCCGCCGCGCTGGCTGTCACGCTCGCGGGCCGAGACAGTCCACTCATCGGGTGGCTCGCGCGCGCCGCGCTCTATCTGCTCGCCGCGGCTTCACTCCATGGCATCAGCCTCTTCACCCACGAGGCGGTTCACGGGGGCCTGGCCCGGCGGCCCTGGCTGAACCGCCTGGGCGGGATGGTCTGCGCGCTGCCGGTGCTCCAGAACTACGCCGCCTACAAAGTCCTTCATCTGCGTCACCACGCGGACCTGGGAGGAGGGAAGGACCCGGACCACTACGCCAACTACACGGGGCGTCGCTGGCTGGAGTTGCTCATGCACGTGGGCCGGTTGCTGCTGGGCTATCCGGCCTACATCACCCTGATTCCCATCCTGGGGTGGCGGCAAGGCACCGCCGCCGAGCGACGGTGGATTGAAGCCGAGGTCGGCCTGGCCGCGGTGGCCGTGGCGCTCGCCGTGGCCTTCATTCCAGGACAGGTGTTGCTGCATGCGTGGGCGATTCCGATGCTCCTCCTCAACACGATGGTGAATGTCCGAGGCATGAGCCAGCACACGTTCCTGCCGGAGAGCGACCACCCCGTCCGGGGCACGCGCACCATCCTGTCCAACCCGGTGACGCGTTTCTTCATGTGCAACGAGAACTACCACCTGGAGCACCACCTGTATCCCCGCGTGCCCTGGTACAACCTGCCCGAGTTGCACCGGACGCTGCGCGCCGAACTCGTCGCCCAGGGGGCGCCCTTCATCCCGTCGTACGTCTCGTTCGTGCGTGGCGTCATCTCCGGCTCACTCCTCCGCGCGGCGAGGCCCGTGGCACCGGATGCGTAGCGGGCCGTATCTTCACGAGCTGCTGCTGGGCACCTTCGGCGTCATCCTGACGCTCGCGCTGCTGTTCATCGCGGGGCCCGCCGCGCCCGAGAGCCTGCAGTCCCTGCTGGCCCTCACGGCGTTCGCGGCGGGCGTGGGGTGGCTGGCGCGCAAGGATGGCGAGGCGCACGCCTTCCGCTTCCGGCTGATGTTCGCCTACGTGGCGACCTTCTTCTTGTATGCCTTCGTGGCGAAGTCCGTGCCGGCGCTCGGGCTGACGCCTCGGGACGATTTGCTGCTCGCGGCCGACTTGCGGCTCGTCGGGACCACGCCCGCCGCATGGCTCCAGCGCTGGAGCACGCCCTGGGTGAATGAGGTGTTCAGCGCGAGCTATCTCGCGTTCCACGGCTACCTCCACCTGGCCATGGCCTGGGCCGTGCTGGGGCCACGTGCGCGGGCGGAGCCATTCTTCGTCCAGGTCTTCTCGGCCTATGCCTTCGGCCTCGTGGGCTACTACGTGATGCCCGCGGTGGGGCCCTCCCTCGCCGCGCCGGAGCTGTTCACCATGCCCATCGAGGGTGGCCCCATCACCCGGCTGAACGCGGCGGTCGTGGCCCAGGGCTCGTCCACCTACGACCTCTTCCCCAGCCTGCACACGTACATCACGCTGGTCCTGCTACGTCATGACCGGGTCCATCATCCTTGGCGGTTCCGGCTGATGGTTCCCGTCGCCGTGGCCATCATCGCGTCCACCTTGATGCTGCGTTACCACTATGCCGTGGACCTGCTCGCGGCCCTCGTGTGGTTCGCGCTCTTCAGCGCGCTCATGCCCTGGGCGATGCGCATCGAGCGCGAGGCGCGTGACGACCGCGCAGCCCGAGCAACGAAGACTCCACCCGCGAGGTGACGCCCGTCCCCTCGGGCGCCTCTCCCGAGGGTCTTGCTCTCTCTTCGAGGGCTCGCTTGCCGCGGCCATGTCGTTCGCAGTGACGGGCGGGACGGGGGCTGCTCCACCGCCGCGCTCACGTGCGTCCTGTCAGGCGCCCTCTGGTTGCGATGCGGCCCACCGGGAAGCAAAACCTGAGGGGCGGGGCGGAGGAGGGCCCATCGCGTAGGTCAGCGTCGTGGCCTGGAACATGGGGAGGGGACATGCGAACAAGGCTCAACGCGCGGGCGGGCAACTGCCTCCTCGCAATGGTGCTGGGAATGTGGAGCGGAGGGTCGTGGGCCGCCGAGGCGCCAAGGGCGCGAACGGTCGTCACACTGGCCTTCGATGACGGCCTCGAAGAGCAGCGACAAGTATTGGACATGCTCTCGGCCACGGGGCTGAAGGCGACCTTCTTCATCATCAGCGGGCGGGTAGGCCAGTCGAGCTACATGACTGTCGACGATTTGCGCCGCCTGGCCGCGGCCGGGCACGACGTCGCGGGACATTCACTGAACCATGCGGAGCTGGCGCCCATGGCCCCCGAGGGCCAGCGGCAGGAGATTTGCGAGGACCGCCTGCGGCTGCTCAGTTGGGGCATGTCGCCGACCTCCTTCGCGTTTCCCTTTGGTTCGAACGACCTGGCGGTGAACCAGATGGCCGCGGCGTGCGGCTACAACGCCGCGCGTGACGTACGAGGCCTGGTGGACACCTGTGGCTCCTGCCCGGTGGCCGAAACGATTCCACCCTTCGACCCCTACGAAATCCGCACGCCCGCCACGGTGACGCGCGACGACGGATTGGAGCAGATGAAGGCCTGGGTGACCTCGGCGGAGGAGGCGGGGGGCGGCTGGGTGAATGTCGTCTTCCACTTCGTGGAGGCGGACTGCTCGAAGCGCACGTACTGCGTGCAGGCCGACGTCCTCCGGGAGTTCATGGGCTGGCTCGCCCAACGCGCACCGATGGGGACCGAGGTGCGCACGGTGCGGGACATCATGGGGGGCGAGGTGCGGCCCGCCGTACACCCCGTGCCAAAGGAGCCCACGGACGCGTTGAAGAATCCTTCGCTCGAGGACGACGCGAATGGCGACGGCGTGCCCGACTGCTGGCAATTGGGCCCCGCCGAGACAGGCGCGGTGCGCGCCGAACGCTCGGCCGAGGCGCACACGGGGACCTGGTCCTACAGGCTCGAGCGCGCGGACGCGTCCGCGGGTGTCGCCTCGCTCCAGGTGCTGCGCGATGACGGCACCTGCGCGCCGGCCGTCATGCCGGGGCAGGGGAAGCGGGTGAGCGTCTGGTACCGCTCCAACACGGCGCTGTATCTGGAGGCGGCCGTGAAGGGCGCGGATGGGATGTGGAAGGCGTGGGAGCGTGGACCGAGCCTCCCGGCCGCGGAGGCCTGGACGGAGGCGACCTGGGAGCTGCCAATGGGGCTGCCCGCGGGCGTTCAAGGGCTGAGCGTGGGCGTCGCCTTGGACGGGGTGGGGTGGGCGCTGGTGGATGACTTCGCGCTGGCGGACGCGGTCGCACCCTCGGCGCGTCTGGTGTTGGAGGCTCCCAAGGGTGGAGAGACCTTCGTCGTGGGCCAGGAGGTGGACGTGAAGTGGTCCACGTTGGGCGAGGTGGGGACGCTCGACCTGGCGTACTCCACGGACGCGAGCGCCCACTGGGTGTCGGTGGCCACCGCGGTGAACAACACGGGGCACTTCGTCTGGCGTGTGCCCGACGTGCCGAGCCATGAGGCGATGTTGCGCATCGCCAGCACCACGGACGGGGCGGTGTCGGACATGAGCGACGCGCCCTTCCGCATCCAGGCCGCGAACTCGCCGCCGGGGACCGATGAGCCGCCACCCGTGGAGGAGCCTCCGGGGAAGCCGCCTCACGATGAGGTCCTCGGTGAGGGGCAAGCGGTTGGTGAGAGCGGTGGGTGCCGGGGGGATGCCACGGGGACGGGACATCTGGCGCTCGCGGTGGCCGGAGGACTCTTCGCCCTGACGCGCTCACGAGGCCGGCGGAAATGAGCGCGAGGGCGTGGGGCGCTGACCCATGCGACAGGGTCAGTGCCCCCGCGCTCATCGCGGTCGCGCTCCCAGGCTGTCCTGGGGGGCCTCACATCCCGAGCCGGCGGACGAGCTCCGCCGGCACGGGGTAGACGGTTTCGGGGGGCAGGAGCCGTGAGGCTTGCTCCGCGCGGCCGGTGTCCAGGTGCTTGCGCAGCTTCTGCACGAGCGGCGTCAAGTCCGTGATGGAGACAATCCAGTCCTCCACGAAGCGTTCGATGATGGCGCGGCCCAGCCCCACCTGGATGCTGTCATGGGGCAGGCCCGCGCCACGCAGGGTGCGCTCGGGGTCCCACTGGACATGGACGGGCGCGGTGTCGAAGGCCGCGCGCCACGCTGCCGGGGAGCCGTGGGCCTTCGGCTCATAGGCGGTGAGGACTCCGTGCCCCAAGGCGGTTTCCCAGCCACTGCGCTGGATGCGCACCGCCAGCGTGCGCTCCTGTCCGCTTTTGCGGCCCCAGTTGGAGCGGTGCATGAGCCACAGGAAGCTGGGTTTTATCCAGGTCATGCGACCGGTGGAGAAGGGCGGACCGAACTTCTGCCGCGCCACGGCCACATCCGCGATGGCGTCCGGATACGCCTGATACATCACGATGGAGGTCCGGTCGAAGTGGGCACGGACCTCCCGCTGCGCGCTCATGTCCGCGTCTCCCTCCCACCCTGCTGGCGCGAGTCCCGCATCATGGCGAGCATGGTAGCAGGCCCGCTCTGCCGCGCTGGACACGCATTCCGGTCGACACGTCGAACTCGCGGAGTGGGTTGCGCTCGAAGGCCGCGGCCAGCGCGAAGCAGGCCTCCGCATTGGGGGATGTCTGGGGGCGTGACACGCACAGGCGCTGTCGCCGTAGACTTCAGGACATGCTGGCGGACGGACTCATTGAGTTGATGCGGGGCGTTCTGGAGACCTACTCGGACAGGAGCCGTTTTGGCGCCGCCGGACTGGTGGTGTTGCTGGGCCTGGGCGTGTTGCTGGGGGCGGGCAGCCTTGCCATCTCCTCCGAGCCGCTCATCGAGGACGTCGGGCTGGCATGGACCGTGGGATTGCTGTCCCCCTTCGTCGTGGCCGCCATCGTGGCGGGCTTCCGCAAGGTGAAGCTGTGGGATTGGCAGCTCCGGTTCGACCTGGAGCGCTTCGGAGCGGCCTTCTGCGTCACGACGGGCTTCGTGCTGGCCCGCTTCGTCGGGGTCCTGCTGCTCGCCGGGGGCTGAGGCAAGAATCCTTCGTTTCGGCCCCCGGCCTGGGGTCAAGTGGCTACGGTTTCGTCGCGCTTCCCGCGCGGAAGGCGTCGAGCCGCTGACTGACGTCCCGCATGTATTGCTCCGCCTCCGCGCGCGTTTGAATCGCCTTCACTCGTGCGAGGATCGCCTGTCGCTCCGTGGGTTGCGACAGCTCCAGGTCGGTGCGCATCGCGAGGTGCAGGAAGGAAGGCAGGTGGCCTTCGCTCACTGAATCGGTCGGTGCGGGGCGCTTCAGGGGCTGCTGTTCGGGGGCCGGCGCACCGGCGAAATCCGCCGGCACTTGGAGGCGTTCGGGGCAATCCGTCCTTGGACTGGCCAAGGTCGCGAGCGGCGCCACACTGTTCGCGTTCGCGTCGCGCTGGGTCATCGGCGCGAGGCCGAAGAGGGACTCGACCGTCGCGGGGACCGAGGCGTGGTCGTACAGCCGATGGTCAATGACATTCCTGGCGATCCACGGCGAGACGACGACCGCGGGGACCCGGACGCCGTACTGCTGGAAGGTGAACCCATACTTGTTGACGGCCGCGGGCATCACCCGCGCGTCGCCAGGGGACGGGGCAGGGGGCGGCGTCACGTGGTCGTAGAAGCCGCCGTGCTCGTCCCAGGTGACGATGAGCAGGCTTTCGTTCCAGACGGGCGAGTTGCGGATGGCCTCATAGGTGGCCTTGATGAGCAGCTCGCCCTTGCGGACATCGTCCCGTGGATGCTGCGAATTGCCACCGGCGTATGAGTCATTCACCACGTCGCCGTAGTTCGGCTCGATGAAGGTGTACTGGGCGACGGGGCGCTCCTGGAGATCACTCGCGAAGCGGTCGAACGGGCGGATGTCGTGCGAGCGGACACCCTGCATGGCCTGGGTGATGCAGAGTCCTCCCGCCGAGTAGACCGCCCACGACAACTGGGGTTGGGTGAAGAGCGTGCCGCCCTCGAATCTGAAGCCTCCTTCCAGGTTCGCCTCCCATTCGACGATCTCCGTCATGCTGGGGCTGTGGTCGAGGCCGCCGGCCGATGCGGCGTTCACGAAGAACCGGTTGGGCCAGGTGGGGCCCGGAAGAGATGAGAACCACTGGTCACACACGGCGAACTCCCGCGCGAGCGCCGTGAGTACCGGGAGCTGCTCGGGGGCGTAGCACTTCATCAGTTCGCCAGGGTCGATATCGCCAACCTGGGCCTCCTTCGCGGCGGCGACATAGCTGTCGACGAAGCCTGACTGGGTGATGGGGGATAGTTGGAATCAGGGAGTGGTTTGTGGCCACCCGGTGCGGTCACATCAATCCCCGTGAGCTGCAAGAGCACATCCGCGAAGTCGTGATGGGGGCCCACGGGCATCGTGTTGTGTGCCGGGCTCGTCACCGGGTACGGGACGCCGCTGTAGGTATTGAACTCGTCACCCCTCAGTCCGGCGAGCCGCGTCTGCTGGCCGGTCACCGCGTCAGTACCCGTGATGCCAGAGAAGCCGAGCATGTGGTCGAAGGAACGGTTCTCCATCATCAAGACGAAGACGTGTCGAATGGGAGCGGCCATGAGAAGCCTGCCTTGTTGTTGGGTGTTTGTTTTGATTGCCATTTTCGCGAACGCACGTCAATGCCGCTCGGTTCGTGGTTCGCGTGTGTCAATAGACGCGTTTGACGTGTCAGCGAACGTGGCTGACGCGTCACATCCGTGGGGCTGGACTCGTACCGCGGTGACGTGATGCAGAGTCCTTGCTTCAAACGGTTGGCACAGCAGGGCATCTCCCTGCGCAATTCCTTTGGCGTGATGCATCCCTTGCAAACCAACTGCATTGCGTCGATTGCTGGGGCGCTTTGCAATGTCACACTCGACTCAGCGGCCCCTCGTCGACCTCGTCGAAGAGTCACCGGGGGCTGACGTGGAAGGCGTACATGCAGAGCTACATCCCGCGGAACGCGCCCGGGTCGCCCAGCCCGAGGCGGGTGGGAAGATTCACCTCCGCGAGGGCCGGTACGTGTCGCTTCCGGATGGAGAGGCCGGGTGCCGCGGTCTCCCCGTCGACAGAGCGCCAGTCCGAGAGGATGCGTTGAGCCGCGGCGGCGCGGGGCTTACTGCCGCCGTCGCAGGTGCTGGTCCAGGAAGGAGAGGATTTTCAAGGTGGTCTCCGCCTCGCTCTTCGTGCTGCTGAAGCCATGCCCATCATTGGGGAGGACGAAGTAGTCGATGGGCACGCCGTTCTTTCTGATGGTCTCGACGAGCGCGTCGGTGCTGGCCTTGGGAACGCGTGGATCATTGGCGCCTTGGATGACGAGCAGGGGCTTGCGAATCTTCTCCGCGTGGAACAGCGGGGAGATGTCTCGAAGCATCGCCTCCTGCGTCTGGGGGTTGCCCAGTTCCTGGTAGAGCGCCTCGCGCAGGGCCTCCTTGTGGGGCGGCAGCGCTTTCAGGGCGCTCAGCCAGTCGGAGATGCCGAACGCATCCACGCCCACGGCGAAGACGTCGGGGTGGAACGCCAGCGCGGCGAGCACCATGTAGCCGCCGTAGCTGGGGCCCAGGATGCCCACGCGAGCGCCGTCCACGTAGGGCAGGCCGGTCAGGTACTTCTTCGCCTCGACGCAGTCCTGGAGCGGCGCCTTGCCATGTTGCTGGTCATCCGCCGCGAAGAACGACTTGCCGTAGCCCTCGCTGCCCCGGTTGTTGACGGCGAGCACCACGTAGCCGTGGTGGACGAGGGTCTGGAAGAAGCTGCTGTAGCCCTTGGAGGACTGTCCTCCCGGTCCACCATGGACGAAGACGATGGCGGGGGCGCGCTGCTTCGCGGTGGCCTGATGGGGCTTGTAGAGGAGCGCTGGAATCTCCAGCCCGTCGAAGGACTTGAAGCGCACCCGCTCCGACTCCACCAGGACCTGGGGATTCAGCGTCCGCCCCAGTGTGTTCGTCAGCCGGGTGGCCTTCTTCGTCTCGAGGTCATAGACGTACAGACTGCCGGGAGCGCGGTCCCCGTCAACGTGGAAGGCCATCCGCTTCTCGTCGCGGGACAGCGTCACGTCGGAGAGGGCTCCTTCCGGAATCCCTGGCAGGGACACGCGTTTGCCCGTCTTGACGTCGTGGACCCGGAGCGTGGTGCGGCCGTCTTCGTTGACGCGGGTGACGCGCCACGTGCCACGCCGCGAGAACGCTGTGGACAGCACATCCCAGTTCAGTGCCTCCACCTGCTCGCGCTTCCCGGTGGCGAGCACGTGGCGCTCCACGCGGATGAACTCGGAGCCTTCGTTGGTGAGCAGGTACAGCGAGGAGGACGACGGGTCGAAGGTCGCCGCCTTCCAATGGGCCGAGCCCGTATGCGCGGTGAGCTGCTGTCGCTGCTGGGTGGCGAGCTCCAGGAGGAACACGTCGCTGTCGGACAGCGTCCGTGACTTCTCCAGTGCCAACCACTTCTCATCGGGAGAGATGGCGCTGAGTACGTGCTCGCCATCGCCTGCGTAGATCAGTGAGCGGGCATAGGTCTTCGCATCGTAGCGGTAGAGGTCCTGGACGCGTGCGTCGCGCTCATTGGAGAGGACGTAGAAGGCGCCGCCGTCCTGGCTCCAGCCGAAGAAGGACGCGTGATGTTTGTCGCCCGGGGTGAGGTCCTGCTCCTGTCCGGCTGACGTGCGCACGTAGAGGTGGGGGAGCTCGTTGCCTCCCGAATCGCGTGTGAAGAGGACGCGGTCATCGGTGGGGAAATAGCCGACGGCGAAGGTCGCGTCCTGGAGGGAGCGGGTGAGCTGCACGGGTTTGCCACCCGCGACCGGCACGGAGAAGACGTTGAAGACGCCGGTCTCGTTCGATGAGTACAGCACCCGCTGCTCGTCCGAGGAGAAGGACGCGCCACGCACGGCGGTCGTCTCCATGAACTGCTCGACGGTGTAGCGCGGCGATGGCCCGGGTGGCCGGGGCGTTCCGGTGCGCGGGACGGCCAGCGCCAGTGCGGGAAGGATCACGATGGCGACGAGGGCGCGCGCGAGTGTGGACCCAGCAGTCATGAGGTTTTCCGAGGGACAAGGGGGCGAAGGCTTGCTCAGGCCCAGTGTAGAGGCCGCGCACTGGTGATGGCTCCCGGCATCGCCGCTGAGAGTCCCGGCCCGGGCTGTCGTCCTGCCCGGGCTTCGCGGACCTCCCGCCGGATGATGCCGGGCCGCGTGCGTCATGCCGTGGCGAGTGGCTTCCCTGTCTGCCTTCTCGAGGCAGTGTGGGTGGCGCTCCTGTGCAATCCCTACATGTGAGCCCTTGGGGCCTCCGGGGTCGGTGCGAAGATTTGATTGCGCAAGGGCAGTGCCGTGTCCCCCTTTCGACATGGTAGGGTGGCCTCCGACCCGGGGGGGCTCATGTTTGTCATTCGTCAGTCACAAATCCTTGCCCTGGAGGAAGAGCGTCGCCGGCAATTGGTGGACGCCCTCCTGGAGCACGTGTCCGACTGCTTCGACCGCGTGGTGGCGCAATTGGGTGTGGTGCGAACGCGTGGCGTCATTGAACGGGCGCTGGTGCGTGCCGAGCGCTACGGAATCGAGACAGACGCGGACTGCTGCGAGTTCGTGAACCTGGTGTTCGTGTTGGGGGATGACTTCCCCGGCGGGGCAGACCATGCCTGGGCGCGTGAGCTCCTGGGGCCCGCCGGAGGACCGGGGCCCGAGCAGCGGTTGGCGAGACTGCGAGAGGAGACCGAGATTCTCCTGTCTGCGCGAGCGGACCGCTGGTCCGAGAGGGGCTGAGCCATGGAGAACAACGATCCTTCGGGCGCGGGCTACGATTCGTTTGTCATCGGCGCGGTGACGGTCACCCTGGCCTCGGCGGTTTTCGTGGTGATGTTCGGTAAGTCGTGCACCCAGCGGTTTCGGCGCACCTCATCGACTGCCGTGGTGAAGTGCCCCGCGAAGAGCGTCGTGCGGATCGACAGGGTCGATCCGCCGAATCGACAGGAGAGCGAGCAGGAAGTGGAAGTCTGGCTCCACGGGAGTGGATTCCAGCCGGGGATGAGCGTGAGCTTTGGTGTGAATCCGGGCCGGGTCCTCAGGGGGCTGACCGAGACGACCGCCCGGGTGATGACTCCCGGAGGGCGCCAGGGGCCGGTCACCGTGGTTGCCCGGAACACGGACGGGGGGCAGGATTCCCGGGACGGGTTGTTCGACTACGTGGGGCCGCCCACCCTCACTGGCGTCGTTCCTCCACGGGGGCCCCTGGGGGGCTGCGAAGTCACCCTGTCGGGCACGAACTTCCATGCCGGCGTGGAGGTCCTGAGAAGTGGCACGGTGCTCGATGGGGTTCAACGTCGAGATGCCCAGACCTTGGTGCTGACGTTGCCCGCGGTTCCGAGGGCCGTGTCACACCGGCTGACGGTCCGCAATCCCGCGAGACAGAGTGCCGCGGGCGAAGTGACGTTTGACTATCTCGCCCCGCCCCGGGTCGACAGCATTCGGCTCGAGCAGGGGAGCAGCGCCCCTGGAGCCGCCATCGGAGCGACTTCTGGGACGGAGACCGCCGTCATTCGGGGCGCCCACTTCGATGCGCAGGCGACCGTCGCGTTCGGTCAGGTGGCGCTGCGAGGAGCAGACTGCGTGGTGCGCTCGCCTGACGAAATCCAGGTTCGCACCCCGCAGCATGTCGCCGCCAACCTCCAGGTCCGGGTCACCAACCCCGATGGCCAACATGGCGAGGTGGCTTTCAGCTACGTGGACCCGCCCCAAATCCAGACGGTCCAGGTGTCCGACGGGACGGAGGCCAGTGCCAGGGGCACGGCGAGCGCGGACACCGCTGGAAATGAGACCGTTCAGATTGACGGCGCGCATTTTCATGCGAATGCCCAGGTCTTTGTGGGGGGCCAGCAGGTCCAGGTCGTGGACAACGCCCAGGTTCCACAGCGCTTGAGTATCAAGACGTCCGGACTCGCCGCCGGCCCTCAGGCGCTGCAGGTGCGCAATCCCAACCAGCAGGCCAGCAATACCGTCAACCTCGACTACGCCACGCCGCCGGTCCTCGCGTCCGTTTCCGTGACAGCGGGCACCGTGGCCAGTGTGCTCAACACCGCGATCGCCGACGTGGGCGGCGGAGAGACGGTGTTGCTCACGGGAGACCACTTCGACGCGGGCGCCACGGTCTTGATTGGCGGCGTCAACGTGCGTGTGACCGACAACAGCCGGGTTCCTCGGCAGCTCAGCGTCGAGTCGCCCCGCCTCCCGGTGGGAAACACCGCGGTCATCGTGAGGAACCCGAACCAACAGCGGAGCGTGCAGAACGTCGCGCTGGCGTACTCGATGCCTCCGGCGATCACCAGCATCTCCAAATCGGTGGGCACGAAGGACGGTGGCACCACGCTGGTCATCCTGGGCTCCGGCTTCGTCGGGACGCCCGCGGTCACCTTCGGTGCCACGGCGGCCCAGATGGTGCGCTGGGTCGATGCGACGCGGCTGGAGGTGACCACGCCGGCACACGTCGTCCAGACGGTGGACATCACCGTCACCAACCCCAACCAGCAGCGCGCGGTGCTGGCGTCGCAATACACCTTCATGGAGCCGCCGGGGGTTGCTGCCCTGATACCAGACGTCGGGCCCCTGGAGGGCGACCTTGATTTCGTGATTCATGGTCGTGCGCTCGAGGGGTGCAGTGTGCGCTTTGGCGGCGTGGAGGCCACTCAGGTCGTGGCCTCCGAAATGGAGATCCGTGGGCGAATTCCCCTGCGGAACAATCCCGCCAATGCTGACACCGCCGTGAACGTGCTGGTCACCGGGAACGGGTGCGAGACCACGCTGGTCAACGGCTTCACCTATCGCCAACGCCCCCCAAGCGCACCGTCATCTATCCCGCCGGGCAAACCCGCGACTCCATTCCCAGTCACGTCCTTCATGTCCCGCAGCACGTGCAGGTGGTGGCCGGCAACCTGCAGTCCCTCCATGAGGAAGGTGAGCTGGCGGGTGAGGACGTGGGGCTCAACCAGAACCTCAACGCGCTCTACCACCGCCACATCCCCAACATGGGCGGACTGCTCTGGGTACGCCTGCGCAACGACCCGCGAGTTCACCAGGTGCTGGACATCACCTCTCAGCGCGGTCCGCAGTCGGACCCGAACAACTACATCTGCGATCTGCTGCAGGGGATTCCAGGGGGGCGTTGGTTCCATTACACGGGCAACCAAGTCGCCCACGCCGCGGCCATCACGAACAGCTTCGCCCAGGGGCCTGCCATCGACGCCGCCGTGGCGGCGACCCCTCAACTGCAGGCTGTCTACCCCGCGAGAGGCTCCACGACAGGTGGGACGTCACTCACGCTCTACGGTAATGACCTGGGGCAGGTGGAGACCGTGCTGCTGGGGGGGCAGGTGGTGGCCCCGAGCGCCGTCACCGCCCGATGGGTGACCGTGGACACGCCCCCCCATGCCATGGGCGCGGTGGATGTCGAGGTGCGCACCGCGGATGGGAACAGTTCGCGGATGCCCGATGCATTCGTCTTCGAGGCCCTGGCGCTCCACCGTGTCTGGCCCGTGCAAGCTGGCGTGGATGGCTTGGATCGAATCTACCTGCACGGCACGGGCTTCCGGGATGGGCATGTCTCGGTTCACATCGACAATGTCTCGATGGCTCAGTTCGAGGTCCTCAGCCCGAGCCTCATCGCGGTCTTCACCCAGGCGCACGCCCAGGGGCAGGTGGCGGTGAGCGTCACCGACACCGGAACCCTCGGCGTGGTGCGCCTCCCGAATGCGCTCCAGTTCGTGCCCTGAGTTGCGCGCCGTCGCGGCAGCCCCAGTGCCCCCCTGACCTAGTGACGCTGTTCCTCCGGGTCAGCGTCTCGGGCGGACGGCCTTGCTCGGCGCGGCGGGGGGCGGAGCCTCCACGCAGCCCACGAGCGCGATGAGCGACGCCACGCTCCTGTGACATTCCACCGGGTGGCGCAGGGGTTGGTCGCCGCGCACCGTGTAATGGTTGCGTCGCCCCTCGCGCTCCCGCTGGAGATAACCGCCTTCTTCCAGGTCGCTAACGATGCGCTGCACCGCGCGCTCCGTTATTCCCACGCGCATCGCCACGTCCCGCAGGCGCACCTCGGGGTCGGCCGCGATGCACAGCAGGACGTGTGCGTGGTTGGTGAGGAACGTCCACGCGGGAAATTCCAGATGAGTCGCTTTCAAGGGATCCATGGGGCTCCTGCCACGCCTCGAATATACGACGATTGACACGCGACATGCAATTCGCATATAGCCGGTCGCTCATCAAGCATAGCGAGTTTGCATTCCAGAAAGGCGGGCCTGGGGGGCGGGCCCCAGGTCTGTGGGGTTCCCCGGCTGGAATCCTTTCGAGGGAGAGGAACGGTTCATGTCGCATTCGATGACGGAGCCCCAGGGGGCAGGTGCCCTGCTGGAGCGCGATGGGAACGAGGCGGCGACGCCCCGGGACCCGGAACCGAACCCGACGCGGGCTGAAGGCTTCTCTTTGGAGGCGCTGCTGCCGGTGTTGGAGGCGCTGGGCGCGCCCGTGGGCGTCGCCGTGGACGCGCAGTCCGTGCAGCGGTGGACGCGCGGCGAGTGCGCGGCGGCCGAACGGGTCTGGTCCAAGCGCATGGCGTCCGCCTGCGACGCGGTGGGCCTGCGCGCGGTGATTCAGCGCTCGTCCGTGCGCGAGATGATGACCGGGGAGGTGCCCCTGCCGGCGGCGGTGCTCGGGGCGGAGGGCTGGTGCCTCGTCACCGCGCGGCGGCCCGGACAGGTGCAGGTCCAGGCGCAGGGCATGTCGCACCCGGACTGGGTGGGAGGGCCCGCGCTGATGGCCATGACGGGCGCGTCGACCCAGGCCCAGCCGCTGGACTGGACGTTGGCGGTGCCCGCGGCGCCGTTGGATGGGATTGGTGGCGGCGGCCACGGCGGCGGCGGCCACGGGGACCACCCCACGCCCATGCAGCGGCTGCGTTCGCTGCTCTGGCTGGAGCGGGACGACTTGAAGGTGGTGCTCGTCTACGCGGTGGCCGCGGGCCTGTTGTCGCTCGCCACGCCCGTCGCCGTGCAGGCGCTGGTGAGCACGGTGACGTTCGGCACCCTGCTGCAGCCCCTGGTGGTGTTGTCCATCCTCGTCATGGCGGCGCTGGCCTTCGCCGCGACGTTGCGGGCGCTCAACACCCATGTCGTGGAGGTCATCCAACAGCGCATGTTCGTGCGCGCCGCGCTGGATGCCTCGCACCGCATCCCCCGGGTGCAGCAGGAGATGTTTGACCGCAACTATGGCCCGGAGCTGGTCAACCGTTTCTTCGACGTGCTCACCCTCCAGAAGACGCTGTCGGTGTTCCTCCTGGAGGGCATCAGCCTCGTGCTCCAGGCGCTCATCGGGATGGTGGTGCTGGCCTTCTACCACCCGGTGCTGCTGGCCTTCGACGTGCTGCTGATCGCGGCCACCGCCTTCATCATCCTCGTGCTCGGCCAGCGCGGCACGGAGACGGCCATCGACGAGTCGAAGGCGAAGTACGAGGTTGCCGCCTGGCTGGAGGAGCTGGCGCGGCACCCGCTCGCCTTCCGCTCACGCGACGGAGCGGCGCACGCGGAGGAGCAGGCGGACATGTTGGCGCGCCGCTATCTGGGCGCGCGGCGGCGGCACTTCAGCGTCGTCTTCCGGCAGGTGGTGGGCTCGTTGGGGCTGCAGGTCGTGGCCAGCGCGCTGTTGCTGGGTTTGGGCGGCTGGCTCGTCATCCAGCGGCAGCTCACCCTGGGCCAGCTCGTCGCGGCCGAGCTCATCGTCACCGCGGTGCTGGCTTCATTCGTCAAGTTCGGCAAGCACGTGGAGGCCTTCTATGACCTGCAGGCCGCCCTGGACAAGCTGGGCTACCTGGTCGACTTGCCGTTGGAAGAGGAGGGGCCCCACCGGGAGCCGTTGCCGGAGGGCCGGGACGGGCTGCCGGTGCGCATCGACGGCATGGCCTTCTCGCACGGCGAGGGGCGGGCGGCGCTGACGGGCTTGAACCTGGAGCTGGCGCCTGGGGAGAAGGTGGCGCTCCTCGCGCCCAGCGGAGGTGGCAAGAGCGCCTTGGCGGACCTGTTGTTCGGCCTTCGCGAGCCCTCCGAGGGGCGGCTGGCGGTGGGTGGGGTGGACACGCGACGCGTCTCGCTGGGCGCGCTGCGCTCGCAGGTGGCGTTGGTGCGGGGCGTGGAGGTGTTGGAGGGCTCGGTGCTGGACAACGTGCGCTCCGGGCGCTCCGCGGTGAGCCCGAGCGAGGCGCGGCAGGCGCTGGAGGCGGTGGGGTTGCTGGAGGCCGTGTTGTCGCTGCCGCGCGGGCTGGACACGCCGCTGGGCCCCAGCGGGTCGCCGCTGTCGAGCGGCCAGGTGCGGCGGCTGATGGTGGCGCGCGCGCTGGCGGGCGCTCCCCGGCTCATCATCCTGGATGAGGTGTTGGAAGGCCTGAGCGAGCTCGGGCGCCAGGAGGTCATGGACGCGCTGCTGGCGCCGGGCGCGAAGTGGACGCTGGTGGTGCTGGCCAGTGAAGAAGACGCGGCCGTGCGGCGCATCGGTCGGCGCCACACGCTGGCGGAGTTGATGGCGGGCCCGAGCCCGGAGGAGGGCTGAACATGTCCGCGACATCCTTGAAGCCCTCGATGGTGAGCGAGCGCGCCGAGCGCGCCGCGCTCTCCCTGGTGCGTCCCCCTCGGGCTGCCCATGTGCTCGCGCGCGTGCTGGTGGCCATGGTGGGCGCGCTGGTGCTGCTCGCCTTCGCGCCCTGGCAGCAGACCTCGGTTGGCTACGGCCGCGTGGTGGCCTTCACCCCGGTGGAGCGGCAGCAGTTCGTGCATGCCCCCATCGAGGGTCGCGTGATTCGCTGGGAGGTGCGCGAGGGCAGCCGCGTGAAGAAGGGCGACCTGCTGGCGGAGCTGTCCGACAACGATCCACAGCTCATGTCGCGGCTGGAGTTGGAGCGCGATGCGCTGTTGCAGCGGCTGGAGGCGGCGCGCGCGCGCGCGGAGGCGCTGGAGTCGCGCGCGGAGCAGCTCTCCGGTTCGCGCACCCTGGCCACGTCCGCGGCGGAGGCACGGGTCGCCATGGCGAGGGACCGCAGGTTGGCCGCGGAGCGCGCGCTGGAGGCGACGGAGGCGGCGCACCGCACCGCGACGCTCAACCTGGGGCGCCAGAAGCGGCTGGCGGAAGGCGGCCTCACCGCCACGCGTGCCCTGGAGCTGGCGGAGCTGGAGGAGGTGCGCGCGGGCACCGAGGTGGCACGGGCTCAGGTGGCGCTGAGCGCCGCTCGCAGCGAGGAGGCCGCGCTGCGCGCCGACCAGGGCCGGGTGGGCAACGACGTGGGCGCCTCCGTGGCGGACGCTCGTGCCTCGCGCTCCTCGGCGCTCGCCGAGATTGCGTCCGTGCAGGCGGAGCTGGCCCGCATGGAGGTGCGTCTGGCGCGCCAGCGCACCCAGGAGGTGCGGGCCCCCATGGATGCCACCGTCTTGCGGCTGGTGGGCGGCCTGACCGGGATGATGCTCAAGGCGGGAGACCCGCTGGTGGTGCTCGTCCCGGACACTGAGTCGCGCGCGGTGGAGCTGTGGATGGAGGGCAACGACGTGCCGCTGCTGGCGGAGGACCGGACCGTGCGGCTCCAGTTCGAGGGGTGGCCCGCGGTGCAGTTCAGCGGCTGGCCGTCCGTCGCGGTGGGCACCTTCGGCGGCAAGGTGGCGCTCATCGACTCCACCGATGACGGCAAGGGGAAGTTCCGCATCCTGGTGGTCCCGGAAGAGGGGAGCGACCCGTGGCCCTCCGGGACGTATCTGCGCCAGGGCGTCCGCGTCAACGGCTGGGTGTTCCTCAACCAGGTGACGGTGGGCTTCGAGCTGTGGCGCCGCTTCAACGGCTTCCCGCCGGTGGTGGGGACCTCGGAGCCGACACAAGGGGAGAAGGAGGACAAGGGATGACGCGGGCGAGTCTGCGCGCCGTGCTGCTGGCCAGCCTGGTGGCTGCGCCGGCACAGGCGCGCGAGGAGGGCGAAGCGCCGCTGTCCCTGGAGGAGGTCCTGGATTCGGTGGAGCGTCACTACCCCGTCATCGAGGCGGCACGACGGGACGTGGAGGCGGCGGGCGCGGAGCTGCTGGCGGCGCAGGGCGGGTTCGATCCGGCGTTGCGAGGCCGGGTGGTGAGCACGCCGATTGGCGGCTACCCGTACACCCGCGTCGAAAGCGTGGTGGAGCAGCCCACGTCCTTGTGGGGTGCCAACCTCTTCGCCGGTTGGCGCCTGGGCACCGGCGACTTCCCCGTCTACGCGGAGGGGTATGAGACGAATGCGTTGGGCGAGGTGCGCGCGGGCGTCAGCGTGCCGCTGTTGCGCAACGGACCCATCGACCGGCGCCGGGCCGCCATGGCACGCGCGGAGCTGGGCACCGACGCCGCCGCGTTCGGCGTGGAGCAAGCGCGGCTGGAGTCGTCGCGCACGGCGACGTGGCGCTACTGGGAGTGGGTGGCCGCCGGCCGCCGGTACGCCGTCGCCCAGGATTTGCTGCGCATGGCGCAGGCCCGGAATGCGCAGCTCATCGAGCGTGTGGAGAGCGGCGACCTGGCCAACTTCGAGCACGTGGACAACCAGCGGGCCGTGGTTCAGCGCGAGGGTCAGGTGGTGGCCGCCGATCGGCTGCTCCAGCAGAGCGCCATGGAGCTGTCCCTCTTCGTTCGCGACGCGGAGGGCGCGCCCGTGCTGCCACAGCCGGCGTGGCTGCCGGAGGGCTTCCCCATCCCCGTGGCCGCGGAGGAGGCGGTGGGGCCGCTGGCCATCGAGGACGTGCTGGATCGCCGGCCGGACGTGCAGCGCTTGGAGCTCACGCGTCAGCAGCAGCGCGTGGAGCACCGGCTGGCTCGCAACCAGCGCGCCCCCGCCGTGGATGTGAGCGTGGCGGCCGCGAAGGACTTTGGCGAGGGCAGCCCGAAGAAGGGCAAGCCGGAGCTGGAGGTGGGGCTCTTGCTGGACATCCCCACCTTCAACCGGGCCGCCACGGGCCGCGAGCGGCAGGTGGCGGCGGGCCTGGCCCGGTTGGAGGCCCAGCTTCGCTTGCAGAAGGACCGGGCCCGGGTGGAGGTCCGCGATGCGCTGTCCGCGCTGGAGGCGTCGCGGGAGCGCGTCGCGGTGGCGCGCCGTGAGCTGACGCTCGCGCGCGAAATCGAGCGGTCCGAGCGCACCCGTTTCGAGCTGGGTGAGAGCACGCTCCTCTTCGTCAACCTGCGCGAGCAGACCGCCGCCGAGGCCGCCGTGCGCGAGGTGGATGCACTCACGGACTACCACAAGGCCGTGGCCAGCCTGCGGGCCGCGGCGGTTCTCCCGGTGGCGGTGCGCTGAGCCCACGCGTCGCGAGTGATGCCACTTCACCGCGTGTCTCCTCTCGCGACAACGATGGGGCGTGTCTGAACGGCAGGCGTGACGGCGTCAGCGGGCTTGCATCTGCCGTGGTCGCGCACCTCCGGTCTTGAGTCACTGGGGGCGGAGTTTGCGATGCGTCTGGCCCTGGAGTGGGGCCGAGGACGTGCCCTGGGGATTCCGTTAAAAGAACGGTGTCCGGTTTATCCAGCGCGTCAGACGGTCAGGCGTTGGGAGATGGGCTGCCGGACTTCTTGCGACGGCCCTTTGGGCCCGTAGCATCCAGCGCATCCCTGCCGCTGAAAGCCGCCCCCCTGAACTCCTCCGAATCGCGTCACCTCGCTGGCCTTGACCTGCTCCGGTGCATCGCCATCCTCATCGTCGTCCTCTTCCACTACCCGCGCCCCGAAGGACTCGAGACCTACGGGATGCTCGCCAACTTCGGTTGGACGGGCGTGGAGCTGTTCTTCGTGCTGAGCGGCTTCCTCATCGGCTCGCAGCTTCTGGAGCCGGTGTCCCGGGACGAGGCTCCGGACATGAAGCGCTTCTACCTGCGGCGCTCGCTGCGCATCCTCCCGCCCTATCTCATCGTCGTGGCGATGTATCTCTTCATTCCCGCCTGGAGTGAACGCCCCGTGGAGACGCCCGCGTGGCGCTTTCTCACCTTCACGCAGAATTTCGGACTGCGCCTGAACGGCTTCTCCCACGCCTGGTCGCTGTGCGTGGAGGAACACTTCTACCTGGTGCTGCCCATCGCCGTGCTCGCGCTGCGCCGACGTGTCCGTGCACCGCATCTCCTCGCGGGCGCGGTGGCGTTGATGGTGGGGGGCATGCTCCTGCGGGGCATCCTGTGGCAGCGCCACTTCTCCATGCTGGGGCCGACGGACGTCGAGTGGCGCGGCTACGACACGCTCCTGTACTACCCGACGTACGCGCGGCTCGATGGACTGCTCTGCGGCGTGTTGCTCGCGGCGCTGCGGGTTTTCCGACCCGCCGCATGGGAGCGTTGGACACGAGGCGTCCGCGCCGGAGGTCTGGCGCTGGTGGGGCTCGTGTGCCTGTCCGTGGTGCTCTGGCTGAACGAGGAACACTTCCGGTACCTGGCCCATACGATGCTCGCATTCCCGCTGACGGCCGTGGGCTACGCGGCGCTGCTCGTCGCCATGTCGAGCCCCGCCGCCTCGCGCCTGTGCGCCCGCATCCCTGGCGCGAGGACCTTCGCGCTCCTCAGCTTCACCGTCTACCTCACCCACAAGGCCGTGCAGCACGGAGTCCGCGTCGCCCTGGCGCCCTATGGCATGGACGCATTCCACCCGGTCACGTTGCTGGGCGGCGTCGTGGCCGTGCTGCTCGCATCGCTCGCGCTGCACCACGGCGTGGAAAGACCCGCCTTGAAGTGGCGCTCGTGGTTGGAGTCGCGGCGCGTCCGCGAGCCTTCGCCGCGGCCCGCCGTTGGCTAGTCCATCAGGAACGGCCGCCCGAGCCTCAGCGCGGCGGCTGTGCGTCAGCGCCAAAGGGCATGGCGGCCTTTCCCACGCGCACTCCGTTCTCCCGCATGGGCCTGGGGCCCGGGAACGTCCTCGGGCTGGGCGGTTCCTCCGACGCCTCCCGGCGGTGTAAACGGTGGGGGTGAGCGAGCGATGGGAAGAACGCCTCCGCCGTGAAGCGAAGGAAATGGACGCCGCCATCCGTGGCGCCCTGGCGCGGCGACAGTCCGACGAGGAGCTCCTGACCGCGCTCGAGGCGCTCTCACGGCGCCCCCTCTTCCGCGCCTTCACCTGGTTGTGGGGCCCCGCGCTGAACGCGAAGGACCGCGTCCGCTTTCGCCCCTTCATCCTGTCCTGCTTCTCCCCGAGCGGCATCAACGCTCAGGGGACGTGGATGCATGGCTGGGGCGGGGAAAATCTGGCCGCCCTGGAGCAATGGCTCTGGGATGCCGATCGCGCCGATGACGTCGAGGTGTTCCGCCGTCTCTTCGCGTGGCGGTTGTCGACGCTGCGAGGCAAGCACCTCGACGCCACCTGGCGGGCCGAGGTGCTGATGCGTGCCCAGGCTGCTCGGACGCGCGCGGCGCGCCACATCGCCCTGGCCAAGGTCGACGTGGGCCTGGGCCGGATGGACGAGCCCACCGCACTGGCGCTGGATGCGTTGGACCCGGAGGTGGCCCGGTCCTTCATCCTGGAGCACCTGCCGTGGCGTTGGCAGAACACGCGCGAGCCCATGTGGGACACGCTGCGTGAGCGCGCCCAGGCCCGGGGAGACGCGGCGCTGGCTTCGGCTGTCTACCGGCGGCTGGTGGACGAAGACACCTGGCGGCAGGATGTCCTGGCGCTCGCGAGCACCCTCCGGGACCCCGCCACGCTGGTGCGCGAGTTGGAAGCACACCACCCTGAAAGCCTCGTGCCCAACGCCGCGCAGGTCTTCGTGGAGCTGGCGGAGGCCCGTGGACGCGACGTGGTGCCCTACCTGCTTGGCCATCTGCGCGCGGTG
Organism: Myxococcus hansupus; assembly: GCF_000280925.3. Taxonomy (NCBI): domain Bacteria; kingdom Pseudomonadati; phylum Myxococcota; class Myxococcia; order Myxococcales; family Myxococcaceae; genus Pseudomyxococcus; species Pseudomyxococcus hansupus. The sequence continues at coordinate 1,766,856 of NZ_CP012109.1, forward strand.
TTCCCTCGGCAGGGGATGGTGCGCCGCAAGAACGCGAAGGGCTTTCCGGAGCTGCTGGCGCTCGCGCGGGTCCGCGGCTGGGAGGATGTCTGGAGCGCGCTCCTGCGCACCTCCGCCACGGCGGAGACCTATGACGCCGAGGTGCGGCGGCTGTTGAACGACACCGACGCGGAGGAGGGCGTCACGCGTCGCCACCTGTTGCAGCTCGCGGGCGCGGGCGGCGAGGCGAACTTCCTCAGTTGGGGTGTGACGTGGGTCCAACCGCTGACGGATGCCACCGCCGTGGCGCTCTATGCGCACTTCCCGGAGCTGCTGCGAGGGCCCTTCCGCATGCACGTGGCCTCGGGCTGGCACTCCGCCTATCCCAAGCTGGTGACGCGCGCGCTGGAGGCGAACGACGAGGACCTGTTGGACTTCATCGCCAGCCGCGCCGCCATGCACGTGCCCTCGTTCGGCACGGCTCGGGAATGGGCGAGGGTGCTCGACGCGCTGTCCACCCACTACGAAGCCTTGCCGAAGGAAGGGGGCGCCTTCGCCCGTCGCGCCGCCAATGCCCTGGGGGCCCTTCCCGCGTATGCCATTGGCGCCATGCCCGTCCTGTTGGAGAAGAACCGGCTGGCACGGCTGTTCTTCCTGCGCTCGGATGACTTCTACCTCGCGGAGCCCCGGGCGGTGCGCGACCTGCTGGAGGCGCCGCAGATTCACGTCCAGGCGCTCGCCTTCCGGCTGCTCGGCCGGAACTCCGCGCGGGCCCGCGAGCTGGCCGCGAGGAACAGGGACTTGCTCCAGGCCACCTTGCTGCGTCCGCTGCACCGTCGCACGCGGCACGCCGCCTTCGGCGCGCTGGCCAACGCCGCCGCCCATGACGTGGAGACCGCGCGGGCGCTGCTGCCTCGCGTGAGGGATGCCTTCGCGCTGCCGGACACGCGCTACCCCAAGGAGTCCCTGGTGGACCTGCTGGCCCAGATGCTGGCGCGCTGGCCCGAGCTGCGGATGCCCACCGAAATCCCCACCGTCTTCGGACCTTCGGCGGAAGGAGACCGCACGTGACGGCTCTGGGCTTCCTGTACGCCACGCCCTCGGTGTTCGAGTCCACCCGCGAGCGCGCTCGGCTGGACTTGTCCGCGGACCAGCACCGGCCCGTGCGCTTCCACGCGCGGGTCGCCCGGGACGTGCTCTCGCTCCGGCTCGCGCTCCAGGCCCTGGGCGGCCTCATCTGGCATTCGGATGAGTGGAACCTGGGAAGCAGCGCAGGACTGCTGGACCCACTCATCACCGTCCATCCCGACCGCGTCTTCTTCGAGGCCTTCAGCCAGGACCAGAGCAGCTACGGGCTCGTCATCGTGGACCGGGACATCTTCGTTCCGGAAGGCGACGTGCGCTGCGGCACCACCAACGTGGACTTCACGGCGTGGTTGTGGGCGGCGCTGGGGGAGATGCGCTCCAGCCGGGAAACCCATCTGCGCATCGGTCCGGAAGGCTTCGACGTGCGCACCGGCGGCGCGGGCGGCCGTTTCGAGCAGAAGGTGGAGGTCCCCGAAGCCTGGGTGCGAGGCCTGCTCCAGTTGCAGGGGGCCATGGCGATGCCCGGCACGCGGTTGTCGGTGCGCCCCGTGGACCTGCTCGCGGCGGTGCGTTTCCTCAGCCACACCAAGGCCCGCATGTCGCCTCGCGCTCTGCGCTATGAGTTCGAGCCAGGGCAGGACGCGCGGCTGATGCTGGAGCCGTGGGAGCACCCCATCCCCTTGCGAGGCGCGGCCCATGGCTACACGGAGCCGCGCACCATCCGCACCTGGGGCCGGCGCCGGTTGCGCCTGCTGGAGCCGCTGCTGCCTTATGCGGAGCGGGTGGACATCTATCTGAAAGGCCGCGCGCTTCCGCACTTCTACGTGGCGCACCTGCCCGGCGGTGTGCGCTTCCTGCTGGGCCTGTCCGGATGGACGGAGAACCGCTGGACCCACACCTCGGGGCTGGACCTGCTCCTGGAGCCCACGCGCGATGCGGCACTCGCCGAGCGCGTGCTCGCCGTCCTGCGCGAGCGCTTCCACGCGTCGACGGAGGACGTGGCCACGGCCCTGGGGGTGGACGTGGCCCAGGCCGCTGGGGCTCTGGCTGCGCAATGCGCGGCCGGGCGCGTGCTCTTCGACGTGGAGGCCCGGCGCTGGCGCCACCGTGAACTCTTCGCCACGCCCGTGGACCTGGACCGGATGTATCCGCCCGACCCGCGCCGCGAGGACGCGGAGCGCTTGGAGGCCGCGGGCGCGGTGGAAATCACCTCCGCGGCGCCGCGCGAGACACGCAAGGTGCGCAGGCTGCCCACGCCGGAGGGCTCCATCACCCGTGAAATCGTTCTGCGGGACTGGGTGGTTCACGGCCGCGCGGGCGACCAGTCCGATATCGAGCTGGTGCTGAACGACGAGGACCGGCTCCTCTTTGGCCGTTGCGGTTGTGAGGCCTTCCGCGAGCACCTGCTCAACCGGGGGCCCTGTACCCACATGCTGGCGCTGCTCCGGCGCGCGCGGGTGCAACGTCGCGAGCTGGCCAGCTCCCAACCCGCCCCGGAGGACGCGCGCGCCGCACCTCGCGCGTCGCGGGAGGCCGCGCTTGACCCGGAGGGCGCCGATGACGATAACGGTTGACGCTCTCGGGAGAGGCCAGGGCTCGCAGATGAGCCATTCGTCCCGCGGTGTTTCGCCGCGGGGGAGTTCTGTTCCCTTCTCTTCGCCAGGGTCCCAGCGTACGCAACGCTGGGAGCCCCGGGTCCAGCGCCTCGCAAGTCATCCCCTGGCCTCTTCCGGAGCACCATGAGCTGGCTCGACTCCACCCTGTCCTGGCTCAAGGCGCGGTTCACCCGCCCCGTGACTCGCAGCACCACCGGACTGGACGCTCCGGTGGACGCGCAGGGGCGGCGCGTGGACGTGGTGAGCGAAACCGTCGTCATGTCGGGGCCGCTGAAGCCGGGCCACCTGCGGCAGATTCACCGGGACGCGCGGCTGCTGCCCAAGCCGCAGCGCCGCTACACGCCGGGCCGCGCGAAGTGGATGCCCGCGGCGGAGGCCCGTCGGCTCTTCTCCGGCACGCTGCGCACGCGCAATCGGAACCTGAGGGACCTGCTGCCCGACGAGGCGCAGCTCGCGCGCTACGGGCTGCCGGTGTGGCGCACGGAGGAGGACGTGGCCGCGGCCCTGGGCATCTCCGTGGGCATGCTCCGCCACTACAGCATCCACCGCTCCCGTGAGCGGGTGCGGCACTATGTGACGTTCGCCGTCCCCAAGCGCACCGGGGGCGTCCGTCTGCTGCATGCACCCAAGCGTCGCTTGAAGGCCTTGCAGCGGAAGTTGCTCGAAGTGCTGGTGTCGAAGCTGCCCGTGAGCCAGCAGGCGCATGGCTTCGTCTCGGGACGCTCCATCAAGACGGGCGCGCAGCCCCACGTGGGCCGGCGGGTGGTGTTGAAGCTGGACCTGAAGGACTTCTTTCCGTCCGTCACCTCGGCGCGGGTCCGCGGTCTGTTCATCGCCCTGGGCTATGGCTACGCCGTCGCGGCGACGCTCGCGGTGCTGCTGACGGAGTCCGAGCGCCAGCCCGTGGACATCGAGGGCACCGTCTTCCACGTTCCTGTGGGCCCACGCGTCTGTGTCCAGGGCGCGCCCACCAGCCCGGCGCTGTGCAACGCGGTGCTAATGCGCCTGGACCGGCGGCTGGCCGGACTGGCTCGACGCTATGGCTACACCTATACGCGCTACGCGGACGACCTGACCTTCTCCGGTGATGACCTTTCCGCGCTGGAGCGGGTGCGCGCGCTGGCCGCGCGGTATGTGCAGGAAGAGGGCTTCACCGTGAACCGGGACAAGACACGGGTGCGGCGCCGGGGCGGCGCCCAACGTGTCACGGGCGTCACCGTGAACGCGACGCTGGGCCTGTCTCGCGAGGAGCGCCGCCGCCTGCGCGCGATGCTCCACCAGGAAGGGCGGGACGGCGAGGACTCGACACGGCGCGCGTACCTCGATGGCATGCTCGCGTACGTGAAGATGCTCAACCCGGAGCAGGCCGCGCGGCTCGTTCGCAAGCGCAAGCCCCGTGCGGGTGGGTGAAGGCAGGCCGCGCGACGCTGCCATCCGGGTTGGAGCCTCCGCTGCGCCAAATACCCTGAAACAGATGACACATGCGTGCCCTCGCGGTCCCCGAGTCATCGGGTAACTCATGGCTCACGCGTTTCAACGCGGGGGCAGGAGCGAAAGTGGTGCAATGGGCCGCCTCGTGCGCCGTAGGGCGACCACACGCCGCCGAGGTCCCCCGTGTCCGCCCTTATCGAGGATGTCCGCTTCTCCCTCCGGCTCTTGCTGAAGAACCGAGGGTTCACGCTGGTCTGTCTCCTGACGCTGGCCCTGGCCATCGGGGCGAACACGGCCATCTTCAGCGTGGTGAACGGGGTGCTGCTGCGGCCGCTGCCGTACCCGGAGCCTGACCGGCTGATGCAGGTGGTGCGTGCCACCAAGGACCACGGGCGGTCGGCGACGCACTCCATCGCCGCCTATGTGTGGATGTCCGCGGAGGGCTCGCCCTTCTCGGGCGTCACGGCGTACGAGGTGCTTCCTTCAGGCTTCAGCGTCGTGGGCGACGGCATGCCTGAGCGATTGCCGGGCATGCGCGTGGCAGGGGGCTTCTTCGAGACCTTCGGTGTGAGGCCCGCGCTGGGGCGTGGCTTCCTTCCAGAAGAGGACGTGGTGGGCGGGCCCCGCGTGGTCGTCCTCAGCGAGAGTCTGTGGCAGCGGCGATTCGGTGGTGCGCCGGACGTGGTGGGCCGCTCCATCGTGCTCAACGACGAGCCCTACACGGTGGTGGGCGTGGCGCCCGCCTCGTTTGCGTACCCCAGGGGCGTGAACCTGTGGACGCCGCTCCAGCTCGACCTCACGAACCGGACGAACGCCAACTTCCTCTACGTCACCGGAAGGCTGCGCCCGGGCATCACAACCAGCGGCGCGGTGACGGCGCTGGAGACGTTGAGCGGACGCGTGCGCGCGGACAACCCAGGGCTGCTCGATGTGGGGCAGGAGTACGTCCCGGTGGAACTGCGGACGTTCCTCGCGGGCAGCATGCGGTTGGCGCTCTGGGTGCTGTTGGGCGCGGTGGGCCTGGTGTTGCTCATCGCGTGCGTCAACCTGGCCAACCTTCAGCTCGCGCGGGCGGCGGCGCGCAACCGCGAGCTGGTGGTGCGCGCGGCGTTGGGGGCGGCGCCGGGGCGGCTCGTGCGGCAGATGCTCACCGAGAGCCTGTTGCTCTCCGTCGCGGGCGGCGGGCTCGGGGTCCTGTTGGCGGAGGCAGTGTTGCCCGCGTTGTTGGCCCTGGCGCCGGACAGCGCAGTGCTGCTGTCCGGGGACGGAGGGGGCGCGCAGGTGGGCATCGATGGCACGGTGTTGGGCTTCACACTGGCCGCGTCGCTCCTCACGGGCTTGTTGTTCGGGCTGTTGCCCGCGTGGCAGGCGTCGCGCACGGACCTCCAGATGGCGCTCCGCGAGGGTGCCCAGCGGACGACCACGGGCCCGGGCGGCGGGCGCACACGCACGTTCCTGGTGGTGGGTCAGGTGGCCTTGGCGGTGATGTTGCTCGTGGGTGCGGCGCTGCTCATCCGTGGGTTCTCCGCGCTCCAGAGCGTGCAGCCGGGGTTCGACCCGCAGGGCGTCCACGTGCTGCGACTGTCGCTCCCGGAGGGACGCTACGGAACGTTGCAGGCGCTGGAGCGCTTCGAGACGCAGGTGGAGGAGCGCGTGCGGGCGTTGCCGGGCGTGGAGGTGGCCGGGTTCACCACCTCGCTGCCCATGGACAGCGGGCCCAGCATGTCGTTCTCCATCGAAGGCAAGTACACGGGGGACGACAACGGCCCTGGTTCAGGCTGGGGGCAGTACCGCCCGGTGACGCCGGGCTACTTCGGCGCGATGCGCATCGGCCTCGTCCGTGGGAGGCTGCTGGCGGAGACGGACGTGGCGGGCTCGGAGCCGGTGGTGGTCATCAACGAGACGGCGGCGCGCAGGTTCTGGCAGGGCGAGGACCCGCTCGGCCAGCGCATCCGGGTGGCGCATACCGTGCCGTCCCTCCGGGATGAGGTGCCGCGCGTCGTGGTGGGCGTGGTGCGCGACGTGCGCGAGGACGGCCTGAATGACGAATCGCCCCCGGTGATGTACCTGGCGCCGGGGCAGATGTCGCAGGGCATCGCGTCGATGATCGTCCGGATGATTCCGCAGAACCTGCTGGTGCGCGCCAGGGGCGGTCACGCGGATGTCGTCGCGGCCGTTCAGCGAGAGGTGTGGGCGGTGGACGCGCAGCAGCCAGTGATGGAGACATTGAAGTTGGAGGACCACGTCGCGCGCTCGCTGGGTTCCGAGCGCTTCAACATGGTGTTGCTGGGGATGATGGCGGCGCTGGCGCTCGTGTTGGCCGCGGTGGGCATCTACGGCGTGTTGTCCTATCTGGTGAGCCAGCGGACGCGGGAGATGGGCGTGCGGTTGGCGCTCGGCGCCACGCGGGGTGAGGTGGTGAAGCTGGTGCTTCGGCAGGGACTGGGCGCGGTGGCGGGCGGGGTGGTGCTGGGCTGCGCGGGTGCGTTGGCGCTGACGCGGGTGGTGTCCGGCTTCGTCCACGGCGTCAGCGCCCTGGACCCGCTGTCCTTCATCGCCGCGCCGCTGGTGTTGCTGGGCGTGGGGCTGGTGGCCATCTGGGTGCCCGCGCTGCGCGCCTCGCGCGTGGACCCCATCATCGCGCTCAAGTACGACTGAGGCAGGCGGGGCCGTGGGGTGTGTCGCACGGGCCCGTCGCGTCGGGGGAGCGTCAGCGGATGGCGAAGCCCCAATCGTACGGCGTGCCCCGGTAGCGGCAGGTGACGCCGTCGCTCCAGGCCCACGTCCTGTCGAGCCGGCCGCCCGGGCAGTACCTCCAGTATCTTCGCATTGGACTCCTGCAGGGGGGCGGTGGAGCTTTCGAGCCCCGGGCCCGAGAGGGCATGTCAGACCGGTGATGTGCAATCTCTTCGGCGGGCGCGCGCGGCGCTGGGGAAGGCGGACCCCGCTGAGCAGCAGCGCCACGACATGAATCCTTGGAGGCTTGGGACTTGGAAACCTCTGGACGCAGATTCGGAAGCGCCGTGGTCATCGGTGGCAGCATGGCGGGGCTCCTGAGTGCGCGGGTGCTCGCGGACCACTTCGACAAGGTGACACTGGTGGAGCGGGATGTCCGGGGGGAGGGGCCCGCCGCGCGCAAAGGTGTTCCGCAAGGGCCGCACATCCACGTGCTGTTGGACACAGGCCGGCGCATCCTCGACAAGTACTTCCCGGACCTGTTCGAGCAGCTCCAGGTCCAGGGCGCCGAGTTCATCGACTCGAGTGGAGACCTCGCCTGGCACCACTTCGGGGTGTGGAAGCTGCGCCGCGCCAGCGGCATCCCCGGGATGCTGTGCACCCGGCCCCTGCTCGAGTGGAACGTCCTGCGCCGGGTGAAGGCGCGGCCCAACGTAGCGGTGCGCGAGGGCTGCTCCATCGAAGGGCTCATCTACGACGAGAAGGGCACGGGGCGCATCACGGGCGTCCGGGTCAAGACACCCCAGGGCGAGGCGTCGTGGGAGGCGGACCTCGTCGTGGATGCCAGCGGCCGGGGCTCGCGGATGCCTCAGTGGTTGGAGGCCATCGGCTACGCACGCCCGGAGGAAGAGCAGGTCATCGTGGACCTTTCCTACACGACGTGCCTGCACGAGCCGCCGCCTCACTTCCAGAAGGAATGGAAGGCGCTCTTCCTCTATCCAAGTCCTCCCAAGGCCTGGCGCGCGGGTTTCATCTCACACGTCGAGGGAGGCCGGTGGCTCGTCACCCTCAATGGCTACTTCGGGGAGCACGCGCCCACCGAGTACGCGGGGTTCCTCGAGTACGCGCGCTCACTGACGCGTTCGGACCTGTACAACTCCCTGAAAGAGGCCACGCCGATAGGGCCCATCTCCCAGCACAAGGTGAAGGACTGCCGGTGGCGGCACTACGAGAAGTTGACCCGCTTTCCCGAGGGGCTGGTCATCCTGGGAGACGCCGCGTGTGCCTTCAACCCCCTCTACGGGCAAGGCATGTCGGTGGCGGGGCTTGGCGCCGAGTTGCTGGACACCTGCCTTCGCGAGCAGACCGAACGAGGCGTGCTATCGGGCCTGGCGCAGCGCTTCCGCGAGCGGCTGCCTGAGTTCATCCGGCTCCCGTGGCTGTTAGGCACGGGCATGGACCTGCTGTATCCGCAGGCCGTCGGGAAGCGACCCTTCGGCTTGGGCTTGCTGCACTGGTACATCCTGCGGCTGATGGAGCGCACGTCGACCGACGCACACGTCCATCACCAGTTCTACCGGATACTGCACCTGCACGCGGGGCTGGAGGCGGTTCTCCAGCCCTCCGTGGCCTTGCCCGTGTTGGGCCACGGCGTCATGTCGCTCCTCCGCCCTCTTGAGCGGCTGGCGAATACCGAGACACGACCTCCCCCTGTCACGCCCCCGCCTCCAATCCCTGTCCCGGTCCAGAAGTCCACGGGGTAGCCGCCGCGGCCCGGGCCCTGAAAAACAAAAAGCCCAGCAACCCCGAAGGATTGCTGGGCTTCTTTTGGCGAGGAGTACGGGACTTGAACCCGTGGCCTCCGGCGTGACAGGCCGGCGTTCTAACCAACTGAACTAACTCCCCACATCGGTACGACACGCGGCAGGGTGAAACTTCTGCCCTCACCCTAAAGGCGAAGGGCCCGGAACCTTGCGGATCCGGGCCCTTCTATTTGGCGAGGAGTACGGGACTTGAACCCGTGGCCTCCGGCGTGACAGGCCGGCGTTCTAACCAACTGAACTAACTCCCCACATCGGTACGACTTGGGCGGAACAGGGATTGAACCTGTGACCATCGCCTTGTAAGGGCGCCGCTCTACCGCTGAGCTATCCGCCCGTCAGGCGTCCGCCGCGCATCGGTGAGGCGGGCTTGTACCGACCCCATCCGACACTGTCAAGCATACGTTTCAGCGCCTCGGATCATTCCACGAGGCCGCCCGGACGCTGATGGGCATCCGAGCGGCCAGCGGAAGGCCGTGCCTGCTTACGGGACGACCGTGCCGATGTCGCCGCCCGAGAAGCCGTTGGTGCTGCCTCCCCGGTCATTCCGGTCGCCGTAGCAGAAGGCCCCGCCGTTCACCGAGTAGCGGTACGCGTAGGACGTCCCAGCGGGCACGCCCGCCGGCAGGTCCACGGAGTACTGGTCGTTGTCGCCCTCATCGCTGAGGTACGTCGCGGCCACCCAGGTCCAACCCGAGACGCCCGGGTCGCTGCTCGCGGGGCCATAGCCGAGCTGCGCGACGACGCCCGCGCCCTGGCCACCGCCCGGGGTGACACCCGCCGCGTAGAGCTGGCCGTACACGGTCCGCGCGCCGCCCTCGGCGCCCACCGCCATGTCGAACGGCCACTGGAGGTTGCAGTAGCCAATCACCGTGTGGTTGCCCACGGTGAGGGCGTGCTGCTGCCCCAGGGTGTAGCCGCCCACGTCGCTGCCGTCCTTGTCGCAGTACGTCCACGTGGTGCCGTCCGTGGTGTAGCGCATGCTGACGGCGCGGTTGCCGGTGTAGGCCGGCGCCAGCGTGGCGGTGAACTCATCCGTGTCCGCCTCGCCGTCCGCCTCGTTCGCGTACGCCGCCGCCGTCCACGTGAAGGTCGCGGCCTGGGTGGACGCATTGGCGTCCGCGGCGCCGATGCCGACCTGCACCTGGACGCCCGCGCCCGGGCCCTCGCCCGCGGTGACGCCCGGGACGTGCACCCGGCCCACCACGTTGACGGCGTCGCCGCTGCCCACCGTGGTGCCGCTCACGCTCTGCAGGCGGCAGTAGGCGGCCGTGGGCTCGGGGGCCGGGCTCACGGCCAGGGTGCCCGTCAGCGCCGGGTCGAAGCCCTCCGGGCCCGTGCTGTTGCCGTCCGCGTCGCAATAGAGGAACGCGCCGCCGTTCACCTGGAAGCGGTAGGCGAAGCGGTAGTTGCCCACGGTGCCCGGGTTGGGCAGCGTGGCCTGGTACCGGTCGTTGGCGAAGAAGTCCTCGGCGAACTGCGCGGACGTGCTCCAGTCCCATTCATCGGACGTGGCCGGGTTCTCGCCCGCGGGCCCCCAGCCGAGCTGGCCCACGATGTCCGCGACCTCGCCCGTGGTGGTGTCGGTGATGCCCGCCACGTTCACGAACGCGACGATGACGTGGCTTGCCGGCTCGGTCGCCAGGTACGTCAGGGACTGCGGCGTGTTGTTCCCGTCCGGCCCGAGCTTGCAGTAGTCGACCGCGTTGATGCTCTGGGCCTCCGTCACGGTGAGCGTGCCCGTCAGCGCCGCGTCGAAGCCGTTGGCGCCGCCGCTGTTGCCGTCCGCGTCGCACAGCAGGAAGGCGCCGTCGTTCACCTGGAAGCGGTAGGCGAAGCGGTACGTCCCCACGGCGCCCGGGTTGGGCAGCGTGGCCTCGTACACGTCATTGGCGCCCAGGTCCGTCCGGTACGTGGCGTTCGTCGTCCAGTTCCACTGCGACGAGGTGGCCGGGTTTTCACCGGCGGGACCCCAGCCGAGCTGGCCCACGACGCCCGTGCCCTGGCCCGCCGAGTTCGTCACGCCCTGCACCCACACCTGCGCCTCGATGACGCGGCTGGGCGTGGTGGCCGTGGTGTACGTCACCGACTCCGGCGTGCTGTTCCCATCCGGCCCCAGCTTGCAGTAGCCGATGACGCGCGGCACGACGGGCTGGCCCGTCACGGTGAGCACGCCGAGCTGGTCCATCTCGAACTCCTGGCCGCCGTCGTCCACGCCGTTGCCGTCGCACACGCGGATGGGGCCGCCGTCGTGGCTGAAGCGCACCGCGTAGCGGTAGTCACCGTTGGCCGCCGGGTTGGGCAGGGTGCCCTTCCACTGGTCGTTCACCTCGAAGTTGTCCTGGTCGAAGGTGAGCTGCGTGGACCAGTTCCACAGCGGCGAGGTGCGCGGGTCCTCACCCACGGGGCCCCAGCCGAGCTGTCCCGACAGGCCCGGCCCCGCGCCCTGGCGGTCCGTCACGCCGGGGAGGTTGACCTGCGCGTACACCGTGTTGAGGCCGGTCGTCTGCGTGGTCGTGTAGTTGATGACCGCGGGAGGCGTCTGGTCGAGGCCAATCTTGCACCAGGCGACGGGCGCCTTCGGGGCCTCGTCACCCACGGTGAGCGTGCCCAGCCGGGCCAGGCTGAAGGTCAGGTTGCCCTCGTTGCTGTCGTTGACGCCGTCGGTGTCGCAGTAGCGCCACGCGTTCTCGCTGATGCTGAAGCGGAAGGCGACCCGCCAGGTGCCCACGGTGCCCGGGTTGGGCAGCTCCGCTTCCCACTCGTCGTTGTTGCCGTGGTCCGTCTTGTACGTGGCGCCAATCCACGTCCACGCGTTGGAGTTACGCGGGTCGGAGTCCGAGGGGCCATAGCCCAACTGCGCGACCAGTCCCGAGCCCGCGCCGCCACCCTGGGTGACGCCGGCCGCGTACACCTGGCCCGGCACCTTCACGCGCGTCGTGTCGCCAGGGCGGTAGAAGATGTTGAGCGGCCCGTTGTTCCCGTCCGGCCCCAGCTTGCAGTAGTCCACGCGCGGCCGGGAGATGAACACCCGGCGCAGCATCGTCTCGGAGATGCCGTTGGCGCTGCCGTCGCCGTCCGCCATCACCCACGTGGCGCCACCGTCGACGGAGAAGCGCATGGTGACGACCCACTCGCGGCTCTCGCCGCCGATGGCCGGCTGGAGCAGCACGGTGCCCTGGTAGATGTCCGCCTCGCGGCTGTCCGTGTCGCCCTCGTAGCTGGCGCTCTCCCAGGTGTAGCTCTCCTGGTTGAGCAGGTCGGCGGTCGCGGGAGCGAAGCCCACCTGCGCGGTGATGCCGCCGCCCTGGCCGGTGCCGCGGGTGATGCCCGTCACGGTGACGGCGCCGCGCACGGTGACGCCCACCGGCTGGCCGCTGCTGACGGCGTCCACGTTGCCGTTGAGGATTTCGGCCTGGTCGATATGGGCGACCGGCGCGCCCTCGAAGGTGAAGCCGCCCACCAGCGTGCCGTGGGCGTTGTCCGGATTCACGACGCGCACGTCCACCGCGCCCGAGGTGGCGGTGGGGGTGTAGCCGTAGATGCGGTGGGAGTTGACCACCACGACCCGCAGCGCTTCCTGCTGGCCGAAGAAGAGCTTCGCGCCCTCCTGGAAGCCGGAGCCGTAGACGTTGATGAGGGTGTTACCCGCGGAGGGGCCGCCCGACGGCTGCACTTCCCGCACGGTGGGCGCGTTGCCGGTGGGTTGGGTTCCGTCGGAATCGCCGTCACAGGCGACAGCCAGGAGCGGCAGGACGAGGAGAAGGGCACGGAGACAGCGAGACGACATCGACATCACCCCTTGACGCCGCCAGCGGTCAAACCGCCGACGAGGTGTTTCTGAAGCGCGAAGAACAGGGCCATGACCGGCGCGGAGACAATCAGCGCGCCGGCCGCGAACTTGCCCCACTCCACCTTGTGTTCGCCCACGTACCGCTGGAGCGCGACGGGCAAGGTGAAGCGGGACGGGTCGTTGAGCAGCGTGGCGGCGAGGATGAACTCGTTCCACGCCGTCATGAAGGAGAACAGCGCCGTGACGGCCAGCGCGGGCCGGGCCAGCGGGAGCACCACGCGGATGAAGACCTGGAAGGTGGAGGCCCCGTCCATCACCGCCGCTTCCTCCAGCTCACGCGGCAGCGTGTCGAAGTAGCCCTTCAGGTTCCAGATGCAGAAGGGCAGGGCGGTGGTGGCGTAGACGAGGACGAGCCCGGACAGGCTGTCGAGCAGGTGCAGCTTCTGGAGGATGCTGTAGATGGGCACCATCATCAGCGTCGCCGGGAACATCTGGGTGATGAGCAGCGCCTGCATCCCGCCGTCCTTGCCGGGGAAGCGGAAGCGCGACAGCGCGTAGGCCGCCGACACCGCCAGCGTCAGGCCCACCATCGTGGTGGCGCCGGAGACGACGATGCTCGCCAGGAGCTGCCGGCCGAACACCCATCGCCCCGCCGCGTCCGTGCCGGAGAGCACCTGACGGAAGTGCTCGAACGTGACGGTCTCCGGGAACGGGTTGGCGGTGAGCGCCAGGCCGTCCGTGGGCGACAGCGCCATCTTCACCACCCAGAGCACCGGGTAGAGCGTCGCCATGCACAGGAGCGTCAGCCCGGCGTGGATGAGGGCCATCTTCAAGCGCGAGGGGTGGTTCATCCCACCACCTCCGACGACGACCGCGTCAGGCGCTTGGTGAAGGTGGACCAGCCCAGCAGCACCACGAAGATGAGCACCGAGTACGCCGCGGCGAAGCCGTACTGCTCGTTGCGCTGGAAGGCCCAGCGGAAGGCCTCGGACACCAGGATGTCGGTGCCGCCGCCCGGCTCACCGCCGGACACCAGGTAGATGATGTTGAACATGTTGAAGGTCCACACGCTGCCCAGGATGACGGCGGGCAGCATGGCGGGCTTCAGGAGCGGCAGGGTGATGTGGCGGAACTGCGTCCACTTGCTGGCGCCATCCACCTCCGCGGCCTCGTAGAGCTCCTGGGGGATGGACTGGAGCGCGCCCAGCGCCACCACCATCATGAACGGGAAGCCCAGCCAGGTGTTGGTGGCCACGTTGGCCGCGAAGGCCGTGGAGAACTGCGTGAACCAGCTCACCGGCTCCAGCCCCAGCGCCACCAGCAGGCCGTTGATGGCCCCGAACTGGCGGTGGAACATGCCCTTCCACATGAGCGCGGTGATGTAGTTGGGAACGGCCCAGGGGATGATGAGCAGCACCCGGTAGACACCCCGCAGCTTGAGCAGCGGATCCTTCAGCAGCATCGCCAGGAACAGGCCGATGCTGACGTGGAGCACCACGTTGACCAGCGCCCACAGCAGCGTCACGGCCAGCGTGAAGTAGAAGGACAGCGGCTCGGTGATGCTGTAGCCGCGGCTGGCCAGGATGTCCACGAAGTTGGCCAGGCCCACGAACGAGTACTCGCCGGCCTCGTGGTGGAAGAGGGACAGGCTCAGGCCCACCACGAAGGGGACGAACACCAGCACCGCGATGCCGGCCGCCGCGGGCGCGATGTACGCCGCCGCTTGTGCAACGTCTGGGTAACGGCGCTTGAAGGGCAGCGTCGCCGCGGGCCGCCGCAGCACCCAGACGGAGCCGCCCAGGGCCATGGCGCCCAGCAGGCCCAGCCACGGCAACGGGCTCGCCTCGGGGGGGCGCTCGCGGTGCAGCGCGCGGTAGCGCCGGTCCGCCAGCGCGCCCGCGTCCTGGGGCAGGGTGCCGCCTTGCAGCACCGCGCGCAGCGCCAGCTTCATGGGCTCCCACACGCGCGCCATCTCCAGCGTGTTGGGCATGGGCGTGGCGTGGCGGGCCGCCTCGCGGAAGGAGGAGATGAGCGTGTCCTCCTGGACCTCGCGCAGCGTGTACGCGGCCACGTCCGCCGGAATCTGCCGGCCCACCGTGGCGCGCACGCGCGAGGCCTCGCCCAGGGAGATGAAGCGCGCCAGCTTCTGGGCCTGCTCGGCCTTGGCGGTGCGCGACGACACATAGGCCGTCTCCACGCCCAGGAAGGGGCGGATGGGGATGCCCGTCTCGCTCACCTGGGGCAGGCCCACCACGCGGTAGTCGACCTCTGGCGCGATTTCGCCGGCGAACCAGGGGCCGCTGATGACCATGGCGGCGCGGCCGTCGTTGAAGAGGCTCTTCACCAGCGCGCCCGAGGCCTCCTGCGGGATGAAGCGCGCGTCTTGCAGCCCCTTCACGAAGGCCAGCGAGCGGGCCATGCCCTGCGTGTCGAAGCTGGCGCGGCCCGAGGCGTCGAACAGCTCGCCGCCGAAGCCGAAGAGGAAGCCCGCGTGGAAGTAGAAGTCGCCGCTCTCGTAGGCCATCCCGAAGCGGCCCTCGCCCGAGTTCGACAGGGCGGGCAGCATCTTCAGCAGTGCCTCCGTCGTCGTGGGCGGCTGGGGCACGTGCTTCGTGTTGACGTAGAGCGCCAGCGACTTGAGCGACATCGGATAGCCGTACACCTGGCCATCCACCTCCAGCGCCTCCACGGCGTTGGGGAAGTAGTCCTCGCGCGCCAGGCCGCTGGCGGGCGCCACCAGGTTCTGTGCGTGGAAGTTGCGCAGCCGCTCGTGGTTGAAGATGAAGACGTCCGGGCCCACGCCGTGGGGAATGGCGTTGGTCAGCTTGGCGGCGTACGCGTCATAGGGCAGCGCGAGCAGCTCCACCTGCACGCCCGTCTTCGCGGTGAACAGCTCCGTGGCCTGGACCAGCGCCGTCTCCTCGCCGCCGCGGTACGCGTGCCACAGCTTGAGGGGGCGGGCATCCTCCGGGGCCGCCCGCGCGCCGAACGCCGTGGCGAGCAGCGCGAGCACGAGCCAGTGCTTCAAGACGCCACCCCCGCCGCGACATCCAACGAAGCGCGCTGCTCCGGGTGGCGCAGCGCCGCCGAGCCGTCCTCGGTGAAGACGTGGAGCGCGTCCGACACGGGGGCCAGGAACACCTTGTCACCCACCGAGACGTTCACGCCCTTGTCGAAGCGCGCCGCCACCGGGCCGGTCTCCGTGGTGACGAAGGCGTAACCGTCGAAGCCCAGGCGCTCCACCGCGTCCACCGTGCCCGCCAGCGGGCCCTGCGTCGCCACGCGCAGGTCCTGGGGGCGCAGGCCCAGCAGCACCCGCTGCCCGGCGGGAACGTCCGTGGGGCAGGGGAGGGTGAAGCCCTTGCCGGTGAACCGGGCGCCGTCTCGCGTCGCCTCCAGGAAGTTCATGGCGGGCGAGCCGAGGAAGCCCGCCACGAACCGGTTGGCGGGGCGGTTGTAGAGGTCCAGCGGCGGGCCCACCTGCTGGAGGATTCCCCCGTTGAAGACGGCCACGCGGGTGGCCAGCGTCATGGCCTCCACCTGATCATGCGTGACGTAGATCATCGTCGCGCCCAGGCGGCGGTGCAGCCGCGCCAGCTCGCCGCGCATCTGGACGCGCAGCGCGGTGTCCAGGTTGGAGAGGGGCTCGTCGAAGAGGAAGACCTTGGGCCTCCGGACGATGGCGCGCCCCATGGCCACGCGCTGACGTTGCCCGCCCGACAGGGCCTTGGGCTTGCGCTCCAGCAGGTGGCTCAACTCCAACATCCCCGCGACTTCCTGCACGCGCGAGGCAATCTCCGAGGCGGGGAACTTCCGGAGCGTCAGGCCGAAGGCCAGGTTCTCCCGCACCGTCATATGGGGGTAGAGCGCGTAGGACTGGAACACCATCGCCACGTCGCGATCACGCGGCGCGACATCGTTCACCCGCGCGCCCCCGATGCGCACCTCGCCCGCGTCCACCTGCTCCAGCCCCGCGATGAGCCGAAGCAGCGTCGTCTTCCCGCATCCGGACGGGCCCACCATCACCAGGAATTCGCCTTCCCCCACCTGAAGGTCCACGCCCTTCACGATGAGGTTCTGGCCAAACGACTTCTTGATCCCACTCAGGGTGACTTCGGACAAGTCGTGCTCGGAATTTTATAGGGGAGACGGCCGCGCACCTTACCCGGACGCCCTCGGTTTCCTCAAACCTCCGTGGTAGTACGCAGTGCGTCATCCGCGTGTGTGCGGGACTGGACGAAGCGCCGCCAGAGGGCTGAAACCCGGGCCCTGCCTTGTCAGGGGCGGAAGGCGCTTGTTATGGAAGCGGAGTTTTATTGCCGGGCCGAGTCATGTCCGGACCTCGAGGTCAGCCTACCTGATGCGCACTCCCAGAATGTCCCGCTTCGTGGGCGCGGCGCTGTCCACCGCCCTGCTCGTCACTGGCTGTAGCGAGAGCGATTACGTCCGGCTGTACCACGGTGAAGCCCGGGCCCCGAGCTACTCCGTCGATGACATCGAGTCCATGCGCTACATCGGGCCGACGTTCGTGGACAAGGGGGTCAATTTCGCCCTGTACTCGGAGAACGCCACCCGGCTGGAGCTGCTCCTCTTCGAGGATCCGGAGAGCAACCGCCCGGCGCGCGTCTACCAGATGACGCGCTACGGCGACGTGTGGAGCGTCTACGTGGAGGGCGTGGGCCTGGGCCAGCACTACGGCTTCCGCGCCTGGGGTCCCAACTGGGAATATGATCCGAACTGGTTCCCGGGCTCCATCCACGGCTTCAAGGCGGACGCGGACGCCTACGGCAACCGCTTCAACCCGAACAAGCTGCTGACGGATCCGTACTCCAAGGCGCTGCACCGCGACCACGACTGGAGCAAGGGCAGCACGGCCAGTGGCCCGGCGCGCAACGAGGTGACGTACGCGGCCTCGTCCAAGAGCGTGCTCGTCCAGAGCACCTACCAGTGGAGCGACGTCGAGCGTCAGTGGCGCGCCAACCGGCAGGACGAGAACTGGGAAGGCCACGGCTGGCAGGACCTCATCGTCTACGAGGTCCACGCCAAGGGCTTCACCGCCGACCCCGCCAGCGGCGTGCGCTTCCCGGGCACCTACCGCGGCTTCGGTGAGAAGGCCGCGTACCTGGCCGAGCTGGGCATCACCGCGGTGGAGCTGCTGCCCATCCACGAGAAGCCGCTGGACGGTGGCTACTGGGGCTACCAGACCATCAACTTCTTCGCGCCCGAGCTGTCCTACGCGGCCCTCCGTGAGCCGCACCAGGTCATCGACGAGTTCAAGTGGATGGTGGAGCAGCTCCACCAGCACGGCATCGAGGTGATTGTCGACGTCGTCTACAACCACACCGGCGAGGGTGGCCTGTGGCGCGAGAAGCTGGAGACGGATGACGTCATGCCCGGCGAGCCGCTCGAGTCCCTGGACCCGGCGGAGACCGCGGGTCTGTACTCGTTCCGCGGCATCGACAACCAAGCGTACTACGCGCTCAACCCCGACCGGCGCACTTACTGGAACAACACGGGCGTGGGCAACCAGACGCGGCCCAACCACCGGCCCACGCGCAAGCTCATCATCGACAGCCTCCGCTTCTACGTGGAAGAGCTGCACGTGGACGGCTTCCGCTTCGACCTGGCGCCCATCCTGGGTGAGCGCGACGGCGACTACAACCGCTGGGATGATCCGCGCAACACGGTGCTCCAGGACGTCATCGACGACCCCGTGATGCAGAAGTACAACACCCGCATCATGGCCGAGCCGTGGAGCGCGGGCGGCTGGTACTGCATGCCGCTGGGCGAGTTCCCCAACTCCCAGACGCAGCCGGGCAACGGCTGGTACGAGTGGAACGGCCGCTTCCGTGACTGGTGGCGCGCGTTCATCAACCAGGACAACTGGAAGCTCAACTCCCACGAGGGCTCGCTGTGCGGCCGGCCCGGCACGGTGGACGGCGGCTTCCTGATGTACGGCAGCCAGGAGTGGTTCGAGCGCAACGGGCGCCGTCCGTACCACTCCATGAACTTCCTCACGGTGCACGACGGCTTCACGCTGTACGACCTGTTCGCCTACGACGAGAAGCAGAACCGCTGCGGTCCGTTGAACCCGGTGTGCTGCGACAATCCCAACAGCCCCTTCTGCGACAAGGTCAGCGGCGAGAACCACAACCGTTCGCGCAACTGGGGCCCCATTGGCGACGAGCGCGGCGAGAGCATGCGCCGGCAGATGATGCGCAACTCCTTCATGGCCATGCTCATCAGCCACGGCACGCCGATGTTGCTGGGCGGTGACGAGTGGATGCGCACGCAGTTGGGCAACAACAACGCCTACTCCACGCTCTCCGACAACCCGTTCAACTGGTACCAGTGGGGCGCGTATCTGGCGCGTGACGAGCGTCACCGCATGTTCGAGTTCGTGAAGGCCGCCATCCGCATGCGCAAGGAGCACGCGTACGCCTTCGCGCCGAAGGACTACGGCAAGGGCGCGCCGCTGGCCTGGAAGAGCGCCCAGAACACCGAGGCGGCGTGGGACAGCAAGCAGATGATGATTCACTACCACGACGCGTCCTACGGGCCGGAGCTGCTGGTGCTCATCAACATGGAGCCGCGCGCGGTGGAGTTCACGCTGCCGGAGGGCCGCAAGTGGACGCGGCTCATCGACACGCAGGCCTACTTCGACAGCCCCGCGTATTTGACGACGGCGGGCCTGGACAGCCGTGCCACCGGAAACTCGTGGCTCGACAATCCGTCGCCGGTGAACGGCGCGACGTACGGCATGCCTGAAAGAACCATCGTCGTCCTGCGTGCGGAGTAGGGCAGGCAGGCAAGGTTGCGCTATAAGCAGGGCCCGCTCATGCGAGTCCTGCCATCGCGCCTCGGCGCCATCCTGTTGACGCTCCTCCCGCTTGTTGCCCTGGCCGACGCTCCAAGAGATCGTTTCGGGGCCGCGGGTTACTTCCGAATCATGACCCGCCCGGACTTCTCGGGCGGTTCGGGTCAGCTCGGTTACTACTGGCTCTACGGCCGTCTCCTCAACGAGAGCCCCTACGGCGAGCTCAACCTCCGGCTGGATGCGCTCCAGGCCACGCCGGGGACCGACGAGGTGTGGGCCGAGGTCCACTCGCGTATCTCCGGCACGTCGTTCCGCTCCGCGGATCCGGGCAACGGTTCGCTGATCAACTTCGCCGCGGACTACCTCTTCGTCCGCGCCGGCAACATCCTGCTGGACCGCGTGACGTGGCAGTTGGGCACGCTCGAGGACCGCTGGAACGACCTGCACATCTACGACCAGCGTCCCGGCACGGTGCTCTGGGACACGGTGGGCCTGTCCGGCACGTACCAAGGTGACCGCTACGACGTCCTGCTGGCGGTGGGTGACAGCGGCTACACGCTGCGGCCTCGGAACTACAACACGGTGCTCACCGGCGCCGCGTCGTTCCGTTACCGGCTGATTCCCGGCCACCTCGAGGTGGGTCTCCGCGGTCAGGTCGGCTACGAGCCCGCGGTGCGCGGCAACCGGAACGCGCTCTATGCGTCTCCGAACCTGAACTACGAGGACTTCGCGCGGCGCGAGGTGGTGCAGCGCTACTTCGAGGCCAACCCCGGGCAGGAGGACCTGGTGCCGAACCTCCAGGCGCGCAGTGCCCTGTCCTATCGGGCCATGGGCTACGTGGGCTTTGGCGGGGTGGGGCCGCTGGTGTGGAGCAACCTGTACCTCACCTTCGAGAAGCGCCACCCGATGCTCTTTTACACGGAGAACTTCCGGGGCCGGGACTGGGTCGTGTACATCGCGGACCAGACCGACGAGCGCTACGACGCCAACATCGGCAACGAGGCGTATCTGCGCCTCATCCCGGACAAGCTCGAGGCGCTGTGGGGCGTGTGGGCCGGCACCTCGTTCAACCGGGACAACAAGATCATGGCGGGCGAGGACAACCGCGTCATCGCCTCCACGGTGCTCCGTCTCCAGTACTTCCTCACCGACAAGGTCCACCTGCTCGTGGAGAGCAGCATCGCGCGCGAGAAGAGCCTGAACGGCAACCTCTACCGCAACCACGTGGACTCGGTGTTCACCAGCACGGGCGGCATGGCGGACTCGCGCGGCCTGGAGTTTGGTGACAGCGACACGCGCGACACCTGGCAGTTCAAGGCGGGTGTGGTGCTCAACCCCACGGGCCGCAGCATCTACGCGCGCCCCAGCCTGCGGTTGCTGTACGGCATCCAGCGTTCCTCCCAGCATGCCGCGTTCGGGAACTCCTTCGTGGACAGCCTGGACCAGTACAACCTTTACGTTGGTCCCGAGCGCCACTGGCACTCGGTGGTCGCCATTGAGGCCGAAGGATGGTTCTGAAAAAGCGATGGGGCGTGGTGGTGTCCTTCTCCGTGGCTGTGGCCGCGGTGGCGCTCGCGGCGTGTCTGCCGCGCGCGGTGCCTCCCCCGCTGGCGCCCAGCGGCACCGTGGTGGCGGTGGCCTATATTCGGGATGACGCGCGCCGGGCCGGCGTGGTGGCGGATGTGCCTGAAGGCTTGAAGAAGCGCATCGCCGAGGCCCTGGCCAAGCGCAACCTGCGGGCGGAGGTGATTCCCTACGCGGACTACGCCGCCTACTACGCGAAGGTGCGTGACTCGCAGCGCCGCTTCGAGATGGCGAAGGCGCTGACCCCGGAGGCGCCGCTGCACCTGCTGGTGGAGACGCGCGTGTCGTTCTTCAGCCAGGTGGGCGGCCGCTTCTCCTGGGACATCTCGGTGCGGACCACGGGCGCGCGCGCGGACTCCCCGATGGCGCCCACCGTCGTCACGAAGGACTACGGCGCGGCGCTCCAGTTCGACCAGCAGCGCGAGGACGATGCGCAGTTGGAGGTCGCCCAGCAGATTTCCGGACAGGTGGCCGGGCTGTTCGACTCCTTCCTGGCCTCGCCCTTCCTCGTGCCGGAGACGGACGGTGGGCCGGGCACGGTGCCGGGGCTCAACGCGCCGGCCGGGCCGGGCATCGAGCCGGGCAAGAGCACGCCGGCGCCGCAGCCCTACCGCGGCTCGTGGGAGCCGCCCGAGGGAGACGCGGTCTACTTCGTGATGGTGGACCGCTTCTCCAACGGAGACGCGAAGAACGACGGTGTGGTGGACACGCAGGACGCGCAGGCCTTTCACGGCGGAGACCTGCAGGGAGTCATCGACCGACTGGACGGGCTGCAGCAGCTCGGTGTCCGCACGGTGTGGCTTTCACCCGTCTTCCAGATGCGAACCGACAAGTTCTACGAGTACGGCGCGTTCCACGGCTACTGGGTCGAGGACTTCGGCAAGGTCGAGCCTCGCTTCGGCGACGAGGCCTTGCTGAAGACGCTGTCCGCGGAGCTGCGCCGCCGGGACATGCGGCTGGTGCTGGACGTGGTGCTCAACCACGTGGGGCCGGAGACGCGCCTGGCGCGTGAGCGGCCCGACTGGTTCCATGGACTGGGGCCCATCAAGGACTGGAATGACCCGCGAGAGCTGGTGATGGGCGACGTGCATGGCCTGCCCGACCTCGCGGTGGAGAAGGAAGAAGTGTACGCGCACCTGCTGGCGCACTCGCGCCGGTGGGTGGACGTGCTGAAGCCCGCGGGCTTCCGGCTGGACGCGGTGAAGCACATGCCCACGAGCTTCTGGGCCCGCTACAACGACGACCTTCGCCAGCACGCGGGGAAGGACTTCCTGCTGCTGGGCGAGATGCTGGACGGCGACCCGGTGCTGCTGGCCACCACGATGAAGGAGGGCCGCTTCGGGACGATGTTCGACTTCCCGCTCGCCTTCGGCCTGGTGGAGGTCTTCTGCAAGGGCCGGTCGCCGGCGCACCTGGGCGCCATCCTCTCCAATGACCGGCTGTACCCGGCGCCCGGCGCGCTGGTGACGATGCTGGACAACC
Organism: Myxococcus hansupus; assembly: GCF_000280925.3. Lineage (NCBI taxonomy): Bacteria > Pseudomonadati > Myxococcota > Myxococcia > Myxococcales > Myxococcaceae > Pseudomyxococcus > Pseudomyxococcus hansupus. The sequence goes on from NZ_CP012109.1 coordinate 1,789,140, forward strand.
ACGACCTGCCCCGGGTGATGAGCGAGTGCGGCGGGGACGTGGAGAAGGTGAAGCGGGCGCTGGCGGTGCAGCTCACCGCGCGAGGCGTCCCGGCGCTCACCTACGGCACCGAGGAGGGGCTGACGGGCGCGAAGGAGCCGGAGAACCGAGGCGACATGCGCTTCACCCAGCACCCGTTGCGGACGTGGATTGGTGGATTGCTGGCGCTGCGCCGTGGCAGTGAGGCCCTCCAGCGTGGCGAGACGATGGTGCTCGCCGCTCGGGAAGACCTCTTTGCCTACGCGCGCGTCACCGCCCAGGAGGCCGTGGTCATCGCGGTGAACGGTGGCGACAGCGCCGCCGATGTCGCGCTGCCCGCCGAGTTCTCCGGTTCACGGCTGGAGCCGCTGGCCGTGGCGCCGCCGGTGCCGGGCTCTTCCGAGGGCGCGGTGCGGGTGGGGCCGGGGCAGGTGGCACTGGTGAAGGTGACGCCCGGTGCGCCCGGCGGTTTCGCCGCGGCGGCGAAGCTCGCGGGCTTGCGTTGGCGGGGCGGGGGCGTGCGGCGCAACGTGGAACTGTCCGTGGCCGACCCGAGCATCCGCCTGGTGGGCAGCGGGCCTGAGCTTGGAGGCTGGAAGGCCGAGCGCTCGCTTCGTTCGGGGCCGGACGGCTTCTCGCTGTCGCTGCCCGTGGGCGCCGTCTTCGAGTACAAGCTCTTGCGCGACAACGCCTCCGGGAAGGTCGACTGGGAGGACGGTAACAACCGCCTGCTCGTCGTTTCCGAGGGCACCGAGCCGCTGCGCCAGACGCTGGCGTGGAGCCAGCGCTGACCTGTTTCCTTTCGCCTCGCCTGGAGCGGGGCCCACTCCGAGGTCCGAAGTGAACGACCGACTCCTCCGCGCGGCGCGCCGCCAGCCCACCGATACGACGCCCGTGTGGCTGATGCGCCAGGCGGGCCGCTACCTGCCCGAGTACCGCGCCATCCGCGGCAACATCGCGTTTCTCGACCTGTGCAAGAACCCGGACCTGGCCGCCGAAGTCACGGTGCAGCCGGTGACGCGCCTGGGCGTGGACGCGGCCATCATCTTCTCGGACATCCTCATCCCCGTGGAGGCGATGGGCATCACGCTGGAGCTCGGGGACAAGGGGCCGCACTTCCCCAACCCCGTGCGCAGCGCCGCGGACATCGACAAGCTGGGCGTGCCCGACCCCGTGGAGGGCACCGGCTTCGTGGCCGAGGCCATCCGCCGCACGCGCAAGGCGCTGAACGACTCGGTGCCCGTCATCGGCTTCGCGGGCGCGCCCTTCACCCTGGCCGCGTACATGGTCGAGGGCGGCGGCTCCAAGAGCTACATCCTCATCAAGCGGCTGATGTTCGAGCAGCCCGAGCTGGCGCACCGCCTCTTCGGAAAGCTCACCGACACGCTCATCCCCTACCTGAAGATGCAGGTGGAGGCGGGCGCGAGCATCGTCCAGATTTTCGACTCGTGGGGCGGTGAGCTGTCGCCGTGGGACTACGAGCGCTTCTGCATCCCCTACCTCAAGCGCATGGTGTCCGAGCTGAAGGCCACCGGCGTGCCCGTCATCGTGTTCGGCGTGGGCATGTCCACGCACCTGCAGCTCCTCAAGAGCACCGGCGCGGACGTGGTGGGCCTGGACTGGACGCTGCCCGCGGACGAGGGCCGGAAGGTGCTGGGCCCGGACGTGGCGATTCAGGGCAACCTGGACCCGCTGCACCTGTTCCTCCCCCGCGAGGAGCTGGACGGCCGCGTGAAGGACATCCTCCGCCGCGCGGGCCCCGTGGGGCACATCTTCAACCTGGGCCACGGCATCCTCCCGCCCACGGACCCCGACGCCGCGAAGTTCCTGGTGGAGGCCGTCCACCGCCACGGCGTGGCGCTGCGCCAGGGCACGCTGGGGGGGTAGGGTCGCTTTCACCCCCCACGGGCAGCCTCCCGTGGGGAGTGTCCACCGATTGATTTTTGAATCAACGGACGATTGACGCGACGCATTGTCGCTCGTTAGATGCCCGCCTCCCGACTTCGCTGGAGGTGAGGCACACATGGCAAGCGAGAAGCGCAACGGCCCCCGAAGGGTGGCCATCGTCCGTGGCCTGCGGACCCCGTTCGTGAAGGCGGGCTCCGTCTTCTCCGGGCTGACGGCGTTGGACCTGGGCCGCATGGTGGTCCAGGAGCTGGTGCAGAAGACGGACCTGGACCCGAACCTCATCGACCAGGTGGTGTTCGGCCAGGTCATCCCTACGCTGACGGCGCCGTCCATTGCCCGCGAGGTCGTCATCGCGGCGGGGCTGCCCAAGAAGATTGACGCCTTCACGGTGTCGCGCGCGTGCGCCACGTCCATCCAGGCGATGACGACGGCGGCCAACGCGATTGCCACGGGCGAGGCGGACGTCATCATCGCCGGCGGCACCGAGTCCATGTCGGACGCGCCCATCTTCACCAGCCGGCCGCTGGCCCACGCGCTGGTGGCGGCGTCCAAGGGGCGCTCGCTGCCGGACAAGCTCAAGCCCTTCCAGCGCCTCAAGGCGAAGGACCTGCTGCCGGTGCCCCCGGCCATCGCCGAGTACTCCACCGGCATGACGATGGGCGAGAGCGCGGAGAAGATGGCCAAGGAGAACGGCATCTCCCGCGAGGAGCAGGACCGCATCGCGTACAACTCGCACCGCAACGCGGCCAAGGCGTGGAAGGACGGCCTGTTCGACAACGAGGTGATGCGTGTCGTGGTGCCGCCGAAGTTCGACAAGACGGCCGAGCGCGACAACATCGTCCGTGAGGACTCCAGCATGGAGGCCCTGGGCCAGCTCAAGCCGGCCTTCGACCGCAAGTACGGCACGATTACGGCGGGCAACGCGTCGCCGCTGACGGACGGCGCGGCGGCGCTGCTGCTGATGAGCGAGGAGAAGGCGCGCGCGCTGGGCTACGAGCCGCTGGGCTTCTTGCGCAGCCACGCCTACGCGGCCACGGACCCGGGCGACCAGTTGCTCCAGGGGCCGGCCTACGCGGTGCCCACGGCGCTCAAGCGCGCGGGCATGAAGCTGGCGGACATCGACCTGGTGGAGATGCACGAGGCCTTCGCCGCGCAGGTGGCCAGCAACATCCAGGCGCTGGCGTCGCCGGCCTTCGCGAAGAAGGCGGGCTGGAGCGCGCCGGTGGGGGAAATCGACCGCGAGCGGCTGAACGTCACGGGCGGCTCCATCGCCATTGGCCATCCCTTCGGGGCCACGGGGGCGCGCATCGTCACCCAGGCCCTCAACGAGCTGAAGCGTCGGAACAAGAACACGGTGATGTGCACCGTCTGCGCGGCGGGCGGCCTGGGCGCCGTCGTCATCCTGGAGCGTGCGTGATGGCCACCAAGGTGGAAGAGCTCGAGGCGAAGCAGGGCTTCTCGTACCAGGTGGAGGGCGGCGTCGCCGTCATCACCTTCGATTTGCCGGACTCCCCGGTGAACACGCTGTCGCCGGAGACGGGCGAGGCCTTCCTGCGCGTCATGTCGCGCGCGGAGCGGGAGCCCGAGGTGAAGGCCGTCGTCTTCACGTCCGGCAAGAAGGACTCGTTCGTCGCCGGGGCGAAGATCGACTTCCTGCAGACCATCAAGACGGCGGAGGAGGCCACCGCCATCAGCCGCAACGGGCAGGAGGGCTTCGACAAGCTGGACGCCTTCCCCAAGCCCGTCGTCGCGGCCATCCACGGCGCATGTCTGGGCGGCGGCCTGGAGTGGGCGCTGGCGTGTGACTACCGCATCGCCACCGACAGCCCGAAGACGTCGCTGGGCTTGCCGGAGGTGCAGCTCGGCCTGATTCCGGGCGCGGGTGGCACGCAGCGACTGCCGGCGCTGATTGGCGTGCAGGCGGCGTTGGACCTCATCCTCACCGGCAAGAGCCTCAAGCCCGCGAAGGCGAAGAAGCTGGGCGTCGTGGATGAAGTGGTGCCGGTGCCCATCCTCCGCGACATCGCGGTGCGGCGCGCGAAGGAGCTGGCCGAGGGCAAGCTGAAGGTGGAGCGCCGCCACGGTCAGGGCTTCAAGGGCGTGGCCCGGGGTGGCAAGGCCAAGGGGCTGGCGGGCTTCCTCCAGGGGCTGGCCAACAAGGAGCTGTGGGCGGAGGTGGCGCTGGAGGACAACCCGCTGGGCCGCAAGGTCCTCTTCGACCAGGCGCGCAAGCAGCTCCTGAAGAAGACGCGCGGCAAGTTCCCCGCGCCGGAGAAGGCGCTCCAGGTCATCCGCGTGGGGCTGGAGTCCGGCCACAAGGCGGGCCAGGAGGCCGAGGCCAAGGCCTTTGGCGAGCTGGTGGTGTCGGACGTCTCCAAGCGGCTGGTCGAAATCTTCTTCGCCACCACGGCGCTGAAGAAGGAGAACGGAACGTCCAACCCCGACGCGAAGCCGCGCGAGGTGAAGAAGGTGGCGGTGCTGGGCGGCGGGTTGATGGGCGGCGGCATCGCCTATGTCGCCAGCGTGCTCCAGGGCGTGCCCGTGCGCGTGAAGGACAAGGACGACGCGGGCGTGGGCCGGGCCATGAAGCAGGTGCAGACCATCCTGGACGAGCGCGTGAAGCGGCGCTCGCTCACGCGCCGCGAGGCCACGGCGAAGTCGGCGGTGGTGACGGCGGGCACGGACTACAGCGGCTTCAAGTCGGCGGACCTCGTCATCGAGGCGGTGTTCGAGGACCTCAAGCTCAAGCACCGCGTCATCGCGGAGGTGGAGGCCGTCACGGGCGAGCAGACCATCTTCGCGTCCAACACCTCGAGCCTGCCGATTACGGACCTGGCGAAGGGCAGCCGGCGGCCGGGGCAGGTCATCGGGATGCATTACTTCAGCCCCGTCCACAAGATGCCGCTCTTGGAGATCATCACCCACGCGGGCACCGAGGACTGGGTGACGGCCACCTGTGTCGAGGTGGGGCGCAAGCAGGGCAAGACGGTCATCGTCGTCAACGACGGCCCGGGCTTCTACACCTCGCGCATCCTCGCTCCGTACATGAACGAGGCCGCGTACCTGCTGGGCGAGGGCGCGGACATCGCGGAGCTGGACAAGGCCCTGGTCGAGTTCGGCTTCCCGGTGGGCCCGATTACCCTCCTGGACGAGGTGGGCATCGACGTGGCGCAGAAGGTGGGCCCCATCATGGAGGCCGCCTTCGGCAAGCGCATGGCGGCGCCCAAGGCCTTGGAGAAGGTGGTGGCCGACGGCCGCCTGGGGCGCAAGTCGGAGAAGGGCTTCTACCTGTACGAGGACGGGAAGAAGCAGGACGTGGACCCCTCTATCTACGCGCTGCTCCCGCACGGCACGGAGCGCCGCTCCTTCGATCGCGCGGAGATGGCGGAGCGCGTGGTGCTGCAGATGGTCAACGAGGCCATCCGCTGCCTGGGCGAGGGCATCCTCCGCAGCGCGCGGGACGGTGACGTGGGCGCCATCTTCGGCCTGGGCTTCCCGCCGTTCCTGGGTGGCCCCTTCCACTACGTGGACAGCCGCGGCCCCGCCGAGGTGCTGCGCAAGCTGGAGCACTTCCACGACAAGCTCGGGGAGCGGTTCATCCCCGCGCCACTCCTGGTGGAGATGGTGAAGGCGGGCAAGACGTTCTACCCGCGCTGAGCCGTCCGGTGTCGCTCCCGGGAGTCCGGCGTATCAAGGACTCCCGGGTTGACTGGAGCCCGCCATTGGCCCGAGCCTCCCGGCCCGAATGGCACGCTCCGCGTCCCGCAGCATCGCCCAGTTCGTCCTCGCGGCCGTGGTGGCCTGTGGCGCCGCCGCCACCGCGGGGGCCTGGCGCTTCTTCCACAAGGACCCCAGCAACCCCGTGGTCCGGCTCGACGAGTACTTCACCATGGGCTGGGTGGCCTGGGACTCGAGCTGGTACATGCGGATTGCCCAGGAGGGCTACCAGTTCGCGCCGGGGCAGCAGAGCTCGGTGGCGTTCTTCCCGCTCTATCCGCTGCTCATCCGCGCGGTGGAGACGCTGGGGCTCAACGTCTACCAGTCCGGTGTGTTCATCACGCTGTTGTGCGGCCCGCTGGCGCTGATTCTCTTCACGCGCTGGGCGCGCACGCTCACGGACGAGGACACCGCGCTGAAGGCCGGCCTGCTGATGGCCTGCTACCCCTTCACGTTCTACTTCTACGGCGCCATGTACTCGGACGCGCTGTTCGTCCTGTTGGTGGTGGCGGCGTTCCTCCTGCTGGAGAAGGGGCACTTGATGCCCGCGGTACTGGTGGCTGCGGTGGCCACGGCGGCCCGGCCCGTGGCGCCCGCGGTGGTGCTGGGGCTGCTCGTGCGTCGCCTGGAGTGGAAGCACGCGCGCGGGGAGAAGTGGAGCGCGGTGGATTTCCTGCCGGTGCTGTCGGGCCTGGGCTTTGGCGCGTACATGCTCTTCCTGTGGCACCAGTTCGGTGACCCGGTGGCCTTCGTGAAGGTGCAGGGCGCGCCGGGCTGGGAGCAGGTTCCGGGCTGGCACACGTGGTTGAAGGTGCGCTGGTTCGAGCGCGTGGTGCTCGCGCCGCAGGACAAGCGCGAGGCGTTCCGGCTGGCGGTGCACGCCTTCTTCACGGTGTTGGCGCTGGCGCTGGTGTGGCCCACGCGCAAGCTGCTCGGCTGGGGGTATGCCGTGTACGTGCTGGCCATCGTCGGCCTGCCGGCGTGGTCCACGAAGGACTTCATGGGCATGGGGCGCTATCTGCTGTCCGCGTTTCCCGTCTTCCTCACCGCGGCGCTGCTGCTGCGCGAGCGGCCGATGCTCCTGCGTGGGGCGCTGGCGGTGGGCGCGGCGTCGCTGCTCGTTCTCTCCTGGGCCTTTGGCGCGGACTACTACGTTTCATGAGCACACTCCTCGAACAGGCCCTCCTTCGTTACGACGGGCTTCCCGTCGGCGAGCGGTTTCACGTTCACGCGCGCGCCTTCTCCGCGCCCTTGTTGGCCATGGCCTCGCGGACTCCCAGCGGCTTGGTGGCGGACATTGGCTGTGGGCACGGGCTCTTGTCCGCGCTGCTGGCGTTGGGCGACCCGAGTCGCACCGTGCACGGCGTGGACCCGGACCCGCGCAAGGTGGCCTGGGCCCGGCGGGCGCTCGCGGGGCAGCCCAACGTGCGCATCGAGGAAGGCACGGTGGAGGAGACGCTGGCGCGCGGGGCCGCTGCTCGCTTCGACGCCGTGGTGGTGTGTGACGTGCTGTACCTCCTGCCCGAGGAGAAGTGGGCGGGGTTCCTCTCCACCGTGCGGGGCCTGCTGAAGCCCGGCGGGCGGCTCTTGCTCAAGGAGGTGGAAGGGGACGGCTCCTGGAAGCACCGTAAGGCGCTGGCGCAGGAGTGGGTGATGGTGTCGCTGCTGGGGCGCACGAAGGCCAGCGGCGGCATGGCGCTCAAGCCGCGAGCGGAGATGACGCGCTACCTGGAGGACGCGGGCTTCGCCGTGCGCGAGGTGGCGGACCTGGGCCAGGGCTACACCACGCCCCATGTCCTCTACGTGGCGGAGACCAGCGTGCCGTAGCTGTGGAGCTGGACACCGCGCGCGTGCAGCCGCGCCTTCACGCGGGCGCTGGTCAGCGCTTCCAACTCCGCCTGCCACCCGTAGGTCCAGACAGGGTCCTCCGGAACATGCGGCGCGCCTTCGCCTGGATGACACCCCAGCTCGAAGTCGCCCGCCGGCAGCGCGTCCACCACAGCGAGCAGCGCGGCTTCATCCAAGCGCCCCGCCTCGAAGACGCCACCCGCGCTCACGCGTCGGACCCCCAAGCCCGCCCGGGGCGCCGTGCGCGCGAGCACCGTCAGCACCGTCGCCTTCAACGCGGGCCCCGGCGTCCGCAGCCAACCGGGGCGGGGGAGGGCATCCGGCCAGCGTAGGGGAAGCCGTTCCCGCGCGGCCATCGCCTCCACCAACGGGCGCACGCCCGGCAGCAGGTGCAGGTGCTGATGCCCATCCAGGTGGTCCACCGCCACACCCAGCGCCCGCGCCCGGTCGAGCTGCGCCTCCAGCTCACGCGCCAGCTCATCACGGCGCACCTGTCCCGTCAGCCACGCTCGGGCGAAGTCCGCCCAGCTCCCACGCATCCGCCCGCCCGGGGCCACCGTCGGAACTTCCCGCACGGGCGCAGCCGGAGGAAGCCGCGTGGAGAGTGCGAGGTGCAAGCCCACCGCGAGCCCGGCCTCCCTCGCACGCGCCGCCGCCTCGGGCGCCGTCGGCCCCGTGGCCAGCAGCGTCGCGCTGGTGACGATGCCGTCGCGATGTGCGCGCAGGATGCCCGCGTCCAGGGAGGCATGGAGCCCCAGGTCGTCCGCGTTCACCACCAGCCGTGTGATCTTGCGCGCCATCCGGGGCTCAACCTCGCGCCGTGCGGCCCGGAGGCACCGCGTGGAGCTGCTGCACGGAAGGCGGCAGTCGCACGGGATGCACCGGCGGCTCCGGCGAGCGCAGCTTCGGGTAGAGCGACATCAGCTCCCGCACCATCTTCACGATGACGGACGGCGAGGCCAGCGTGGACACGCCGCGCGTGCGCGGGAAGTAGTCCACGCCCATCTGGAACACGCGGAAGCCCTGCCGGATGGCCTTCACCACGAGCTCCGCGTCGATGAACGAGCCCTGGCTGTGCAGTTCCATGGCCTCCAGCACGCGGCGGTGCATCACCTTGAAGCTGAAGTTGACGTCCTTGATCTGGATGTCGAACAGCGACCGGATGAGCAGGTTGTAGACGTACGAGTAGACGATGCGCTTGGGGCCCTCGCTGGTGCGGTCGAACCGGAAGGCGCAAATCATGTCCGCCTCCAGGTACGTCATCAGGTGCAGCGCGCGCTCCAGCTCCCGCATGTCCCAGGGCAGGTCCACATCCGAATACACGACGATGTCCTTCGTCGACGCCGCCAGCCCCGTGCGCATCGCGCCGCCCAGCTTCAGGTTCACCGGGTGGTGGATGACTCTCAGTTGGGGGACCTTCTGGGCCAGCGCCTCGCAGACCTCTCGGGTGCGGTCCGTGGATGCGTCGTTGACGACGATGATTTCGAAGTCGTCCGTGAGGGCCGGCAGGACCTCCAGGGCCCGGCTCACTGCGCGCTCGACGTAGTCCTCTTCATTCCACGCGGGGAAGAACAGGCTGATGCTGGGGTATTGGGCCACGGGCGACCTCTGAAGGCGGACCTGCGGGGTTGGCGGCTCGCTAGCAGAGAATCCGGCTTTTTTCCAATGAAGGGGTCGCACTCCGTCATACGTCTGTGGTACCGTGAAAGCACCATTTTGCGGGGACACTGTGAACTCCAGGCCCTTCACCCTGCTGGTAGTGGATGACTCGCAGTCGACGTTGCCACGCTTGGCCCGAGCCCTGGGCCCGGAGGACTTTGCCCTCCGAATCGCTGCCCACGGCCCGGAGGTGCCGAGACTGGCGCAGGAGGTTTCCTTGGTCGTCCTGTGTCCGGGCGAGGATGCGGCCGGCACCTTGGCGCTGCTGGAGCGGCTGACCCCGGGGGACGGTGCGTTGGGCCCACCGGTGGTGCTCCTCACGCCCCCCGAGCACCGGCCACTTTGGGTGGAGGCACTTCGGCGTGGTGCTGAGGTCGTCTTTGACCCATGGGCGCCGGATGAACTGCTCTCCCGGGTGCATCGCGCCCTGGCTGTCCATGCCCGAATGGAGGCCCTCGCCACCCAGGTGGGCGAGCTCCAGCGGCTGTCCGCCACGGACGGCCTCACCGGGGTGCACAACCACCGGCACTTCCAGGAGCGGCTGCGGGAGGAGTTCCGCCGCGCCCAGCGGTATGACGACGCCCTGTCGCTCATCCTGCTGGACTTGGATTTCTTCAAGGAAATCAACGACAAGTACGGCCACTCCGCCGGCGACGGGGTGCTGCGCGCGGTAGCGGGCGCCCTGACGCGCGGCGTGCGCGAGACGGACCTGGTGGCCCGTTATGGCGGGGAGGAGTTCGCGTTGCTGCTGCCCCGCACGCACTTCACCGGGGCCCTCACCGTGGCCGAGCGCGTCCGCCGGGAGCTGCGCGCCCTCACGTTGGACGTGGACGCGGGCCTGCAAGTCACCGCATCTCTTGGGGTTTCCAGCTTCCCCCACCGCACGGTGCTCAGCCCGGAGCAACTGCTCCTGACGGCGGACGAGGCCCTCTATCAGGCCAAACGGGACGGCAGGGACCGCATCTGCCTACATCCCCAGCTCCCCATGGGCCCGTCGGGCACCTAGGCCCGGGTCAAAGACCCGGGGTCTGTTTTGACCCGTTTGGTGGGGATGGGTCTGGATGGACCCTGTGTTGTTTCGTACCGTATAAATGTCAAGGCCCGTGATTCCAGACTGTTGGGCAGGGTGTTTCTGCTGGCAGGGCCATTGCATTTGTCTAGGGGCGGAAACAATCCATGGGTTCTCAAGCCGCACATGTCCACGGTCAACAGGCCGTTTCGCCGCGCGGGCGGCTGCTCCTGGTGGATGACGAGGAGAACATCCTCAAGTCCATCCGCCGGGTGCTCCGCCGCGGGGACTGGGACATCGAGACGGCGACGGACGCCGAGCAGGGCCTGCAGGCGGTGGAGGCGTTCCACCCCGAGGTCGTCATCTCCGATTTCCGCATGCCGGGGATGAATGGCGTCGACTTCCTTACCCGGGTGAAGCAGCAGGCGCCGCGGGCCCAGCGCATCATGCTGACGGGGCAGGCGGACCAGCAGGCCATCGAAGAGGCCATCAACCGGTCCGAAATCTTCCGGTTCATCTCCAAGCCCTGGAACGACAGCCACCTGGTGCTGACGGTGAAGAGCGCGTTCGAGCAGTACGCGCTCCAGGCGGAGAACGAGCGGCTCTACACGGTGACGCAGGCGCAGAACGCGGAGCTGAAGCTGCTCAACGCGGACCTGGAGGAGCGCGTCGCCCAGCGCACGCGCATGCTGAGCCAGGCCAAGCGCGAGTGGGAGCTGTCCTTCGACTGCATGGAGACGCCGCTGTGCGTGGTGCGCGCGCGCGACTTCGCGGTGCGGCGGGCGAACCTCGCGTACGCGGACGTGGCCGGGCGCTCCATCGAGGAGATTCCCTCCGACACCACGTGCTTCCGCTACCTCTTCGGCCGCAACGAGCCGTGCACGGGCTGTCCGCTGCCGGCGGCGGTGGAGAGCGGCAAGGGCGCTCGCGGCGAGGTCCGCCAGGGAGGCCGCACCTTCGTGGTGGCCGCCTACCCCATGGCGGGGGACGAGCGCGTCGTCTGCACCTACCGGGACGTCACCGAGGAGCAGTCGATGACCCGCCGTCTCATCGAGACGGAGAAGATGGCCGCGGTGGGCCAGCTCGCTGGCGGCGTGGCGCACGAAATCAACAACCCGCTGGGCGGCATCCTCGCCTTCGCGCAGTTGATGTCGCGCGACGCGGGCCGCAGTGACGCGGACCTGGAGTCGCTGGGCCTCATCGAGGAGAGCGCGCTGCGCTGCAAGCGCATCGTGGAGAGCCTCCTGAAGTTCAGCCGCCACAGCCGCGTGGAGGACCGGCGGCCCTTCGACCTGTCCAAGTGCGTGGAGGACGCCGCGGTGCTCTTCCGCGCGCAGCTCAAGTCCATGCCCACGGTGGAGCTGTCGCTGGGCCTCACGGACGGTCTGCCGAAGGTGTACGGCGACCCCGGTCAGCTCGCGCAGGTGGTGCTCAACCTGCTCCAGAATGGTCTCCAGTCGCTGCCCACGCTCGAGGGCAAGCTGACGCTGGTGACGGGTCGCGAGGGCGACCGCTGCTACTTCGCGGTGACGGACACCGGCACGGGGATCGAGGAGAAGCACCTGCCTCGCATCTTCGAGCCGTCGTTCACCACCAAGGCCCCGGGTGAAGGCACCGGCCTGGGGCTCTCCATTGCCTACCGCATCGTCCAGGACCACGGGGGCAGCTTCCACGTGGACACCACGGTCGGCCAAGGCTCCCGCTTCACCGTTTTTCTGCCCATCCCCCTGCAGCTCGAGAGGTTGCCGTGAACCAAGTCAAGCGCGCCAAAGTCCTCGTCGTGGATGACGACTCCGTCGTCCTCAAGGCCGTGACGCAGATTCTCCAGCGCGAGGGCCACCCGGTGGTGGCCATTGACGACGCGGTGGAGGGCCTGACGGCGGCGAAGGACCCCACCATCGACGTGGTCGTCCTGGACATCAAGATGCCGAACCTGTCCGGCATGGACCTGCTGCGCGGCATCAAGGCCGACCGCCCGGACGTGGAGGTCATCATGATGACGGCCTTCGCCACCGTGGAGACGGCGGTGGAGGCGGTGAAGGCGGGCGCGTACGACTACCTCACCAAGCCCTTCGAGAACATCGACGAGGTCAGCCTCACGGTGGCCAAGGCGGCCGAGCGCAAGGCACTCAAGGACCGCGCCCGCGCGCTGGAGGAGGCCCTCACGGTCCGCAGCCAGTTCGAGGACCTCATCGGCCAGTCCACGCAGATGCGCTCCGTCTTCAAGCTGGTGGAGACGGTGAGCCACTCCACGGCCACCGTGCTCATCCAGGGTGAGAGCGGCACCGGCAAGGAGCTGGTGGCCCGCGCCATCCACTACCGCAGTGCGCGCAAGGACAAGCCCTTCGTGGCCGTCAACTGCTCGGCGCTGACGGAGACGCTGCTGGAGAGCGAGCTCTTTGGCCACGTGAAGGGCAGCTTCACCGGCGCCACCGGCAACAAGAAGGGCCTCTTCGAGGCGGCCGACGGCGGCACCATCTTCCTGGATGAAATTGGCGATGTGCCCCCGGCCACCCAGGTCCGCCTGCTGCGCGTGCTGCAGGAGGGCGAGGTCAAGCGCGTGGGCGCCAACGAGCCGGTGAAGGTGGACGTGCGCGTCATCGCCGCCACCCACGTGGACCTGTCCCGCGCCAAGGAGCAGGGCAAGTTCCGCGAGGACCTCTTCTACCGCCTCAACGTCATCACCATCGACCTGCCGCCGCTGCGCGACCGGCCCGAGGACGTGCCGCTGCTGGCGCACCACTTCCTGAAGCTCTACGCGTCCAAGGCCGACAAGAAGGTGACGGGCATCTCCCCGCGCGCCATGGAGGCCCTCACCTGCAACCGGTGGACGGGCAACGTGCGTGAGCTGGAGAACGTCATCGAGCGCGCGGTGGTGCTCACGGGCAATGAAGTCATCGACGTGGAGGACCTGCCGCCGGGCTTCCAGTCCGCGCCGCAGCCGGACTCCACCGTCGAAGTGTTCAGCCTGGCGCATCTGCCCTACGCCCAGGCCAAGCGCCTGGCGATGCGCGCCTTCGAGCGCCGCTACCTGTCCGCCCTGCTGGAGAAGAACAACCAGAACGTCTCCAGCGCGGCGCGCGCGGCGGGCGTGGACCGCTCCAACTTCCGCCGGCTGCTCAAGCAGTACGAGGTGGCCGGCCGGTCGATGAAGCCCCGCGTGGCCCAGGCGGACGACGCCGAGGCGCTCGAGGCGGCCTCCTGACGTGTGTCAGCAGGCGGGCACCCCGGCATTTCAGATGCGCGCCGGGGGGCCTCCTGGACTAGAACCCGGGGTTGCGTGCAGACCCTGGCAATCGTCGCGAAGAGGGACAAGCCCGAGGCGGTAGCGCTCGCGGCTCAAATCCGTGAGCGGTACCCCCACCTGACGGTGCTGGCGGACCGCACCCTGGCCCACGCATTGGGCTGGCCACGGGTGGAGGACCGGGAGCTGGTGTCCCGGGCGGACCTGATGGTGGTGCTGGGCGGTGACGGCACGCTCATCTACGCGGCCCGCCTCCTGGGCGGCCGCGGGGTGCCGATTCTCGGCGTCAACCTGGGCAGCCTGGGCTTCATGACGGAAGTCCCGGTGGAAGAGCTGGACCCCATGCTGGAGCAGGTGCTCGCGGGGCGCTTCCAGGTGGACTCCCGGATGAAGCTCACGTGCCGCCTGCTGCGGGGTGGCCAGACGCTCATCGAGGACGAGGTCCTCAACGACGTGGTCATCAACAAGGGTGCGCTGGCGCGCATCGCCGACCACGAGACGGCCATCGACGGGGTGCCCATCACCACCTACAAGTCGGACGGCGTCATCCTGGCGACGCCCACGGGCTCCACGGCGTATTCGCTGTCCGCGGGAGGGCCCATCGTCCATCCGTCGGTGGACTGCACGGTGCTGTCGCCCATCTGTTCGCACGCGCTCACGCAGCGCTCCATCGTCGTGCCGGCGGACCGGACCATCCGGGTGACGCTGCGCAGTGAGACGGCGGACACGTACCTCACCATCGACGGGCAGACGGGCCACGGCCTGCAGGGCGGGGACTGCATCGAGGTGGTGCGCTCGCCCAACCGGGTGAACCTGGTGCGCAACCCGAAGGTGGCCTACTTCTCCATCCTCCGGCAGAAGCTCCACTGGGGCGAGCGTTAGGGGCGCACGGCTTTCGTGTTCCTCTTCCTGTCGAAGGTGCTGGACCTGCTGCTGGCGCCGCTGAGCTGGGCGCTGCTGCTGTGGCTCGTGGCCGGGGTGGTTCGCCGGCGTCGCGCGCGGCTGGCGCGGGGGCTGAGCGTGCTGGGCACGCTGGTGCTGTACGCGTTCTCCAGCGAGCCGGTGGCCATGGGGTTGATGCGGGCGACGGAGGCGGGCGCGGTGACGTCGCTCCAGCCCCGCGTCACGTATGACGCCGTCATCGTCCTGGGCGGAGGGTTGGACCCGGCCGCCACGGAGCGCGCGGGCGTGCCGGAGTACAACGCGGCGGCGGAGCGGGTGCTGCGAGGCTTCGAGCTGCTGCGCGAGGGCAAGGCGCGGCAGGTGCTCATCTCCGGCGGTTCGTTGGACCCTCGGCCCGAGGCCGTGGTGGAAGCGGAGGTCCTGGCGCGGCAGCTCCAGCAGTGGGGGATTCCGGCCGACCGCATCGTCCAGGAGGGGCGCAGCCGGAATACGCGGGAGAACGCGCTGGAGTCCGCACGCATCGTCCAGGAGCGCGGCTGGAAGTCGCTGCTGCTGGTGACGAGCGCCGCGCACATGCCGCGCGCGGCGGGCTGCTTCGCGGCGGTGGGCTTGCGGCCGGACACGTTGCCCGTGGACGTGCGGGCGTCCAACTCGCCACTGCGGCGCATGAGCTGGTTGCCCCGGGCTGGCGCGTTGAGCGTGAGCACGGACGCGCTGCGCGAGCTGGCGGGGCGCGTCGTTTATCGTCTTCGCGGCTGGACGGTGGAGTAGGCCCGTTCTCGAGGCTCGCGTGTCCGTGCCACCTTCGCAGCTGGACGGCGGAGTGCTCGCGGCTCGCTCGCGCGTCCGTGCCACCTTAGCGGCTGGAGGGTGGAGGAGGCCCGTGTTCGCGGCTCGCTCGCGCGTCCGTACCACCTTCGCGGCTGGACGGTGGAGGAGGCCGGTGCTCGCGGCTGGAGTGGGCCGCCATCAGCGGGGCATGGGCGCCCGCTGTCGACGTCAGACGCCGCCCAGGAGCGGCGCCTGGGTCTCAGGCAGTGGCTCGCCCATGCCGGGGTGAGTTCGCTCAACGCGGGGGCGCCGCATGCCAAGCGTCGCTCCCGTACTGAGGCGCGGGGCCACCCCGTCAGCTACTTGAGCGGAGCGGGAGGCTGCCGCGCATCGGGCGCCAGCGCGCCACTTCCGCGCCGGGAGATGCGCCCCGCCGCCTGGGCGTGTGGTGACGGCGTGCCCGTCCGGAACGCCTCCGCCAGGACATCCAGCGGCGAGTGCCCGTTCACCATCGCGGGCGTGGTCGGCTGGTTCTTCAGCATGTCGTAGCCGTCCTTCCCGCTGGCGAGGAAGCTCAACGTCGCCAGCCGGTACGTCGCCGCCGCGTCCAGCGGCTTGCCGCCCACCGTCACGCCCAGCACCCGCTGGCCTGCGGGCTTGTCCGCATCGAAGGTGAACTCCATCCCGGACACCTGGGGGAAGCGGCCCGGGCGCGAGTCCTCGCGGCTCAAGCTGACGCCGTTCTCCAGCGCCGCGCGCAGCGTGTCGCCCTTCACCTCCAGCACCACCAGCTCGTCCGCGTACGGAAGGATGGAGTGCAAATCCCGCCGAGTCACGCCGCCTGCGGGCAGCACCGCGTCCGCGCGCAGGGCCCCGCCGTTGACCAGCGCCACGTCCGCGCCCGCCGCCGCCCGGAAGGCGTCCGCGACGAACGAGCCCAGGTTCGTCTCGCGCGTGCGCACCTCGGCGGCCCGCGCATCCAGCGCCACGGGCGTGCGGCCCACGCGCTCGGACAGCTTGCTGAACAGCGCCGCGTACGGCTGCATCGCCGCGTTGAACTCCGCGTCCTCCGGCAACTGCCGCGTCACCGGAAGCGTCTGCCACACCACCTGCCGCACCGTGGCCGTCGCCGAGTCCACGTCCATCGTGAGCCGGCCCAGGTCCACCGCGTCCGCGGCCACCTTGAAGATGGGCGTGCCCGTGGTGTGGTCCTCCAGCGCCTCGTGGTCATGCCCACCCAGCACCACGTCCACCTTCACGCAGCGGGTGAGGGCCCGGTCCTGGTCCGCCGTCTGGTGCGTGAGCGCCACGATGACCTGGGCGCCGTCCTCGCGCAGCTTCGCCACCGCGCCCCGGGCCGCCTCGCACACGTCCCCGAAGTGGGTGTCCTTGCCCGCCTTGGTGGTCGTCTTCGTCTCGGGGAGCACCACGCCGAACAGGCCCAGCTTGATGCCGCCCAGCTCCCGCACCGCGTACGGCTTCACGCCCGTGAAGAGCCCTCCGGCCTTGGTGTCCTCCACGTTGGCGCCCAGCCAGGTGAAGCGGGACTCGCGGATGCGCTCGCGCAGCACGTCGTCGCCAAAGTCGAACTCGTGGTTGCCCAGCACCGCGTAGTCCAGCCCCAGCGCGTTCCAGGCGGCCACCATGTGGCGGCCCTTGAGCTGCTGGCCATCCACCTCCACCAGCGACTCCACGGACGGAGACAGCGTGTCACCCCCCATCAACGTCAGCACATGGGGTGAATCCCGCAGCACCTGCTTGCGCAGGGTCGCGGCGCGCGCCATGCCACCCCGCTGACCGTCGTCGACCGCTTGCACCTGGTAGACGTCCGCGAGATGCAGCAGCGTCAGGCGCACCGAGCCGGCCGGCGGGGCGGGGGGAGTGGCCGGTGAGGTCGTGGCGCAGCCGCTGGCCAGGACCGCGGCCAACGCCAGGAGGGCCTCACGTCGGGCCAGCGCTGTCTTCTTCTTCATCGTGCGTCGCTCTCTCCAGCGCGCTCCCAGAGCGGAACGCAACGTTGGGGGCCTATCGCACTCAGGCGTGGATGGCGAGCACCGGGGACTTCACGCGGCGTGTCACACACGGCCGCCCGAGCGCCGACTGATACATTTGACGCAGCTCGGTATGGTGGAAAGTTACAGATTCCGTGCAGAGCCGTTTGCGCTGGATTCGCGCTGGTTGCTAGGACGCTCCCTGACCAAGGGAGGTTGTCACCATGACGCACAGCAACAGGTGGAGTGCGCTCCTGCTGGCCGGTGTGATTGCCGGCTGTGGGGAGTCCGCGCTCGAGGGGCAGCAAGGTTCCACGGAAGAGACAGCGGTCATCAGCCAGCAGCTCAGCTCGTCCACGCGGCCGGGCATGGGCGCCACCATCTACAACGGTGGCACCACGTTCCGGACCTGGGCGCCCATGGCGAGCCGGGTGTTCGTCTCCGGCGATTTCAACGGCTGGGGCACCTGGATTGAGCTGGGCAACGAGTTCAACGGCAACTTCTCCGGCGACGTCGCCGGCGCGGTGAAGGGCCAGAAGTACAAGTTCATCACCCGCAACCAGTGGGGCAGCGACGCGTGGCGGGCGGACCCCCGCTCGGCGTGGCAGGAGAACTCCACCGGCTCCAGCATCATCTACGACCACGGCGAGTACTGGTGGAACGCCCAGCAGTTCAGCACGCCGGGCTTCAACGAGATGATCATCTACGAGCTGCACGTCGGCACGTTCAACGACTCGCCCGGCTGGGGCCCTGGCAACTGGAACAGCGCCATCGCCAAGCTCGACCACGTGCGCGACCTGGGCGCGAACATGGTCAAGGTCATGCCCGCCTACGAGTTCGCGGGTGACTTCTCCTGGGGCTACAACGCGGCCTTCCCGTTCGCGCCGGAGAGCGCCTACGGCCACCCCAACGACATGAAGCGCTTCGTGGACGAAGCGCACATGCGTGGCATCGGCGTCATCTTCGACGTGGTGCACAACCACTACGGCCCCAGCGACCTGCCGATGTGGTGCTACAGCGGCGACTGCCTGGGCTCCGGCGGCGAGTACTTCTACAACGACTGGCGCAAGAGCACGCCGTGGGGCGACACGCGCCCGGACTACGGCCGCCCCGAGGTTCGCGCGTACATCCGCGACTCGATGATGAACCTGCTCCACAACTTCCGGGGCGACGGCCTGCGCTGGGACGCCACCAAGTACATGCGCACGCAGGATGGCAGCGACGGCACCGCCATCCCCGACGCGTGGCGCGTGTTCCGCTCCATCAACCGGGAAATCAACTCCACGCAGCCCTGGAAGATCAGCATCGCGGAGGACTTCGGCGGCGGTGACGCCATCACCAACGCCTCGACCTCCGACACCGCGGGCGGCGCGGACTTCGACTCGCAGTGGGGCGGCAACTTCGTGCACGCCATCCGCGCGGCCGTCATCGCGCAGAACGATGGCAGCCGTGACATGAACGCCGTGCGCACCGCCATCACCCAGCGCTACAGCGGGCGGCACACCGCGCGCGTCATCTACTCGGAGAGCCACGACGAAGTGGCGAACGGCAAGGCGCGCGTGCCGGAGGAGATCTGGCCGGGCAACGCCGGGAGCTGGGCCTCCAAGAAGCGCTCCACGCTGGCGGCGGGCGTCGTCTTCACCTCGCCCGGCATCCCGATGATCTTCCAGGGCCAGGAGTTCCTCGAGGACGGCTACTTCCAGGACACCGACCCCGTGGACTGGGGCAAGAACAGCACCTACAGCGGCATCCGGACGCTGTACCGCGACCTCATCCGCCTGCGCCGCAACTGGAGCAACAACACGCGCGGCCTGCGCGGCGGCAACGTCAACGTCCACCACGTGAACAACACCGGCAAGGTGATTGCGTACCACCGCTGGGAGAACGGCGGGCCCGGGGACGACGTCGTCATCGTCGCCAACTTCAGCGGCACGTACTTCCCCAGCTACAACGTCGGCTTCCCGCGCGCGGGCACCTGGTACTCGCGCTTCAACAGCGACTGGAACGGGTACTCCGGTGACTTCGGCAACACGGCCACCGTCAACACCGTCGCCTACAGCGGCGGCAAGGACGGCATGTCGCACAACGCGTCGTTCGCCATCGGTCCCTACTCGCTGGTCATCTTCTCGCAGTAGCGCCTGACGGAAGCGGGCGCCCGGGCCTCGTGTCCCGGGCGCCTTTTTCGTTTCAGACGGTGTAGCGGCGGCCCTGCGCGAGCGGCTCGATGACGCTCGCGCCGGTGTCGAAGTCGTCCGGGTAGTGGATGAGCCGCATCCGGGCGCGGAGCTCCGCGGGCAGCGCCGCCAGCTTCTCGTAGGGCGTGTGCACGCCGTAGTTCGTCTCGTGGATGATGAGGTCCGCCGAGGAGAGCCAGTGGATGAGGCCCTCGTCGAAGGCGGTGTCCGCGCTGTACCCCAGGCAGCGGCCCCCCGCGTGGATGCGCAGCGCGGTGGTGGGCACGTGGTGGTACGTCATCCGGCTCTCGATGAGGAAGGGCCCGTGCCGCACGGAGGACTCCGTGGAGAGCGGCGTGTGCTCGAAGTAGTCGTCGAAGTGCTTGGGGTTGGGCGGCTCGCCGCGCTTCTCGATGAGGCACTCCATGCCCGCGGCCAGGTTGCCCGCCCACAGCCGGTGGGCGACGTCCGGATGGGCCAGCACCTCCAGCTTCCGCTGCAGGACGAAGAAGGAGAAGTAGCCCAGGCTCTCCAGCCCCGACGCGTGGTCCGCGTGCAGGTGCGTGAGGGCCACGGCGCTGATGCGGTCCGCGTCCAAGGGCACGCCGGTGGATTCGGAGGCCTCGCGCATCATCTTCCGGATGGGGTGCGGGCAGTCCACCAGCAGCACCTGGTCCTCGGCCTCCACGGCGAAGCAGGACGAGTAGCGCAGGGCGGAGAAGGCGTCGCCGATGCCAAGGGTGGTGAAGGACAGGCTCATGCCGGGCTCCGGTGGGTGGGGGCGAGTCGCTCCTGAAGCTTCGCCGCGACGGCCGGTGGACAGAAGGCCGAAACGTCCTCGCCACGCGCCACGCGGGCCTTGAGTCCGCTGCTGCTCACCTCGGCCAAGTGGGCTTCGGCGGGCAGGAAGAGGGTGGACAGCTCGGGGGCCAGCGCGCGGTTGTTCTGCGCCAGGGTCGTCTCGAACTGCGCATCCATGGCGCCGCGCACCCCGCGCAGCAGGACGCTGGCGCCAATGTCGCGCGCGAAGTCGACGATGAGCCCCCGCGCGAAGGCCACGGTGACGTTGGGGTGGTGGGTCACCGCCTCGCGTATCAGGGCCATGCGCTCCTCGGCGGTCAGCAGGGTCTGCTTGTCCGGGTTGCGGGCCACCACCACCACCACGTGGCTGAAGAGGCGGGCCGCCTGCCGGATGACGGACATGTGGCCGGCGGTGACGGGGTCGAAGCTGCCAGCGTAGACGGCGATGGTCATCACGACACCTCGGGAGTGGCCTCGGGCGCGAGGCTCCGAGGCGGGTGGAAGGTGAGGGCGGCGTACCCCGTGCCCGCGACGCACAGGAACGCGGCCAGGGTGAAGTGTCCGGCATACCCGAGCGCCTGGGCGCTGAATCCGCTCACCGCCGCGGCGGCGCCCGTGGCCAGCACCACCAGCGAGGCCTGCACGGTGTAGTCGGTGGCGGCGTGGCCCGGACGGCACGCGTCCATCATCGCGGTGAAGACGGCGGCGGTGGCCATGCCGCTGGCCACGTGCTCCACGCCGCAGACCAGCGTGAGCACGGCGGGCGTCGCGGGCCCCTTCGCGATGAGGGCATAGAGCAGCACCGCCCCCGCCTGGATGCCGCCGAAGAGCAGGAGCGCCCGGCGCCGTCCGAGCCGCGCCACCAGGCCGCCCCCCAGCAGCGCGCCCACGAGCCCCGCGGTGAAGCCCACGCCTCCCAGCATCCAGCCGATGTCCGTCAGCGACAGGCCCACGTCGACCAGGTAGGTGCGCAGCATGCCCGTGGCCAGGGCTTCGCCCGCTTTGTAGACGACGAGCAAGGTGAGCCACGGCGCCGCGCCCGGCCGTTTCAGCCACCACCGCAGGCCCAGGCTCTGCGCGGGCGGCGGGATGGAGGGCGGCTCGCGGTAGCGCGCGATGGGCACGGTGGCGGCGAGCAGCAGCGCCCCGAGCGCGAGGAACGTGGGGCGCCAACCCACCGCGTCGAACACGGCCAGCATGACGCCGCCGCCCAGAATCATCCCCACGCGGTAGGCGGCGACCTGGATGCCGTTGCCCCAGCCTCGCTCGGCGGGCGCGAGCAGGTCCACGGCGAGGCCATCCGTGGCCACGTCCTGCGTGGCGGCCAGGAGGTTGACGCCCAGCACCGCGGCCATCAGCAGCCGCGTGTCCAGGGTGCCATCGGGAAGCGCGAGCGCCAGGAGCAGGCCCGCGGACAGGCACTGCAGCGGGAGGATGTAGCCGCGCCGGCGGCCCCATCGCGCCGAGCCGTGCCGGTCCATGGCGGGGGCCCAGAGGAACTTGAGCGCCCAGGGCAGCGCGAGCAGGTGGGCCAGGCCAATGGCGGGCAGGGACAACCCTTGGTGGCGCAGCAGCACGGGCAGCGCCTGGGTGAAGAAGCCGAAGGGGAGGCCCTGCGACAGGTAGAGACTGGAGAGCAGTCCGAGCTTGGTTGCGGTCCTCATGCGTCCTCCGTCGAATCCAGGAGGCCCGCGGCCATGCGCTTCACGGTGCTGGCGGCGGAGCCCGTGGGGACGAGTCCCGGCACGCTGGCGGAGAGCACGAAGTACCCCTGCACGGCGGCGAACAGGCCCGCGGCCAGCGCCGGGGCCTTCCGCTTGCCGGCGACGGCCGCCACCAGCGTCGTCAGCCGCTCCAGGTCCGCGCGCACCACCTGCTCGTAGATGGCGCGGACCTCCGGCTGCCGGATGGCCTCCGCGCTGATGACGACCCAGCTCGCGACGGCGTTCGGTGCCGCGTCGTCGCCCGTGGCGAGGAAGGCCTCCAGGAAGGCGTCCACCTGGGCGCGGGCGCTGGTGCTCTTCACGCGTGAGAGCTTCGCCTCCACGCGCTGGCGGGCCTGCGCGGCGAGCTGCTCCACCAGGGTGAGGAGAACCTCCTGCTTGCCACTGAAGTGGTAGTGCACCAGCCCGGGGCTCAGGGCCGCCGCCTTCGCGATTTCGCCCACGGAGGCGCGCTCGTAGCCGCGCTCCGACATGACCTTCAGCAGGCCCGCGACAATCTGCTGACGGCGCTCCTCGGTATTGGATGGGCGGGGCATGGCGGCCTGTTTATTGGTTGTTTGACCAACTTATAAACAGGGCGATGCCGGGCGTCAATCCCACCGGGGGCCTTCCGCGCGCCGCCGTCGCCATGCGGGGCGCCCGGGAGCGCACCGATGGCATGTGGGACGCGCGGGGGCTGGGGCCGCTTCCGCCCGCGCTCAGGCGGGCACGGCGCCCGCGTGGATGGGCACCTCGCGCGCGGACACGAGCGCTTCGATGCCCGCGGCCACCATGTCGGGCACCTCCAGTGCGGGGAAGTGACTGGTCGCGGGCAGCTTGAGCACGTGGAAGCCCGGGTGCTCCACGCCGAAGTCCACCTGCGCGGCGAGGTAGTCGTGCGACTCCGGCCGGGCGTACAGGTGCATGGTGAGGGGCATGGGGTCGAACGCCGCGAGCGCCCTGAGCGGCGAGCCCTCGCGGGCATACGCGGCCTCGATTTCCCGTCCGGCCCGAGCCCACATGGCCTCTCCGAACGCGCCCATGTCGTCGCGCACGAAGCGGCGGATGGCCGCGTCGTCCAGTCCTTCCAGCCAGGTTTGCAGCAGCCCATCGCGGACCTCGCCCCAGCGCTCGGTTTGAAGGCCGCGCACCGCGTGGAGGAAGGACGGCGTGGGCTCGGTGGCAATCCAGTCCAGCATCACCATGCGGGGCACGCGCACGGGGCCCAGCGCCCGCCGCAGCTCGAGCGCCCACCAACCCGCGTGGGACATGGCCACGGGCACGATGTGCCGCGCGCCGCTGGCCTCCACCACCGCGAGCAGGTCCTCCAGCACCGTCGTGCTGTCGAAGTCGGTGTCGCCACCCTCGGATTCGCCATGGCCCCGGAGGTCCACCGACAGGACCCGCCGGAATGCCGAGCAGCGGGGCAGCAGCTTCTGGAAGGTCGCCCGGGTGGTGCACCAGCCCGGGATGAAGAGGAGCGCGGGCTCGCCGCGTCCCATGTCGTCAAAGCGGATGCGGGCGCCGCCGCGGCTGTGTACTTCCGGCATGTCGTCCCCTCCGTGGATGCGTTGGTTGATTCTCGTCGGAGGGTGCGCAGGGCTGGCCTGCATGTCAGCAGGCGGCACGGAGGGGGCCTTCCCGCTCGGCCGCGAGTCCACCCGTGACGGCCAATGCATCGAATGCTTGATATCCTGCTTGTGGGGTCCGGGCGCGTCCGGGCCATGGAGGAGTCCACATGCAACTGAAGTCGCTCATGGGAAGCTGCGTGCTCGCCGTTGCCGTCCTGCTGGCGGGGTGTGGTGGCACGGAGCTGGAGGCGGAGCTCCGCGAGCCCCTCGGAGAGCAGGAGGCCGCCATCTACCAGTGTTTGCCAGGGGCCCCCGCCGGCTCGAGCTGTGGCAACGGCGGAACCTGTGTCTACGACTACGCGGGGCAGTACGCGCCGCCGTGTCGGCCCCGGTGCAACCTCACGAACCTGTCCTGCGGGGGCTCGCAGGTGTGCTGCTCGGGCATCACGGCGAACCCGTACTGCATGCCGGCGCACATGGGCTGCGGCCCCATCATCCGCGAGCCCGTGGAGTCGTAGCCGCGAGGTCGCGCGCTCCGGTCCTCGCGCTGGAGCGCGCGGCGCACCGTTCAGAAGGACAGCAGTGTCGTCACGCGCTCGCGGCCCAGCCGGTTGGGGCCTTCGAGGAAGTCGAGGCTGAGGAGGAAGCTGAAGCCCACCAGCTCCCCGCCGAGCCGGGACACCAGCTTCGCCGTGGCCTCCGCCGTGCCTCCCGTGGCCAGCACGTCGTCGACGACGAGGATGCGCTCCCCCTGGAGGATGGCGTCCTCGTGCATCTCCACGCCGTCGGAGCCGTACTCCAGCGAGTAGCGCTCCACCACCGAGCGGTGCGGCAGCTTTCCCGGCTTGCGCGCCGGCACGAACCCCGCGTTGAGCGCCAGGGCGATGGGCGCGCCCAGGATGAAGCCCCGAGCCTCCACGCCCACCACCTTCGTGACGTGCTGGCCCCGGAAGGGCGCTGACATGGCGTTGACCACGCGGCCGAAGAGGCGTGGGTCCGCCAGCACCGGGGTGATGTCCTTGAAGGTGATGCCAGGCTTGGGGAAGTCGGGGACGTCTCGGAGCCGGGCCGTGAGGTCCGAGACGAGGGTGGTGTCGGTCAGGCTCGTGACGGGCATGGGCATTCGCGGCGCTCCGGGCTGGGAGAAGGGAAGGGCCGTCACCAGGCGGTGGGGCAGGGTAGGTCGGCCAGGCGCATCGGGGCCAGGCTGTTCGCCCGCTCTGCCAGTGGGCTGACAGGCCGCTGCCCCGGCGGGATGGTGAGGGGACCCACCAATACCTTCCGAATGAGTTCAACTGCTTCTGGGGGTGAAATGGACTGTCCGCTCGACGGGCCGGATGCCTTCCCTGGAGGCGGGCGGCTTTTGGGAGCGCGGAAGCGGACGGTCCAGGCCATGGCGGGGGTTGATGCTCTCACAGCTTGATGCCGGCGGCGGATTCCGCTGGCGGACGCATTGATTTTTCCCGCGACCGGGAGCCTCGTTGCTGTGGTAGTTCAACGGGTTCCCTGGCGATTTGGAGCCTGGGTCCTGTGCCAGCCGTGCAATCCACCGCCGATATCCGAGAGATCCTCCCGCCTCAGGACACCCAGTGGCTCCGTGCCCTGAAGGCCGAAGTCCAACCCACGACCTTCAAGCAGGGGCGAGAAGTGGCGGAGTCACGCCGCGTCTTCGGCCTCACTCGTGAAGGTGACCGCATCAGCGCCCAGGTCGCCAGTTCGACGGGCGAGCGGTATCAGACGGCCCTTCAACTGGGGAACGGCCGAGCCACGTCGACGTGCACCTGCACGTCGTGGAACGTTGGCGGTCCGCACTGCAAGCACGTGGTGGCCGCGGCGCTCATCTACGCGGCTCGCTTCCGTTCGCCCGGTCCGCCGCAGCCCCGCCCCGCGGAGCCTGTCGCTGCCGCCGCGCCGGAGTCCAGGGAGGTCGTCGTCGTTGACGACGAAGTGCCCGTAGAGCCGTTGCCGTCGAACGGTGAGCCGGTGAGCCTCCCGGCCCTGGCCAAGGTGGAGAGCTGGCTCGGCCTGTCTTCTCAGCCGGACTACGAGTTCTTCTACCGGCTGACCGCGGCCAGCAACGCCAATGGCAGCGCGCGGCAGTGGGTCATCGACGTGCGCCGTCAGGACGCGCAGACGAAGGGCCCCATCCACGTCAAGCGCCTGCTCCAGACGGGGGGCCGCATCTCGCCCGCGGACGAGCGCGTCTTCATCGTGCTGTCGCGCCACGAGCACCGCTACGACTCGCGCATCGTCCTGTCGGACGAGGAGCTGAGCGAGGCGCTGGAGCTGCTGCGCTTCCGCCGCGTCATCTACCGCGGCACGCAGCTCATCAACACGGAGGTGCCGGCGCGGCCCCAGATTCATCTGGAGTCCCGTCCGGACGGCGCCACCGCGCGCATCGAGCTGCTCTTCCCGGACAACACGAGCCTCGCGCTCAAGGACGTCATCCTCCTGGCAGGCCGCCGCACCTGGGTCATCCAGGCGCAGAACCTCCACCCGGTGGAGCCGGACTTCCCGCCGCGCCTGCTGCGCAAGTGGCTGCTCGAGCCGACCATGGCCTTCCCCACGGGCCAGTTGGACCGCGTGCTGACCTTCTTCGCCGCGCACCTTCCGCGCTTCCGCATGGCGCTGAAGGCGGACGACATCGAAGTGGACGAGTCGGTGGAGCCTCGCTTCATGCTCACGCTCGAGGGCACCCCCGAGCGCGTGAAGGTGCAGCTCGCCGCGAAGTACGGCCAGACGACGGTGCCGGTGTCCCCCACCGCCACGCACCTGGGCTACGCCAGCGGCGTGGGCGGGGACAACCGCAAGCTGTACCGCCGCCGCGAGGAGCTGGAGCGCTCGGCCGGGAAGCTGCTGTTGGACCTGGGCCTGCGCTTCGAGTCCCAGGCCCAGGCCTTCGACGCCGGCGGCGACATCGCGCTGGAGTTCTGGGCGCGCGGTCTGGCCTCGCTGCCCGAGGACTGGGAGCGCTTTGGCGTGCAGGCCCCCAAGGTGCGCCTGCGCCCCAAGCTCAAGCCGCGCATCCGCGTGGGCATGAGCGGCGTGCAGTGGTTCGACCTGGACGCGGAGTTCGTCACCGACGACCAGGCCGTGGACCTGGGCGCGGTGCGCATGTGGCTGGAGTCCGGCCGCCGCTTCGTGCCCCTGAAGGACGGCTCCTTCGCGGAGGCGGACCCGGTCGAAATCAAGCGCGTGGCGGACCTGCTCGAGGAGGCCGGCGCGCTGCCGGGCCGCTCTCGCACGCGGCTGCCGCTGCACCAGGCCGTCGCGTTGGATTTGCTGGCGGACCTGGGGGAGTTCACCGAGGTCGAGGCCAAGGCGCGGCAGGCGATGCTGGAGCTGCGTGAGACGGCGGGCGTGCCGAAGGTGGCCGTGCCCGACGGCTTGCAGGCGACGCTGCGCCACTATCAGGAGGCCGGCCTGTCCTGGCTCTGGTTCCTGCGCCGTCACGGCCTGTCCGGCATCCTCGCGGACGACATGGGTCTGGGAAAGACCATCCAGTCGCTCAGCCTGATGCAGAAGGTGGCCAACGAAGAGGGACGCAAGCCGTCGCTCGTCGTGGCGCTCACCAGCGTGCTGGCCAACTGGGAGCGCGAGGCCGAGCGCTTCACGCCGGGCCTCAAGACGATGGTGTGGCACGGTCAGGACCGCAAGGAGCGGGCCGAGGACCTGAAGGGCATGGACCTGGTGCTCACGTCCTACGCCCTGGTCCGCCGCGACCTGGACCAGCTCTCCCAGGTGGGCTTCCGCTACATCATCCTGGACGAGGCGCAGAACATCAAAAACGCCGACAGCGCCACCGCGCAGGCGTGCAAGGCGATGCCCAGTGAGACGCGCCTGGCGCTCACCGGTACGCCGCTGGAGAACCGCCTCTCCGAGCTCTGGAGCATCTTCGATTTCCTGATGCCGGGCTTCCTCGGCAGCGCGGACGGCTTCGGGGACCGCTACGAGCAGCCCATCCAGGTGGCCAACGACGCCACGGCGAAGGACCGCCTGCGCCGCCGCATCCAGCCCTTCATCCTGCGCCGCTTGAAGACGGAGGTGGCCAAGGACCTGCCGCCGAAGACGGAGAGCGTCGCGTGGTGCGAGATGGAGCCCGGCCAGGCCGCGCTCTACCGCGAGGTGCTGGACGAGAGCCGCCGCAAGGTGAGCGAGAGCATCGAGAAGGTGGGTTTCAAGCGCAGCCGCGTGTCCATCCTCGCCGCGCTGATGCGCCTGCGTCAGGTGTGCTGTGATCCGCGCCTGCTCAAGCTGCCGCCCGGCACGCTGATGCCGCCCAGCGCGAAGGTGGAGCGCTTCCTCCAGTTGGTGGAGGACCTGGTGGCGGAAGGCCACCGCGCGCTCGTCTTCAGCCAGTTCACGGAGATGCTGGAGCTGCTGAAGCAGGAAGCGGACAAGAAGGGCCTGCGCTACCTCTACCTGGACGGCCGCACCAAGGACCGCATGGGGAAGGTGGACGAGTACAACAACCCGGACGGTCCGCCGCTCTTCTTCATCTCGCTCAAGGCGGGTGGCACCGGCCTCAACCTGACCGCGGCCGACTACGTCATCCACTTCGACCCGTGGTGGAACCCGGCCGTGGAAGACCAGGCCACGGACCGTACGCACCGCATCGGTCAGACGCGCGCCGTCATCAGCTACAAGCTCATCACCCGCGGCACCGTGGAGGAGAAGATCCTCGCGCTCCAGCGCCGCAAGCGGGAGCTGGCCGCCGGCGTGCTCGGCGGTGACGGTGACGAGATGGGCCGGACGCTCACGGAAGAGGACATCCAGGAGCTGTTCACGGAAATCTGAGGACTTAGGAGGTTGGGGGCCCAACGAGGCCCCTTCCTCTCCCGCCCGCCATCCGTGCGCTCAACCCGAACGCCTGTGCAGTGTCAGTCGGACCTGCTAGGGTGTTCAGGTACCAGAGCCGTCGTACGGACATTGGAGGGCGCGCGTGCTGCTGGGTCTGCGGATTTCGAACGTGGCGGTGATCGAGGAGGTGGAGGTGGCGTTCGGAGCCGGCCTCACCGTCCTCACGGGTGAGACAGGTGCGGGCAAGTCCATCCTCGTGGATGCACTGGGCCTTTTGCTCGGAGGGCGCGCCGACGCGGATGTCATACGCGCCGGTTGCGAGGAGGCGTCCGTGGAGGGCGTCTTCGCGCGCACCTCGGCGCTGGAGGCCCGGCTGGAGGAGCTGGGGCTGCCGGACCTCGGGGAAGAGGTGCTGGTGCGCCGGGTGCTTGGACGCACCGGGCGGGGCAAGGCCTACGTCAACGGCTCGCTGGTGACGGTGGGCGTGCTGGGCAAGCTCACGCGCGGGGCGGTGGACATCGCCGGCCAGCACGAGCACGTCAGCCTCTTCGACTCGGGGCTGCACCGGGTGCTGCTCGACAGGTACGGCAACCTGGAGACGGTGCTGGGCGCCTTCTTCCGGGAGTACACGGGCCTGCGCGAGGTGGACGCGCGCATGGAGGCGCTCGGGGGCGACGAGGCGAAGGTGCGCGAGCGCGCCGAGTTCCTGCGCTTCCAGCTCGACGAAATCGCGCGCCTGGAGCCGGAGGCGGGCGAGGACGCGCGCCTGGACGCGGAGCGCAAGCGCCTGGGCGGCGCGGAGAAGCTCAAGCGGCACGCCTCGGAGGCGGAGCTGCTGGTGGCCGGTGAGGAGCAGTCCGCCGTGGAGACGGTGGGGCGCGCCCTGGGGCTGGTCCACGACGCGGTGAAGTGCGACGCCACGCTGGAGCCCGTGTCACAGGCGCTGAGCACCGCGCTTTCGGAGCTGGAGGAGGCGCAGCGCCGGCTCAACCGCTACGTGGAAGGGTTGGAGTCGGACCCTTCCCGGCTGGCGGACGTGGAGGAGCGGCTGGATGCCCTCAAGCGGCTGTGCCGCAAGCACGGCACGCACCTGGACGGCCTGTTGAAGAAGCAGGGCGAAATCGAGGTGGAGCTGGGCACGCTGGAGAACCGGAAGGAAATCCTGGAGGAGCTGGCCGCGGAGCGGCGCAAGGTGGAGGAGCGGGCCCGGAAGGCGGCCGCGGCGCTGACGCGTGCGCGCACGGCCAGCGCGGTGGCGTTCGCGGCGCAGGTGCGCGAGGGCCTGGGGCAGTTGGCCATGGGCAAGGCGGCCTTCGAGGTGCGGGTGACGCCCTCCGAATCCCTGCGTCCGGATGGCGCGGACGACGTGGAGTTCTTCTTCAGCGCCAACCCTGGCGAGCCGCCGCGCGCGCTCGGCAAGGTGGCCTCGGGCGGTGAGGCCAGCCGGCTGCTGCTGGCGCTCAAGAAGGCCCTGGCGGACAGCGACGGGGGTGGGTGTTACATCCTGGACGAGGCGGACGCGGGCGTCAGCGGCGCCATCGCGGACGTGGTGGGGCGGATGATCAAGGACGTGAGCAGTCACCGTCAGGTGCTGTGCATCACCCACCTGCCGCAGGTGGCGGCCTACGCGGACGCACACCTGCTCATCCGCAAGGGGCTCAAGGGCGAGCGCACTGTCTCCGAGGTGGTGGTGCTGGAGGCTGGGGCGGAGCGGACCCGGGAGCTGGCGCGGATGATGTCGGGCGTGGAGGTGACGCGCGAGGCGCTGGGGGCGGCCGAAGCCCTGGTGCGTTCCGCACACCGGGCGTTGGGAAGTCGAGCCCGCAGGGAGTCCGGACCGGAGGGGAGCCCCCGGGGCCGGCTCCGACGCACCGCGTGAAGTACACTCGGTGCATCCGTGTCCTTGCCCCATCCTTGGGCCTCACATAGCATCCTGGGTGTGTCCAGCACCGCAGGGCAGACCGCGGCCTCCCGCTTGAAGATAATTTCCGCCGGCCTGACGGATGTCGGGCGTAAACGTAATCACAACGAGGACAGCTTCCTCATTGATGATGAGCTCCAGCTCTACGTCGTCGCCGACGGCATGGGCGGCCACGCAGGAGGTGGCACGGCGTCTCGTATCGCCGTGGAGACCATCGACAAGGAGATGCGCCGGGCGCGGGAAGGCAAGGAGAACCCCTTCCTGTCCGTGCCCAACCTCCAGGATTCGCCCATTCCCGAGGCGCTCCGCACCGCCGTGGAGCGGGCCTGTCTGGCCATCTTCACGACGGCGCAGGAGGACGCGCGGCTGTCCGGCATGGGCACCACCGTCATCTCCCTGGTGGTGCGCGACGAGCACGTCTTCTTCGCTCACGTGGGCGACAGTCGCGCGTACCTCATCCGGGGCGACCTCATCCAGCAGATCTCCGAGGACCACTCGCTGGTCAACGAGCAGATCAAGGCGGGGATGATTACGCCGGAAGAGGCGAAGCACTCCCGGTACAAGAACATCATCACGCGCTCGGTCGGCTTCGAGGAAGAGGTCCAGGTGGACGTCATGGGGCTGGTGTCAGAGCCCGGCGACGTCTTCCTGCTCTGCTCGGACGGCCTCGCCAACATGATGGAGGACCGGGAAATCCACGAAGTCGTGGCGAATACGCGGACCTTTGATGAGGTCCCGCAGCGTCTCATCGACTTCGCGAACGAACGCGGCGGCGACGACAACATCACCGTCATCGTCGTTCGAGTGGAAGCCTGACGCACCCGGAGTCTGAACGTGGCCAACAGACCTCCCTGCGGGTCTGTTGACCTTGACACTCTTGGAATGTGAGTGGTAGCTGCCCCAACGTTTCCAGCCGAGTCGAAACGCCGGTGGGTGACGAAGCCGGAGGGGTAGGCGGCGGGGGGAGGTGTTGCGCGAGAGCAAGCGACTTAGCTTGCTTCGCCAGAAGTCCCACGCAAGCAGGGAGCTGTCCCGTGGCGAAAAAGTCCTTCACACTGATGGTGATTCCGGACCACGACGCTCCGGTCAAGCGGTACACCATCCAGCGGTCCTTCTTCACCCAGGTGGGGATGGGGCTGATGCTCGTGGTGGGACTGGGTGTGGGTGCGAGCATCCACTACTTCCAGGTGGCGGCGGACGCTTCCGAGAACCGCATCCTTCGCGAAGAGAACCTGACGCTGCGCTCCCAGTTGAAGTCCGTGCGTGAGCGCATCGAGCACATCGGTTCCACGTTGGATCGCGTCGAGCGCTTCGACCAGAAGCTGCGCGCGGTGACGCTGCTGTCGGATCCCCAGCGCAACCTGGCCATGGGCCCGACGGAGCCCGAGGCGGGCACCGTGGCTCCGGCGACGGACACGCAGTTCACGCAGCTCACCTCCACGGAGACGCCCAAGGCGCTGATGGGCCGCCTGGACCGGCTGAGCGCGGAGGCCACCCGCCAGGAGCAGAGCCTCCAGGAGCTGCAGGCCTACTTCCAGGACCAGAAGTCGCTGCTGGCCTCCACGCCGTCCATCTGGCCCGCGCGCGGCTGGGTGACGAGCGATTTCGGCTCGCGTCTGGACCCCTACACCGCTGATCGCGTCATGCACGGCGGCATGGACATCGCGGCGCCGCACGGCAAGGAAGTCTTCTCGCCGTCGGACGGCACGGTGGTGTTCGCGGGCCTCGAGGGCGGCTACGGCAACGTGCTCGTCATCGACCACGGCTACGGCATCAAGACGCGCTACGGCCACCTGTCGAAGATGCTGGTGAAGGCCGGCGACAAGGTGAAGCGCGGCATGCACATCGCCGCCGTGGGCAACACCGGCCGGTCCACCGGTCCGCACCTCCACTATGAGGTCCGGGTCAACGGCATCGGGCAGAACCCCCGCAAGTTCATCCTCGAGGAGTAGCGCCTCGCCTGCCTCGGCCGCGTGCCGAGGCGCACTGCGTCTGAGCCCCCTCCGTACTTCACAGGGGGCTCCGCTCCGCCGACCGGCCCAAGCTGAAGCTCAGTAGAGCGTCGCGGGCCCCGGAATCGCCCCGTCCAACCGGATGCGCCGCCGCTGAAGTCCCTGCGCGCGGCCGGTGCGCTCCATGACGTGGGTGCGCTCCAGCTCCGCCCACAGCAGGGTCCCCAGCACCTGCCAGTGCGAGGGCGCGTCCACCGTCAGCTCCAGCAGGCTCACCGTCCACGCGGGCACGTCCGCGTCGAGCGTGGACGGGGGCAGCACGCGCCGGACGTCCTGGCCGAGCCGCTCGCGCGTGGGCGCGGCGAGGTGCTCGCTCACCGTGAGCTGCGAGGTGGGCACCAACAGCGCGGCGAAGGCGTCCGCGTGGATGCGCACCACCTTGGCGCCGGGGTACTGCGCGGACAGGGACTCCACCGTGGCGCGCAGCACCGCGTCGCCGGTGGGGAACCCGAAGCGGGCGTTGACGTTGATCATCCCCTGCACGTCGGCGATGACGGCGCCCACGCGCCACCCGTCATGGTGGGCGTGCGTGGACAAGTCGTACTCCTCCTTGAGGAGGCTCCCCTGGGTGAGGGCGGGCACCTGGAAGGCGCCCGTCTTCGCGTCCGGCTGCCCCCGGCGGGCCTGCTCCGCCTGGACGAGCACCTCCACGGCGGCCTGCACCGGGGCCTGGGGGCTGCGGGAGAGCACCCAGGGGTTCAGGGCGATGAGGGCGGTGGCGGTGTCGTCATCGAGCGCGTAGGGCATGGCGACCCTTGTGTAGCGCGTCCTCACCTTCCGCGCAGGGGCTCACTTCAGCTTGTGCGCGGTGACGGTGACCTCATCCCGGTCATGGTAGAGTTGGCGGACGGTGAGCCCCTCCCAGCCGCCCTCCTGGGTGAGCGTGTGGCGCACCCGCAGCAGAATGGGGTTCTTGTCCTTCATGGGCAGCTTGATGTTGGCCACCAGGTGTTGGGCCCAGCCTCGGCGCCCCCACTTGGCCAGGAGCTGTGCCACCTCCAGCGGCCGCCACGCCATGTCACAGAAGAGCCAGTCCACCGGTTCATCAGGCGCGTAGGAGAAGGCGCTCTCCTGGACGTGCTTCACCCGGGCGTGGCCCGTCAGCTCCGGCATCAGCCGGGCTGGATCCACCGCCACCACCTTGGCGCCCCGGCTCACCAGTCGCTGGGTCCACCCGCCCGGCGCCGCGCCCAGGTCCGCGCAGACGTCGCCGCGCCCCGGCTCGAAAGCCAGCCCGTCCAGCGCCTCCTCCAGCTTCATGGCCGCGCGAGACGGCGCGTCGCCCGCCCTGCGCATGCGCCTGCGCCCGCCCGGGGCCAGGGACACGGCCTCGCGCGCGGTCACCGCGCCCACCACCGTCACCCCATCCGGCGCCACGCACAGCGAGAAGAGCACCGCGCCCGCCTCGCGTGCCCGCTGGGCGTCCTCCACCCGGCGCTCCGCGGGCAGCCTGGCGGCGACGGCGGCCTCCAGCGACTCCGCGAAGGGCGCCAGGGCGTTGCCTCGGGGCGTATCCGGCGTGAAGACCTGTAGGACCCAGGGCGTGCGTCCGGAGGCGGACAGCACCGCCCGGGCCGCGGCCTCGGCGACGACTTCGGGCGCGGTCTCCGTCAGCGTGGCCACCACCTGATGGCCCACGCGGGCGAAGGCCGGGGCCTGTCCGGCCACGGCGTCACTCTCCACCAGGGCCTCGCCCAGCAGACGCGGCTCGGCGCCGGCCCAGGCCAGCTCCTCGAAGAGGTGGGCTTCGAAGCCGGCGCGGCACGTCCACAGCCACCGTCCGGGGCGGGCGGCCAGCGTGCTGGCGGGCAGGGCCGGGACCTTGGCTCGGGGCGGCGCGCGGGGGGCGGGCGGCGCGGTGTGTGCAGGGGCCTTGCCCTTGGGGGCAGGCCCTGGCTGCTTCGGTGGCGCTCCAGGGCGTCCGGAGTGTCGGGAGGGAGGGCGTCGAGAAGGCCGGGCGGGGCCGCGGCGTTGTTTTCGTGAGGGGGACATTGCGTGGACGAGGTTCCGCTTTACTCTGAGCCGCTGCGTGGTGGGCGGCCAGCCGGGTGGAAGTTTCGGCGGACGCACATGGTTTCCATACGTTTCTCCCTTACACCTCCAGGGATTTCCCTTCACTCGCCGCCGTCCTTCGAGGATTCTCCGGCGAGAGAGCCGACCGAATGATCGAATGGACGCTAAAGAAACTGATTGGGACCAAGAACGAGCGTGAGCTGAAGAAGGCCCACTCGAAGGTCACCCGAGTCAACGAGCTGGAAACCCGCATGCGGGCCCTCAAGGACGAGGACTTCGTCTCTGAGACGAACCGCATGCGGCAGGAAATCCAGAACGGCCGCTCGCTGGACGACCTGCTCTTCGAGGCCTTCGCGCTCACCCGTGAGGCGGCGCGCCGTGTCATCGGCCAGCGCCACTACGACGTGCAGCTCATCGGCGGCATGTTCCTCCACGAGGGCTGCATCGCGGAGATGCGCACCGGTGAAGGCAAGACGCTGACGGCGACGCTGCCCACCTACCTCAACGCGCTGTCGGGCCGTGGCGTGCACGTCGTGACGGTGAACGACTACCTCGCCCGCCGCGACGCGGAGTGGATGGGGCGCGTCTACCGCTTCCTGGGCATGACGACGGGCTGCGTGCTGCACGAGCTGAACGACAAGCAGCGCCAGGAGTCGTACCGCTCGGACATCACCTACGGGCAGAACAACGAGTTCGGCTTCGACTACCTGCGCGACAACATGAAGTTCCGCCTGCAGGACTACGTCCAGCGCGAGCTGAACTTCGCCATCGTCGACGAGGTGGACTCCATCCTCATCGACGAGGCCCGCACGCCGCTCATCATCTCCGGCCCCACCGAGGACAGCACCGACAAGTACTACCGGGTGGACCAGGTCATCCCCGGGCTGGTGCCGGACCAGGACTACACCCTGGACGAGAAGCACCGCTCCGTGTCCCTCACGGATGACGGCATCGAGAAGCTTCAGAAGCGGCTGGGCGTGGGCAACCTCTACGACCCGGGCGAGATTGAAACGCTCCACCACGTGGACCAGGCCCTGCGCGCGCACACGCTCTACAAGCGCGACAAGGACTACGTCGTGAAGGACGGCGAGGTCGTCATCGTCGACGAGTTCACCGGCCGCCAGATGCCGGGCCGCCGCTGGTCGGACGGCCTGCACCAGGCCATCGAGGCCAAGGAGGGCGTGAAGATCGAGAACGAGAACCAGACGCTCGCGACGGTCTCGTTCCAGAACTACTTCCGCATGTACTCCAAGCTGGCCGGCATGACGGGCACGGCGGACACGGAGGCGGAGGAGTTCGCGAAGATCTACAACCTGGACGTCCGCGTCATCCCGACGAACCGCGCGCCCATCCGCAAGGACCTGCAGGACGTGGTCTACAAGACGGAGCGCGAGAAGTTCGAGGCGGTGGCCGCGGAGATCGAACAGCTCCACAAGAACGGGCAGCCGGTGCTGGTGGGCACGGTGTCCATCGCGAAGAGCGAGGTGGTGGCCAGCTTCCTCAAGAAGCGCGGCATCCCCCACAACGTCCTCAACGCCAAGCAGCACCAGCGCGAGGCCGACATCGTCGCGCAGGCCGGCCGCAAGGGCGCCGTCACCATCTCCACCAACATGGCCGGCCGTGGAACGGACATCCTCCTGGGCGGCAACGCGGAGGTCCTGGCCAAGGCGGCCATGGGCGCGCCGCCCGAGCCGCCCACCACGGCCCCGGAAGGGCAGCCGCTGGACCTGACGGCCTACGAGCAGGAGATGGCCGCCTGGGAGGAGAAGTTCAAGGCGACCAAGGTCCGGCTCGAGGAGGAGACGAAGAAGGAGCGCGAGGAGGTCCACAACGCCGGCGGCCTCTTCATCATCGGCACCGAGCGGCACGAGTCGCGCCGCGTGGACAACCAGCTTCGTGGCCGCGCCGGCCGCCAGGGTGACCCGGGTGGCAGCCGCTTCTTCCTGTCGCTCGAGGACGACCTGATGCGCATCTTCGGGTCCGAGCGCATCCAGGGCCTGATGGAGCGGCTGGGCATGGAGGAGGGCGAGGTCATCGAGCACGTGTGGCTGTCACGTGCCATCGAGGGCGCCCAGAAGCGGGTCGAAGGCCACAACTTCGACATCCGCAAGAACCTCCTCGAGTACGACGACGTGATGAACCAGCAGCGGCGCACCATCTACAAGCTGCGCCGCCAGGTGCTGGCCTCCGGCGCTGGCATCCCGCTGGTGGAGTACGAGGAGGATCCGAAGACGCGCGTGAAGACGCGCTCCGAGCGGACCCTGAGCTGGGCGGACTTCCGGGAGATGGTGCTGGACGCGACGGAGGACGTCATCGTGTCCCTCACCGACACCTACGCGCCCACCCGCGGCGTGGAGGGCTGGGACATCGGCGCGCTCCAGCAGTCCGTGAAGGAGACCTTCAACCTCGAGATGAACTTCGAGGGCGTGGGCAACCGCGAGGAGCTCCAGGAGCACATCTACAAGGCGGCGGAGAAGGTCTTCCAGGCGCGCGAGGAGGAGTTCGGCGAGAACTTCATGCGGTTCCTCCAGTACAACTACCTGGCGACCATCGACCGGCTCTGGAAGGACCACCTGCTGGCCATGGACCACCTGCGCCAGGGCATCGGCCTGCGCGGCTACGGCCAGAAGGACCCGAAGCAGGAGTACAAGAAGGAGGGCTACCAGGGCTTCATCCAGATGCTCTCCGCCATCAAGTCGCAGTTCGTCACCCAGTTGATGCACGTGCAGCCCCGCTCCGCCTCCAGCGCGGCGGAAGAGGCCGCCCGCATCCAGCGTCAGCTCGCCCAGCAGCAGAAGAAGGCCGTCGAAGGGCGCGCCACGGCGGACGGCAAGCTGGACGAGGGCTCGGTGGCGGCGGCCGCCCGTCCCGCGGCGGCGACGTCCAACAAGCCCGCGGTGGGCCGCAACGACCCCTGCCCCTGCGGCAGCGGCCGGAAGTACAAGAAGTGCCACGGCGCCACGGAGGCCAGCGTCTAGGACGCGGGCTTTCTGACGGCGGCGGGTAGGATGCCGGCGCGGCGGCCCCTTTCGGGCTCCGCGCCGGTGCCGTTTCCGGGTGGACGGTCCACGCCGGGACGGCGGCAGGGCAGGGGAGCGGCACGCGCCGTTCTCGCCCGGACGGGCGGTGCGGCGAAGCTTGCGCGGCCCGGAGGGGTTCTGTTAAGGACCCCCCGCCCCGAGGTATGGGGACCGGGGGTGGTTCACCCTGGGTAGCACCCACTACACACACGCTCGTGCCGGTCGCCGGTGCCTCCGTGGGCAGGTTCCTCCTCGAAGGAGGGCGCGCCCCCGGACGTTTCGGCCGGAAGGTTTGCTCGGGCGTGGCGGAATAACCGGAGAGACAACATGGAAACGCAGGACACGCAGTCGCAGCAGCAGGCGATGGCCGCCGCCGGTGGCATCACGATGAGGCAGCTCCTGGAGGCCGGTGTTCACTTCGGTCACCAGACGAAGCGCTGGAACCCGAAGATGAAGCCGTACATCTTCGGCGCCCGCAACGGCATCTACATCATCGACCTGCAGAAGACGGTCGTGATGGCCCGCTCGGCGTTCCGCTTCGTGGCGGACATCACCGCGCGCGGTGGCTCGGTGCTCTTCGTGGGCACCAAGAAGCAGGCGCAGGACGTCATCCGCGAGGAGGCCTCGCGCGCCGGTCAGTTCTTCGTCACCAGCCGCTGGCTGGGTGGCACGCTGACCAACTTCAAGACCATCAAGCAGGGCATCGACCGGCTGAAGGGCCTGGAGAAGATGGCCGAGGACGGCACTTTCGACCGCCTGCCCAAGAAGGAAGTCGCCCTGCTCGAGCGTGAGCGCGAGAAGC
The DNA here is from genome assembly GCF_000280925.3 of Myxococcus hansupus. Taxonomy (NCBI): domain Bacteria; kingdom Pseudomonadati; phylum Myxococcota; class Myxococcia; order Myxococcales; family Myxococcaceae; genus Pseudomyxococcus; species Pseudomyxococcus hansupus. The sequence goes on from NZ_CP012109.1 coordinate 1,827,025, forward strand.
TGGAGAAGAACCTGGGCGGCGTGAAGGAGATGTCGAAGCTGCCCCGTTGCGTCTTCGTCATCGACCCGAAGAAGGAGCACATCGCCATCCACGAGGCCAGCCGCCTGGGCATCCCGGTCATCGGCCTGGTGGACACCAACTGCGATCCGGACGGCATCGACTTCGTCATCCCCGGCAACGACGACGCCATCCGCTCCATCAAGCTGTTCACCTCCAAGATCGCCGAGGCCTGCATCGAGGGCGCCGCGCGTTACCGCGCCTCGGGCGCCGCCGAGCGCGACGAGCAGGAGGAGCGCGAGGGCCGTGATGACCGCGGTGATCGCCGTGACGACCGCCGTGGCCCGCGCCGTGGCGACCGCCGCGATGACCGTCGTGACCGGGGTGGTGACCGTGGCGGCGAGCGCCGTGGCCCCCTCGTCGAGATGAAGGGCGCCGCGGCCCCCGTCGCGTCCGAGCCGGCCGCCGAGGCCGCTCCCGAGGGTGAGGCGGCGGCCGAGTAGCCGTCCCTTCCTCACGTCAGTGCTGAAGCGGCCGGGTGGCGCCAGTACGGGCCTGCTACCCGGCCGCCTCTGTTTCCTTGGTACGCAGTTTCCCCTTGAACTTGGATTGCTCCGCCCGGCGCGCTGCGCCCTGGAGAGGCGGAGGCAGGAGACGACAATGGCCGAAGTGAGCGCCCAGATGGTGAAGGAACTCCGCGAGCGGACCAACGCGGGCATGATGGACTGCAAGAAGGCGCTCGCCGAGTCGGGCGGCGACTTCGCCAAGGCCGAGGAGTGGCTGCGCAAGAAGGGCATCGCCAAGTCCGCGGGCAAGGAAGGCCGCGTTGCCGCCGAAGGCGTCGTCGGCACCTACGTCCATGGCGGCCGCATCGGCGTCATCGTCGAGGTGAACTGCGAGACGGACTTCGTCGCCCGCAACCCCGACTTCCAGGAACTGGTGAAGGACGTGGCCATGCAGATCGCCGCGGCCGGCCCCAAGTTCGTCCGTCGTGAGGAGGTCCCCACGGACAACCTGGACAAGGAGAAGGACATCCAGCGGGAGATCCTGAAGCAGCAGGGCAAGCCCGAGGCGATGCTGGAGAAGATCCTCGTCGGGAAGATGGAGAAGTACTACGAGGGCGTCTGCCTCGTGGACCAGCTCTGGGTGAAGGACGACAAGAAGAAGGTCGGCGAGATGATCTCCGAGCGCGCCGCCAAGATTGGCGAGAAGGTCTCCGTGCGCCGCTTCGTCCGCTACGAGGTCGGTGAGGGCATCGAGAAGAAGAAGGACGACCTCGCCGCCGAAGTCGCCAAGACGCTGGGCCAGGCGTAAGGCCCCCGCGGTCCCCTGGGGGCCGCGCGCCTGAATGCAGGCAGGACCAGGGCCGCGCGCACCGGAAATTCCCCACCACGGGGTGTCCGGGCGACGCGGCCCTTCCATTTGGGTCTGGATGACCCCTCCCCTGGCGACCGCCAGCGGACGATGTGACATGTGTGGGCCGACTCCAGCGTTGATCCCTCGCGGAGCGGGGGATAGAAGCGGTGGCGCATGTCCTCCGACACGACGAAGCCGCTCCCGTATAAGCGCGTTCTCCTCAAGCTCTCGGGCGAGGCCCTGATGGGGGAGGGGAAGTACGGCATCCACCCGCCCACCCTGATGGGAATCGCCGACGAGGTCATCGAGGTGGCCCAGGCGGGCGTGGAAGTGGCCCTGGTGATTGGCGGAGGCAACATCTTCCGGGGCGTCGCGGGCGCCACCGAGGGCATGGACCGGGCCAGCGCCGACTACATGGGCATGCTGGCCACCTGCATCAACTGCATGGCCATGCAGGATGCCCTGGAGAAGAAGGGCCTCCACACGCGCGTGCTGTCCGCCATCAAGATGGAGCAGATCGCCGAGCCCTACATCCGCCGGCGCGCCGTGCGCCACCTGGAGAAGGGCCGCGTGGTGATTTTCGCGGCGGGCACCGGCAACCCGTACTTCACCACGGACACCGCCGCCTCCCTGCGCGCCATGGAAATCAACGCGCAGGTCATCCTGAAGGCGACCAAGGTGGACGGCGTGTACAACGCGGACCCGAAGAAGGACACCACCGCGCGGCGTTATCGGTCGCTGACGTACATGGACGTGTTGAAGCAGAATCTCAACGTCATGGACTCCACGGCCATCTCGCTGTGCATGGACAACAAGCTTCCCATCATCGTGTTCGACCTGACGCTGCGGGGAAACATCCGCCGCGCCGTGCTGGCGGACGGGGACATTGGTACGTTGGTGGGTGGCAGCGAGACGGTCTGGGCCTGAGTCCGGACCACCGGCAAGCACTCAAGGAGAGAAAGCAATGAGTGGAGACGTCGTCGCCGAATTGAAGGGCCGCATCGACAAGTCGCTCGAGGGCCTGCGCACGGACCTGACGAAGGTCCGCACGGGCCGCGCCAGCACCGCCATCCTGGATGGCGTGCGCGTGGACTACTACGGCACGCCGACGCCGCTGTCCGGCGTGGCCAGCGTCAATGCGCCCGAGCCCCGGCTCATCACCATCAAGCCGTGGGAGAAGAGCGTCCTCAAGGAGATCGAGAAGGCGCTGCGCGAGGCGAACCTCGGCATCAACCCGATGAACGACGGCGAGATGATTCGCCTGCCCTTCCCGCCGCTCACCGAGGAGCGCCGCAAGGACATCGCCAAGCAGGTGAAGAACAAGGGCGAGGAGTTCAAGGTCGCCATCCGCAACCTCCGCCGCGACGCGAACGAGGCGCTGAAGACGCAGCTCAAGGACAAGAAGATCACGGAGGACGACCACAAGCGCATCACGGAGACGGTGCAGAAGCAGACCGACGCCGGCATCGCGCAGGTGGATGACATCGTGAAGAAGAAGGAGAAGGAGGTCATGGAGGTTTGATGCCCTCCATCGTCCTCGCCGAGCCCTCCGCGCCGGTGGCGGGCGTCTTGCGCCGCTACCTGGAGTCCGCCGGCCATGCAGTGTCCTGGGTGGGCAGCGTCGATGAGGCGCTGCGCACCGTGCGGGAGCAGTCGCCCGCCATCCTGCTGGCGTCCGCAATGGGCGCCCTGGATGGCGAGGCGCTGTGCCGGAGTGTGCGCGCCGAAGGCCTGGCCACTCCGGTGTTGCTGTTGTACTCGCCCGATGAGGAGCAGGCTGACACGCGCGCCGCCGAGGTGGGCGCGGACGGATGCCTGGTCGGGCCGTTGAAGCGCGCCACGGTGCTGACGTGCGTGTCCTTGCTGGTGCAGCGCGAGGAGGCCCGTCGGCGGGTGGCCACGCTGAGCGGGCTGCCGCCGCCCTTGCCCGTGAGGCCGCCGCCACCGCCGCCGCTCGATGACGACGCGGATGGGCTGGCGCTGTCCGGAGACATGGGGCGGATGCCGCCCCCTCCGCCGCTCGATGATGCCGCGGGGACGCGGGATTCGGCGGAGGGTTCGACGCCGGGTGATATCGCTGGAGCGCGGGCCTCTGCTGCGTCGCCGCTCGGTGACGAGGGCACGGCGTCGGAGGGAGCGCGGGCTTCGTCCGTTCCTCCGCCGCTCCCTGGCGCGACTGTGGCATCCGAGGCGCTTGCTCCGGAGCTGGACGCGGAGCCGATTACTTCACCGTCCTCCGAGGTCGACAGCGACGCTCGGGATGCGGTCATGGTGTCTCCCCAGGCTGCGGACGCGCCGGGCGCCGCTGACGATGATGGCCTCCCGCTGCTGCACGCGGAGCCGGAGCCAGACGCGCCGTCCGTGGTCACGGGCGTCATCGTCGAAGAGGAGGCCGCCGAGCCTTCCTCGGTCGAGAATGCGGCGCCGTTGGCCGAGGCCCATGTCGCTGGCGATGCCCGATCCGCCGACGCGCCTCACGCCGCCGCCGCCAGTGCAGCCGCTTCGGACGCCACGGGTGCCAGTGCCTCCGGTCCCGAGGCGTTGCCCGCCACCGCGTCGCCCTCGGTGTTGGAGTCCCCGGGCACCAGCGGCGTCGGGCCCACGCAGCCCGCCACCGTGTCGTCCTCGGTGCTGGAGTCCCCGGGCACCAGCGGCTCCTCCGCGGCGCAATCCGCCGTGCGCGCGCCAGACGCGGGCCCGGCGGCACCGGCTCCTGTCGCGGGCTCGCGGATGTCGGGCTCCTTCCCCGCGCTGGCGTCCACGCCGGTGCCGGACGGGCGCCGCATCTCCCGCTCGGACCTGGCGTCCGTGGGCTCCCACCCGGACTTCGAGTTCCTCAAGCGCCTGATGCTGATGGAAGTGAAGCGCAGCCGCCGCTACCGCTACCCCATCGCGGTGTTGCTGGTGGACATCGACCGCTTCGCCGAGAAGGCGGCGTCCCTGGCCCCCGCGGCGCGGAAGCTCGCGCTGGCCGAGGCCATGGGCCTGCTGGTGTCCGGAGTCCGCGACATCGACGTGGCCGTGCCCTTCGCGGACAGCCGCTTCGTCGTCTTCCTCCCGCACACGCCGCGTTCCGGCGCGCTGGTGGTGGGCCAGCGGCTTCGCGAGCTCATCAAGTCCCTGCAGGCCTTCGAGGGCGCCAGCGCCTCCGTGGGCGTCGCCGTCTCCGAGCCCCCTCCGGGCCGTGGGCCCGTGGCGGGCGCCCTGGCGCAGGTCAGCTTCGGGAGTCTCTTGAAGGAGGCCGGAGAGGCCCTGCGCCGCGCGCAGGCCGCCGGTGGTGACTGGGTGGAAGCCGCGAGCGGAAGGACTCAGCCGGGGTAGACGAGGTCCACACCGCTGATGTCGCGAACCACGCCCGCGACGAACGACATCAGCTCCAGGCCCCGGCCCTTGTCGTCCTTCCAGGTGCCGGTGGCCGCATCGTAGTCGAAGTGGATGCCCTGGCCCCGGCCCGCCACCCAGATCTGCCGCACGGCACGCTGGGTGTTGATGATGCACTTCTCCCGCGAAGCGGCGGTGAGCGTCACCATGTCGCCGGTGCTGTCGGCTTCGAGCGTGTCGGGGTCGAGGTCATCCGCGGCGGCGAGGATGCGCTTGAACGCCGCGGAGGTGAGCTGGTTGTAGCGAGCTTCGTCCATCACTGGATGACTTCGAGCACCTGCTGGCCGGGAGCCGCGTAGAACAGGAACTTGAACGCCGGGGTGGCTTCACCCTCCACGCGCTCCAGCCCGATGACGGTGCCCGGGTTGACCGGCTTGGGAAAGGACTGCATGCCGAGCAGGTGCGCCGCCAGGGCGCCCATGGACGGCTGGTGCCCCACGAGGACGAGGTTCTCGTCCGCGAACTCGTTGAGCACCGGCTCCACCGCGCCCACGGGCATGTCGGGCAGCAGGCAGCGGTGCACCTTGAGCGGGCCTTCGAACTTGGCGGCGATGGAGAGAAGCTGCGACGTCTGCACCGTGCGCACCAGCGGGCTGGTCAGGATGCGCCCCACCGGGCCCATGCGCGCGGCCAGCGCTCCGAAGTGCTGCGCGGTGCCAGTCCGGGCCTTCGCGGTGAGGGCGCGTGCCTCGTCACCGAGACCCTCTGGGATCTCCGCGTCCGCATCGCCGTGCCTAACCAGGAAAAGCCTCAAATTCCCTCCACCGCTTTCGACAGAACCGCGGTTCGTACACGAGCGCGGCGGGGTTGGTCAAAGGTAATGCGGCGATTGTTCAGTGGCCGGAACAACCCCACCGTGACAGACAGAGGCGGGACGCCTCTGACCGCCCAGGTTGCCGGAGCATACACGAGGGGCTGACATGTCCCGTCTGGAGGAACGCGCGTGCGCAAGGTGCTGTGGGGACTGTGGGTGCTCATGGCCTTCTCGGGCTGCAAGAAAGCCGAGGAGGTTTCGGACCCGGCTGCTGGGGCGGTGGGCGAGCAGGCTCCTGGCGTCCATGACGACGCCGTGGTGGCGGGCCCCTACACGGTGACGAAGGAGAAGCTCGACGCGTACGTGGGCTACCAGCGGCGGATGCTGGAGGTCTACGGGACGCTGCTGAAGGGCCTGCAGAACCTAGGCGCGCTGGTGGATGCCGGCACGCCGGAGGCCATGGCGGCGGCCCGCGAAGGGCTGAAGGTGGTGGAGGCCAAGTCCAAGGCGGAGGCCGAGGCGCGCAAGGAGGCGAAGCTGAGCGAGGCGGACGTCAACGGCCTCGCGGAGGTCGTCACCGCCGTCATCAGCCAGCGCCAACTGGGGCGCACGCTCCAGTACGAGGAGGAGCTGAAGAAGCTGGAGGCGCTCCAGGCGCGGCTGCCGCCCGAGCAGCAGCAGGGCATGGCGGAGCAGGTGGCGTCGATGCGCGCCCAGGTGGATGCGTTCCAGAAGTTGTCCGACGCTCGCCGCGATTATGGCGATGCGAACGTCGACATCGTGCTGACGCGCGAGGAGGACCTCATCCAGAACTACCAGGAGATGCTCCGCGTCTTCACCGGCACGCGCCGGTGAACACCCGCCCGGTCCCCACGCCTCAGATGCGCTTGAGGTGCGGGGCCTGCTTGAAGAGCTGCGCCAGGTAGACGTCGGCCACCTTCTCCATGACGGTGTTGCCGCGCAGGCGCTGCCGGAGGTTGACGAAGTCGACCTGGTCCAGCCGCTGGTCCTGGTTGTAGCAGGAGAACACCCACGTCTCCTTGCCCGTCACCGGGTCCACGTGCCGCTGGAGGCACTGGGCGCAAATCTCCTTCATCATGCACTGCATCGGCGAGTTGATGGAGCCGATGGCTTCGTGCCCGGGCTTGAGGTGCGGCTGGAGCACGCCGTGCCGCGCCTCGGCCACCGCGCGCATCATCCCGTCCGAGCCGATGGCGATGATGCGGTCCACCTCCGAAAGCGAGATGACCGGCGCGGGGCCCAGCGCGCCCTCGGCGTAGGCGAGCATGGCCTGCACCACGTTGCCCCGGAACGCCGAGTCCTGCGGTCGGCGCGGGGCGATGGTGTCACCGGTGTCCACGGACCACACAATCTGGTCCGTGCCCGCCTCGATTTCGTCGTGCTTGAAGGAGTCCGTCTTCTGCCGGTAGCCGGCGAAGTAGACGACGCGGCACCCCGCGGCCTTGAGCGAGCGGGCGATGGAGAAGAGCACCGCGTTGCCCAATCCGCCGCCCACGAGCACCACCGTCTCGTTGTGGCCAATCTCCGTGGGGGCGCCGGTGGGGCCCATGAGCACCACGGGCTCGCCGGGCTTGAGCGCGGCGCACAGGCGCGAGGACGAGCCCATCTCCAGCACGATGGTGCCCATCAACCCCTTCTCCTTGTCCACCCAGGCGCCGGTGAGGGCCAGTCCCTCCATGGTGAGCCGCACGCCGTCCACCAGCGGGGCGTTCCGCTCGAAGTTCTGCAGCCGGTAGAACTGGCCGGGCAAGAAGTGGCTGGCGGCGAAGGGCGCGCGCACCACCACCTCGACGATGGTCGGCGTCAGGCGGTTGACGGCCACCACGGTGGCGGTGAACGCCTCGTCCAACTTCGCGAAGTGCTCGGCGCGCTTCGCCTCGCGAGCGGCCTGGGCCACCTCGTCGGTGAAGTCGAGCGCGGCGACCTCCTTCGCGTACAGCCGGGCCACCTGCGGATGTCCATCCTTCGCGCTGGCCATGGCCTTCACCACGTTGCCGGCGTACGTGGGGTGGTTGTCGCCGTAAAAGGAGATGAAGTGGCCCTCCTTCGCGTACGACGTGAAGAAGCCCGTCTTGGCCGCCGGGTCCTCCTTCGCCGTCACGGGGGCCAGTGAGAAGCCGGCGTCCGTCTCCACCAGCTCGTGGCTCTGGAAGTACTCGCCCCGCGCGTCGAGCTGGAAGGTGCCGGGGTATTCCTTCTCGTAGGTGACGTTGGGGGACGTGCCGGCGGCGACGCACACCGTGCGCGCGGGCAGCTCGAAGAACTGGCCGCTGCCCTTGAGCTTGCCGTCCACCGTCACCATGCGCTCGAAGCGCAGCGCGCGCACGGCGCCCGAGGCGTCCGGCAGCGCCTCCACCGGGCTCATGCGCTCGATGAAGCGGATGCCTTCCTCCAACGCCTTCGTCACCTCTTCGTGGTTGAGGCGGTAGGCGGGGGACTCGGTGAGGCCGCGGCGGTAGACGAGGCTGACGCCGCCCCACGCGCGCACCAGCCTGATGAAGTCCGGGGCGCGGCCCTGGGCCTTCGCTGTCTCGCGCTCCTCGCGCACCGCGCGGCCGTGCTCCAGGAAGGTCTGGTAGGTGACGCGCTCCTCCGCGTCGAGGCGGGCCAGCACGGCCTCCTCGCCCACCTGCGCCACCAGCTTCTCGTGACGGGCGAGCGCCTTCTCCACCTGCACCGGGTAGTACGCCATCAGCTCGGTGGCGGTGTCGATGCCGGTGAGGCCTCCGCCGATGACGAGGGCGGGCAACTGCACCTGGAGGTTCGCGAGCGAGTCCTTCTTGAATGCGCCGGAGAGCTGGAGCGCCATCAGGAAGTCACTGGCCTTGCGGATGCCCCGGATGAGGTTGTTCTTCATCCCGATGATGGTGGGCCGCCCCGCGCCCGCGGCGATAGCGATGTGGTCGAACCCCAGCTCCCACGCGTCCTCCACCGTGAGCGTGCCGCCGAAGCGGACGCCGCCGAAGATGCGGAAGCCCTCGCGGCGCGCCAGCGTGAGGTGGATGAGCGTGAGGAAGTTCTTGTCCCAGCGCACGGTGATTCCGTACTCGGACACGCCGCCGAAGCCCTCGAGGATGCGCTCGTCCAATTCGCGCGTGAGCGCGGACCAGTCGCGGATGGGTTGCAGCACGTGGCCATTGCGGCCCACGAGTTCGTCGGGGAAGGGCTCGATTTTGAGGCCGTCCACACCGGTGACGCCGAAGCCTTCGTTGAGCAGGTAGTGCGACAGCGTGTAGCCTGCGGGGCCCAGGCCCACCACCAGCACGTTGCGGCCGACATAGGGCAGCGCGTACGGACGGCGGACGTTGAGCGGGTTCCAGCGGGTGAGCAGGCCGTAGATTTCGAAGCCCCACGGCAGTTCGAGCACGTCCGTGAGCGTGGCCGTCTCCGCCAGGGGGATGTTCACCGGCTCCTGCTTCTGGAAGATGCAGGCCTTCATGCAGTCATTGCAGATGCGGTGGCCGGTGCCCGGGCACATCGGGTTGTCCAGCGTCACCATGGCCAGCGCGGCCACGGCGTTGCCTTCGCGCTTGAGCAGGTGTGCCTCGGAGATGCGCTCGTCCAGCGGACACCCGTTGAGGGGGATGCCCAGCGGGTTCTTCTTGTAGTGGTGGCCCTCGGCGACCGGGTCCTTCGCGGGGAAGCCCTTGGTGCACGAGTCCTTCTGCCGCTCATGGCAGAGCACGCAGTAGTCCACCTCGTTCATCACGTCGCGCGAGGTGCCACGGCGGTCGGTGAGCTTGAAGCCATCGCGGTGGCGCAGGTGGTGCGCCAGACCTTCGGTGGCCTCCGGGAAGTCGTTGTCCGGGCGCTGGAGCTGGACGAGCTGGTCGAACACCAGGGGCTTGGGAATCCGGTGCGTGGGCCAGGCGTGGAACAGCTCCTTCGTCTCCGGGTGCAGGGCACGCGCGTACGTCCATCGGTCCGCGAGCGACAGCAGCGCGCGCACGGCCTGGAGCTCCGAGGCGTCGTCACCCTGGGTGACGAGGCTGGAGCCAAAGGCGTCCTTGCCCTCGGGGGAGGACAGCAGCACCTCGCGCAGCGCGCTCCAGCGTGCCCGCAGTGCTTCCGCTTCGGCCTTCCGTTCGGCGGGCAGCGCGTTGGAGAAGAGGCGCTCCAGGTCCATCAGCGAGAGGACCGACTCCGCCAGGCCCCGCTCCAGGTCGCCCGTGGCGATGGCTTCCGGAAAACCCAACTGGAGGAGCAGGCGCATGCGCGCGTCCAGCGAGGGGTACTCGGCCAGCGTGGGGCGGTCCGGGGCGCCCTTCCTGAAGACGCGGCGGGTGATGAACTCGCGCTTGAAGTCGAAGAGTGGCAGCTCGCCCTTGAGGTTGCCGGACAGCCGTCCCAACTCCTGCTCCACGCGGAAGAGGCGCGTGACGAAGCGCGACACGTGGCGCGCGACGCGGATGAGCAGGTCCGACTCGGCGGCGCCGTGGGCGCTGTCGCCACCTGACTTGCGGTAGGCCTCGAAGGCCTGGAAGAGATCGGGCTCCTCCTCGGCGAGCTGGGCGTCGAAGCGCTCCGCCAGCCGGCGCAGACGACTGGGGCGGTAGAGGTCCTCGAAGGAGAAGCCTGGCAGGCCCAGGGTCAAAACAGGGGCGGGTTCGGAGAGCAGGTCGGTCAAGGCGCGCATGTCACGAACAGTGTGGGAGGAACCTGGAGCAACGGTTGCCTATCCAGAACTATTTCGCGAGGCGCCCTCTGGAAATCAAGCGACCGTGTCACTGTGGGTGGGGGCGTGCGTCTCCCTCACAAGAGAGAGGATGCGCGCCTACACGGTGTCGCTTCGGACTACGGATGCAGGTGCGGGCTTCCGCTTGGGAGCACACCCTGCGGCGCGGGCAGCGAGACTCGCTCCAGGCGCTTCCTGAGTTGCAGCAGCCCCCAGAACATGCGCGCCGCGTCGAGCCCCGGGACGACCTTCGAGCCCCCGAAGTCCTCCCAGTCGATGGGGACCTCCAGGAAGCGCGCGCCCTGTCGTTTGAGCAGCACCAGGAGCTCGACGTCCAACAGCCAACGCTGCTCTTGAAGCACATCCAGCAGGGGACGCAGCAGGTCGGCCCGGACGAGCTTCACGCCGCACTGCGTGTCGTAGAAGTGCAGTTTGAAGTTCGCATCCGTCAGCGTGGCGAAGATGCGGCCCTGCAGGTGGCGGTGGAGATTGCGCACCACGCGGCGACCGGCCATGAGGATGCGCGAGCCGGCGAGGACGTCCAGCTTCTCCGCCAGGGGCGTGGTGGTCAGCTCGACCAGCCGGAGGAACTCCTCCGCGCTGATGGCGCCATCCGCATCCAGGAAGGCCATCCACGTGACGCCCGCGGAGGCATGCCGCCAGCCGAGCCGGATAGCCGACCCCTTGCCCTGATTGCGAGGCGCGGCCACGTAGGTGAACTGGTGAGGTGCGTTGGCTTCCGTGAAACGGGCCTGTGCCGAAGCCACGCTCGCGCGCTGCAGTTCGGAGTGCTCGGCGGTGCTGCCGTCATCGACGACGACGAACTCGACCGGGGGCGCGCTCCGTTCCAGGAACACACGCGTGAGCTCCTCGACGAAGCGGGGGAGCCGCTGGCCCTCGTTGTAGGCGGGGATGGTGACACTCAGAGAGGGGGCGAGCACGTGTTCGATTCAGCACAATTGCGGATAGTCCGTCAATGCAACGCGACGGACGCATCAGCATGTCGTGTCTCGGGTGGGCGTGAGACCCGACCCGGGGGCGCCTCGGTTATCCAACGTGAGACGGCGTTTCATTCTTGCGACGGGAACTCTCGCCGACGCGCCGTCTCGGCATGGCATTCCGGGGCGAGGCGGAGTTGCCTGTTCGTGACAACTGGTGACGGCGTCGAAGGGGCGGCCTCCGCCACCCCCGCTCGGCGCCGACGCTCAGGGGCCCTTCTTGTGCCGCCGCTTCTTGCCGCCGCGTGCGCTGGCGGGCTGCCCATCCGGCTGCGGCCGCGAGGGCGCTGAGCCCTTCTTCGCGCGAGGCGCCGAGGCAGGCGTGACTTCACCGGCGGGTGCCGAGACCTTCTTGGGCCGTGCCTGATGGGCAGGGGCGGAAGCGGGCCGGTTCTCTCTCGGTCGGGGCAGGACGGCGTCGTCCACGGGCGTCGACGGCGCCGCGGGTCGCTCCGCCGGGACCGGGGCGGTTGCGGGCGCATCCTCGCGGCGTGCCGGGCGCTCCTTGGGCAGGGGGGCGTGGCCCGCGCTGGTGGAGGCGGCCTGTGCGCGCAGTGTCTCCACCTCTCGACGCAGTCGAATCACCTCGGCGGAGAGCTGCGCATAGGCGTCGCGCACGTGCCCGTTGAACACGCGCTGCCGCCCCAGCGTCTCGTTGATGAACACCTGGCACGACTTGCGGAAGGCCCACTTGGCCAGCAGGACGGCCTGGCCCACGCCGCCGCGATGCGTGTGCAGCGGCAGCGCGCGCGTGGCGTCGGCATTCTCTTCCAACGCGTGCAGGTTGAAGGTCAGTGGCTCCACCCGGGGCTCCACGCCTTCGGGGGGCACGTCCACTTCCTCGGAGGTGGGGAGGCCGCGCGTGCGCAGGCGCTCCTCGATGCGGGCAATCAACTCCCGCGCGGGGATGTCCCGTCCCAGCAGCTTCATTGGCGATTCTCCTCGAGGATGCGTTGCATTTCTTCCCGGTAGGCGGCCACCACCTGCGGCCAGCCCTGCTTCTTCACGTAGGCGAGGCCCCGCTTGCCCATGGGCCCTCGCTCCGCGCCCACCTCGCGCAGGCCCTGGATGAACGACTCCAGGTCCGTGTACGCGCGGCCCGCGCCGCTGCGCTCCACCTGTCCCACCAGCACGTCGGAGCGCCCGTTCACCAGCACTGGCGTCGACTGGGCGAAGGCCTCCAGCGTCAGCAGGGACAGGCTCTCGTAGCGGGAGGGCACCACCACCGCGAGCGCGCCCGACAGCGCGTCGTGCTTGTCCTGCTCCTCGATGCGGCCCAGGTAGCGCACGCCCTCGCCGGACAGCTCCATGTTGGTGTCACCCGCGAGCACCAGGTCCGGCGCGTCGGCGTACCGCTCCCGGAGCGCCCGGTGGTACTCGAGCAGCTCGGGCACGCCTTTCCCCGGCTCCTGGCGACCGATGTAGAGCAGGTAGTGCTGGTGGATGCCGTGCTTCTCCCGGAAGCGCGTGCTGTCCGCCTTGGGGCGGTCCACGCCCACGCCCACCACGCGCGTGGGGGCATGCTGGGGGAAGTACTTCTCGATGAGGGTGTGCTCTTCCGGCGTGAGGCAGAGCAGGGCGCGCGGGCGCTCGAAGACGTCCCGGTAGATGCCGAAGCGCACCGGGGCCTCGTCATGCGTGGTGGGGACGACCAGGGCCCGGTCCGCGACCAGGGGCAGTCCCCACACCGTGGGCGCGTAGAGGTACGTGAAGAAGAGGTACCCGTCGTAGGCGTCGCGCTCGGTGGCCAGGTGGTTCAGCAAGCCAGGGCACATGGGGCCTTGTTCGGCCACCCACTGCTCCTCGCGCAGTCGCTCGATGCTCTTGTCGAACACCTGCCGCGACAGGCCGTTGAAGCCGCGGATGTTGCGCACCCGCGTGGAGGGGAAGCGCAGGACCTTGATGCCGTTCACCTCGTCCGGGCCGGGAGGGAACCCGTTGTCCCAGACGAGGTGGTTCTTCGCGCAGGTCGTCAGCACCGTCAGGTCCCAGTGCGGGGCCAGGTGCTCGGCCATCTGTGCGGCGAGCTTCTCCGCGCCGCCCGTCACCTCCCCATAGCGCTGCACCACCAGGGCGACCCTGGGGCGCTTGGGGATTGCCTGGGCCTTGCGAGGCGCGGGGCGCGGCAGCACCGTCTCCAGGGCCTTCGAGAACGCGGCCTGCGCGGTGCTGGCGGAGAAGTGCTCCAGCCGCCGCGTCTGTCCGGCGATGAGGGGCTCGCGCAGCGACAGGTCCTCGCTGAGGTCCACCGCCAGCTCGGCGAGGAACGCGAAGCGCTTCTGGTCGAAGGCCACGCCCGCGCCGCCCAGCGTCTCCGGCACCGCGGCCGCCGCGTAGGCCAGCACGGGCACCTCGGCGGCCATGGCCTCGATGAGGGGGACGCCGAAGCCTTCGTGCTCGCTCATGGAGACGAAGAGCGAGGCGGAGCGGTACGCGGCGACGAGCTGGGCGTGATTCAGCCGTCCCAGGAAGCTCACGCCGCGCAGGTCCTGCGCCTGCCGCTTCAGCATTCGGAAGTAGCGGCTGCCGGGCTCGTAGCCGCCCACCATGAGCAGGCGGGCCTCGGGCCGCAGCCGCAGCACTTCCCGGTGCAGCGCGAGCAGGTCCTCGAAGCGCTTGTGTGGCATCACCCGGCTCACGCCGAGGAGCACAGGGCCCGGGCCGGAGAGCTGCTCGAGCATCTTCGCGTCCGCGCTGGCGCGGGAGAAGCGCTCCGGCTCGATGAAGAGGGGCACCGTGTGGACGTTGCGGTAGCCGGCGACACGCAGCTCGGCGGCGTTGAAGTCCGACACGCCGATGGCCACGTCCGCGAAGGGGGCCATGGCGGCGAGCTGAGCGCGGCCCGCGACCAGCGCGTCCGACAGCGGCAGCCCTTCGTAGAAGCGCGCGGGGCTGATGTTGTGGAAGACGATGCCGCGCCGGCAGGGCAGGTGCATCAGGCGGCTGCTGAGCGGGGAGGCGATGCCGTGGTGGTAGAGGACCAGGTCATCGGGCTCGGGCCGCAGCCTGGCGGCGGGTTGGGCCAGCCCTTCGAGCCCCGGCCCCACTTCGTCCGCGTACAGCGCGCCCGCATGTCCCATCCGCCGCAGCAGGAGCTGGAGGTGCAGCGCGGCCTGCCCGGTGGCGTCGCCGGGGACAAAGCTCGGTATCAACTGGTGGATCGCCATGCGTGCCCTGCCTATCACACGCGCGTGGTATGAGGCGCACCGTGTCCATGGGACCTATCGCCTACGACGCGACACTCTGGGACGAGCCGACCACCGGCATCGGCCTGTACACCCGTTGCCTGGCCTCCGCCTTGGAGTCCCTGGGCGTGCGCCTCACCCGCGTGGGGGCGAACGTCTCTGGTGAGGCGCCTCGTGCGAAGGCGGGTCGCACGGCCTGGACGCTCGCGAGGCTGCCTCGCGTGCTCCAGTCCACGGGCGTGCCGCTGTACCACGCGCACGGCAACTTCAACCTGCCGCTCATCCGCGCGCCCGGCATGAAGTACGTGCTGACGGTGCATGACGTCATCCCGCTGCTGATGCCGGAGACGGTGTCCACCGCGTTCCGCTGGCAGTTCCGCCTGTGGCTGTCGCGCAGCCTGTTGGTGGCGGACCAGGTGGTGTGCGTGAGCGAGCGCACCCGGCAGGACCTGCTGGCGCTCCATCCGGAGGTCGAGCCGCGCACGGTGGTGGTGCCCAATGGCGTGGACCACGTCCATGCGCCGGAGCTGGACGCCACCAGCAGGGACTTCCTGCGCGCGCTCGCGCTGCCGAAGGACTACGTGCTCTACGCCGGCTCGCTCGACGTCCGGAAGAACGTGGACCTGGTGCTGGATGCGCTGGAGCGGCTCCGGCTGCGAGGGCGTCCCGTGTCGCTTGTGCTCGCGGGGCAGAGCTGGTTCGGCGCCGGGCGCGTGGAGTCGCGCATCTCCCGGCTGCGCTCCGAAGGGTACGAGGTGCGCTCGCTCGGCTATCAGTCCGACGCCGTGTTCTACGAGCTGATGCGCCGCGCGGCGGTGTTCGTGTTTCCATCGCGCTACGAGGGCTTCGGCCTGCCACCGCTGGAGGCGATGCGGCTGGGGACGCCCACCATCGTCTCCAACGCGGGCTCGCTCCCGGAGGTCTGCGGTGATGCGGCGCTGAGGGTCCGGCCCGATGACGCGAACGGGCTCGCGCGGGCCCTGGAGCGGCTGCTGCACTCGCCGGACGAGCGGCGGACGCTGGCCGAGCAGGGCAAGGCGCAGGCCGCGAAGTTCACCTGGAAGCGAACCGCCGAGGGCACCTTGGCGGCTTACGAGGCCGCGCTGCGGCGATAAGGAGACGTATGCGAAAGCGCGTGTGGAGTGGATTCGTGCTGTGCGGGCTGCTCGTGGGCTGCGCGAGCCGTCAGGACACGGGCCCTGCGCCCATGGAAGCCCCGTCCGCGAGCGCTGGCGACGCGCAGGTTTCCGGCGAGGCGCCGTCCTCCGACGCGCAGGCTCCCGTGGAAGCTCCGCCCGCCGAGGCGAAGCCCGTCGAGTCTGCGTCGGAGGAGGCGCCGCCCACGAAGGACGACACGTCGCCGGGCGCCCTGCTGCCGCTGGTGGTGACGAAGTCGCCGGAGCAGAAGGACTCCATCGGCATCTATTCGATGCGCGTCGAGGGCCCCGTCCTGACGCTGGGGGTGTCGCATGGCGGTGGCTGCGCCGAGCACACGTACTCGCTCGAGTGGGACGGGATGCTCCAGCAGGGGGTGGACGGCACGCCGGTGGCGAACCTGGTGCTGGTGCATGACGCGCACGGCGACAGGTGCAAGGCGATGCTGCGGGCGCGGCCTCGCTTCGACCTGTCCTCCGTCTCGAAGCGCTTTGGCGCGCAGTTCGGCAAGGCGTCGGGCGCGGTGAACCTGGTCATCCAAGACCAGGCTCCCGTGCGTTACGTTTTCTAAGGCGCGCGTTCCGCCAGCAGGTCCTCGCGCAGCTTCGTGAGCACCTTGCCCAGCAGGTTGAGCCCTCGCCATGTGGCGGGGTTCTGGATGCGTGGGTCCTCTTCACTCAGGCCCACGCCCCAGATGCGGTCCATGGGGCTGGCTTCCACCAGCTCCGTCCCAGCGGTGGCCAGGAGCGCCTCCAGCAGGGCGGGGTTCTGCGTGAACTTCGCGCGGTTGCCTTCGTAGACGATCTGCTCGCGCGCCTGTTCCCACTTCGCTGCGTCGAAGTGACGGACCTTGCGGCCCAGCGCCTTGTGCGTCTTGGGAGATTCCGAGGCGAGGATTTTCGCCAGGACCTCCGTGTCTCCAAAGAGGCGCGCCTTCCCCGCCATCATGTACTGCTCCGCGCAGACGTAGCGCGCGCCGTCCACCTCGAAGGCGGAGCGGTGCCACTGCGAGAAGGGAGACTGGTCCCTCCAGAAGAAGGTGAAGCGTTTCGAGTGGGCGCCGCTCATGTGATGCCTCCGAAAGGATGGTGTTGAGGATACACTAACGATGGCGGCGCGCATCCCTGACAAGCGCCGTACAATGTCGGGACGTCGTCTTCTGCGGCGCTCCTCTCATGACACTGACCGACGCACAGGGCTTGCTGGAACGCTGCTTCACGGGGGTGGAGGAAGGGGCTCCCAGGCTCCGCGAGCAGGAGGACGCGCGCTTCGCGCTCCGTCCGAGCGCGGTGTGGCTGGAGTACCGCTGGTACATCCAGGCGCACGGCATGGCGGAGGTGTTCCTCAAGTGGGGCCGCGTTTCCGCCGAACAGAGTCCCACGGCCGAGGCCACGGTGCTTCGCGTCCACCTGCTGGGCGCCTCCCCCGTGCTCGCCGAGCGAGCACATCGGCTGCTCGAAGGGGGAACGCCCTCGAAGGACCCCATGCTGGACCTCGTCGGAGACGACGGCTTGCGCCGGGAGTGCGCCGCCTTCGGTCGGACGCGCGTGACGGTGGAGCACTGGGACTCACCGTTGGGGCCTCGCCCCCTGTTGGACGAGGCGCGCTTCAACGCGCTCGCGGCGGTGTTGGCGTCGCCGGACTCCACGCCCGAGGCGCGTCATGAAGCGGTGCAGCGCCTGGCGGACGAGCGAAGCCCGCGGGTGTCGGCGGTGCTGCTCGCGCTGGTGGAGCGCAAGCCGTCGTTGATGGCGCTGAGGGTGTTGTCGGAGTGGGGCGTCGTCGAAGCGCGCGAGGCGCTTCATCGGGATGTGTCCCAGGTGGCGCCCGACAATCCCGCGGACCTGTGGGCGCTCACCGCGTTGGACCGGCGGCTCCAGGCCTGGGCGACCCTGCGTGGCGCGGGGGGCGGCTGACTCACGCCCCCCGGCAGAAGAGGGTGCCGCGGTTCAGGCCGCGCCAGGCACGCGAGGGCCGAGCACGTCACGCAGCGCGTCCGTGACGGTCAGCTTCGGTGCCCAGCCCAGCGCCTTCAGCTTGTCGGGCGCGCCGACGAGGCTGGGGATGTCGGAGGGCCGCAGGCGCGCCGGGTCCAGCTCGATGCGCGCGTTGACGCCCGCCAGGGACAGCATCTCCTCCAGCAGGCTCCGGATGGTGCGTCCCTCGCCGCTGGCGATGTTGTACGCCTGCCCCGGCTCACCCTTGTCGAGCAGCAGCCGGTACGCCTCCACCACGTCGCGGACGTGGGAGAAGTCGCGCACCGCGTCCAGGTTGCCGGTGCGCAGCACCGGATCCACCGTGCCCAGTCCGATGGCGCGAATCTGCGCGGCGAACGAAGGCACCACGAAGGTGGGGTCCTGTCCGGCGCCCAGGTGGTTGAAGGGCCGGGCCATGATGACTTCCTGCCCGTAGCTGCGGTGGAACTGCACCGCGGCCAGCTCCGCCGCGGACTTGGAGGCCGCGTAGGGGCTCAGCGGCACCGGCGGGGTGTCCTCGGTGGCGCGCGTGCCCTCGGGCACCGGGCCGTACACCTCACCCGAGCCCACCAGCACGACGCGCGTCTTGGGGACGCTCTCGCGCACGGCGGTGAGCAGGTGCACCACACCCATGGTGTTCACCGCGAACACCCGCGAGGGGTTGTGGTGGCTCTTCGCGACCGAGCTGAAGCCCGCGAGGTGGATGACGCCCTCGGGCTTCGTCTCGGCCACCGCCGCCTTCACCGAGGCCTCGTTGGCCACGTCGAAGTGCAGGGCGTTGCTGTTGATACCTTCCCCGCGCGGCCCGTGGGCCTCCACCACTTCGTCGCCCGCCGCGCGCAGCAGCGCGCACAGATGCCGGCCGACGAAGCCATCCGCTCCCGTGACGAGAATGCGCATCTACCGCTGCCCCGCCTTCACGCGCTCCAGGTCCGCGTCCACCATCATCTCCACCAGCTCCTTGAAGCGGACCTTGGGCTCCCAGCCGAGCTGCGCCTTGGCCTTGGCCGGGTCGCCGATAAGCAGGTCCACCTCGGCGGGCCGCACGAAGGCCGGGTCGATGAAGACGTGCTTCTCGTAGTCCAGCCCCACGCGCGCGAAGGCAATCTCCACCAGCTCCCGCACCGTGTGCGTCTCGTTGGTGGCCACCACGTAGTCCTCGGCCTTCTGCTGCTGGAGCATCCGCCACATGGCGTCCACGTAGTCGCCCGCGAAGCCCCAGTCGCGCTTGGCGTCCAGGTTGCCCATGGGCAGCTTCTCCTGGAGGCCCATCTTGATGCGCGCCACGTTGTACGTGACCTTGCGCGTGACGAACTCCAGGCCCCGGCGCGGCGACTCGTGGTTGAAGAGGATGCCGCTCACCGCGTAGAGGTTGAAGGACTCGCGGTAGTTCACCGTGATGTGGTGGCCGTACGCCTTGGCCACGCCGTACGGGCTGCGCGGGTAGAAGGGCGTGTCCTCCGTCTGGGGGACTTCCAGCACCTTGCCGAACATCTCGCTGGACGACGCCTGGTAGAAGCGCGCCTCCGGGCGGGTGTGGCGGACGGCTTCCAGCATCTTCGTCACGCCCAGCGCGGTGAACTCGCCGGTGAGCACCGGCTGATTCCAGCTCGTGGGGACGAAGGACTGCGCCGCGAGGTTGTAGACCTCGTCCGGCTTCGTCAGGTTCAACAGCGCCGCGAGCGAGAACTGGTCCAGCAGGTCGCCCTGGTGGAGCTGAATCTTCCCGTGCAGGTGCTGGATGCGTTCGAACTTCTCCTCCGACGAGCGGCGCACCATTCCGTGCACCTCGTAGCCCTTCGAAAGGAGCAGCTCCGCGAGGTAGCTGCCGTCCTGTCCCGTGATGCCGGTGATGAGTGCGCGCTTGGTCGCCATGGTCGTTTTCTGTGTTGGCTGGAAGACGCACTTTCTAGCCGACGCTGTCGCCTGTCGCCAACCGTTCCCGGTGCCTTCCTACTTGAAAGCCTTTGCTCCCGTGCCAAGTTAGGGAGTCCCAAGCGCTCAACCTGGAGGCGGTCATGCGCAACCCAACCCCCCTCGCCCTGGCGGCTTTGCTCCTGGGCACTCCGGTGTCCGCGCAGGTCGCGGTGGCCCCGACGTCGCAGTCCACGCCCGACCCGTCCATCACCGGCGGGGTGCTTCAGGACGTGGCCCTCTGGGTGAGTCCTGGCGCACCTGCCAGCAGCCTGTTCCTCACGGCCTACAGCAACGCCAACGGGGGACTGGCCACGTTCGGCCTTCGGGGCGAGCCGCTGGATTCGGAGACGGCGGACGGCCCGATGACGGCCGTGGCCGTGCGGGATGGCTTCCGGGTGTCGGGCATCCAGCAGACGTTGGCGGTGGCGGCCAGCGTCATCTCCAGCGGCCTGGTGGCCTACACGGTGGACCCGGACCGGGCGGACCGGGTGGAGCGCCTCGGAGGCGCCGGGGCCTTCGTCACGGGCGCGCA
This sequence comes from Myxococcus hansupus, assembly GCF_000280925.3. NCBI lineage: Bacteria > Pseudomonadati > Myxococcota > Myxococcia > Myxococcales > Myxococcaceae > Pseudomyxococcus > Pseudomyxococcus hansupus. Next base: position 1,846,972 of record NZ_CP012109.1, read on the forward strand.
GTTCTCCGCTGTGGCGCTCTATCAGAGCCGGGACTCGGGCCAGTTCTTCGTGTTCGCGGGGACGCCGACGGGGGTCCTCCAACAGTACCAACTCGCGGCCGACGAGGGGAACGTGACGGCCACCCTGGTGCGGACCCTCACCACGACGGGGCCCATCGTCGGCCTGGCGGTGGACGAGGACACCGACTCCTTGTTCGTCACCCAGCAGGGGCAGGGCTTGTGGCGCTACGGGGCGGCCGCGGACGCGGACCTCACGGGCCAGCAGCTCGCCGTGCAGGGCACGGGCGGCCTCTCCAGCAACGTGGGCCGGGTCGCCGTGTACCGGGCTCGCAACGGCGAGGGGTACATCCTGGTCGCGGACCCCGGCGCGGACGCGTTCGCCGTCTACGAGCGGCGCGCGCGGACCTTCGTGGGCTCGTTCCGGTTGGCGGATGACGATGGGGGTGTCATCCAGGCGAACGACCCCGTGGCCCTGGCCGTCACGTCGGCTTCGCTGGACACGGCCTTCCCCAATGGCGTGTTCGCTGGCAGCGACGCGCTCGCCAACCCACAGAACCTGAAGTTCGCCTCCTGGGCCGCGGTGGCCGAGGCGTTCGACCCCGCGCTGCGCATCGACACCCGCTTCGACTCGGACGGCGGGACGGACGGGGGCACGGATGGCGGCTCGGGGGATGACGGAGGCATCAATGGGGGGCCGGGGCCTGCGCCCGGACCCGGCGGGCAACTCCCCGAGGACTCCGGCTGCTCGTGTGCTTCGGCCTCGGTGCCCTCCACGGCGCTCCTGGCCTTGATTGCGCTGGTGCGCTTGGGCCGCCGCCGGCGCGGTTGATGCGCGTTGCCAGCGGGCGCGCGCCGCGCTGAAGTGCGCGCCCGCATGCGTTCCTCTCGAATCTTCGTCCTCGCGCTGGCGTGCGGGGCCGCCGCCTGTGCCGGTTCTTCGCCTCGTCCGGCGCCCGCGCCCGCGGAGCCCGTCCGCATCACCCTGGTGGGCATCAACGACTTCCACGGGCAGGTGGAGCCCCACCGCACGCCGTTGAAGGACGGACAGGTGGTGGAGGAGGGGGGCGCGGCGACGCTCTCGGCCTACGTGGCGCGCCTGCGCGCGGACAACCCGGACGGTGTGGTGCTGGTGGACGCCGGCGACATCTTCCAGGGCACGTTGCCCTCCAACCTCACGGAGGGAGCCGTCGTCATCGACGTGTACAACCACCTGGGGGTGGCCGCCGCCGCCATTGGCAACCACGAGTTCGACTATGGCCCCGAGGGCCCGGGCTCCATGGCCCTCCGGCCCGGCGAGGATGGCCTGGGCGCGCTCAAGGCCCGCATCCGTCAGGCCCGCTTCCCGCTGGTGTCCGCCAACCTTCGCGAGGCCGCCACGGGCAAGGCCCCCGCGTGGACGGGCAACGACGGCACGTTGTTGATGGCGGTGAAGGGCGTGAAGGTGGGGGTGCTCGGGCTCACCACGGAGTCCACGCCCAATGTGACGAACCCCGCCAACGTGGCCTCGCTGCGCTTCCTGCCCCTGGCGCCCTCGGCCCTGGAGGCGTCCCGCTCCCTGCGCGCGCGGGGGCCGAGGTGGTGGTGGTGGTGGCGCACGCGGGCGGCAAGTGCGCGGACCTGAGCAATCCCCGCGACACCTCGAGCTGCGCGCGAGGAGACGCGGAGATTCTCGACATGCTGGACGCGCTCCCCCCTGGGACGGTGGACGCCGTGGTGGCGGGGCACACGCACCAGACCATGGGGCACTTCTTCGGAGACGTGCCTGTCATCGAGACGACAGGGCAGGCGCGCTCCCTGGGCGTGGTGGAGTTGTACGTGGACCCGGAGCGCCGCCGCGTCATCCCCGGGCGCACCCGCATCCAGGCCGCCATCCCCCTGTGTGCGAAGGTGGACGCCGCGTCCGGCACCTGTGACGGCAGACGCCTGAAGGAGCAGCCCGAGGTGCGGCTCGTGCCCGCCTCCTTCATGGGCGCGCAGGTGACGCCGGACGCGCAGGTGGCGCCGTTGCTCGTCTCGGCACTGGAGCTGGCGCGCGAGGCGCAGCACCGTCCGGTGGGGCTGGTGGCGCCCGTTCCGCTGGCCCGCGGCTACACGGCGGAGGGGGCGTTGGGCAATCTCGTGGCGGACGTGTTGCGTGCGTCGGCCCAGGCGGACGTGGGGGTGATGAACCCGGGCGGCATTCGCGCGGACCTTCCGGCGGGGGCGCTGACGTTCGGCCAGGTGTTCGAGGCGCTGCCCTTCGACAACACGCTCGCCGTCGTCACGCTGACGGGGACCGAACTGACGCGGCTGATGGCGCTGGCCCACGCCAACGACAGGGGCTCCGTCTTCGCCGTCTCCGGGTTGGAGTTGACGCTGAATCGCTGCCCGGGGCCGCAGCGGCTCCAGACGGTGACGCTGACGGGAGGCACGCCGCTGGCGTCCGAGCGCCTCTACCGCGTGGCCCTGCCGGACTTCCTCGCGCGAGGCGGCGACGGCCTGGGCCCCGTCACAGACAGCCTGCCGCCAGAGCGCGTGGACCTGGCCCCGGTGAAGGGGCTCGATTTGCGCGAGGCGCTGCTGGCCTACGGGAAAGCCCAGGGAGGCACGCTCAACGCTCCCGCGCTGGGGCGCGTTCGCTACATGGGTGTAGCAGAGTGTCCCCAGAAGGAGCGCTGAGAGGGCCTCGGGCTGAAAATTCAACCGGGGGCTGATCCGCTGGGATTGAACAGGAGACCTCCCTTCGGCGGAAGGACACTGAAATCGCTCCGGGGGCCGATTTTTCGGCCTGGGATCAGTTTTCAACGGAGGGCGGAGGTCCTACTCTAGTCCTTGCGAGTGTTCGCTCCGAGGTGGCCCTGGGCCTGCGTGTGCGGACTCCCGTGAGCTGGAGGAACCGACATGCTCTACAAAGTGACCCCGATGATGGCGCCGCCTGCGCCTGACAAGGCGAAGCAGCGTGAACCGGGGCAGGGCCAGCCGCGCAAGCGTCGCAAGTCCGCCGTCTACGACGCGGACGGTCACGAGGTGCTCATCTCGTTGATGTGCATCAAGTGCAAGACGCTCAAGCCGCTGGCTCAGTTCGGACTGCGGAAGATGGCGGATGGCGCCATCCGGAACCAGCCCTGGTGCCGCACGTGCCGCTCGGGCGCGGGCACCAAGAAGCCCAAGGCCACCAAGGAAACCGCGGCGACGCCGGTGACCGAAGCGGCCCCCGTGCTTCAGGTGGTGACGGACACCGCCGCGCGGTCCGAGCCGGCGGAAGTGCCCGCCGAGCCCGTCGCCGCCGTGCAGGGCTGATCCACCGCGACGCCCAGCGCCCGACGCGCCGGACCTCTACAGGGCCGGCATGGGCGGGAGCATTTCCCAGAGGCCGTTCTCACGCCATCCGGCGACGCCCGATGTGACGAGCGTCCGGAGTGGTGCGGCGGTCGGTGCGTCTTGCTCCTGGGCTGACATGTGACGGGAGCAGGGCTGACCGTCCGTTCGCGCGCGAACCGGCGGCGGGCGCGCGGGGCTGCCTGTCGTGCAGGTGCCCCGGCGCGTGGCGCGGGTCAGGACAGGCGGAGACCCGCGGGGAGCGTGTCACCCAGCGCGCGCGCCTCGTCGGCGGCCTCCAGGGCCACGACTTCTCGCACCATCCGTACCCACGTCTCGGGAGCCTTCGCCGCGACCAGGGCCTGGGCGGTGCGCTCGCGCAGCTCGGGGCCCAAGTCCCGCGTGCGGTCCCCGGTGAGACGGGCGAGCTGCGCCGCCGCGAAGGACGCGCCGTCAATCTTCCGCAGGTCCAGCTCCAGCAGCAGCGTGAGCCATGCCTCGGCCGTGTCCACGTCCACCACCTTGTGGCTGCTGCCATACAGCGGCACGCGCGCGCCCAACCGGCCCAGGGACCAGGCCCAGGGGCCACCGGACTTCGCCTCGGCCTTCAGCCGCGCGGCAATCCACCGGCCCAGCTCCGCCTTGTCGCCCGGCGCCAGGTGCTCCAGTGACGCCGCGGTGCGGACCATCTCCTCCAGGCCCTCCGGCTGGATGCCCTTGAGCTTCCCCGGCGGCGGCGCGTCCGGCGGCACCTTCCGCGCGAGGTGGGGCTGGAGGTACGCGTACAGCTTCTGCTGCCGGGCCTCGTCGAGCCCGCCGGCGATGCGGCGCCACATCACCCAGAACTCCGTCCACACCGCCTTGTCCGTGTGGTGCTGCACCAGCGCCTCGAAGAGGCTGAAGGTCTGCTCCGCGCGCCAGCCATCCAGCGGGTAGCCGAAGCCAGGGCGCAAGCTGAAGCCGGTGAGGCTGTAGAAGACGCGCTCGTGGTCGTCGGTGCGCCGGCGCTTGCTGGCGCCCGCGAAGAGGGTGCTCCACATCTCCCGCAGCACCGGCACGCGCCACGTCTCGCGAGGCCCCAGGGCCTTCTCCAACGTGCGCCCGAGCTGCTTCACGTCCTTGGGGCCAATGGGCAGCGGCTTGTTGCCGTAGACGCGCTCGATGTTGTCCTTCGCCTCGACGAAGCGCGCGGGCATGGACTCGGTGACGGTCAGCTCGTGTGAGCCGCCGGTGCCGCGCAGCTCGAACTCCAGGCGCCACCGCTCGTCCGCGACGTTGGAGACGCAGTACAGCTCCAGCGTGCCAATCTCCGTCAGCGCGGCCTGGAGGTGCACGGGGACTTCGGCCACTTTGCCGGCGGCCCCCTTGAGCAGCGTGTGGATGGGCGGCAGGGACTTGAGGTCCTCCGCCAGCGGCACCAGGTCGCCCGGCTTGTCGATGCGGTCGCTGGTGGTGGAGTAGAGCTGGAACTGCACGGGGCGCCCCAGCGTGAGCGAGAAGGGACGCTCGCCCAGGTCCACCTTCTGGCCTTCCTCGAAGCCGCGAGGGATGAGGCACAGCGCGGGCTGCTCGGCGCTGTCCGCCGCGCGCTGGAGGCCCACGTAGTACGCCCGCGCGGCGCCGCCGCCAATGCGCAGGCCGTGGCCCCGGCGCACCAGTCCGTAGTACGCGGCGCCCCGGGCCACCGCGAGCTCCAGCGACTCATGCCGCAGCAGCGGGATGCGCGGCGCGTCTGGCCACCACGCGGAGAGGGCCTCCACCAGCCGCTCGGAAATCTGGGGCGAGTTGAACACGCCGCCGTTGAGCAGGATCGCGTCGGGGCGGGGCAGGGCCCCTTCGGAAGGCGCAGTCTCACCGAGGGCCGCGAAGCCCGCCGCCGCATGCTGCGCGAGGAACGCCGCCAGGTGCCGCGTCACCGCCGCGTCCTGCACGTACGGAAGACCCAGCTCCTGGAGCGCCATGCGCGCGGCGCGGCGCGGCCTGTCCGAGGGCGAGGAGGACGGGAAGAAGCCGTCCAGCACCAGGGCCTGTGCCTCGTCGCGCGACAGCTCCGTGGACAGCGTGCCACCCAACAGCTTGCTGCCGCCGCCCACCAGTGAGACGCCGTGCTTCTCCGGCGGCGCGTGGCCCAGCAGGGCCTCCTTCGCGGTGCGCGCGGCCTGGATGGCCTGCGTCCACTGCGTGGCGGACAGGCGGCGGCCGTCGGTGAGGAGCTTCTCTTCCACCCGGCGCGCCAGCGCGGCGTCCATGTTGTCGCCGCCCAGCATCAGGTGGTCGCCCACGGCGAGTCGCCGCAGCATGGGGCCTTCCGGGGACACGCCCGCGTGCACCAGCGTGAAGTCGGTGGTGCCGCCGCCCACGTCCACCACCAGCACCAGCCGGACCTTCGAGAGCGTCTGCTCCAGGTCCGAGCGGTGGCGCGCGGTGTAGTCGTAGAAGGCCGCCTGCGGCTCCTCCAGCAGGGTGAACTTCTCCAGCCCGGCCTTGCGCGCGGCGCTGACGGTGAGGGCGCGGGCCGCCTCGTCGAAGGACGCGGGGACGGTGATCACCACCTCCTGCTTCGACAGGGGCGCGTCCGGGTGGGCGTAATCCCACGCGCGGGCCATGTGCGTCAGCAGCAGGGCGCTGGCGTCCACCGGGGACAGCTTCTGGACGTCGGCGGGCGCGCCCCAGGGGAGGATGGGCGCGGAGCGGTCCACGCCCGGGTGGCACAGCCAGCTCTTGGCGCTGGCCACCAGCCGCCCCGGCACGCGCGCGCCCTGCCAGCGGGCCAGCTCGCCCACCACCCACGGGCCGCCGTCATCACCCCAGGGCAGGGTGAGTGAGTCGGCGGCCAGCTCGTGGCCGGCGGGCACGTACACGGTGGAGGGCAGCAGCGCCCGGGGGGCCACCTCGCCCTGCCGGACGAGCTGCGGAAGGGGGAAGTCCTCGACGGCGGCACCCGCGCCCCGCGAGGGGTCCACGGATGCCACGGCGCAATGGGTGGTGCCCAGGTCGATGCCAACGATACGCATACGCCTCCGATTGACGGATGGCTTTCTACTCCTTCATGCGGACGTTGAGCTCCAGCTTCCACCGCCCGGGGCCATCCTTCTCCAGGCACCGGAGCTCCAGCGTGCCCACCTCGGTGACGGCCGCCTGGAGATTCACCGGCGTCAAGTCACTGAAGGCCGAGGGCTGTCCCGGCATGGTCGTCTCGATGGGGGCCAGCTCCTCCAGCCCTCCGCCGGCCAGCTCCGAGTCCACGTCCTCCAGCATGACGCCCACCTTGTCGTCGCGCCGCAGGGACGAGGAGAAGAAGCGGAAGCTGGTGGGCTCACCGGTGACGAGCCCGAACTCCTGGGGCGGGACATCCGCCTGCGTGCCTTCCTCCATGCCGAAGGGGGCCACGCAGAGCGCCTTCACGGGCGGCTCCATGCCGGGCACCGCGGGCATCGCCGTCTCCACGCCCACGTAGTAGGCGCGGGCCGTGCCGCCGCGAATGCGCAGGCCGTGCCCCTGACGCACCCAACCGTAGTAGGCGGCGCCGCGCGCCACCGCGAGGTCCAGGTCCGCGCCCTCCAGCTCCTTGGCTGGCGCGCCACCGTCGGCGCTGAGCCAGCCGTTGAGCACCTCCATGACACGCGCCTTCAGCGGACCGGCCTTGAAGACGCCCCCGTTGAAGAGCACCGCCGTGGGGTGGAGGAAGGCCTTGCCGCTCACGTCCACCGGCGCGTCCGAGCTGGCCGCGAGCGCCTGCGCCTGCCGCGTGAGGAAGGCCGCCAGGTGCCGGGACACACCCGCGTCCTGCGCGTAGGGCAGCGCCATCTGCGCCAGGCCCGTGCGGCGCGCGGTGCGCGGCAGCTCGCTGACGGGCGTCACCGGGAAGAAGCCGTCCGTGAGGACGCGGTCCAGCTCCTCGCGCGTCAGCTCCGTGCGCAGGGTGCCGCCGATGAGGGACGAGCCCCGGCCCGGAATCGAGATGGGGGAGCGCTCCAGGGCGGGGTCGGCGTAGAGCGACTCCTTCGCCTGGCGGCAGCCGTAGGTGAGGGCGTTGAACTGCCACGCGTCCAGCTTCTTGCCCTCGGCCGTCATCCGCTGGTTCAGCGTGTGCGCCAGCGCCAGGTCCATGTTGTCGCCGCCCAGCAGGATGTGGTCGCCCACGGCCACGCGCAGCAGCTCCAGGTCCCCTTCGTTGTCCCGCACGGTGATGACGGAGAAGTCGGAGGTGCCGCCGCCCACGTCCACCACGAGGATGACCTCGCCAGGCTGCACCTGCTTGCGGAAGTTCTCCCCCATGGCCTCCAGCCACGCGTAGAGCGCGGCCTGGGGCTCCTCCAACAAGGTGATGTTGGGGATGCCCGCCGCCTTGGCGGCCTCCAGCGTCAAGTCTCTCGCCGCCGCGTCGAAGGAGGCGGGAACGGTGACGATGACGTCCTGGTCGGCCAGGGCGTTGGCGGACTCGTCGCGCTCCCGGGCGAAGGTGTAGTCCCACGCCTCCTTCAGGTGCCGGAGGTAGCGCGCGGACGCGTCCAGCGGTGACACCCGCTGCACCTCCTCGGGGGCCTGCCACGGCAGGAGCGCCGCGCGCCGGTCCACGCCCGGGTGGGACAGCCAGCTCTTGGCGGAGGACACCAGCCGGGTGGGCACCTTGGCGCCGTGCGTGCGGGCGAACTCACCCAGCAAGGTGCTGGCCTCCGGCTTCCACGGCAGCGCGAGGCTGCCGGCGGGGAACTCCTGCGACGAGGGCAGGTAGAGGAAGGAGGGGAGCAGCGGACGGGCCTCGACGGTGCCGGGCGCGGTCAACTGGGGGACGGGCAGCATGGACTGCGCGCCGCCTCGGGGCTTGCCCTCCTCCAGGTTGAAGTAGGACACGGCGGAGTGCGTGGTGCCCAGGTCGATGCCAATGGAATAGCGGGCCATATCGGACGAAAACTCCTGGAAGGCGCCTGTTTGTTCGCGCGGTGGAGCCGTGACGGCGGGCTCAGGAAAGCTCGACCTCCGCGGGGGCAAGCACGCGCGGGTCGATGGCGGGGCTGACGGTGGGCAGCTTCACCGCCGTGGTCATCCAACCGTGGTGGCGCAGGACGCCGTTGAAGGGCGGCTGACCCGCCACGTTCCCGGTGAGGCGGATGCGCTGGGCGTCGAACCCGGCCGGGACGGGCACCGCGTCCCCTTCGTTCTGGGGCAGCACCCGCTCCAGCGTCAGGTACGTCTGCGCCACCTTGCGGCAGCCCTCATGGACGATGCGCGCCGCGGCGCCCACTTCTGCGTCGGAGAAGGCGGAGACGTTCTCCTGGAGAAAGTCCACGAAGCGGCCCTCGCGCTGGAGCATGCCCAGCAGGGAAAGCGCGCTGGCGTGCTCTCGCTCGGGCGGCAGGGCGGCGGGCGGTGCGACCGGCCGGGGGGCGGGGCGCACTTCCTCCGGCTGGGGGGATGGGGTGGGGGCAGGGCCACCGGAAGGGAGCTGGGCGAGCTGACCCGCGTCGTACGCCTTGCTCGCGGGCAGCACGGCCTGGGCGAACTCGCGGGACAGGAGGCAGCGCCAGAAGCACAGCCAGGCAAGCCAGAAGCGGGCGAAGAACGACAGTGAGGCGGGCTGGTCGGTCATCGGCTCCGGATAACAAAGCCCGGATGCTTTGCAATTCGGCAGTTCGCCGGGAGCCCGCAAATGCAAAGGGCCTCACGGTTTCCCGTGAGGCCCTTCGTTTGCTGCATGGTGGAGGTGGACGGGATCGAACCGACGACCTTCGCATTGCGAACGCGACGCTCTCCCAACTGAGCTACACCCCCATAAACGGTACTGCCACTGCCTGCTGCGCCTTCGCGGTTTGGGGCCGCCGAAGTGGGATGGGCTAGTACCGGAGGCCCTTCACGGTGTCAAGCGCAAGCTTCCAACATGGATTCCGGCGATTGACGTGCTGCGTACCGGGTGCCATAAAAACCCCTCTTGTCAGGCGTATCCTTCCCGCCCGTTTCGCAACCCCCCGTTAATGTCTATCTCCCCTTCGAAGACGTTGAGCCCGGCCGAGCTCGCGAAGCTTGAACACGCGTTTGCCTCCGACCCTTCGTCGGCGGCCTACAAGCCCCTCGCTGAGGCGTACCTGAGCATGGGCCGCTTCATGGAGGCGATGGTCGTCTGCAAGAAGGGCGTGAAGGCCCACCCGAATGCGGTGGACCCCCGTCTCCTGCTCGCCCGCGTCTATGCGGAGCAGGGCAAGGACAAGAAGGCGCTGGAAGAAGCGCTCGGGGCTCTTCAGGTCCAGCCGGAGGACAAGGCGGCGCTGCGCATGGCCGGCGCCCTTCAACTGAAGACGGGCGAAGCGGAGCCCGGCAAGGCGAACCTCCTCAAGGCGTACACCGCGGACCCGGGTGACCCGGACACCGTGACGCTGCTCCAGCAGCACAAGATCGAACTGCCCCGGCCCGCCGCGCCGGCGCCCGCCCCCGTGGCGGCGACGCCCGCGGCCCCGGCTCCGTCCGCCACCCAGCAGTCCGCCTCCGCGCTCTCCAGTGTCGCGGCGACGGCCGCGGCGGACGCACCCGCGGCCAGGCCCGCAGCCCCGCAGCCCGCCCGTCCCACGGCCCGCGCCGAAGCACCCCAGGCCAGGCCCGCCGCCCCCCAGGCTCGCCGCCCCCAGGTGGTGGTGGAAGAGGTGGACGAGGACGAGGACGACGAGCCGGTGGCGCGCCGCAAGCCTTCCTCCGGCGGCGCTGGCAGCAAGTTCGTGACGCTGGGCCTGCTGGTGGCCATCCCGCTGTTCGCCATCGGCTATGGCTGGTACTCGGCCAACGCCCGGCAGAAGTCGCGCGAGCTGAAGAAGAGCCTGGATGCGGCCAGCGAGCTGCTCAAGCACGACTCCTTCGACAGCTACAAGAAGGCGGTGGAGGCCGCGGACCAGGCGCTGGAGGTGGACGCCGACTCCGCCGTGGCGCACGGCTACCTCGCCTATGCCTGGGCCATCCGTTGGGGTGAGCACGGCGGTGGCGACGACGCGCGCCGTCAGGCCGAGGAGCACCTGGCCGCGGGCAAGAAGAGCGGCGACCTCAGCTCGCACCTCATCGCGTCCGAGGCGCTCATCCAGACCTACGGCGGCAAGGGCAAGGACGCCCTGGGCCAGCTTGAGGAGAAGGTGAAGGGCCTGGACACGCAGGGGCGCTCCAGCTCGCTGCTGTACCTCACCCTGGGCCTCATCCAGATGAACGCGGGCGACCTGGACCGCGGTCGCGACAGCCTGGACCGCGCGCAGACGCTGTCGCCGGACGACCCGCGCACCTACGCGAGCCTGGGCGCGGTGTACCGCCGCCTGGGCCAGGACGGCGCCGCCTGGCGCAATTACGACTCGGCCCTCCGGTACGAGAAGGACCACCCGGAGTCGCTGCTGGGCCGCTCGCTCCTGATGCTGGAGCAGGACTCGCCCAACTTCGAGCTGGCGCACACCATGCTGAAGAAGCTGCTGGAGTCCGATCCGCCGCCGTCTCCCCGGCAGCTCGCGGCCGCGCACCTGGCCCGCTCGCTGCTGGTCAGCCGCGTGTCGGCGGCCATGGCGGACATGAAGCCGGACCTGCAGCAGAAGCTGGCCGAGGTCACCGCGGTGCCCGTGGAGAAGGAGAAGGCCCGCGCCGAGATGCTCAAGAGCGAGGACACCGGCTTCTCGCTCGACAAGCAGAACCCGGAGCTGCACCTCATCAAGGGCCGCCGCCTGCTGGCGGAGGGCAATTACGACGCGGCCGCCGAGGAGATTCGCAAGGCCATCCGCATGGACGGCTCGCGCGCCCAGTTCTACGTCGAGCTGGCCAAGTCGCTCATGGGCAAGCAGGGCGGCGAGAAGGAAGCCGCGGACGCGCTCCAGACGGCCCTGAAGACCATGGGGGACAGCCCCAAGCTGGTGGTCATGCTGGGCAACGCGTACCGCCGTCAGGGCAAGCTGGATGACGCCCTGTCGCAGTACCAGCGCGCGGTGAAGGACCCCAAGGCGAAGAACCCGGAGGCGCGGCTGGCCATGGGCGCCATCTACCGGGAGCGCTCCGACTGGGCCAAGGCCCAGGAGCAGTTGGAGAAGGCGAGCCAGGAGTTCCTCGGCCAGTCGGACCGCGCCGCCATGGCGCTCACCGAGCTGGGCCGGGTGTTCCAGGGCAAGGGTGACGCGGCGAAGGCGGACGAGACGTACCAGCGCGCCCTCAACGCGGACGAGGCCTACTCGCCCGCCTACTACTTCTACGCCACGCTGCTGGCGCGGGACTCGAAGCAGACCGCCAAGGCGAAGATGCTGGCCCAGGAGTACCTGAAGCGCGACCCCAGCGGCGAGCACGCCTCCGCGGCCCGGTCGCTGTCAGGCGGCTGAGCAGGCCCGGCTCCACCGGAGCGCGGGACAAGCGGGGCTGATGCGCGCGGGCAGTAGAACGCGCGGTCAGCCCCGTTGCCGTGGTTGCTGTCCCCAGCACCCTGACGTTATGCCCCCGGGGGCCAGCCGGGCGTCCGCCACTGGGGGCTCCCTGGGCGCCGTGTCCTTGCCCACCCCCGGGTGGTGCTTGTATGGGAAGTCCGTTACCGCGCCGGCAGCCCGTCTGTCGTGCCAACCCCCTGGAGTCTGTGTGAACGCGCGTGCCGAGTCCCTGCCGACAGTCGCGTCCGACCTGATCTCCCTCACCAAGCCGCGCCTCTCCACGTTGGTGCTCGTCACCGCGGCGGGGGGCATGTGGTTGGCGCCCGGGCACATGGGTGCCGTCAACGCGCTGGTGACGCTGCTGGCCACGGCGGGAACCGTGGGCTCGGCCAATGCCCTCAACTGCTACTGGGAGCGGCACAGCGACCAGTTCATGGACCGCACCCGCAACCGGCCGCTGCCCTCCGGGCGCATGGAGCCGGCGGTGGCGCTGTGGTTCGGCATCTCCCTGGCGGCCGTGTCGCTTCCGGCCCTGGCCTTGGGGGCCAACGTGCTCACCGCCGCGCTGGGGCTGCTGGCCCTGCTGAGCTACGTGCTGGCCTACACGCCGCTGAAGGCGCGCACCTCCGCCGCCATGCTGGTGGGCGGCGTGCCGGGCGCGCTGCCGCCGCTCATGGGGTGGACGGCGGTGACGAACACGCTGGACGCGGGCGGCTTCGCGCTCTTCGCCATCATGTTCCTGTGGCAGATGCCGCACTTCATCGCCATCGCCCTGTTCCGCAAGGAGGAGTACCGGGCGGCGGGCCTCACCTCCGTGCCCTTGGAGTGGGGGGATGAGTCCAGCCGCGCACAGGTGGTGCTCTACCTGGTGGCGCTGATTCCCATGTCGCTGCTGCCCTTCCAGCTCCACATCGCGGGCGCCTGGTACCTGGCCGCCGCGGTGGTGTTGGGCCTGGGCTTCCTGGGCATTGGCGCCTGGGGCTTCTTCCGGCGGCTGGGAAACACCTGGGCCCGCCAGACGTTTTTCTTCTCACTCATCTACCTCACCGGCCTGTTCGCCGCGCTGGCGCTGGACCGCGTTCCTCGCGAATAGCAGCCAGGGCGCACGGGGGACGCCCACTCATGCCCGAAGCCCTGGTTTCCACCGCCACCGCCCAACCGCTGCTCGAACTGGAGGGGCTCACGCGCCGCTTCAAGGGGCGCACGGCCGTGGACGGCCTGTCCCTGTCGGTGCGGCCGGGCGAGATCCTGGGCCTGCTGGGGCCCAACGGCGCGGGCAAGTCCACCACGTTCCAGGTGCTCGCGGGCCTGCTCGCCCCGGACTCCGGGCAGGTGCGCTTCGCGGGGCGCGAGCTGGCGCTGAGCGACCCGTCGCTGCGCCGGCAGATGGGCATCATCTTCCAGCGCGGCAGCCTGGACGACCTGCTCACCGCGCGGGAGAACCTGCTGCTCGGGGCCCGGCTGTATGGCCTGGGCGGCGAGCGGGCGCGTGAGCGGGTGGAGGCGATGCTGTCGCTCATCGGTCTGCTGGAGCGCGGCGACGAGCGCGTGGGCACGTGGTCCGGGGGCATGCGCCGCCGCCTCGAGCTGGCGCGGGCGCTGGTGCACCAGCCGCGCGTGGTGCTCATGGACGAGCCCACGCAGGGGTTGGACGAGGCGGCCTTCCGCACCTTCTGGACGCACCTGAAGCGCCTGCGCGACAGCGAGGGCCTCACGGTGCTGCTCACCACGCACCGCGCGGACGAGGCGGAGGTGTGTGACCGGCTGGCGGTGCTGGACGCGGGCCGGCTGGTGGCGTGTGACACGCCGCAGGCGCTGGCCTCTCGCATGGGCGGAGACATCCTCTCCGTGGAGGCCCCGGAGCCGGACGCGCTGGCGGCCGAGCTGCGCGAGCGGCTGGGGCTGGACGCCAAGGTGGTGGAGGGCCGGGTGCAGGTGGAGGCCACGCAGGGCCACGCCCTGGTGCCCCGGCTGGTGGAGGCCTTCCCCGCGGGGCGGCTGACCTCCGTGTCGCTGCGCCGGCCCACGCTGGCGGACGTGTTTCTCCAACTGACGGGGCGCGCGCTGGGCGCGGACGTGCCCACCGCCGAGCCCGCGCCGAGGAAACGTCGATGAGCGCCGAACTGTCCGCCGCCCCTGAACCGATGAACGCCGGAGCACCGGCCGTGTCGTCCGCGCCTGGGACGCTCGCGCTCCAGTGGGCGACGGTGCGCGTGCTGATGATGCGCGACATCGTGCGCTTCTTCCGCCAGCCGAGCCGGGTGGTGGGCGCGCTCGCGCAGCCCATCCTCTTCTGGTTCGTCATCGGCACCGGCTTCGCGGGCTCCTTCCGCGTCGAGGGCGCGCAGGGGCTGGGCTACCAGGAGTTCTTCTTCCCGGGGGTCGTCACCATGGTGCTGCTGTTCAGCGCCATCTTCGCGACGATTACCGTCATCGAGGACCGCAAGGAGGGCTTCCTTCAGGCGGTGCTCGCGGGGCCCGGCTCACGGCTGGCGGTGGTGTTGGGCAAGGCGCTGGGCTCGTCGGCCATCGCGCTGCTCCAGGCCTCGCTGTTCCTGCTCTTCGCGCCGCTGGCGGGCGTGAGCGCGGCCACGCTCGACCTGCCGCTGCTGGTGACGGTCATGGTGCTGTCGGCCCTGGCGTTGACGGGCATGGGCATGGCGCTGGCGTGGTGGGTGCGCTCCAGCGCGGGCTACCACGCGGTGATGAGCATCGCGATGCTGCCCATGTGGGTGCTGTCGGGCGCCGTGTTTCCGCTCAAGGGCGTGGACTCCTGGCTGGCCTGGGTGATGCGGCTCAACCCGATGCGCTACTCCGTGGAAGGCGTGCGGCGGGCGCTGTACGGCGCGGAGGCGTCGGTGTCGCTGGGCGCGTCCTCGGGCCTTGCGGGTCTGGAAGTGCCGGTGCTCCTGGCCTTCGCCGCTGTGTTCGTGGGGCTGGCCGCCTTCAGCGTCAGTCGCCGCGAGTAGCGGAGCCGAATGCGCGGCGTCCCGGTGGGTTGGACATGCGAGGCCCCTTTCGCTACGAGGTGGGGCATACGCATCACCTGACTTTCCGAGGAGATTGCACGATGACGCTGCGCACGCTCGGCCTGACGCTGCTGGGGACCGCGGGGCTGTTGACCCTTTCTGCCTGCAAGAAGGAAGAACCGGCCGCGGAGCCTCCCGCCGCCGCGCCCGCCGCGAAGAAGGAGCACGCCGCTTCGCCCATCCAGGCGCCCGAAGGTGCCGCCGCCGCGCCCGTGGCGCCCGCCGGCAAGGGCGTGGTGAAGGGCACGGTGAAGTTCACCGGCACGGTGCCCGCGGCCGCGGACCTCCCCGCGAGCAATGACCCGGCCTGTGACGGCATGGCGACGAAGGATGCGTCCCTGCTGGTGAAGGACGGCAACCTCCAGAACGTGCTGGTGCGCGTGAAGGGCAAGGTGCCCGGTGCGCCCGCCGCGCCGAGCACCCCGGTGGTGGTGGACCAGTCGAAGTGCACCTACGTCCCACGTGTCCAGGGCGCCGTGGCGGGCCAGCAGGTGGCCTTCAAGAACAGCGACGGCACGCTGCACAACGTGCGTGGCATCGTGGGCACCAAGCCCGCGTTCAACGTCGCGCAGCCGCCGTCCGGTGCGCCGGTGGAGCGGCCGATGCCCGCGGACGCCGACGTGCTGAAGCTCAAGTGCGACGTGCACCCGTGGATGTCGGCCTTCGTCGTCAGCAACGAGAACCCGTACTTCGTGACGACGGGCGAGGACGGCGCGTTCTCGCTTGAGGGTCTGCCCGCGGGGACGTACACGGTGGAGGCCTGGCACGAGACGCTCGGCACGAAGACGGCCGAAGTCACGGTGACGGACGACGCGCCCGCGGAGGCGGCGTTCACCTTCGTGGCAGAGGACGCGTCCGCGCAGAAGTGACGTAGGGCGGGGCGGGTGCTCCCACGAGGAGCGCCCGCCGCGTCGAGGTCGCCGCGCAGGCGGAGGTCTCGCCGGTGCCTTGGGTGTCACGCGGCGGTGAGGCGTGTCTGTCGCGCTGGCGTGACTCGCCCGCGAGAGGCCGTGCTGCCGCTGCCCCGTGCCAGGCGGCGGTGAGGCGCGTCCACCCCGTCGACGTGGCTCGCCCACGCGAGGCCACGCCGCCGCTGTGAATCACGCGGCGGTGAGGTGCTCCGGGGCGGTCGGGCCGCTCTTGCGGACGGTGAAGCCCACCCGTGCGCCGCCGCCTGGACGGTTCTCCGCGAAGACGTCCCCGCCGTGGGCACGCGCGATGCGCTGGACGAGCGCGAGGCCGAGCCCCAGCGAACCCGCTTCACGCGCCTCCGCGCCCGAGTCCTTCCGGTAGAACGGGCGGAAGATGCGCTCGTCTTCTCCCGGCTGGAGCCCTGGTCCCCGGTCATCCACGCAGAAGGCGAGGTGCTCACCGCGCTCCTGGACGCGCAGCGCCTCGGCGCCCGTGCCGTGCTTGCGCGCGTTCTCCAGGAGGTTCGCCAGCGCGCGGCCCAGCAGCGTCGCATCTCCCACGAGCCCAGCGTGCTCCGCTTCCACGTCCAGCACGGAGCCCGTCAGGCCCGCGCGCTCCAGCGCCTGGGTGGCCAGCGCCCGGGCATCGAGCACGCGCGGCGTGAGCTGCCCGAAGTCCAGCCGGGAGCTGGCCAGCAGCTCGCCCACGAGCGCGTCCAGCTCGACGACTTCACGGTCCACCTGGTCCAGCGTCTTCGGGTTGCCGCCCCCGTCACGCAGCAGCTCCGTGAGCACGCGCAGCCGGGCCAGGGGCGTGCGCAGCTCATGGGACACCGCGGCCAGCAGCTCGCGCTGGTCCGCCATCTGCTTCTCGATGCGCCCCGCCATGTCATTGAAGGCATCCGCCAGCACGGCGAACTCTCCGGTGACATGCGGCGCGATGTCCGCGCGCGAGTCCAGCCGGCCCGAGCCCAGGTCCAACGTGGCGCGCACCAGCTCGTCCATCGGCCGCGCGAGACGCCGCGCCAGCTTCCCCGCGGCGAGCCACAGCACCATGCACGACAGCACCAGCGGCAACACCATCTTCAACGGACTCTTGGCGCGGAAGTGGGAGTAGCACGCGCGCACCGAACCCAGGACGGCGCCGTCCCGCATCACGGGCAGGTTGAACTCGGGTCGCCGGCAGGGCTCTTCGGTGCGCACCAGCAGGGTTCCAGTGGCGTCGTGCAGCTCCACGCCGACCTGCAGGTCCCTCGCGATGGAATCCACCAGCGCGTTGCGCCGCGCGGGCTCGTCCCAGACCTCCTCGAAGCGGTGGCTGACGAACGTGCGCACGCGTTCGCCTTCCTGTTTCCAGGTACCTCCACCCACCAGGCTCATCACCGTGGCCACCACGGCGCCCGTGGCGAGAATGGACAGGCCGAACCACAGAAAGAGGCGCCGGTGCAGCCGGGCGCCCACGAAGCTGCCCAGCCGCCCCATGTGCCAGTAGCCGGGCTGAGGGCGCCGGTGTCCCCAGGGGCTGCACTCGCGCGGGTCGCCCCATGCGCCCCAGCCACCCCAGGGTCCGCCGCGTCGGCCTCGTCTCACGGGCCCTCCTTGGCGAAGACGTAGCCCACGCCGCGCACTGTCTTGATGAGCCGGGTGCCCACGTCGCCGAGCTTCTGTCGCAGGTGAGAGATGTGTACGTCCACGGTGCGCTCGCCCACCACGGTGTCGCTGCGTCCGGCTTCTCCCAGCAACGCGTCACGGGGAATGACGCGTCCGGCCCGGCGCACCAGCGCGACGAGCAGATCGAACTCCAGGCCCGTCAGGTCCACGGGCCGGTCCTCGACGCGCACCTCGCGGCCGGCGATGTCGATGCACACGCCACCGGCCTCCAGGCGGTCCGCCACCGACGATGGCAGTGAGCGTCGGAGCACGGCCCTCAGCCGGGCGAGCAGCTCGCGCGGGCTGAAGGGCTTGGGAAGGTAGTCATCCGCGCCGATTTCCAGGCCCACCACGCGGTCGGTCTCATCGCCCTTGGCGGTGAGCATGATGACGGGGATGCGGCTCTTCGCGCGGATGCGCTTGCAGACCTCCAGGCCGTCGATGCCCGGCATCATCACGTCGAGAAGCACCGCGTCGTAGGCGCTGGCCTCCAACGCCGCGAGCCCTCGGCCGCCATCGGCGGCATGGGTGACGGAGAGTCCGTTCTGCCCGAGGTACTGCGCGAGCAGCTCGTACATCCGGGTGTCGTCGTCGATGAGCAGGACTCGCGTGGACATGCACCGCTTTCTACTTCAGGGATGGGCGATGTGGATGGTGGGGATGGTGGTCGTCGGGGAAGCCACCCCTCGCTGGCTGGAGGCCTCCCACCGGCCGTGGGGGCCGTTGGGGCTCCGCCCCTGTTCCCAGCCGCCCTGGTGGCAATGGTGACGCATGTGGGAGCGGTGGCGAGCGACACTCGCGAAGCCGGAGGCATAACCTCCGACGGTGCCCAGGGTGAGCAGGACGATGAGCAGACGGCGGCGCATGGGGACTCTCTTTCGGGAGGGGGTTGGCGTGGAGAGGGCGGGGCGGGCTCAGCCCGCGCGCGAGTCATCCGCTCGCCAGCGGCCGGGGCCGTCACCCCCGTGGTCGCCGCCATGCCAGGGCGCGCCGCCGCGCCAGCCGCCGTGGCCACCGCAGCGTCGATTCCAACCACCGGGGCCACCGCGCCAGCCGTAGGCGTAGCCAGGGCCATGCTCCAGGAGGTCTGCGAGCTCGCGGCGCTGCCGTGGGTCCAGCGCCTCATGGACCTGGGCGAGCGCGCCTTGGACGGTGCGGCGCACGTTGTCGAGCGCCACGTCGTGACGGGCGAAGAGCTCTCGCAGGGCCGCGCCGTCGAAGTGCTCACCGCGAAGCGCGGTGCCCACGGCGGTGCGGCTGGGGCCGAACTCATCGCGGGCCTTGGCGAAGGCCTCCATGACGTCGTCCGTGGCCTTGAGGAGGACCTTCTCCTGACCGGGGGAGGTGTCCAGGTGCTCGAACAACCAGCGCAGGCGGCCGCGGCCGCTCCAGCGGCTCCGACGGTGTGAAGGGTGACGCCAGTGACGTCCTCCGCGAAGGGTGTAGATGAGTCCCGCGAGGCAAGCCGTTCCGAAGAGAAACCCGAACATGGTTCCACGCTCCCAATGAGGCCGGCCCGGGTGAGGGGCTGGCGCTGTCAGTGACAACGAGCGGGAAAGTAGAGGGCGGGTATGAAGGCCGCGCCCGCGGGGGATGAAGAAGTGTGAAGGCTGTCGCGACGCAGGGCGCCAAGCGACTGAGAGGAAGCGGACGCCCGAGGGCACGAAGAGGTGCCACTGGGGTACGAACTGTCTGCTGGCGGACGGCTGTCTGCCCGAATGGCGGTTCGCGTGTAGACAGGAATGTCTGGCCGGATTGTCGTGGAGGGGCCGGGGCGGTGTGCGCTCCGCACAAGTCGTTCGGGCAGCCCTTGGCGGCGGCCACGAAGCAGAAAGAAGAAGGTCACATGGCAATCGGTACCGTGAAGTGGTTCAACGACGCCAAGGGGTTCGGCTTCATCGCGCAGGACAACGGTGAGGACGTGTTTTGCCACCACACTGCCATCAACATGGATGGCTTCCGCACCCTCCAGGAGGGGCAGCAGGTGGAGTTCGAAGTGACGCGCGGCCCCAAGGGCCTGCAGGCGCAGAACGTGCGCTCCGTCGCGGGCTGAGACTCCCGCAGGTCACCTTCGAGTGTGCCCGAGGCCCGGTCTCCCCCAATGGGAGGCGGGGCCTTCGCATGTCTGGCCTCATGTGTGCCGGGCGGGCAGCCGGCGACCGATATCCGTCGGCGACCCGAGGCCTTCCTTACCTTCACGGCAGACGCGCGGCGCGTGCGCCGCCATCCAACGGAGGTGAAGGCATGGGCGACACCAGCGTGAAGAAGGTGGAGAGTCGGCACTCTCCCAAGGGAGAGATGGGGCAGAAGTATCTGGCCTCCGGCGTCCGGCTGTCGATGCGGCTCTGGGAAGACGAGCCCCCGGGAGAAGCCGCGCCCGCCACGACGCGGGACTACGAGACAGTGGGCTTCGTACTGAAGGGCCGCGCGGAGCTGCACCTGGAGGGGCAGGTCATCCTGCTCAACCCCGGTGACTCCTGGTTGGTGCCACGGGGCTCCAGTCACACGTACAAGGTGCTGGAGACGTTCTCCGCCGTGGAGGCCACCAGTCCTCCCGCGGCTGTCCATGGCCGAGATGAAGGCAAGGACGCCAAGAAGTCACAGCCCGCGAAGGCGTGAGACCGACACGACCAGGAAGCGGGAGTCCCGCGTTGGCGCGCAAGTGGTGCGCGCTCAGCGCAGCCCGCGGAGGTGCTGCGCCATGCTCGTGTCTGTCTGCTCGAGCCAGAGGATGCACGACTCAGGGTTGACTTGAATCCCCGCTTCGACGTGCTCGAGGAACACGGGAGGAACCCATGCAATGAGGTACTCCTGGGGGGCGCGTTTGCCCGTCGCTGATGGAGCGAACCGTGTCGAAGCGATCGCGCGTCACGAAGAAGTGAGGCAGCCAGGACTTCGTGCGAAGGCTCGTCGCGGGAGCCGCCGCCTTGGCCTTGGGGGCGCACCATTTCACTGTTTCAATGAGGGATTGGCGGAACGCGTCGAGGTTCGAACTGCAGTCGGGTTCACTTCGGACAAGTCTGTCCATTCATCCCTCAAGTGGCTCAGTGAGGCTTTCGCCCGCCAGACCACGCCATGTTCATGTAGCGCGTCCCTCCGGCCAGCTCCTCCAGCATCTGGTTGAGCCGCTTCAGCCGGGTGGCCTCGAGCTTGGCCCGTGCAATCCAGCCGAGATAGTCGTTCTGCTGATACGGAGGCCGCGCCTTGTACGCGTCCATGAGTCCGCGCTCGACCAGTGCCGCGCGGACCTGGGCGGGCATCGGGTTCCTGGCGCGCTTGAGCGTCGGCCGCTTAGTGGTAGCCATGGTTCGTTCCTGGGGCTGTCCACTTCGTGCATCACCGCGTGCCCGGCGCTGTCGCGGCAACACGCTCGAACATGAGCGTGGGCTGGCCCATATAGACTCCCTGCCCGGTCGGGCGGAATCCGCACTTGCTCGCAACGCGCAGGGACGCCGTGTTTTCAGGCGCAATGATGCACGCCACGCGCTCGGGGCGGAGGTGTGCATCCGCCCAGGCGAGGGCCGCGCGCACCGCCTCCGTGGCGTACCCCTTGCCGTGAGTTCCAGACGCCAGCACCCAACCGGCTTCGACCGCGCTGCTCAGCGGCGGTTGCATGTTCCGGTGGAAGTCGCCCAGGCCCACCTCGCCCACCAGTCGCCCCGTGCCCTTTTCGCGCACCACCCAGAAGCCGTAGCCCAGCAGCGTCCAGTGGCCTACGTAACGCAAGAGCCGGGACCACATCTCCTCTCGGGTGGACGGCTTGCCGCTGATGAACCGGACCACGGCGGGGTCGGCCCACATCGCGAAGCAGTCCTCGAAGTCCTCCAGGCGATGGCCCTGGAGGACGAGACGCTCGGTTTCGATGAGGGGGATGTGGGTTGCCGTCATGGGAGACTCCTGATGGGGCGAGGCGCTGCTCCGGTCCTGCCACACGGTGCCGTGACGTGGGAAGTCCGTTCCACTCGTCCCGGGCTCCGTCCCGAAGGGCGAGCGCGGGGCTCTCGCCCTTCACAGGTTCCGCTGGAGTCGCTCCTGGGCCTTCACGATGGCGGCCGTGCGGGTGGTGACGTCCAGCTTGGCGAAGACGTTCCGCAGGTGCCATTTGGTCGTGGAGAGCGCCACGTTGGAGCGCTCGCTGATCTCCTGGTTGCTCAGCCCCTGCGCGAGCAGCTTGAGCATCTGGAGTTCACGCTCGGTGAGCGGCTCCAAGGGCGCGGCGGGAGGCGCCGCGAACTCCCGGGGCACCTGGGCCCCCGCTGACAACAGGTCCTGGTACCGCGTGGTGTACCGGTCGGGCAGGGCGTGACTCAGCTTCCGCTGTCGGGCGGCGGCGATGACGACCTCCTGCAAACCCGGCGTCTCGTCGAACACGCTGCGCCCGAAGCCGAACCGCTGCACGAGCGCGAAGCCCCGATTGAGCGCGGCGAATGCCGCCAGCGCATCCCCGGCCCGCCAGTGGCACACCGCGAGGGTGGCCAACAGCGCTGTCTCACGCGACACGTAGCCGACTTCATGCGCGCTGGCGCGCAACGTCTCCAGGATGGCGTGCGCCTTGTCGTGCCTGCCGCGAACCATCATCACCCACGCCTGGGCCAGCCCGAGCCGTTCCCACGTCTCGTCGTAGAATCGCCGCTCACTCCACTCGCCGCGCCGCATGCGCTCGCCCAGGCCGAACTCTTGCGCTACCACGCGCATCCGCGCGGGGGACTGTTCCACCAGGTACAGGCGAATCTTCTCCCCGCACACGTGGGCCAGGAAGCGCGTCTGGTGGCTGCCTTCGAGGACGCCGTGGAGGTAGTCCAGGAGCCGGTAGGCCTCCGCGTACTTCCCGCGGACCGTCTTGATGCGGGCCAGCATGAGGTAGGCGAGGGCGAAGGTCTCGAACACGGAGGCCTGGGGCAACAGCGGGAGCACCTCGACGCAGAGCGCTTCGGCCTCGTCGAGCCGGTTCTGCTCGTAGCGGGCGTTGGCCAACGCGGTGGCCGCGTTCACCCAGACGGGGTTGCGCCGTCCTCGGCTCGCGCGTGCGAAGGCCTGCTCACAGCGTTCCGCGGCGTCCTTCATGTTCCCCTGTGCCCGGTCCGCCAGCGCGACGAGCGAGTCCGTGTAGCCGACCAGGAACGGGTTGTTGAGGACCTGCAGTGTCTCCCGCGCGCTGAGCGCGAGCCGGCGCATCGCATCGAAGCGGTTCATCCGGAGCGCCTGATAAGCCTTCGCCGCCAGCACCGCGCCCGCGACGAAGCCATCCGCCTCCTCGGCGCCCGGAGACGCATCCAGGTCCACGCCTGAATCCGGAGCCGACTCGGACAGCACCGCGTGCAGCAGTCCGAGGTGCGCCAGCCGCTTCGACAGTCGCTCGTACTCCGGCGAGTCCAGGGGATACGCCGTCTCGAGATGGTATCGCGCGTCCTTCATCGCGGCGGTCGCATGCGCGAAGCGGCGGGACAGGATGAGGCACGCGATGTGCCCAACGCAGAGCGCGGGTGAGCGGATGACCTCCTCCGCCGTCAGCTTCGCGGTCCATTGAAGGACGGAGGCAATCTCGCCCTCGCGCATCCACGACTCCATGCAGCGCGCGGTGAGCTCCAGGCACCACGCCCTGTCCCCCGACGCGAACGCGTGCGTGAGCGCCTCTTCCGGCATCGCGTGCTCCGAGAACCACGTACTCGCCGCGCGGTGCAGCCCGGGGACGCGGTCGCCGTAGTCACAGGCGAGCTGCGCCCGAAGGACGTCGAGGAACAGCGGATGGTACCGGTACCATTGATGCTCGGCGTCGAGCGGTTGGATGAAGAGCTGCGACCGCTCGAGGTTCGCCAGAAGGGCGGGACCGCGGGTGATGTCCATGAGGGCGTTGCAGAGCTCCCCGTTGAGGTGCTCCACCACCGAACTCAGGACCAGGAACTCGCGCACTTCATCCGACTGCTCGCGCAGCACGGCGTCCGCCAGATACCGGGCGATGTCGTGGTTGGACCCAATCGCCTTCCTCAGCGCGTCACTGACGCCCGCGTTCTCCCCGGCGGACAGCAGTGCCAGCTTGACGCCCGCGACCCAGCCCTCGGTGCGAGAGCGCAGCGACTCCACGTCCTCGGGCGTGAGCGAGGCGCCACACAGGCGCAGCCCCAGCTCACGGATGGCCTCGCCATCCAGGCTCAAGTCCCGGGCATCCAGCGTCACGAGCTGCTCGGAGAGCTTCAGCCTGGCCAGGTCCAGCGCTGGCGGGCAGCGCGAGGCAACCACCCAATGCACGTGCGGCGGCGAATGGTCGAGCAGGTATGAAAAGGCCCGCACCAGGGCCTGTTCGCGCAGCACATGGAAGTCGTCCAGCACGACGACGAGCTCTCGGCCCAGGTTCCAGAGGCTCCGCAGCAGGACGGCCGTCGCGTGTTCGGGCTGGCCCGTGCTGTACGCATCGAACTCGGGCGCGGCTCGGCGAATCGCCCCGGCCAGATAGGAGAAGAACCGTTCGGGTGCGTTGTCCTGTGCGTCGAGCGACAGCCACGCGAGCAGGTGGGGCGCGCGTGCCTCGCGAAACCACTGCGTCAGCAGCGTGGTCTTCCCCGAGCCGAGCGGGGCGGAGACCAGCACCAGTTTGCCGTGGACGCCCTGGTCGATTCTCCGCAGAGCCGCGGCGCACGGCACCAGCACGGAGGCCGTTCGCGGTGGGGAGAGCTTCGTTGGCAGCAGATGGGACACGGGCTCGTCCGCCCCCGGCGGTGTCGCGTGAGGGCTCCACGATGCGTTTCGAAGGCGCGGCATGGGTGCGTACCCCTTTGGCCGGTTGCGTCAGTCAGTAGACCACGGAAAACGTGCGAATCGGGTCAGTCGCCCCTGCGGCAATCACATCGCAAATGTCAGGAATGCCACATCACAATGCGCCACATGTGCGGTTTCGCGGCCTTGCGGCGCGGGTGTCCAGGGCTGAAAGGCTGACGCGACGTGTCGGTGATTGCCTTTGCAGGGGAGGGAGGGGCCGTTTCCCCTCCCTTCGGTGGGGGCATTGTCGTGGAGCCCACTGGTACTTCGCGGACAGCAACGCTTCCCCGTCTCGTGAGGTGAGCCATATGGTGGGTACTCAGCAAGTGGGCGCGAGCAGGAGTCGCTGGCGCGCTCGGGCCATTTCGTTGTGCGCCGTGGCGTCGTTGTTGACGGCCTTCACCGCCGCGGCCCAGGCGCCCTCATTCATCACGTTCGACAGCGCGCACGTCCGCCCCCTGGCGCTCTCTCCAGATGGGACGCGGCTCTTCGCCGTCAACACGCCGGACAACCGCCTGGAGGTGTTCTCGGTCACCAGCGCCGGGCTCTCGCTCATCGCGGAGGTCCCCGTGGGCCTGGAGCCTGTCGCGGTCGCCGCGCGCAGCAACACGGAAGTCTGGGTGGTCAACCACCTGTCGGACAGCATCAGCGTGGTCAGTCTGGTGGGGACGCCGCGCGTGGTCCGCACGCTGCTGGTGGGGGACGAACCGCGCGACATCGTCTTCGCGGGCACCAACGGCCTGGCCTTCATCACGACCGCGCACCGGGGCCAGCACCGCACCGACGCCTCCATCTCCCGCGTCCCCGGTGCGGGGGACCCACAGCTCACAACGCCAGGCGTGGGGCGCGCGGACGTCTGGGTCTTCAACCCGGCCTCGCTGGGGGCGACCCTCGGTGGGACGCCCGTGCGCATCGTGACGCTCTTTGGCGATACGCCGCGCGGGCTCGCGACCAGCCCGGACAAGAAGACTGTCTATGCGGCCATTGCCCAATCCGGCAATCAGACGACCTCCGTGAACCTGGACAGCGTCTGTGATGGGTTCAACGAGCGAGGGCTGTGTCTCGTCTTTCCCGACACGTTTCCCTTTGGCAACAACATCCTGCCGGGTGGCCTGCCCGGGCCCTCGACGAACTTCGAGGGTGCGAAGGCGCCGGAGACCGCCCTCATCGTCAAATGGAACCCGTCCGCGGGGCAGTGGCAGGACCCGACGGGCCGCAACTTCAACAACGGCGTGCGCCTGCGCCTGCCGGACAAGGACGTCTTCGCCATCAACGCGGACACGCTCCAGGAGACGGCCTCCTTCTCGGGGGTGGGGACCACCCTCTTCAACCTGGCCACGAACCCGAGGTCGGGCGTGGTCTACGTCTCCAACAGTGAGGCCCACAACCTGACCCGCTTCGAGGGCCCCGGTGAGTTCGGCGGCACCACGGTGCAGGGCAACCTCGCGCAGATGCGCATCACCGTCATCTCCGGCGGCTCGGTATTCCCCCGGCATCTGAACAAGCACATCGACTACTCGAAGCTGGCCGGGAAGCCCGGCTTTGACGCGACGGCGAAGAACCACAGCCTCTCCACGCCGACGGAGATGGTCGTCTCCCAGGACGGCACGAAGCTGTACGTGGTGGCCTTCAGCTCGAGCAAGATTGGTGTCTTCGACACGGCGGCATTGGAGAGCAACAGCTTCAACCCGCGCACCGCGAGCGCCAACTACATCCCGGTGAGTGGCGGTGGCCCCAGCGGCCTGGTGTTGGATGAGGCGCGCAACCGCCTCTACGTGATGACCCGCTTCGACAACGCGGTGAAGGTCATCGACCTGGCGACCAAGGGGGAGCTGTCCTCGGTGCCGCTCTACAACCCGGAGCCCGCTTCTGTCGTCCAGGGACGCCCGTTCCTGTACGACGCGGACTTCTCATCGGCGAACGGTGAGTCGTCCTGCGCCAGTTGCCACATCTTCGGTGACAAGGACGAGCTGGCCTGGGATTTGGGGAACCCCGACGCGCCGGTGACGACCAACCCCATCAGCAAGCGGCTCGCGAGCGACCTCGAGATTGGTCTCTTCCGAGCGTTCACGGGGCATCCCAGCTCGTCCATCAACGGGACGGGCAATCAGAACCAGTTCCACCCGATGAAGGGGCCCATGACGACGCAGACCCTGCGCGGCATGACCCACGGGGGTGCTATGCACTGGCGAGGTGACCGCTCGAATGGCTTCTTCGGTGTCGACGCGAAGGCGGAGGACCTGTCCTTCAAGAACTTCATCGTCGCCTTCCCGGAGTTGTTGGGCCGCGCGTCGATGCCCACGGAGGCGGAGATGAACAAGTTCACGTCCTTCCAGCTCCAGGTCCAGCTTCCGCCGAACCCCATTCGCAGGCTGGATAACGCGCTCACGGCGTCGCAGAAGGCGGGCAGCGACTTCTACTTCGGCAGTCGCCGCGTGGACGGTATCGCGATTGGTGCGGACAACGGCTTCAACTGCAACGGCTGCCACACCATCGACGGCGCGCAGGGCTTCTTCGGAACCGACACCGGTGCCAGCTTCGAGGGCATCAGCCAGATCATGAAGATTCCCCACGTGCGGAACATGTACACGAAGGTCGGCATGTTCGGGTTCCCGGACAACAGCTTCTTCATGCACTCGGAGACCGGGCAGATGGGGGACCAGATTCGCGGCTTCGGTTACACGCATGACGGCGCGGTGGACACGCTGTTCCGCTTCTTCAGCGCCATCGTGTTCTCCAACACCAGCATCGGTGGGCCGTTGGTCGGCTTCCGGAACGACACCGAGCGCCGGCAGATGGAGGACTTCATGATGGCGGCGGACAGCGACCTGGCGCCGATTGTCGGCCAGCAGGTGACGCTCACGGGGGCGACGGCGGCCTCCGTGGGGCCTCGCATCGACCTGCTGATTGCCCGCGCCCGCGCGCCCTTCGCCTCGAAGATTCTGGGAGGCGCGACCCATGAAGCCGACCTGGTGGCGAAGGCCGCGGTGGGCAACCGGGTGAAGGGCTTCCTGTACGAGCGTGCGTTGGGGACATGGAAGCCGGATGACGGTGGCGCGAACATCACCACCACCGCGCTTCGGGCGCTGGCGAACACTGCGGGGCAGGAGGTGACCTTCACCGCGGTGCCGCCCGGCTCCGGCAGGCGCATCGCGCTCGACCGGAACCTGGACGGACGGCTCGACGGCCAATAGCCGTCAAAGCCAGAAGGGTGGGGCGGGGGCACGTCGCAACGCGTGCAAGGCGCAATGCCTCCGCTCCCTGCGCGGCAACGGCTGGAGCGCGCAGATGCGCGAACGCGCTCCCGCTCACTCAGGATCGCGGAGTCACCCAGATGGCGCTGTGGGGCTCCGGCGCGTCGGGGGAGGTCTCCGCCGTGAAGAAGTAGGCCGCGACGGCGGCGCGCCCCCGGCCTTCCGGGCACGCCAGGGCCGTGGGATGGCCATGCCAATGGTCATCGCCGTGAGCCATCACGACCAGCCGGTCGAGCAGCGGCGCAATCCGTGTCTCGCACCGTGAGAGGTCGCTGCTCCACAACTCGAGGTCTCCGCCCCACGCCTGTTCCCAGCCCGGGTTCAGATAGTAGAGGACGGTGAGCCGCCGCGTGAGCGCGCGGAAGCGGTCCCGGTTGAAGTCGGCATGCAGCGCCAGATGACCCCCACGCAACGTGAGGTGCAGCCCCGCTCCGCGGAAATGCGGATCCGGAATGAGTCCCTGGACGCCGGTGAGCGTCTCCAGGAAGTCGATGAACGCCATCCCGGAGAACTCTGAAAGCAGGTGCCGAAGCGGGCCGGGAACGTCCTCGAAGGCCTTGCGCTGAAGCTGCCCCAGCCGCGCCGCCTGCTCCGGATGGTCACGTCGCTTCCAACTGGCCTCGGTGGCACCGGGAAAGATGTCCGCGAGCCCGGTTGCCAGCGGCGTTCCCAGGAATCCATCGATGACGACGTGGGGATGCGGCCGCGCCGTTCCGTATCCGTCACGATGTGCCAACGCGAGCGCGCGAAGCGCCGCCCGGTCGAGAAAGAAACTGGGACCTCGCAGCGGGCCTTCATCCAGGGTCGCGACGCTCACGCGCGCTCCTATAGCAGAACGGACCGGGTGGAGTGGGAGAGGCGCGCGTGACGCGAGGTGCGCTAGACTCTGTCGACACGTCCTATGTCCTCCCAGAAATCTCCCGGCTTTCTCCGCAGCTATGTGCTGCCTGCTCTCTGGCTTTTCGCCCTGCCGCTGTTCGGTGTCTGGTTCTCCAGCCACGCCACGGGCCGCTTCGACTCGCAGGTGTTTGAATCCATTGAAAAGCAGATTGCACGCGACACCGAGGTCAGCGAGGCGGACCGTCAGGAGGTGCTCGACTTCTACCGCGCGGTGCCCGCGTCCATGGCCTGCTTGAGCGACGACCCGGAGCTGGCGAACTATCGCAACAACCTGGGGAAGGCGTGCTCGGACCTGAATCAATTCGAGTGGGCGTCCCTGGCGTCCTGGGGCCTGCTGGCGCTGGGCCTTGTCTCCACCATGATCGCGCTCCTCTGTGGTCTGGCCGCGTTCGTCTCACGGCCCTTCCAGTACGGCAGCTTCGTGGTGGGCTGGCTCGTGCTCCGCGTCACCAGTGCGGTTCAGGTGCTGGGCCAGGGCGCGCTGCTCGTGTGGCTCTCCTACTGGATGACGGCGCTGTGGATGGAGCGCTACTACCCGAAGCTCATCGGCATCATGGCCATCCTGGCCGGCGGCGCGGTGTTCCTGGTCGTGGTGGCCATCTTCCGCCGCCCGCCCTCGGACTTCGACGTGGAGGCGGAGGAAATCACCGAGGCGCGCGCCCCGGAGCTGTGGGCGTGCGTGCGCCGGCTCTGCGCGCGGCTCCAGACGTCACCGCCCGACCACATCCTCGCCGGCATCGACGCCAACTTCTTCGTGACCGAGCACGAGGTGCGCGTGGGAGAGCGTACGCTGACCGGCCGCACGCTCTTCGTGAGCCTGTCCCTGCTGCGCCTGCTGGAGCGCTCCGAGGCGGAGGCGGTGCTGGCGCACGAGATGGGGCACTTGCTGGGCGGTGACACGGGGCACAGCAAGCGACTGGCGCCCAAGCTCGCGCACTTCGGCCACTACCTGCAGCAGCTCTACGACGGTGGCATGACGCGGCCTGTCTTCTATTTCATGATGGCCTACCGCGGCCTGTTCGAGCTGTCGCTGGGCCGCAGCCGGCGCGCCAGTGAGCTCGCGGCGGACCGGTTGGCGGCGGGGGTGACCTCGGGGCAGGACATCGCCCGTTCGTTGGTGAAGGTGGGCGCGTACGCGAGCTTCCGTGATCGCGTGGAGGCGAAGCTCTTCGCCGAGGACGCGCAGCACCAGACGGTGGCCATCGCGGACCGGGTGGCGCATGGCTTCTCGGCGTATGCCCAGTCGGACACCGTGCATGACGACCTGCAGGGGGCCGTGACGCCCCATCCCTTCGACTCCCACCCGCCGTTGGCCGCGCGCATGGAGAACGTGGGGGCCCACCTGAATCCCGAGGACATGGTGCAGTTGCTGCTCAATCCGGTGGAGTCGACGTGGGCGGACACCGTCCAGGACGCGGATGCCATCGAGGCTCGGCTGTGGGGCGCCTACGAGGCGCGTTTCGCGCAGGCCCATGACCTGTCCCTGGCCTACCGTTACGAGCCCTCCACGGACGCGGAACGCGCGCATGTGGAGAAGCACTTCCCGCCGCTCGTGTTCGAGGGCAAGGACGCTGGCTTCGACGTTCAGATGGACTTCTCGCAGGTGAGCTACGGGGAATGGGAAGAACCCATCCTGTTCGAGCAGATCGCCTCGGCCACCACGGCGGACCGCCTGTTCAAGAAGTACCTGGACCTGGAAATCTCCGGAGCGGGGCGCTTCAAGAACCGCCGCTCCATCTGTTTGAGCAAGCTGCGCGAGCCGGACGCCTTGCTCCAGGCCTTCGAGCGCTACCTGTCGCGGCACCGAATCATGAAGGAGCACCGCGCAGGCGCGCAGGCCGCTTGAGACAGCCCGCGGATACGCGCGATGGGGCGCTCGTTCGGAGCGCCCCATCGCCCGCAGGCGGCCATGCGTCGCGGCTCAGCGGGCCGTGGGCCTGGCGCGCTCGAGCTGGCGCGCCCGGGAACATCCCTCGTTGACTCCGAATTCGCACGCCTTCTTCAAGTCCGCCAGCGCGGCCTCGAGATTGCGCAGGTGGTAGTGCGTCCCGCTTCGTTCGAAGTAGGCGAGTCCATGCTCGGGGTTGCGCGCGAGAAAGGCGTCCCAGAGCGGAAGAATCTCCGCGAAACGCCGCTCGCGAGCCAAGGCGTAGTCTCGCTGCTGCACGACACGGAAATCGTCCGTTGATTCGGCTGGCGCTGCATCGCCCTGGGCCGCCGCCTGGATGGGCGCCGCGACGGCCTGGGCGCGCCACTGTGTGACCTGGCGGTCTCCCGGCGCGAGCTGCCCTGCGAGCTCGAGCAGGACGAGGGCTTCCTCTCGCTGTCCGGCCTTGAGGGCCTGCGAGGCCGCGTAGATCAACCCCTGCACCACTTGAGGCTGGAGGTCTCGCCCGCCCGAGTCCATGGCATCCATTCGGAGCGCATGCAGAAGGTCCTCTCCCGCGGGGCCCCACTTCTCGCTGGCGAAGTGAATCCGTGCGCGCTCGAAGTAGACAGACGCGCGGGCGGGGCGCAGGGCCACGGCCTGATTCACCTCCGCGAGCGCTTCATCCAGGGCCTGTGCGCGGCGGAGCTGCGCTGCTCGCGCCAGCCTGAACTCCCAATAGTCGCCGGCGGACAATGCCCGGGTGAGCAATTCATGTATCTGCGTGTTCTCGCTTTGGACGCGCCGGTCGCGCGCACGGTCGTAATCGGAGAAGCCGCGGAGGAATCCCAACTCGGGGCGCGTGCGGGTCTGGGCCTCCGCGAAGGCGTCCATCGCCTCGTGGCTGCCGCCCCATCGAGGGGCGAGCCCGTGGAGGTAGACGGCCAGGATGTCCACGCACGTGGGACACTGCTCGACGGCACGGGCAAGGACACGCTCACGTGCCTCGGAGTCGCCGAGCGCGAGCGCCACGTGGAGCAGGGGCCGCGCCACGGTGATGGCCTTGGGTTGGAGCCTCCAGGCGCGTTGGAGGTCAGGCATGGCACGCTCGAAAGCCTCTCGCATGCCGGCGAGTTCTTCGTCCGCGGTCGCTTTCGTGTACTTCGTCCCGCGCCGCAGGTAGCCCACCGTCACCCAGTGGGTGCCCCGTGCGGTGTAGGGTGCGAACGAGTCGGGCGAGGCCTTCACCCAGGCATCGAGGAGCTCCGTGGAGTCCGGCTCCCCATTGCCGAGCGCCGCCATCCCGTCCGTCATCCAATGCTCGTTCCGAGGATCGGCCTCCATGCCCCATTGGAGCTGCTCGACGGCCATCGTCAGGTCATCGAACTTGCGGTGAATCAGGAGGGAGCGAAGGCCGACACCGTCCACATGCCCGCGAGGCGCCTTGCCCCTCTCGGTGCCAGTGGCGGAGACGACGGGGAGCCCGCGAGGCGGGGTGCCAGGGGCTGGCATCAGGACGGGCTGCTGGCGGGCCTCGATGCGCGCCTCGACCTCGGCGCGTTTCTCCGCGTGGCCGCGATAGACGGCGAGGCCAGCGCCACCCAGGCCAAGCACGAGGACTCCCGCGCCGAGCGCGGAACGAAGTGTGGGCATGAATTTGACATCCTATCCCGTCGCAGGCGCACCGCGCCTGGCCGGCCGTGTTCTGGACAGCCGGCGTGGGCCGGGGCACATGTAGCACCCTGATGGCCTCTCGTTCGTCCTCCGCACGCGCTTCCTCCGTCCGGACGCAGAAGACGAAGCAACTCCCCGCCAGCGCCCGGAGCGCCGTGGCGAGCCGCTCCGGCTGGGGGCGCTGGGCTCTGGGCGGGTGGCTGCTGCTCGTCTTCTGGCTCAGCGTGGAGTACGCACGGCTGCCGGACGTCAGCGACCTGCGGACGCAGCACCCGCGGACCACCGCGCTCATGGACCAGCGGGCCGAGGAGGCGCGAGCCGAGGGCAAGAAGCCTCGTGTTCGCCAGACCTGGGTCACCATGGGCGCCGTGGCCCCGCACGCCCTGGACGCCGTGCTGACCTCCGAGGACGCTCGCTTCTTCCGTCACGAGGGCGTGGACTGGGTCGAAGTGGAGAACGCCCTGCAGCAGTCGGTGCGCAAGGCGCGGCTGGGCCGCGGCGCCTCCACCCTCACCCAGCAGTTGGCCAAGAACCTCTACCTCTCCACGGACCGGAGCTTGCTGCGCAAGGCGAAGGAGTTGCTCCTCGCGCGCCGGTTGGAATCCCACCTGTCCAAGCAGCACATCCTCACGCTGTATGTGAATGTCGTGGAGTGGGGAGACGGCGTGTACGGCATCGAGGCCGCGGCGCGCGAACACTTCGGCATCTCCGCGCGAACGCTCAGCGTCGCACAGGGCGCGATGCTCGCGGCCATGTTGCCCGCCCCCCGCCGCTGGTTGCCCGCCCAGCGGCCGGAGGCCCTGCGCACTCGCGCCAGCAGCATCATCGTGCGGCTGGAGCGCGAGGGGCGCATCAACGCCAGGCAGGCTCGCGATGCGCAGGCCGAGCTCTCCCGCTTCTTCGACGTATCTCCCGAGCCGGAATCCGTGGCGGATGCCATCGCCCGGCTGCGCTCGGGAAGCTGAGCGTCAGCTCACTTCGTGGCGGCGGGTGCCGTGCCGCCGCAGTGGGCCTGATAGCGCTGGAGGCGCTGATTCAGCTCCTGGCGTGTCGCGTCCGGGGCCCGCTCGTGCAGCATGTCCATGGCGCGCCTTTGCAGCCCCAGCGCCTCCGGGCACCGGTCCAACTGGAACAGCAGCGATGCATGCGTATCCAGGATGGAGGAGTCTCCCGGAGCCAGTGCGACCGCCCGCGCCGCCGCCGGGAGGCCCTTCGCGGGCTCGCGCGTCATGGCGTAGTGCCACGCCAGGTTGTTCAGGAGGTTCGCGTCATCGGGCAGCAACTCCGCTGCCCGCTTTCGCGCGTCCTCAATCTCTTTCATCTCCGCCGCCCCTCGCAGTTGGCTCGCCAGCAAGTCCCACGCGTAACCATTGTCGGGGTGGGCCTTCACCACCGCTCGCACGGCCTCGAGCGCCACTTCGCCATCGCCCATCCGCGCCGCCAGAATCGTCGCGGCGACATTCGTCGGTTCCTCTTTCAGCCCCTGCGCCACCTCGCGCTTCGCGTTCTCCAGGCGCTGTTCCCACGTGCGCTCCCCGGGCGACCGCAAGTACAGCAGCGCCCGGACGGCGTGGACATCCGCCGGCTCCATCGGGCGAACGTCCACCAGCGTTGGCACAGGGGGGAGTGGCATGGTGAGCACGCTGTACCGCCCGCTCGTCACGTAGGTGCGCAGCTCGCCTTGCAGGTCCTTCACGCCCTGGAATGACGCCTCCCATGCCTTCTTCGGATCCTCGGCGCGTGCCAGCCGCAGTTGGAAGTCCTCCATGCGCTCGGGGTGGATGTTGAACAGGTAGTGCACCCACAGCCAGGAGGAGGCGTAGTGCCATTGCACATCGCTCTTGCTCATCTGGCCCTTCTGGTCCCAGGCCCACATTTCACTGACATCGAGCCAGCCGTGCTCGCGCACGTAGCCCAGGTCCCACCCGCTCGCCCGGCCGAGCACCACCTCGTTCGTGCTCGGCTTGATGTGCGCCGTCTCCAGGTACTGCGCCAGCCCCTCGGCCAGCCAACGCGGCTGGCGGAGCAGCACGAATTTGCTCAGGTAGTGCGCCAACTCGTGCGTCTGCAGCCGCAGGTCGGGTGAATCCTCCAACAGGTATCCATTGCCGCCCATCACCAGCAAGGGCCCGCGCTCCGTGGTGCCCGCGAAGCCGGCGGCGTGGCCCTGAGTGAACTCGCCGAGCTCGTGCAGGTTGCGCAGGAGGATGACCTCCACGGTGCCGGGTGGGTCGAAGTCCGGTCCCCAGGCGAGGAGGAGCGCGCGGCGGTGCTTCTCCAGCTCCATCGCCGTGGTGGTCGCGGCCTCGGGCGACAGGTTCGTCTGGATGCGGAAGTGCGCGCTCTGCACCTCGTACCAGGGCCGGCCTCCTTCCTGCGGGCACAGCGCACGGGAGGTCGCGCAACCTGTTGTCAGCCAGAGGGAAAGACACACCAGTGTGAATCGCAAAGTCATGCGCCGCGTTCTGGCACGGAGGCTCCCGGGCTGAACAGCGGCTCCGGGTTCCAGTTTGCAACCCCGGGAGCGGGGCCTCGTGTTCCAGCAGGCCCACGGCTCTGGTAGAGGGGCGAGGTTGTCAAACCACACCCTGGAGTCTTCGTATGTCCAGAACTTCCCGCCATGCGCTCGTGTTCGCCCTGTTGCTCACCTCCACCTCGGCCCTCGCGGGGGCGCAGTGGGTGCAGGCGCGGACGGTGCTCAACACGTGTGGCTATTTCAGCACCTCACAGGCGGAGATTCGCCTGACATACCGAAACGATGACCTGCCCTGGGGCACCAGCGTGTTCCTCATCTACGGCTGGGGCGGAAGCACGTTCGACTGGGCGCCGTCGCCGCAGACCGTCGAGGTGCCGGCCGTGGCGCCGTACCATTGGGGCACCACGGTGACGGGCGTCATCCGTTCCAGGTCCTCCACGCAGTACACCCATCTCAACTACGTCTGGAAGGTGGTCCTCCCGGACGGCCACGAGTTCTACGAGAAGGGCAATGACTCCACCTACGGCTATTACGCCGCGGATTTCTCGCAGGTGCCCATGCCGTGTACCCAAACGGCGGGAACGTTCATCGGCAACCCGACCCCGTTGACAATCACCACGGTCGTCAAGAACTGACGCGCTCCCGCGCACGCTTCGAAACGGCGCTCAGCGTGGTGCCCCGGGGCCGCCTGGAGGGTAGGGGGCTCCCGGTGGCGTTGGGAGTGGTGGTTCCGTTGCCGCGCGGAGGTCTGGGCCCCTGCGCGGATGTGGCAAGGGATTACTGCGCGGTCATGAGCTCGATGTAGTCGTCACCGTAAAGAGAGTTGTCCCACTTGGAGGCGAAGCCCAGCGCATGCTGGGGGTTCACCACATGGGGGGCCGCTTTCTTCGCCACGTCAAAGCGGGTGATTTCGTTCGGGAACAGGTCCAGCACCCGGCCGAACTGCTTCGCGGTCAGGTAGTTGCGGCGGAACATCTTCTCCGCCATCTCCTCGCGAATGATTTCGTTGGACGTGTTCTTGAGGGACTGCAGGACACCTCGGAAGGTCTCCGCGTCCATCGCGAATTGGCCGTCACGCTTCATGATGCAGCCCGGGTCCTCGCCGGTGCCACAATCCCGGAAGGCAGGCTCGGACGCGAAGGTCCGAACGGGCATGGCCTGCTGCTCCTCATGCCGCTCTCTCCGGCGCTCGCGGCGCTCGTGCTTTTCTTCACGTCCCGAGTGCGCGGCGTCACCCGTCACTTTCATCTCCACGCCCACGTGCGCTCCGCCCGCCTGGACGTTCATGTCCACGCCGTGCTGTTCGCCTTCGGGGCCCATGCCTGTCACCCGGACGCGGGTCGAGGGCATGTCGTGGGCATCCGTCTGGATGTCCATCTGTATCCCCCCGCTCTGAGCGAAAGCGACGGAGGAGAAGACGAGGGACGAAGCAATCACGGCTCGAGCAATCGAGGTCATTCGGGTTCCTGGTGGCTGAAGTGGGGTGGCCGGCTTCTGAACGCAGGGAGGCGTCAAGCCGCGCCTGTCCAGGACGTGCTCCTGGTGCAATTATTCACAGCTTCTGTGTGAAGCGTTCCGGCGGTGCGTGGATGCGCTCGGATTGCCGCGCTGCGTTCACTTCGCCGGGCCGGAGCCGGGGCTTCCCTCCTGACGTTCACGCGCAGGGGGAGGGAGTGGTGTCTGGGGTCAGGGGACTGGTGACTGCAGTCACCACGTTCAGCGCTTCGCCGGCGGGGCGCTGTTCGCCAAACCCTTGAAACCACGAGGGCACTCGGCTCAAGCGATTCGAAATGGGCGTGGCATGAGGGGTGCAATTCACCGGGACAACGCTGTACCATCCCCTACCGCCGCACTCCCGAGGAGTCTCCCATGGCCCGCCGCATCGGTTCCTCCCCGTCCCGTTCCTCGACGCTCCCTTCTTCCTCGGTGTCCAAGCCCAAGCCGCCGCCGCGCGCGTCCACGCTCCCGTCGTCGACGTCGAACAGGCCCGCTGCGAACGCGACGTCGACCACCCGGCCCACGACGCCTCCTCCGGCCGCGACGGCCACCCGGCCCACGGCGCCCTCGCCGGCCGCGACGGCGGCGCCCGCTGTCGAGTCCAAGCCCCTGAAGCACCCGGCCATGCCCGAGGGTCAGCCGTCCTACAGCCCCTGGGAGAACAGCACGGGCGCGGCCTCGGACGTGATGCTGAGCGGTGGTGACAACAAGCTCACCGCGCCCCCGATGGCCACTCAGCACATGTTCCTCGACAAGCCGGGCCGCCCCTTCCAGAAGGACACCTTCGGTGGCGGCCAGTTGAGCGGCAACATCGGTTCGGCGCAGGCCTCGGCCACGAGCTACAAGGGCAAGGAGGGGTTCCACTACTCGGCCCAGGGCGAGGTGAGCGGTCCCAGCGCCGCCTTCGAAATGGAGAAGGTGCACGCGGGCCGCCTGGGCGTGTCGAGCGGCCGCATCACCGGTGAGGCCACCAGCTTCAAGGCCCAGGCTCAAGCCGGCGTGTCCGCCAACCACAGCGACCACGCCTATACGGCCGCGCTGACGGCCAAGGCGGAGACGGGCGTGGGCGTCAGCGCGAGCGCCAGCCACGACTTCAACCGCCACGTGGGCGGCTACATCAAGGGTGACGCCAAGGCCTCGGCCAGCGCCTTCGCCGAGGGCGTGGCGACGGTGGACCCGCGGACGGCCACGGCGATGGTCTCCGGCCAGGTGGGCGCGTCCGCCACGGCGGGAGCGTACGCCACGGCGGGCGGCCACGTGGGCCGGGTGCACGGCTCGGCCACGGTGGGCGCGGTGGCGGGCGCCGCGGCCCAGGCGGGCGGCAAGGCCGGTCTGGAGAACGGCTTCTGGAAGACCTCCGCGGACGTCAATGCCGCCGCGGGTTTTGGCACCCACATGAAGACCGACGTGGCGGTCGACCTGCGTCACCACCTGGAGCCGGGCATCGCGGCGGGTCTGCGTCCCTCCCTGGGCGCTGCGACCGCGGTGGCCTCGCCCGCGAGCACCATCGAGCCCGAGAAGTCGCGCGTCGAGAAGTTCTTCGCCAAGGCCTTCCACAAGGCCTGAGACGCCGCCTGAGCCGTAGCTTCGATTCGTGCTGCGGCCCGGCGTCAGGAAGCCCAGGACCCCCATCAGGGTTCTGGGCTTTTCCTTTTCAGGGGCGCCCCGTGACGCCATCGCAGCGCCTTGGGGCGACGTCGGGTCAGAGCGAATAGCTCAGCATCCACGTGTAGATGTCATGACCCGCCGAGCCGCTGTAGGTCCGGGACCAGGAGTCGTGGCCCACGCCTGGATACAGCGTGAGTTTTGCTGGCGGGCTCGCCGCTGGATTGCAGACGTTGTTCAACCGGTCGACCGGGTTGATGGACCCATAGGGGGACACCGTCGTATCCGCCGTGCCATGGAACGCCCACACCGGGACGTTCCAGATGTTGCAGGTGGGAAGTCCGTTGCCATTCCCCGCGATGGGAACAATGGCCGCGAGCTTGTGCGGGTAGTTCACTGCGTACGTCCAGGTGACGTTGGCGCCAGCGGAGAGGCCCGTCAGGTAGATGCGGTTCGCGTCGACGCGATAGTGAAGCTTGGCGAACTCGATGATGGCGTCGATCTCCTCGATGCCCCACCAGGCATTGAACCGCTGCGGCGAGAGGAGGATGAATGGGAAGTGCCGACCATTCCGGATGAGCCGAGGCGGTGCGGTGACCCCCATCAGCTTTTCAAGGCCATTCGCCGACGCGGTTCCATCTCCTGCCTGGTCCAGTCCTCCCAGGAAGATGACCAGGGGATAGCGCTCCTCGGAGTTGTCGTCGTAGTCCTGTGGCAGGTATTCCCAGTAGCCGTAGTTGATGCCCGGCACCGTCAATCTGGGGCGCGCCAGGATTTCGCCCTGTGCGGCCAAAGAGCCCTGCGCGAAGAGCAGGACCCCACCCAACACGATGCGCTGCAATATCGACATGGCGACTCCTCTCAAACATCCGGGGAGCCGTTATGCTAGTTGTCGAATTACGCGACTTCCAATGAGTCACTGAGTTGCAGCAGGGGTGCATTAATCAAGAGCGGCAGGCCAGACGCTTCGGCTGAATGCCTTGCTTTGCTCTTGTTTGAGAAGACCGCGTCTCGATTCATGGCCTGTTCCCACGGACGAAGCTCATGGGAGCGGCAGACGCCTGGGCCCGGGCCCCATCAAAGGGGCCCGGGCAGGTCCGGCGCATCGTTACGGGCGCCGGACCGGGTTCATCGGTCCTGGAAGTAGTCGAGCGACGGGCAGTGGGTCGCGTACGCGTGCCCGGTGAGCTCACCGTTTCCGTAGAGGCCGGTCACGTCGAAGGCCACGAAGTGAGACTCGGGGGGCGCGCCATCCCGGACGCAGGTGGGGCACAGCGAGGCCGCCACGGGCGTGAAGGTGAGGCTCGTGCTGTGGAGGAAGAACGCGGTGGTGAGCACGCCCTCGAAGTCGACCAGCGTCGCACGCGGCTCACCCAGCGCAGAGCCCGTCTGCGGCGTCCGATCCACCGGCACCCTCACTGAGTAGACATTGACGAGCTGTGGCGGGACCTCCGAAGTTTCGGACGGGCACTCTCCCGGCGCGCCGTTGTTGAGCTCGATCCACAGCTCCCACGGGTCCTCCGGGTTCGCCGGTTCCTCGTAACCGAAGTAGGCGCTGGTCATGACGCGCTGGTTCGCGCCCAACCGCATCGTGACGGAGGTCTCCTGGCATTCACCCTCGCAAACGGTGAAGGGGTCCGTGCCGGCGTCAGGCTCGGTGCCGGCGTCGGGCTCGGTGCCGGCATCAGGCTCAGTACCCGCGTCCGGCTCAGTGCCGGCATCAGGCTCAGTACCTGCGTCGGGCTCGGTGCCGGCGTCAGGCTCGGTGCCCGCGTCAGGCTCCGTGCCTGCATCCGGGGTGGTGCCCGCGTCGGGCTCCGTGCCTGCATCCGGAGTGGTGCCGGCGTCAGGCTCGGTGCCGGCGTCGGGCTCCGTGCCAGCGTCCGGAGTGGTGCCGGCGTCAGGCTCGGTGCCCGCGTCGGGCTCGGGCTCAGTGCCCGCGTCGGGCTCGGGCTCGGTACCCGCGTCAGGCTCAGGCTCAGTGCCCGAGTCGGGCTCGGGCTCGGTACCCGCGTCAGGCTCAGAGCCAGAGTCGGGCTCAGGCTCAGTGCCCGAGTCGGGCTCAATGCCGGCGTCCGGCTGGGTGCCCGAGTCCGTCTGGGAGCCGGCATCCGGAGGCGGATCGCCATCATTGGGATCGCATCCAGAGAGCACGGGGACAAAGGTGAGGGATGCAATCAGCAGGGAGAAAATCGAGTGTCGCAGGTTCATCCCACGGATTGTCACGGGTTCTTGGCGCGGATGCGAGAGGGGCCGAAACTTTGCGTCACGGTGAAGTGGCTCCCCGGAAGCCGCGCCCGAATTCCGCGAGTCACGTTCCACCTCGTGCCGTGTGAGACCCCGGCGTTTGTGCGAGCCCGCGATTCTCACGGCGTGAGACATCGTGTGGGGGCCTCACTGCGCTGCGCCCATGGCCGACAGGTGATGCCGTACCTGTTCCGACGCCGACCTTGCGACGTCGCAGGTTGTCTTCGAGAGCGTGGGCCTACATCCAAGTCGCGTCACATCGGGGGCACAGCGTGGCGCGCTCGTACTCCGCACGTGGGCCTTCGAAGCCGCAGGCGAAGCACGTCCGCTCAGGTTTCTGGGAAGAGGCGACGCCGACAGTCGAGGGCGCAGCCTCCCAACTGGGCGCCGCGCTGGCGGCGGGCAGCGGCATCCCCGGCTCCCAGACGAGCTCACATTGCAACTCGGCAAGAGGCTCCAGGGGGCCGTCGACCACGGCGGCGATGAAGGCTGTAGGGAGGGTGGCTGCCGCGTGGCGCTTCACCGTCATGCGGTCGAGTCCGGGGGAGACCCGGGGCCCGAATCCCACGGAGAAGGTGACGCTCATGCCTCCGGACATCACGGAGTTGAGCAGCG
The DNA here is from genome assembly GCF_000280925.3 of Myxococcus hansupus. Taxonomy (NCBI): domain Bacteria; kingdom Pseudomonadati; phylum Myxococcota; class Myxococcia; order Myxococcales; family Myxococcaceae; genus Pseudomyxococcus; species Pseudomyxococcus hansupus. The sequence goes on from NZ_CP012109.1 coordinate 1,887,113, forward strand.
AGTCGCCCAGGTCGATTCCCATGGAGACCTCGCTCGACGCGGCCTTCATGTCGCTTTCCTTGGGAATCTCCAGGGTATCGAAGAGCTTCCACGCGGGCCGTATGCGCCCGGCCTTGGGGTGGAGTTGGGCGTCCACCTCGACGTGAACCTCATCGAACTCGGGTGGCAGCTCCAAGGGAATCCGCCAGCGCACCACGCGGCCTCCCGCGAGCGAGGGAAGGGGAAACTGCCCGAGCATCCGCTGCGCGGAGCCCTCCTTTTGCCTCCCCATCACCAGGACGGACGATGGGGTGGCGGCGGGAGGCTCGAAGGCGCTCTGAAGCCACAGGACGGCGGTGGCCTGCCCCAGGGAATTGCGCGTCACGGGCTCCACATGCAGGTGGAGGGCGCCGAACTCACGGGGCGGGCGCCCGACGTGGTCGAGGACGTCTGCGTAGAAGTCATCCATGCTCACGCATCTTCGTGGAGAAGCGTGGCGGCGCGCCAGTCAGGCGCGCCGTCTGGGCTTACCGGGGCGTGTTGATGACCGTCAGCCGCTGCGGCTCCGGCGTGCCCCAATTGTTCGGCGTGTTCCCCGACATCGCAATCCCGTCGAGCGTCACGTTGCTGTCGAAGAAGTAGAGGGCCCCGCCCTCCGGCGCCCGGTTGTTGCGGAACTCGCCGCCGCGGAACGTCCAGTGATTGCTGGCCGGAAGGTGCGCCGTGTTGACCGCGCCGCCCACGCCTCCAAATTGGGTGCGCGGGCCCGTGCACTCGTTGTCGTGGAAGACGTTTCCGGCGGCGACGCCCCCGCTGGTCGGCGCAATCAGCATGATCGCGCCTCCGAACGCGGGCGCCTTGTTGAAGCGGAACGTGTTGTTGTTCAGGTTGACGTTCGACCGGGAGCCAATCCAGAGCGCGCCGCCAGCGTTCTCGGAGTAGGAGCCCTCATCACCCGCGCCGTTTTCGCCGCCGACCTTGTTGCCGTACTCGAAGATGCAGCGCTCGAGGAAGTCGGCCCCACCATCCGAGGTCGCCGCCAGCCGCATGCCGGCCCAGCCCGTGGTGGGGTTGGCGGCGGTGAAGACGATGGGGCGCTCCGCGGTGCCCTGAGCGGTGATGCGTCCGAGGACGGCGAGCTTGAAGTGCCCCGTGAAAACAAGGCGGACGCCGGGCTCGAGGGTGAGTCGGTTGCCTTCGGGGACCGTCACGTCGCCCGTCACCAGGTAGGGCGAGCCGGAGGCCGGCAGCGTCCGTGTCGTGATGTCCCCGGAGAGATTCGTTCCTCCGGTCGTGGTCACGACGACGGTGGCGTTCGCGGTGGTGCTGCCGTGGTCGTTGGTCGCCGTGAGGGTGTACGTCGTCGTCGCATCCGGCCGGACTTCCGCCGTGGTTCCGCTCACCTCTCCTACACCTTCGTTGATGGAAATGCTCTGCGCACCCGTGACCTCCCAGGCGAGCGCGGCCGACTCGCCCGGCGAAACGACCGCGGGCGTTGCATCGAAGCGCAGGATGTTGGGGCGGTCGGGGACCGGGTCCGGGGAGGTGCAGGCGGTGACGACGAACGCGGAGAGCGCCAGGACGAGGAAACGCGAATGGAGCATGCGCCTCTTCTAGCCCAACAGGGGAGGACCCGGAATCGGGCTGGGGGCGTGGCTCGCTTGCGTGGGGGCCATGCAGGCCACGTGAACGGCTTCACGCCAACCCCGTGATACGAGCGCCAGTTTGCTCAGGTTTCGCGTGGCGCCCGCCAAGGGGGGGGCTTCGGGGAGGCCGCTGTTCCGTGAGGCCGAAGGCCATGGGCGGCAAGGCGGTGTGTGGCGAATCCGTTACGGCGCGAGTGGCTGTGATTGTGGGCGCCGTTCCGGCTGCCATTGCATTCTCAGTTGCGAAGGGAGGCCATTGTCCTGGAAGGCGGCTCAACCGTGGCCCACCTGACAGATTCCACATGCCCTCATGCGGGCGCTGTAACGCGAATCACCACAAGGTCACTTCGTCAGTAGCGAAGTGAGTCACACGGGAGCCGTGGATGGCTTGAATTGCTGGCGGTTATTGCTTGGCGCATTTTCTGCTCATGGGGTTTTGCCGCGACGAGGTTGCAATCCCTTTCGTGCATGTCGTGGTAACCCCGTATCAGGGAGTCCCCACATGTTGAAATCCCATACCCTCCTCCCCCGAGCCATGCCGTGGCTCGGTGTGGCGATGCTGTGTCTTTTCATGGTCACCCAGGCTCACGCGGCGCCGCGTCCCGCGCCGGTGCCCTCCAAGCCCGCCAAGGTGGACCCGTGCGAGTGCGGCCCGCTCGATGTCGTCTTCGCCATTGACGATACCGGCAGCATGGGCGGATCGCTCAATGCCATCAAGTCGTCCTTCCTCAACCTCCTGAGCCAGATTCAAGCCTCTTCCAATAATGACTACCGGCTGGGACTCGTCACCTTCAAGGACGACGTCACGGTGCGCGTGGACCTGGGCTCAGGCAACGACGCGCAGATGAGCGCCGAAATCAACAATCTGGTCGCGAATGGCGGCGCGGGCGCACCAGAAGCTTCCGACGAGGCGCTCAACACCATCATCCACAACCTCCCGGTGCGCCTCTCCCAGAACGGGGCGTTCACGGGCATCTGGCGGACGGGCGCACGCAAGGTCGTCGTGCTCGTCACCGACAACCTGCCCGGCGGCTTCAATGACAACTACTCGGCGGGAAATGTCCTGGCTTCCGCCATGGCGCAGTCCGCTGCCAACAATGGCATTCGGATTCACGCCGTCTACGTGCCCTCCTGGGGTGGAACGGATCCGACCATCGCCGGGGTCATGCAGAACTACGCCACGGTTTCGAATGGCGCCTACCGTGTGACGCAAGCGAACGGAACGGATGCGGGGCTGGCCGTGCAGGATTTCCTGAGCGACTGCCGCGGCTCGTCGGACGTGTACATCCGAGACAATGTCTACGACAACGGCACGGAGCCCAGCAGCTCCGACATCTGGACCAGTCCGGACATCAAGGTCTGCAACAACGCCGCGGGGTGCGCCACGCACACCAATCCCGTCTTTGGCTCGACCAACAACTTCGTCTTCGTCACGCTGCGCAACAATGGGCCGGTGCGCCCCACGGGCCCCATCAACGGCCGGTTGCGTTTGTATTACCTGCCCTCGGGTGGCAGCGCGCTTTGGGGCTCGGGGAGCTGGGTTCCTTTCGCGACCCTCTCGAACATCCATCTGAGCGCGGGCGAGGTTCGCACCGTCGTCGCCCATTGGCCGAACGTCCCGTTCCCGGGGCACTACTGCATCCTCGCGCGCTGGGAATCCGGGGGCGACCCGATGACCTTCCCGGAACTCCTCGGCTCGGACACGGTGGTCAACACGCGGCAGAACAACAACATCGCCTGGCGCAACGTCGACGTGGTGCGGATGCTCACCGGTGGCGTGGGCCACACCACGTATGACTTGCGCCTCCGGGAAGAACACATGCTGACCCTGTTCCTGCGCCCCGACGCCGACAGGCCGTTCCCGGGTGGCGTGGCGGTGGACCTGGGCGCGGAGCTGTTCGAGGCCTGGAAGGCGACTGGCGGCGAGGCCGAGGGGCTCGAGGGCTCGGATGGCTCGACGCTGTTCTTCGGCGGCCACGGTGGCGCGGTGAACTTCCACCTGGGCAAGACCATGACGCACCGGCTGCACCTGACCTTCAAGGCCGGTGGTGAAGAGGGCGTCTTCCCGATGAACGTCTTCGAGGTGTTCGACGGCAAGGAGTCGGTGGGTGGCGTGCGCTACGACATCACCGTCATTCCGCCTCACGCGGAGCCCGTGCCCGTGGCCCCGGCGGTCCGTCACCTGGGGGACAAGGGCGTGGAGCTGAGCTGGCATCACGCCGTTCACCACAGGCACTACACCCTGGTTCGCAGCAAGAACCCGGCGTCGGGTGACTTCGAGCGCTTCGCCGAGGTCATGCCCACGGAGGACGCGAGCGAGACGGCGGCCCTTCGCTTCGTCCTCGGCTCGCGCGACGACGCGGACTACTTCTACGCGGTGGAGAGTCACAGCGAAGGTGGCTCGGTCGTCAGTGAGTGGGTCACGCTGATGCTGCCCTCCAACAAGGAATAGTCCGAAGGGCCCACGCTCCCCGGGCGGGTGGTTTCCTCCGCCTGGGGGCGTGGAGTTGTCGCGTTGGGGGCGGGCTTATGGCGCCCTCAACCGTGGCGTATCCGACCGTCGAGTGCCTGACGTTCCCACCCCGAAGCCCACGCTGGCTTCACGCCTCCTTTGCTGGCGCGGTGCGGGACGCCCTGGTACAGCATGCGGAGCGTTACCTCGCCGCGTCGTTGGCGGGGAGCGCCGCCGAAACCGGTGCTCATCTGGCTCCGGTTTCGCTGCTGGGCATGCCCTGGAACACGCACGTGCGGCCGTGGCTACGTGTGTTGGCTCTTGGGGATGGTGGCAGCCGGATGGACACCGTGAATCAACACCTCGTGCATCGCGCCCCGTGTCTTCTCGTTGTGCTCGCGCTCGTCTCAGGAGGCTCCGCGCGCGCCATGCCCGCGGACGCGCCACTGGCGGAGGAGGAGTGCGTCGATGCCCCTCCCACGGAGCCCCGCCGGCTGCTTCCGGAGCTCGTGCATCCGCCGCGTCGCGCCCTCTGGCGCGCGCATGATGGTGGCGGCCGGAACTACCTGATTCCCATCGTGGAGATGGCGGCCCTCCACGGCATCTTCTGGGGCACCGCGAAGATTCTCGGCAAGCCCTACGCGGACATCACGCTCGAGACGATGCGCCGCAACCTCTACGTCAACGGCTGGGTCTGGGACGAGGACGCGTTCGCGACCAACGCGTTCGGACATCCGTATCAGGGCTCGCTGGCCTACACCGCGGCGCGCACGAGCGGCTTCGGCTTCTGGGGTTCCGTCCCGTTCACGGTGGCGTCGAGCGTGTTGTGGGAGCTGTTCATGGAGAACGAGTCTCCGTCCCGCAATGACCTCATCACGACGTCCATTGGTGGCGTGGTGCTGGGCGAGGTGCTGCATCGCACCGCCTTGGCCATCCTCGATGAGGGCGAGCCCACGATGGCGCGGTCGGTGATCTCGCTCCTGGTCGAGCCCGTGGGCGGCATCAATCGCTTCCTCTTTGGGCGCCGCAAGAACGACTTCTCCCCGGTGCCGGGCAACTTCTTCCAGTTGATGGCCGGCGCGACGAGCAACGTCGACAACTACAACGACATCGACGGCACGCGCTTCGATGTGCCCAACAAGCTGGAAGGGCACATCGGCGTCGAGCTCGTCTACGGAGCGCCGCAGCTCAACGCGGGCGATTATGACCAGCCCTTCGACTACTTCACGCTCTCCGCGCGACTGGGCATCTCGAACGACGTGCTGGCGTTGGGCTTCTTCAGCCGAGGGCTCCTCTACGGCGACCGATTCAAGCTGGGGCCCGTCAAGGGGCTCTGGGGCTTGATGGCGGGTTACGACTTCGCCAATCCGAACACGCTGCGCGTCTCCGCGGTCAGCCTCGGCCTCGGTGGCGTGGCGCAGGTCCCGCTGACCACGCAGCTCACGCTGGACCTCGCGACGAACATCGCCGGCGTGCCTTTCGGACACGGCGGGGGCCTGACCTCGCCGGAGTCCGCCCGTGACTACCACTATGGTCCGGGGGCTCAGACGGTCTTCGAGTTGGGGCTCGTGCGGCGGGGCGTGGGGCGCATTGGCATGTCCGTGCGCAACTACCTCATCTCGGGTGCCTTCCTTGGAGAGGGCGTGGAGGTCATCACCTACGCCACCGCGCGGGCGGAGCTCCTCCTCGTCGGGGTCCATGGTGTTGCGCTGGAAGCCTTCGTGGCCAACCGCGCGAGCGAGTTTGGCGGCGAAACCGACACGATTCGCCAGCGGGCGACGCAAATCCGTCTGTTGTGGACGGTCTCGAAGAATGTGGGCTTCGGAACGCGCTGAGTCCACCCGAGGGAGAACGGGGCAGCCGTCCATGCGAGGAGCCCGCGGGACGTGCGGCGGCCATCCTCGGTGCGCGGGCCCCGGAGGTCGCCGGGCTTGAGGTCGCGATGCCTGCTCGCTCAGCCCCGGAGCCCCTCGGAGAAGGGGCGGCTGAACGCGGCGACTGACGCCGCACATGCCTCCTTCCAGGAGGCGACCTGCTTCGCGGTGAACGTCCGTGTCTGCACCTGAATCGCCCCTCGGCTTCGCAGCGCCAACTCCAGCGCGAGCGCATGGCGGCGGCGCATGGGGGCGCTGGCAATGGCTTCGAGCAGGACCCGAGGCGTGAAGGGCTGCCCCGCGAGGAAGCGCTGCTGTGTGCCCATCCGCTGCCGCGCCTCCTTCCACCACGCCGATATGGCCTCGACGTGGGGCTTCGGAAGGGCGCCTTCGGGCCTGGACGACAGGTCCGCGTCGAGGTCTTCGTCCTCCAGCGGCGGCAGTGGGTCTGCTTCGTCCTCGGGCGGAGCCGCGAACCGCTCCGAGATGCTCAGCCCGGTGATGGCGCTGAATGCCTCACCCGCCAGTGCTGCCACGGGCGTTTTCCGCATCAGCTCCAGACAGGCGTCCGCGGCCGTCACGCGGCCACAAAATCCGAGTGCCCACAACACGTCGGGTTGCAGCTTTTCGTCAGGGAGCAGTTCCAGCAGTCGCTTTGTGTCGTGCGCATCGCCGCTCATCCCAAGCAGCAACAGGGGCAATCGGCCCCCAGGCGTACCGGCCAGGGCCCGACAGGCGCTCCAGGCGCCGTAAGCGCCGCTCATCAGTCCCGCGAGGATGGCCGCGTCGCGCAATGCCGGTTCGCTCGAGTCCAGTGCTCGTTGCAACCGAGCGGGCTCCAACGGCAATCGGGACTGGCTGGCGGCACGAAGGGCGGCGGCGGCGACTCGGGGCTCCGGGTGCGAGAGGAACGGCGTGCACACCGCGCTCGTGGCCAACCCATGCGCACCCACGCTGTCCAGCGCCAGGGCGAACAGCTCGGGAGCGCCATCCTCCTGCGTCAGAAGTGCCGTCAGGCCCGCGGGAAGGACCGCGGTGGGGGACAGCTCGAACGCACGTTGGAGGGCGGCCAGGGCGGGAGGCTCGGCTTGGGGCAGGGCGTCCAGCACCGCCGCGGTTCCGGAAGGCCTCTCGGCGTCGAGCAGGGCCAGGGCGGCCACGACGACGCGTTCGGGCTCCTCGTCCACCAGGGCGGGTACGAGCAGCCGCTTCGCCACCGGCTGACCACCCAGCACCAGCGCATCCACGTGCGCGATGGCCATCTCCTCCAGCTCTACCACCTCGTCGAGCGTGTAATCCGGCGCATCGAGCGATTGGTTCCATCGGCTCCAGCGGAAGCCCCCTTCCGCGAGGTGCTCATCGAGGACGTCCCAGCGTGGAATTCTTTCCGGGTGACCGGCCATGGCGGACGCGTCGAACTCCCTTTCAGAGTTCCTTTTCACAGACGAGGCAGTGGGGTTTCCCTTCGCTTCCGGCCATGGCGACGACGGGCCCTTGGAGGACAGGGAATGGTGGCGTGTTCTTGTCGTTGTGGAGCATCAGGTCCATGGCGCGCGCCACGTTCTTTCCCTCGAACTTCACGTCGAAAGAGAAGTTGACGAACTCGGCCTTGCCCTTGGTCTTGCTGGAGGCCACGCCACCGCCAGCGGTTCCCGCCTCATCGCCAGTGCTCGTTTTGAAGTGGGAATCTTTCACACATACCGGATTGCCCGCCACGGACACCTTCTTGGTGCCTTTGTCGGTGTCCGAGGCCTGGGCGATGTTGGGGTAGGGAATGGGGACTGGCCCTGCGGGGCTGGGCGTCTTGCACACGTCTGGGAATGCCACGGAGACGCCGCCGCTGTCCTTGGTCACCACCGACATCTTGTTCACACCGGTATTGACAGGCATCGCTACCTCCTCCTGGACCCATCTTAGCCCAAATGGCCTCCAGGGCTGTTTCCATGCGCAGGAATTGAAGGGGCCAGCGCATATCCCTTATCATCGGGGGCATGGCCACTTCCAAACACTTGGCATTCCTGGGGAAAGGCATTCCCCACCACACGGCGGGCGCGGCGACGGGTGGCAAGTGCATTGCGAAGCATGTGCCAAGCTATGAGCCGACGCAGAGTTCCTGCACGCATCGCTGGCAGGCCTTTGAGAAGGCGCTGGAGAACAAGGCCACGTACGCGCTGACTGAAGCGCAGCTCAAGGCGCTGGGGAGTGGGAAGTGGTCCTTGCTCTTTCGGGGAGGCGGCAAGGTCGTCAGCAAGTTGGTGGGGGCAGGGGAGAAGGTGGCTCTTTCTCCAGAGAACAAGGGCATGCATCTTCGCGAACTTGCGAAGCCTGGAGAGGGGGACTGGGACATCGGCCATGGCCGCAACTTCAAGTGGGACTGCAACGTCCCCTATTACCACGAGGCTCACCACGTCATCCCGGATGCCACGCTGCGCACCGCGCTGACGAAGGTGTTCGATGGGCCGGTATCCGTGTGGGTGGCGAGCAAGATGCTTGATGCGCCCTATTGCGTTCACCACAAGGACAACATGCTCATCCTTCCCTTGGACGCGCGTGTAGGAGATGTCCTTCAACTCCCCATCCATCGTGAGACGAAGCAGTGCAGTCACACGACGTACGACGAGTTCATCTTGAACAAGCTGGTGACCCTCATGCAAAAAGTGCAGGAGGAGATCCTGGAGGAGCACGACAAGGACGATGACGCGCCGAAGACTCGGGATCTGGCGAGGTCCATCGAAAGGGAGGCCGATGCGCTCTATTCCCAGGTCGTCGCGGCTCGGCGCGAGCACAAGGTTGTCTCCCTTGAGGAGTACGGGCAGAAGATGCTGTCGACTCCGCCGAAGGGCACTTGAGCCCGTTGCGCGAAGAGGTTGAGTGAACATGCGATTCTTTCAGCTTGGAACCCTCGGAGACCTGCGCGACCGGGACCTCGTGAGGCTCGATGGCCCTCCCGAAGGCATGAAGATGCGGAGCTACACCCTGGCCCGCGGCAAGCCCGCTACGCCCCACTTCCCCAAGCCGGCCCGGGTCGTCCTGGCGGAGGAATATCCGGGCATCAAATTGTCGACCTTGCTGGGCAACGCTCACAACCACCTCGTCGTCCGTTCCGACTTGAAGGCGGTCATCGAGGAGAACTGTCAGGACATCCCGGTCGAATACCTGCCATTCGACTTGTATGACCACCGCAAGCGGCTTTACAGCCGGGACTACTTCTTCATCAATCCGCTGGGTTCCCGGGACTGCCTGGACCCGCAGGCGAGCAAGGTGGAGATAGGGCCGGAGGGCAGCGTCATCCACGTGGGCTCCTTCGTGCTGGATCGGAAGAAGGTGGATGCGCTCCCCGCGCTCTTCCGCGTCCTGGAGGCCCCCTCGACCTACGTCGTATCGCAGGCGCTGGCGACCGCGTTGGAGGCGAAGGCCTTCACCAACGTCCAGCTCGACCTTCTCGATTTCTCCACCAGCGCTTGACGCCTGGGAGGCCGTTCGAATGTCCCTGGTGGTGACTGGACTGGGAATGGTGTCGAGTCTGGGCTGGGACGCCGTGTCCTCCTGTGCGGCCATCCGGGCAGGAGTCACCCGCCCGCAGGCTCAACAGGATGTCTACGTGACAGACCAGGACTTGCTGGAGCCCGTGCCGGTGATGGGGCATCCCGTGTCCGGGCTGACCGATGGTTTTGGTCCCCTTGGGAGGTGGCTCCAGTTGGCTCGGGCCTGCGTGGATGACCTGGTGGCGACGACCCGCTTGCCACCGCCGTCCGACACCCAATTCTGGGCCCGAACAGGGCTGGTCTGCGTCCTGCCAAACCTGGATACGGCGCGGTATCTGGAGGTGCGTGACCTGGGGACCTCGAGGATGACGGCTTCATGGCTGGAGCGGCTGGTCCGCTCGCTGGGCCTGCTGTCGCGGCCCTCCAAGGTGCAGTTCGTCCACGCGGGCCATGCGGGCACGGCATTCGCTCTTCAGTTGGGGCAGCAGTGGCTGGAGGCCCGGCAGGTGGATCGAGTGCTGGTTCTCGCGGTGGACTCGTACCTTGACGAGACGAGCTTGGAATGGCTGCTGGCCTACCGGCGCGTCAAGACTCCGGACCGCCCCGTGGGATTGATGCCAGGGGAGGCGGGGGCATGTCTGCTGGTGGAGCCTCTTGCGTCCGCCCGGTATCGTGGCGCCCCGGTCCTTGCCGCCCTGGGTGCGGTGGCCACCGGGCGTGAGATGGGCGCGTTCATGACGGGGCAGCCGCAGCTCGGAGAGTCGCTGTCGCGGGTGGTCATGGAGTCGCTCCCCGATTCACGTTCCTGGGTAAATGAGGGGGGCGACCTCATTTGTGACCTCAACGGCGAGCAGTGGCGTGCGCGGGCGTGGGGGCATGCACAGGTGCGCTTGAGCCCTCAGTTGGGGGAGCGGTTCCGGCTGGTGTTGCCTTGTGTTTCGCTGGGAGACGTTGGCGCGGCCAGCGGGGCTGTGGGTGTTTGCATCGCCGTCCGGGCCTTTTCTCGGCGCTATGCCACGGGAAACCAGTCACTGGTGGTGTCGAGCGCGGAGCACGGGGAGGTGGGCGCCATCCAGGTTCTGTCGACCGTGGAGCGTCGGCCATGAGCAACAAGTTCCTGCCCATCTTTGTCAGCAACGCCCGCTACGCGAACCAGAAGTTGCTGCCCCGGCTACTCCAGGGGAATGGGAGTCCGGCGGATGTGCTCGAGTTTTGCTCCAACCAGCGACGAATGGGCATTGGGGCGCTTTTGCTGGTGGGCGATGTGGAGACGTTCCAGTCGCACCTGTCTCGGAGCGGCAAGGCGTTCCTCGCGCTCGCATTCACCGCTGAGGGCACCTCATCCATCGCGCTCAGCCGCATGGTTCCCTTCTTCGACGCCCTGACCGCGCGTGACATGCATGTGGCCCGGGACGTCGCAACGCGGGCTCCTCGGTCAATGCAGAGTGGCCTCGAATACGAGGAAGATTTCCTCTACTTTCGTTTCCTCATGGACCACTGCATCCTCGGTCGGTCTGATGTCGATGCGCGGGCATGTCTGGAGCGCTTCGAGTCCGTCCTCGAAGGCTCCGAAGAGCCTCGACTGGAGGTGTGTCAGGCCTTGCTGGCACGTGACGGGCCTCGCTTGGAAGACGCGGTTCAGCGTCTGGCGTCCACCCGGCTCCAGCGATACGTCCGGCTGCGTGAGCAAGGGCGCTTGCTTCAGGAGGAGTGGGCCATGGATGCGAAGCTCTGCGTGGAGGGCCTGGCGCTGCTGTTCCTCGCGGAGGAACTGGGCATGGGGATGCCGAGAGGGGAGTCCTCCGGCTTGCCTTCCGTGGCCCGGCTCCAAGCGTCTCTTTCGGAACCCGCAGATGCGTGGAGGTGGGAGGACTGAGCGGATGCCCGGGCCCTTTCGCCATCCCCCAGTGGCGGGGCTGTGAAGTTGCAAATCAAAATCAAATACGTATGCTTCGAGCATGTCGCGGATCCAGTCGGTCGAGGCGCTGGAGGGGGTGGTGGGCTCACGTCCCCTGGGTTCGATGCTGAAGTCGTTGGACGCGTTGGATTCGCATTGCGTCCAGTTGCTGGGATGCGCGTCGTTCGCGGTGCTCGGCTACATCGACGTGGATGGGCAAGCGCGTGCGACGGCCGCGGGCGGCGTCCTGGGCTTCGCGAGCGTCGTGGATGCGACGCACCTCCTGCTGGAGCTGCCCGAGCCCGTTCCGCTCAACCCCACGGTGGGGTGCGGTCTGTTGTTCTTCATCCCCGGCCTGGGAGAGACGCTGCGGGTGAACGGGCGGGCGACCCTTCAGGGCCGCACCCTGACCTTCACGGTGGAGGAGGCCTTCGTGCACTGTGCGAAGGCACTCATCCGCTCCGGTTTGTGGAAGCCGCCTGCGGAACTCGCCCCGGCGGCGGGCGCGACGGGCTCGTGGGCGGGAGACCCCGAGGTGCGAGCTTGGCTCACGCGCACGCCCTTCGTGCTGCTGATGTCGTGGGACGCGCAGGGCAACGCGGATGTCAGTCCCAAGGGCGACCCGGCGGGATTCCTTCGCTTGGACGGGACGCGGGTGGCGGTTCCGGACCGGCCGGGAAACCGCCGCACGGACACGTTCCACAACGTCCTCGAACAACCGCGTGCGGCCCTGCTCGCCCTGATTCCAGGGGAGGCGCGCGTGCTGGAGGTCTCCGGAACCGCCTCCCTGTCCTCTGAACCCGCCTTGCTGACGTCAATGACGGTGGAAGGGAAGGTGCCCAAGCTGGCGCTGCTCCTGGAGGCCCGTTCGGCGCGCATCCTCGCCAGTCCGGCCATCCTGGACGCGGGGCTGTGGGACATGTCGAGGCACGTGCCCAAGGAGCGGCTGCCGAAGATGTCGGACGTGTTCATCGACCATGTCCGGAGAAGCCCTCAGCGGGGCGCCGCCGCGGCGGCCCTGCGGGTGCTCGCGTCCAAGCGAATGATGAGCTGGGCCATCGACGTCGATTACAAGAAGAACCTCTACTGAGCGCGGGACGGAGAGGACCCCTCGCGCGGCAACCGGGCGCCGGGGGACAGCCCCATCCGTCCCAAGGCGCCTGGATGTCCGGTGCAGGGAGGCGCATGTCGCGCGCCGCTCCGGGCGGCCCTTGCGGTGTGCGTGGGGTGAGCTGACGCACGCCCCGCAGTGCGCGGCGGAGCCCCCAGCTCCGTGGCAAGAGGATGGACCTCTCCATCCGCGGGAGCATGTCTCGGAACGGTGGCGTGGATGAATCGGCCCACGCGCCATCGCCCACATGCTCCCACGTGTGCTCATCCCCGCTTCCAGCGACGCAATGCCCGTGTTTTTGGCTCATACGGTCCGAGAATGTTTGAAGCATGTGTCGGGGACGCTCCCCCTGGGAGGCACCGTCTCTTTTGCTGGAATCACGCGACACACAAGTTCGACGAGACTTCCGAGGTGCCCCCGTTGACCTGATGCTGGAAACGGGCGAGGTGTCGTCCCATGAATCACCCCGAGACCGGCATCCCGGCACCGGATGCCCCCGCGGAGAGCGCCAGCCCGGTGGCGCTCGTCACGTCCTCCCCCGTGGCGCCCGTCGAGACGCGGAGGTGGGCGCCACGCCTCGTGGACCTGGCCGTCGGCGCTGGCATCAGCGTGCTCTTCCTGGGCGCCTGGCTGCTCATCAACGGCTACGAGTTCGGGACGCTGGACCATGCCATCCATCTGCCCTACGTCCTGCGGGCACAGGCCCCGGACTTCCTTCCGGGAGATCCGCTGGTCGAGGCCGGCAGCCACCACCCCTCGCTGCTGTGGACGTGGCTCGCGTGGGGGACGCAGTGGCTGCCCATCGAACCGCTGTACTTCGCGCTGCACCTCGCATCGGCGCTGGGGCTCTTCTGGGGCACGGTGTGCCTGGCACGGGCGCTCTACCCGGGGCGGTTGGGTCGGTGGGCGGCCGCGCTCGCCCCGGCGGTCATGGTGGCGCCGAAGCTGACGCTCACGTGGATTCCCACCTTCGACAACCACCTGCTCAACCGGACGCTCGCGCTGGGGCCGGAGCTCCTGGCGCTCGCGCTGGCCGCATCGGGCCGCTTCCGCGCGGCCTTCCTGCTGACCGGTGCGGTGTTCATCCTCCACCCGACGACGGCCAGCCATACCGCGTTGCTCGTCTGGTTCGCCGCGCTCATGGACCGCCGCCACCACCGGGCGCTGTTCACCGGGCCGCTGTTCTTCCTGCTCGGCGCATCGCCGCTGCTCGCACAGATGCTCTTTCGGGGCAGTCATGGCGGGGTACCGTTTCCCGCGCCGGAAGACTGGATGCATCTCAACCGGTTGCAGCTCTTCTTCCACCACTTTCCCTCGACGTGGACGTTCGAGGACAACTGGGAGCGGCTGGCCCCGCTCGTCTTCGTCCTGGGCGCGTGGCAGGCCCGGGTGCTGCCGCGAGCGGCCGCGGGCTTCATCCTGGGCGCGCTCGTGGCGTGTATCGCGGGCTGGGTGGGCCTGGAGTGGCTGCACCATCCCGCCGCGCTACAACTGCACCTGCAGCAAGCCTCCCGGCTGATGAACTTCGTGGCCGCCGTCTGCGGCGCGGCGTGGGTGGCGAAGACCTGGGTCTGGTCGCTGCGCCGTCCGCCGTTCGCGGCGCTGGCGCTGGTCGCCTACGTGCTGGACTACAATCCCGCCATCCTCATCCTGGGCCTTCTCGCGCTGGTGCTCGGGCGTGGTCCAGAGCGGGACGTGGCCAGTCCTCCCCGCTGGGCTCCCGCCGCGGCGGTGTTCGGCATCGTGGCCAGCATGTGGGTCACGGCGCAGTTGCTCGACTGGCATGTTCCCGCGGTGCAGGTTCGCTTCGACGAGTTGCCGGGCAGTCGCGTCATGGCCTGGTCCCGAGAGAATCTGCCGGAGGACGCCGTGGTGGTCACGCCTCCGTACTTCACACATGCCATGGCGGCCTACCGCTACGGTGCCCGGCGTCAGGTGCTGGCCAACTACAAGGATGGCTCCGAGGTCAGCTTCAGCATGTCGTTCCTGCGCCAGTGGCGAGAGCGCATGGAGGCCCTCTGCGACTGCAAGCCGTTCGACACGGCACCGGACGCGTCGTCGCTCCAGGCATGGCTCAGCAGTCAGGATGCGGTTCTCGCGGGCTACCGGAACGCGGATGCCGCCCGCTTCCTCGAGCTGGCCCGTCGCTTTGGCGCCACCCATGCGGTGGTGGAGCGTTCGGAGCAGGAGGAGGAGCATCGGATGCCGCTCCCTCCGGGCGCCACGCCCCCCGCGGTGGCACAGCCAGACCTGCCGTTGCTGTATCAGGACGATGAGTTCTCGGTGTATCGGATTGACGCCGTGCCCTGAGCCGCCCAGGACGATGAACAGGGCGTCACGTCATCAACGCCTGGTATCGTCCTGTTCGGACCGCGTGCTGGAGCGAAGAAATGAACTACCAACAGATGTTCCAATCCGTGAAGCGCCAACTGAGCTCCGCGGGGGCTCGGATTGTCTGGGAAGACTGCGACGCGCCCCTGGCGGAGCGTGAGCGGCGGCGCTTCATGGAGAACGAGGCCCTCCGTCTCCCGGATGCGTGGCTCGAGTTCTTCAACGAACTCAGCGGCCTTGCCTTCATCTGGCGACTCATCGACCCGGCCGGCCAATCCCAGCTCAATGGCTTCTTCACGTTCCAGGACTTCCGCAGGTTCATGGAGAACGACACCACGGACCTGCTGTGGTGTGACTGGTACGAGGAAGACGACATCGCGGAGATGAAGACGCACCACATCCTCGAGCGGTTCGAGGGGCATGACGCCTACGTCACGGTCAAGTTCAAGGAAGACGGGAGCTACGACCTGTTCTTCGTCGATGGGGACCTCATCAATCATGGCGGCTCGAAGAAGTTGCCGCGGATTCCCCTGACGCTGAGGCAGTACGTCGAAGTCGTCACCGGATACTGGGGCGTGTACTCAGTCCGCTATCATCTTCACAAGCAAGACTTCTATGTGAACCCGGAGAAGTACATTCCGGAGCTCGGCGAGTTGAAGGCCCTTTTTCCTGGGTTCGAACCGCCCACGTTCAACCCGTTCGAGACTCAAAATCCTGGAACCTAGCGGTCGGTGTCGCACGAGCCCGAGGCGCACTTGCCGGTGCCCGCCCGGGAGCGGTACGGAACGGCATGGCGAGTCAGAAATCCGCTCCGACCCGAGCCTCCTCCGCGAAGGCGAAGAAGACCTCCTCACGCACGCCTGCTTCCACGGCGAAGAAGCAGGGCGCGGCGCTGCCTGTGTCGCTCGAAAGCGCGTGGCAGGACCTGGAGGCGCGGCTGGTGGGCGCCTGGGGGCCCGACGCCGCGGGGCAGTACGCATCGGAGCTCGAGCCCATGCACATGTCCTTCGAGCATGCGCCCGATCTGACGCCGCTGCTGCCGGAGGCGTACCTGCGATTCGTCGAGGCGGTGGGGTACCGCTGGGTGTCGACGGGGAAGAAGGGACTGGCGTTTCTTCCCCCACGCTGGCGCCTCCAGGCCTCACAAGGCATGGGCGAGCCAGGCCGCCAATGGACGACGGTCCGCGAGGAGCGTGAAGCGGGCGTGCACACCTACCGCTTCGTGATGTTCGCGTCGGAGGACCTCAACGACACCAATGGATACTGCTTCGGCAAGAGCGCGAGCGACGACGCCCTGGTCGTCTGGTCCGTGGAGGACAGCTTGCCCACGCTCGAATTGGGGACCTTCGCGTCGTGGCTCACCAAGAAGCTGGCGGCGCTGAACAAGGTCGCTCCCCCGAAGCCGGGAAGCAAGCGCGCCGCTTCTCCGGGGGATCCGCTGAACTTGATGATGGAGTCACTCGGTGAGGCCGCCGCGAAGTTTCGCGACCAGGGGGCCTCGGCCATCCTGGGCACCTTTCCCCGGGACACGAAGGACATCTTCCTGCTGGGCCGGACGCTCGGCGTGGTTCCAGAGATGATGGGCGAGTTCTCCGAGCTGGAGCACCTGACGCTGAAGCACGCGCGGCTGACGCAGGTGTCGGGTGCGCTGGTTCGGCTGACGAAGCTGAAGCGGCTCGACCTCTCCTGGAACCCGGGGCTGGAGACGCTCCCCCCAGAGCTCGGGCACATGGACGCCTTGGAGTCGCTCCTCTTGGACAACACGGGCGTCCACACCCTTCCCGAGACATGGGGGCGGCTTGTTCGCTTGAAGTATCTGGGCCTGAAGGCCACGCCCATGACGACGCTGCCGTCATGGCTGTACGGGCTGCGCGGCCTCAAGCACCTGGATCTCCACCAGACTTCCATCCCGAAGGAGGAGGTCGAGGCCTTGAGGGCGGCGCTCCCCGACTGCAACGTGGGTTTCCGTCCCTGAAGTCACGCAGGCGTGCGCCAGCCTCTCGGTTCGCGGGGCGGCTCCCTGTCCGCCATCTCCAGGAGGGCAGCGCCTTCGAGCAATGACACGGCTCATGACTGGCGATTATTCCTCCCCGCCATTCATGGCGGGAAGGGGCAGGGGACATGGCGGGTCGGAGACGCACGCGGGGGGCCGGGGGCTGGGGATGGCTGTGGGGCGCGCTGATGCTGTCCTGGACGGTGGCGGCGCAGCAGCCTCCGCCTCCCTTCAATGAAGCCTTCGGGCCGGCGCTGAACCTGAGCGAGACGCCCACCTTCAATTTCGAGTTCCAGGTGGCGGTCTCTGGGAGCAACGTCTACGTCGTCTGGAGTGACACGCCCTCCGCGGACCTCACCCACGTCTACCTGCGTCGGAGTTCCGACCAGGGAAAGACGTTCGACCCGCCCCAACTCCTGAGCAGCGGTGTCCGCCCCGCCTACCTGCCCGCCGTGGCCGCTGCGGGCAAGAAGGTCTACGTCGCCTGGCGAGAGCAGGGCATCCAGTTTCGCGCGAGCCACGACCACGGCAGGACGTTCGCGCCGCCCCAATTGCTGGCTGCGGACGGAATCTCCCCGCGGGTCGCCGCGGAGAACAGCGACGTGTATGTGACGTGGGCCGTTCCGCTGGGGATACGGGCCGTCCACCAACACCTCCGAGCGAGCCACGACAGGGGGCTGAGTTTCGGCCCCGCACTGTCCATGGATGATGGTCATGGCATTGGCGTGACGGAGATGACCGCGTTGAACAACCGCGTCTACCTGGTGGGAGACGATGTGGGCGTGGACGACCGGCCCGACGTCTACGTCCGGACCCGTTCCCTGGAAGAGGCCGCATTCACGCCTCGGTTCAATCTCAGCGCCGACGAAGGGCCGGGCCAGCCCTCCGTGCTCGCCCGCATCGCGGTGAAGGACCAGCGGGTCCACGTCGTCTGGGAAGAATGTGACGACCTCTTTCCGAGCACCTGCTCCATCCTCTACCGTCGCAGCACGGACCGGGGTTCCTCCTTCGGGCCCGTCCAACGCCTGAGTGCGGGCAAGGGGCTCGCGCTCGCCCCCGACCTGGAAGTATCGGGCGCGCATGTCTTCGTGGCCTGGCAGGACAATGCCGCTGGCAACTTCGACATCGTCCTGCGCGTCAGCGATGACCACGGGGGCGCGTTCTCCAAGCCGCGAAACCTGAGCAACACGCCAGGGTACTCCGGAGCCGTCAGCCTCTCCGCGGCGGATTCGATTGTGCGCGTCGTCTGGGAGGACGCCGCGGGCGGCTCGCTCGATGTCTTCTACCGGGCCAGCGGGGACCTGGGCTCCACCTTCAGTCCCGTCAAGAACCTGAGCAGCAGCCCCACTCGCTCCGCCGCGCCAAGAGTGCTCGCGTCCCGTGGTGGCTCGCATGGGTACGTGGGCTGGTTGGAGGAGCTGTCCTTCGAGAACACCGACGTCTTCTTCAGACGTGTCGAAGTGAAGTAGGCACCGCGCGGTCTTCCGCGTTCAACGAGCGTCGTCACGGAACGCGCGCGCGTCGCCATGGAACGCGGCCGGCTGGGCCCGCGAGGACGCTCTCTCCGTGGGGGTGAGTGGTACGCCAGGTGCAATGGCTTCGAGCCGTGCTGACCATTCGCGACACCCAGTTCCAGTCACTGTCACTGGACCTCCAGCTCCGAAATCCACGCCCCTACCTCGACCATCTGCGACAGCGTCATCCGGAGTGGGTGGCGGAGCACGACGACGCCGAGGCGCTCGAGTTGGTCCGTGGCGCCGTGCGGAGCGCCCACGGCTACGCGCTCTCGTCCACGCGCGACGTCTGCCGGTTCCTCGACCTGGTCGTCATCTTTGGCGCTGACTGGAGTGGGGAGGCGCATGCCTGGCTCCACGAGGCGCTCGTCGGGTCCACATCAGAAACCGCTCCTCGCCGGTTGGGGCGGCTGCTTCAGCAGGCGATGCACCGGCTCGAAGCGGCGGCTGCGTGACGGAGGCGCCATGAATCTCGACAGCGCCATCCCCGTCTCCCCCGCGTTGAAGGCGCTCGCGAAGTCCGCGGAGGACGACGGGCGCGGGGACGAGCCCGCTGTCACGCCGTGCCCCTTCGCTCCGAAGGAGAAGGCGCCGCTGCGCTTCCTGCTCTGGCACCTCCACCAGCTCGGGGGCGGCTTTCATCGTCCCGTCGTGCGTCCGGACGTCGCCATCGAGGCCTATGCCACGCTCGTGCACCGGTTGAAGCTCGACATCTGCATCCTCCCGGGGCTGACGCGAACGGTGGGGGCGCGCGCGACCGTCGTGAAGACCGACCTCGCGGGGCGTGTGCAGCTCGTCATGGAGGACGCGGTGGAGGACACCGGGGCGCGAGAGGTGCTGCGCATCCTCCAGCAGTTGAAGGACTTGGACCCCAGCGGGGGCTGGCAGGCGCGGTTCCTGACGTCCGACGTGGATGGGAAGTACGTCTACCTCTCCGACAGCACCACGTGCGTCTTGTTCCGCGGTGCGGAAGGCCTCACCCTCTCCAAGCTCGACGTCGTCGACTCCCGCCGGGTTCCTTCACTGGGACTGACCGGGAAGCTCCTGTGCGCGACGTTCCAGTCGAAAGCACACGCCGCGGAGCCTGTTCATGTCATGGCCCCGCTCGGCGCCATCCATGAGGGTGACCTCACGGAGGAGGGCGGGACGGCGCCTCCAACCCCTGCTCCCAAGGCGACCCGCTCCGCGCCTGAGTCATCGCTGGTGGCCCTCTCCGCGCCAACGGACCTGTTGTCGGACCGGGCTGCCTTCAACCAGTTCCGTTCGGAGATGGAGGCCCTCTACCAGCTTCCTCCCCAGGAGGGGTCGGTGCTGCGGGACGACCCTTGGAAGTCGATTCCAGAGGCGCAGGCAGGGCTGCTGGCGAACTTCTCCGCCGTGGCGCTCGACAACGTGCTCCTGCAGAACGAGCACATGCACTGGGACGCGATGGAGCTTCCCAAGCACCCTGAGAATCTGAAGGAAGTGGCGGGGGCGCTCGCGGACACGCTGCTGCCCTGCTTCGCCGCGGTGGACGCGCCTCCTCGCGTCGAGGAGCTCCGGGTCGTGGACCTCGTGCGTGCCGCGCTCTCCGCGCAGCGGTTGAGCGTGCTCGACGCCGAGGGCGAAGCGCGCGGTGACAACCCGCTTCCTTCCGAGGACTCGCTGCTCGTGGGCCCGCGAGAGCGTTTCCAATCCGAGACGGAGCGACCGCCGCGCGAGGCAACGCCCGTCAACGAACTGGCGGAGTGCCGCTATTTCAGCGCCGCGCTCTCCACGCACTGGCCTGTCGTCGCGCAACTGCGCTGGCCCTGACCCTCCTTGAGGCTTCGAGAACCATGGCTCCGTACAAGGCAAACAAGCAGAAGTGGTACACGGAGAAATTCAATTTTCCCTGGCTCGAAGACGGCGGAGACGAGAAGGCCAGCCTCGTGAAGGAAGAGGTGGGGGAGGTGGAAGGGAAGACAGTCCACCTCACTGTCTTCAAAACCACCTGGGCCTACCGCTTCCAGCATCATCATGGCGTGGAGACCATCTTCGACCGCATCTTCGGCAGCGGTACCGGCGGCGTCCACGTCACGTTGGAGCTGGGGGATGACGGCGAGGCGAGCGAGGAGGGCATCCACTGCTACGTCGGCGGTCCGAACCAGGGACGCACCGAAGCGGAAATCTTGGCGTTGCAGGTGTTGCTGGACGCGGAGGTGACGCTGTTGAAGGCAGCCATCCAGACCGCCCTGACCGAATACGACGAGTTCCAATGGGAGCGCTGTGACAAACCGGACGACGCCTTCGGTTTCCTGGCCTGCGACACCCGCCAGGATGGCTTCGAGTTGCTCGCGCGCATCGTGTCCGCGCGCCACGGCATGAAGGTGGTGTACCCGTCCCAGTCGGACCTGGCCCTGCTCTGGTCAACGCCTTCGTTGCACCCCCTGCAAGCGCTGCAGAATTGCCACCAGCGTCTGATTCGCGACGCCGTGCGAGGTCTGACGGCGGATGCGGCCTCGGCGAAGGAGGCCGAGGAGATGGGGAAGTACTTCTACTTCTCCCCGGGCATCCCGAAGGCCATGGGGTTGGCGAAGGATGCGCCTCCGGACACGCCCGCGGTGCTCGAGCAACTCGAGAGCACCTTGGCGAAGCTGGAGCGCGAACTGCCCACGCTCCCCAAGGATGTCAGCCCCCCTCACCTGGTGAAGGTCAACGACGCGCTCTGGCTCTTGCGCAAGGCCTTCGACTTGAGCGTGTCACCAGCGGATACAGCCAGTCCCACGGACCTCAAGATTCGGGCAAAGCGGTATCCGCCACTCGCGGACGTGGAGCGGCAACTCAAGGGTTTCACGAAGCAAATGGATGCGGCGGCCAAGGAGGACAAGCCCCAGGAGACACTGGAGGCGGTTCGAGCCCGGCTCTCACGCGCGCAGAAGAACCTCGTCCGCGCACATGCGGGCATGTGCAGCATCCAGAACTTCCACACCATCGAACCGTTCTACCTCTTCCGCCTCCTGGTGAAGTTCCAGGTGCAGTCGGAGAAGCCCATCGCGGCCGCGGACCGCACGAAGATCAGCAGCTCCCTGACAGGGGGCCTGCACAACAGCCCGCATATGTCCTGGCTCTTCACGTGGCTCCGAGACCGGCTGGTGGTCCTGAACGCCGCGCTGGGCAAGGCTTGTTCGAAGAAGGGGCCTGTGTCGGAGAAGTGGCCCGAGGGAGAGCCCGCGGCGGTCTTCTATCTCAAGGGGGGGCGGGCGGCGAAGTACCTCCAGGGGCGCGCCACGGAAGGGGAGAATGACTGGGACACGAACATCGTCATCAATCCCAACCTCAAAGCAGGCGACTGGTACCGGACGTTCCTCGAAGTGCACAACGCGGTGCTCACCTTCCTGGAGGAGTCCAAGCGGCTGTTCGCTGTCCGCGTCCATCAAAGAGATGCCTACGAAGGGATGACCAAGGCCCTGGCGGCGCTGGACAAGGCGGAGAAGGACCAGCGTGCCAAGGCCCACGAGACGGCCGAGGCAACGGTTGAAAGCCACGAAGGGCGGATAACACCGCTGGGCCTCGGTGACGACGTCCTGATTTCCGATGAAGACCAGCGCCTCTATGAAGAGGCCATGAATCAGCTCAAGGCGCTGGCCCTTTCGGACCGCATGCGCAACGAAGAGACGGGCTCCCTGCTGGAGGAACTGGAGAAGGAGAACTGCAAGGCGGAGCTCATCGACATTGGAATTCCCCGCCGGGACACCGTGGAGGCCTTCGAGCAGTGGTTCAACGTCTGCTCGCGCGTCATCGTCCGGGAGCAAATCCCCATCCCCGGGCATCTCTATTATCTGGCGGAGTTCGTGACGATGATTCGCGAGGCCTTCATGGATGCGAGCATCTCCATCCGGAAGATCCCCATCCGGGTGGAGCGGCTGGTGGAGATCCTCATCATGTTGTCCGCGGACCTCGACGAACTGGTGGCCGAGGAGAAGGCGCACGTCCCGCTGATGTTGGCCTCCTCGGTCTCCGAGGTCGGGAAACTCCCCCTGCACTTGCGCCGCCTGCTCACGGTCCTCCTCAAGCAGCTCGCGGATGCCTATGAGTTGGCGGAGGACCCCGACCTGGCCAGGTGCTTCGACACGACGTTCAAGACCGCGCTCCCCCTTCGTGCGGCCAAGGCGACGTATCCCGACGCCTTGAAGAAATCGATCGCCGCGCATGCGCCGTACACCGGTGATGCGAAGAACAAGGAGGTGGCGGACGCGATTGGTTTCGTCCAGTGGATGGCGGAGACCTATGGCGCGCACCTCAAGAATGCGCGAGCCCAGTTCATCGAGAAGCAGCGCAACTGGTTCGTCCACTTCATCAAGGCCATCTACACGGGCTCCATCTTCGCGCTGGGCGAAAACCTCCAGGTGCAGTTCGGCGTGACGGGCGCGTTCGCGGCGCAGTTGCATGCGAAGTACGGGCGGTTCGACCGGATGGCGGAGCTGGAGCCCGTGAAGCGGGTGGACATCAAGCTCTACTGCACGCCAGGGCCAAAGCCGGGCGCCAAGGTCGATGCGGGCACCGTGCTGGAGCTCATCGAGCCCATCATTGCCACGTACCTCGAGAACACCATGACGAAGGCTCCCCATTACCATCTCATCCGAGGGGCGCCGGGAACGCTCTACTTCCAATGGCCGGAGGCGGTGAAGTTCGCGGATGGGGTGGAGTACAAGCCCATCGTGATGAAGCTCTCCGTGGAAGCCTGCGAAGAGAGCTGGCCCCAGTTGGCCTTCATCGATGGGCTGCCGGTCCTCGGACTGAGGGACCTCATCTGGGAATACAAGCGCCGTGCGGGGCACGTGGAGGAGACGTTTACCCAGCGCTCCCTGAAGACGGCCATCGACGCGCTGATGGACATCCTGACGCGCTTCGAAACGCCCAGCTCGGAAGAGGCGTGGAGCCCCGCGCAGAAAGCCCCGGTGGTCGAGCAGCAAGCCTCCCCCCAGGAGGAGGGCGTCTTGGCCCCTGTCGTCGAGGACGTTCCGTGGACGCGCGTGAAGGTGCCAGGGTTGGACTTCGTTCCGCAGAAGAAGTCCAACTGGTGCTGGGCGGCCACCAGCCTGATGATGCGGAAGTTCTACCTGAAGGACAAAAGCACGCTCGAGGACCTCGTGCGGGAGGTCTATTCCGGGCTGGAGGACGAGCAGAGCTCGCTACGCCTCGACCGGCTCAAGCCCAAGGGGAAGGTCGAGGGACGCATCCTTTCGTGGGAGGACATCAAGGCGCAGCTCGACGCGAAGAAGCCCTTCATCGTTGCCAAGGCCGGGCACTACTGGGTCTGTCATGGCTACGAGGAGCGCCTCGCGGAGAAGCATCTCCTCTACTGGGACCCCCTGCCCACGGACACCGGCAGGCAGGCTCACATGAACTACGCCCAGTACCAGGCGCACATGTTGGCCGGTGGCGCCACGGCCCATGATTTCGAGGTAGCGCCCTTGAAGGTGCTCATCCCCTGCGAAATCGACCCGAAGAGCTACAAGCAGGACAGCCAGAAGTTGTACCTGCGTCCGGTGGTCAACCGGCTCCATGTGGCGAACTCGGAGTTTCGCGTCCGCCACGCCAAGAACTCGAAGGGCGAACTGGGCGCTATCATCAAAACCGTCTCGTTCATGGGCCTGCCCGCTGAGTTCGAATGGGACATGACCGTGGACCCGGCACACTGGGGCGATAACGTGAAGCGGATGTCCGTCATGCTGGAGGTCGAGGCGACACTCAACCAGCTCCAGCGCCCTGAACTCCCGGGGAAGACGCAGATTGCCGTCGGCATCGAGAAGCCGGTGTAGCAAGGCGCCTCGTCTGTCACTCAGTGCGGAAGTGGCTTCGAGCCGGCCGGCCGGATGTTCTGGTTCACGCGGAAGACATTGTCGGGGTCGTAGCGCTCCTTCACCTCGGCCAGCCGTGCGTAATTGTCCCGGTAGGTCGCCTGCACGCGTTCCTGGCCTTCATCCATCATGAAGTTCACGTAGGCGCCGCCCGCGGAATACGCGTGCAAGGCGGCCCAGTAGTCCTTCGTCCACGCCGTGATGGCCGGGGCCTTGTCCGGTGATGGGTCCACGCCGACGATGACCTCGGCCCACCGCGCGTCCCGGAAGCTGAAGGCCGTGTCGCCCGGCGCCACCCGGTGTGCCGCCCCGTTGATGGGGTAGAGGTGCATGGTGGAGTGCATCGTGGGCAGCCGGTGGGCGAACGCCACGTGCCGGGAAATGGCTTCGTTTCCGAGCTCTCGCACGAAGTCCGCGCGCCAGTACCATTGGAGGCCCGGCGGGTAGAGCGCGTCGAACATGCTCTGCAAGGCGGGGAAGGGCATGGCCTGCACGCCGTCGAGCGCGGGGGCCATGGCTCGCACGGGCTCGAACATGGAATCCGCGAGCTCAGGCGCCCCCGTGTAGCACCAGACCACCGCGCACATCTTCTTCAGATGGAGGTGTTCGGGGAAGGGCGGCCCGGGCGGGACGACCATGAAGGCGAAGAATCCGGTGAGGGTTTCCGGGGCGGAGAGGATGAACTCGCGGTACCACCGCATCACCTCCTCCGCGCGTTCGAGGGGCCAGAGGGTGGGGCCTCCCAGGACATTGCTCACCGGATGGGCGCGGAAGAGGAATGACGTGACGACGCCGAAGTTGCCGCCGCCGCCGCGCACCGCCCAGAACAGGTCCGGATGCTGTTCGGGGCTCGCGGTGATGAAGCGCCCGTCCGCCAGGACCATGTCCACGGCGAGCAGGCTGTCGACGGTGAGACCGTAGCGGCGTGTCAGGTGCCCCAGGCCACCTCCCAAGGTGAGCCCACCCACGCCCGTGGTGGAGATGATTCCCGAGGGGACGGCGAGCCCGAAGGCATGCGTGGCGTGGTCCACGTCGCCCCAGACGCTGCCGCCATCGACGCGGACCGTGAGGGATTCCGGGTCGACGCGGACGCCGCGCATGCGCGACAGGTCGGCGACGAGCCCTCCTTCACAGGTTCCCAGCCCTCCGCCGTTGTGCCCGCCTCCCCGGATGGCGAGCGTGAGTCCCCGCTCGCGAGCGAACGCCACCGCGGCGATGACGTCCGCCACATCCGCGCAGCGGGCGATGAGCGCCGGGTGCTTGTGAATCATGGCGTTGTAGACGCGGGCGCTTTCCTCGTAGTCGGCATCTCCGGGGCGCACGAGTCCTCCACGCAAGCGTGCACGGAACTGTTCGACGCTGTCCGGGGGCAGCCCGGGCGGGAGTCCTCCCCCCGCCTGGGAAGGCTCACGTTGGGATTCCAGGGGCATGGCGTTCTCCTTCTCGGGACCGCGCGTTCTGCGAAGGGCCCCTACAGCCAAGCTAGGGATGGGCGCGGGTGCGACGCACCGGATGCGGCAGGTGGGCGAGAAGAGGCGTTCATGCACGCGTTGGCGGAGGGGCGTGGACGGTGCGCTCGCCGGGCCCGTTGCCGTCCCGGGTGAGGAGGGCCGCGCGCACCTGGGGCGCTTCGTGCTGTGGACCGTGTCACCGGTTCGAGGGCGCGTGACGTCCTGGCCGGGAGCGGACCTCCAGGGGCGGCGTCACGCTTTCATCACGCCTGTCTCACTAGGCTGCCTCGAGCCATCCAGGGAAGCGCCTCCAACAGGGAGCGCGTTTCGAGCTCGATGAGGAGTCGTGTGTGTCATGAGAGCCGGGCTTCTGCTGCTGTGTCTTGGGGTGTGCGTGGCGGCGTGTACGCCACAGGTCGAGCCCTCGGTTGTCGTGGCCCCCGAGGCCGTACCGGAAGGTCGAGTCGTGACGGAGTGGCGGCCCAAGAGCATTCCGTGGGACGGAGTCCCGCGCGCCGTGGGCGAATCCTGTGTCGAAGGTGGGCACACCTCCTGTGAAAGCGGGCGATGCGTGCACGCTCCGGGCGCGGAGTTGGGCCAGGGCTACTTTTGTACGCGTGCCTGTATCGAGACAGCGGAATGCCCGGCCGGCTGGCCCTGCGTGATGTTGGATGCCCATACACGTGAGGGATTGTGCCAGCCCGTGCTGGCCTCCGGCGCGTCGCGGGACGGACGCAAGGGCTGAGGTTCGAAGCGACTCCAGTGGGAAGCAATCCGAAGTCCGAACGTGGGAATCATCATGAAAACACAATGGACCCGCCGGGGCGTAGGCGCCCTGTCGGCGTGTGGGCTGTTGGTGGTGGGGGCAGGGGTCGCCTGGGCATCGAATACACTCAGTGACGCGGAGGTTCAGCAGCGCGTGGACCAGGTGCCGCTCAGTCCGGCGCCACCGGTGGGGGGCCCCGGTGCCGCGGGTGTCTCCCAGGAGGCCGCGGTGCCAGTGGGGTCGTTGCGCCCGGCCTATCTGGAGACAGACTTCCAATTGCCTTCGGCGATTGGAGACTTCTCCTTCTCGAGGACCTTCACCGCGTCGACCGAAGCGAACACCCTGGGGGTTGCCGAGAAGCGGCTGAGCTGGCCCTTCGGTCGGGTGATGAACGCGAACGGGACGAACACCGCCTTTCGCTGGACGCACAGCCTGTACAGCTACGTCTTGCTGGGAGAGGACCGGAAGCGGGACGGCTCGGGGCTGGATGTCGAAATCACCACCTTCTGCAAGGTCGTGATGCCTTCCGGAGCCAGCCTGCGTTTCAGCCCCTGCGAGAGAAGCCTGCCGGGCGACTACGAGACGTCCATCAGCGAGCAGGGGACCCGGCTGCGGTGGGACGGGGATGGGTTCACCCTCATCGGTCCGGAGGGACGTTTCCGCTACACCCAGTCTGTCTTCGTGGGGGGGCAGACGCAGCCGGTGCTGCCGTACACGCTCTGGAGCAACGCCTACTACCTGACGGAGGTGGAGCCGACGACGTATGGCACCAGCACGGTCGCGGGCAACGCGGGGCGGCGGCTCATCGCGTCCCTCCAGTACCACACGGCTACGCCCACGGGCTGTACGTCACCGTCGACGACGTTCGTGAATCCGGCGCACTTGGTGCGCTACGCCACCCTGACGAATGGCTCCCGGCTGGCGTTCTCCTATTCCAGCCTGCCCACGCAGGACACGACACTGACCTCGACACACGAGTGCGTGCTGGCCAGCGTGGACCTGGAGGAGGGGACGTCCGGTACCGGGTTGGGGACGCGCAACGTGGTGACGTACGACTACGCCATGCACGACAGCAGCGAGCAGGTGGTCTCCAGCCCCGCTGGCATGCTGGGCGGTGCGCGTTACGACGTGGGCGTGACGCCCAGCGTGCCGGCCGGTGCCGAGTCACCGGTCGCCAAGAGGATGACCTATCGCTGGGTGGACCATGGGGCTTCTCTCGGAACCGTGCGGTGGAAGGTGCTCCGGGATGACGTGCTCGTCTCCAGCAAGTTGCTGCACCGGGAGCTGGCGCATGTCCTCGAGGACGAGAACCTCTGGACGAAGCAGACCGTCTCCGCGGAGGTGTCCGGCACGGGGCCCTGGTGTGGTCCGGGCGTGCTGCGCGGCAACTGCGCGGCGTCGCAGAAGCAGGACTTCACGGAGGAGGTCAGCGCGGGGGATGGCTACCTGCTCCCCAAGACGGCGCTGTCGCGCGCGTTCATCGCGACCCGGTCGCGGACGCACGGGGCGGTCACCACTGGGGCGGAGGTGAAGTGCGGCAAGGATGGCGTCTACAACGACCCCTACTGCAAGGGGGTGGGCAGGAGCCTCGCGTCGCAGCACTCACGCAGTTGGAGCGTGGATGAGGTCGCGGTCGGAAGCGCGGACCCTCGCTGGGTGGGGATGGCGAAGTCCCGGAGGGATGCGCGAAACAACCATGCGGTGTTCACGAACGCGCTGGCGGCCCAGGGTGACGCTCCGCGCTCCGCGCTGCCGTGGCAAGCGCTGTCCGCCTACCTGCCGCCCATGGAGATGCGGACGGCGGCGTTTGGGGCGCTGGACGCGAATGGCACGGGCGCGCTGCTGACGAAGTCGTACACGTACGAGTACGGCCGTGCGGGCACCCATGCCGGGTACGAGCAGCAGGTGAAGACGGAGCAGTCGGTGTCCGCCATGGCCAGCCGGGTGGGGGGAGGCGCCCATGCGACGTGGACCTACCAATACGAGCCGACGACGAACCGGCTGATGGCCAAGGTTCGCAGCGGCTACACCTGGGACTTCACCACGAGCTTCGGGGCGCCGGTCCTCAAGCACCTGGCGACCTTCTACCGGACCCATCGCAGGTGTTCCGGGGAGACCGCGGCGAACGCGGACGCTCAGGCCCGTGCGGTGGAAGTCGAAGGGCCGTGCTGGGTCGGCAGCCCGGGCGCGACCGAGTGCCCCGGCGCCGCACCCATCACGCATTACTTCTACGGGGGCGCCAACGCAGCGAACGGCCAGCAGCAACACGTGGTCCTCAAGCGCGTCTTCACGCAGCCCGTCGCGCCGGGGCAATGTGGAACGGCGCCGGCGCTGAACACCTCGTATGACGGCTATGACGACCGGGGACGGTTGCTGCGGACGACGGACGCGGCGAACGTGCAGACGCACTACGCCTATGGCGCGGGGAGGCTGGTCCGCAAGACGGTGAAGGCGGGGGCGCTGGCGGACCTCATCACCGACTTCGGCTACGACAACGGCGCGCACGGCGATTACGTCCGGCACCCGGACGGCCGCTACGAGGTGCGTTGCTACCGCTCGGGCACGGGCAGCGCGGGTTGCACGGGGGGAACGCTGACGGACACGTTGCAGTGGAAGGCGACGGCCGCGACGCCCACGGGCACCAATTACAGCGAGCGGGTGAACTACACGTACCGTTCGGGCCGGCTCATCATGGAGGAGACGTTCGCGGCGGGAGGCGTGCTGCGTGCTCGCCGGACCTACGACGCGGACCCGCTGGGACGGGCCACGTACCAGGGCTTTGGCGAGCAATGGGGCGAAGGTGCGAGCTGGAACTCCACATACGCGTCGACGAAGCTCTTCGACGCGGAGAACAACCCGATTCGGGAGGGGCTCCCGTATCTGGCCAGCAATGGCCGTCCGTCCGCCTTCTGCGGGGGCTTCGACACGGCGAACGGCGCGCTGAACGCGCTGCCGCCCGAGTGCCGGGCCTTCGAGTACGACCGGCTCAACCGGCTGGTGTCGATGCTGGAGGCAGCGGGCCCCGCGGGAGGTCCGGCCGCGACGGCGACGCATGTCGCCTACGACGGGGTGGGCAACGTCCGGAGCATCAAGCTGGGGTGCGCGGCGGGCACCACGCTGGACACGTGCGGCAATCAGCCGGCACTGGAGTACCTGCATGACGACTTCGGCAACCTGCTGGAGGTGAAGGCCCCTTGGGGGGCCGCCGCCACGCCAGGACAGACGCCTTCGGCGGGCCCCAGCGTGGTCCAGTATGCCTATGACGTCCTGGGCAATCCCCTGGTGAAGCAGACGTCCCGCATGGCCCAGAACGCGAGCTGGACGGCGTACCACTACGACGCGCTGGGACGGCTCCAGTGGGCCGATGCGCGCCGGAGCTCTCAGGCGGAGCGTCTCTATCAGTATTGGTATGAAGGACAGGTGCCGGCCCCTCCGGCGGGGTGTCCCGCCGCGCGCCCCGGACAGCAGCACGTGATGGTGGACTCGTTCGGGGCCACGTGGTTCGCATACGACGCCCTGGGGCGCGTGGTCGCGAAGTATCGCGTCCGGGGTGCGCAGACCCAGCCCCCCTCGCAGGCCTGCAATACCTCGCCCTTCTTCTCCGGGAAGGACAGTCCCAACCACTTCTTCACCTACGACGCCGTCGGCCGGCTGACGGGCGAAATCCATCCGTACGGCCGCGGAATCGAGTACCGCTACCACGCGACCAGTTCGGGCATGTCCCACCGGATCAGCGCCATCTACGTGGCGCACCTGTTTCCCGACGGCGGGACAGGCCATGATCCGCTCATCACCCAGGTGGAGTGGGAGCCCTACGGTGGCGTGAAGGCCTACCGCATCCACTCACGCGGCGAGGCGGGTGTGCCGGTCGCCGCGCACGTCCGCTATCACCGGGGCGGCGGGAACACGGGCATCACGGACTGCTCCTCGGCTTCGTTCGCGCAGGCGGTGGATGCCGCGGGCGTTCCCTTCGGACGGTTGTCGGGCCTGAGCGTGAGCCGGACCGTCACGGGGGATGTCTTCAAGCGGGCCTACCGCTATCAGGCGGAGCAGTTGGTGGGAGAGTCCACCTGTCTCCTCCAGACGTCCAGCGCCCAGCATCCCACCACCCAGGTCTATGAGGGCCCCTCCGGAGAGCCGGGGTACGACGCGCGGCTCCAAGCGCGGCGTGTGCTGAATCGCCACATGGAGGGCGGCGGGGCTGTCACCGACCGGGCGCTCACCTATGCGTATGACGCCCGCGGCAACCGGACGGCTGAGAGCCACAACGGCTTCACGGTGCAGTCGGAATACACCAGCGCGTTCCCCCGGGTGGACCAGCTCGTCACGCGCCGACACGCAGCGCCCGCGTGCCCCGCGGGTCAGGTCACCTGCCTGCCCTACGGCGTCACGACGCGCTACCTGCATGACATGGCGGGCCGCATGAGCGACGCGTCATGGTTCCTCACCCCGTCGGCCACGCAGCCGTACTACGCGATGACGCTCAACGCGACGTTGGCCTCTCCCATGGACCTGGGCGCGGTGTACCGCCAGGTCTTGAGCACCCAGGCGGGGGGACCCGGCGTCAACTACGAGTACTTCTACGACGCCTCGGGCCGGCGCCGCCTGAAGCGCAGTTGGGATGGCCGGGAGGACGAGTACTTCTATTCGGGCTCGCGGCTGCTGGTGGACGTGGGGCACGTGGCTTCCAACCCGGCCACGACAGACTACGTGCTCGACGAGTACGTGTGGCTCGACGGGCTCCCGGTCGCGCTCATCAAGTCGCGCTTCACGCACTCGCCGTTCTTGCGAGTCGCGGACAACACGTCGGATTGCGCTCGCTTCGGCGTGGAGACGGACGTCCCCTGTGGGACGTACTACCCCGTGACGGACGGGACGGGGAAGCCGGTCCTCTTGCTGGACTCGAAGGGACGCATCGCCGGAACAGGGGACTACGAGCCGTTTGGCCACGTGAACCGCGTCGTGCACCACGCCGCGGCACGGGATGCGTATTCCATGGCCACGCTTCGAGCGCCGGTGAGCCCTGGATTGAAGACCCAGGTCCGAGGGCGCTTCGAGTGGGTCGAAGCCCACCACCAGGGCCGTGTGTACCTGGGGGATGCCGATGGCGAGAAGCTGCCGGGCCTTCATTCCTGGGATGGAACGGTGTACGGCGGCCCCCTGGGCAAGGTGGCCTCGGCCGGATGGGTTGACGCCCCCGCGAATGGGACCTTCCACGTCTACATCGGCGTGGACACGCAGGAGCAGACCGCCGTGGAGGCGCACCTGAGTGGGTTCGAGTACCGGCGCCACGAGCCAGCCACGAAGCCCGTGTGGCTGCCGCTGCGGCTCTCCGGCCAGTACTTCGATGCCGAAACCGACCTGTTCGAGAATTGGAATCGATACTACGACGCCTCGACAGGCAGGTATCTCGCGCCCGACCCGATTCTCGTCAAGCCAGCGAAGGTCCTCGAGGATGCCTCCGGCGGCAGGAACACGACGGCCTACGTCTTCGCGAGCAACAACCCGATGGCCTACTCCGACCCGACGGGGCTGCGCGTCGTCGGGTTCGATGATCTGGATGGTGATCTGCAGCAGGCCATCATGGCGCTGCGTGAAACCGCCGCGGGGCTCGCTGCCTGGCAACGGCTGGAGGAGTCGAAGACGGTGTTCCAGTTGAAGCAGTCCGACCTGCCTGGGGGCGTGGCGGGGAAGGTCACGCCCGTGATGCCGACGCCGGCTGCCAGCCATGGCGACGAGGCGCCCGAGGACACCGTCGTGGTCCAGTTCGACCTCCGGAAGTTCCCGCACAGCAACGCCTTCCTGCGGGCGCTGGACGGACGGCACACCTCCATGGCGAAGAACATCTCACCCGTCTACGTCGTCGCGCACGAGCTGGCCGGTCATGCGCAGGACTATCTCGGGCCCTCCAGCCAGTGGAAGGTTCCCAAGCCCGGCGCCGAGGATGCGGCCTCCGAGCTCAGAGCGGAGTGTGACGCGTCGCGAGTCACAGGGCATCCGCTGACGCCCGCCGCGCAGTGCCCCTAGGTTGAACAGGACAGGGGCGGTGCGGGTTGGCACCGCCCCTGGGCCTTCATTGCCTTCCTGGGCCGCGGACCGGGCGCACGCGAACGGCGTGCGCCCGGCCTGGAAGGCCTTCAGCGAGTGCCTACTCCACGCGCAGGCACTTCGCCGGGCCGAACGTGGCCGCGTAGTACGGCGTGTAGAGGTCGGGCCCGAGCGTGAAGTTGCAGGTGTTCACCTCGTCCGGCGACAGACCCGGGTTCTCCTGCAGGTAACGCGCGACATAGTCCCGCACGCCATCCGCGGACGTCCACAGCACGCGGCCTTCCCGGAACATGCTGTACCCGCCACCGCCACCCGCGCGGTAGTTGTTGATGGCGATGATGAACACCTGGTCGTCGGTGACGTCATTGCCCTTGAAGCGCAGGTGCGTGGTCCGCGAGCCCGCGGGCTGCGTGAGGTCGTACCCGTACTCGATGTGCGAATACAGGTCCCAGTTGTAGTCCGCGACCGCGGGCGCGGTGGCCTTGGCCTCCGCGGGCGTCGCCGGCAGGTTGTCCGGGTTGATGGTGGTGAAGTAGTTGGCGTTCATCTCCACCGCGCGCCGCAGGATGGAGCCGTTGATCTCCATCACATACAGCGTGTTGTCGTAGATGTAGATGCTGTACGCATCACGCAGGGTGACGTCCCCAGCGGGCAGTGAGACATCGTTGGTGAAGATGGCGCCCAGGGACAGGTCCACTTCGAAGCCCGCCTCGAGCGCGGCCTGCTCCTGCACGATGTTGATGAGGTCGCCCAGCGGGCCGTCCACGTAACGCCCGGCGAAGCCGCCCGGGAACACGCCGGTGGTGGTGCCAATCTTCTGATTCACATAGGCGACCGTGGTGTCGTGGTAGGCCTGGGTGCTCTGGGTGACGGCGGCATCCTCCTCCACCGTGTCGTCCACGACGTGGAGTCGGGCGTCATGGGTGTTCACGCCCCAGCGCTCGCCATCCCAGGTGACCTGGAGCTGGACGTCGGCCAGGTGGCTGCCCCAGCGGTTGGGCTGCGTGAGGAGGACCTCTCCGCCGTCCACGTTCCGCAGCAGCATCTTCGGAATGGGCTGATGCGTGTGGCCGGTGAGGAGCACGTCCACGCCGGGCACCTGCTGGGCAATCTGGACGGCCTGGTTCTCCCCGGGGAGGTTGCCCCGGTCCGCCCACTTCGAATCATCCGCGTAGTCCACCAGCCACGACTCGGGGTTGCTCGCGCTGCCCGTGGGCTGCCGGTCGGGGCCGCTGTGGATGGCCACCACCACGACGTCCGCGCCGGCCTCCTTCATCCGCGGCACGTAGTCCAACGCGGTCTGCAGCGGGTCATCGAAGCGCAGGCCGACGATGTTCTCCGGGCGCTCCCACGTCGTCACGCCGGGGGTCACCAGGCCGAGGATGCCGACCTTCACGTCGCACACCGTCTGGATGACGTAGGGGGTGAAGGCCTCGGAGCCGTCCGCGCTGTTGCGGACGTTGGCGCCGAGGAGGGGGAAGTTCACCTCGCTCTTGAACTTGTTGAGGACGTCCAGGCCGAAGTTGAACTCATGGTTGCCCAGCGCCATGGCGGTGTAGCCCAGCTCGTTCATGGCCGTGGCCATGGGGTGCTTGGGCGTGTTGTCCACGAGGGCATAGTAGGTGCCCAGCGGCGTGCCTTGGATGGTGTCGCCGGTGTCGAAGAGCAACGTGCAGTCCGGATTCTTCGCTCGCTCCTGCTTGACGAGCGTGGCCACCTTGGCGATGCCGCGCCTCGCGTCGGGCCTCCCGGAGAAGTAGTCCCACGGGAAGATGTTCGTGTGCAGGTCGCTCGTCTGGAGCAGGGTCAGGGTGCGGGGTGTGGTGTCGCGCGGCGGGGGCTCGTTGCCGGGCCCAGGCTCTTCGCTGGAGTCGCAGGCCGTGAGCAGCGAGCACGCGCCCACGAGGCAAAGGGAAGTCATGCGCAGCGAGCGCGCCCAGACAGGAAAACGCATCAGGAAACCTCTACGGAGTGGAATGCCGGGAAGAATCTCCCAGTCGCGAGACACCCTAACTCACGGGTCTGTCATCGCCGTTACGCGATTGTTGCAAAGCCCCGCGGTGGCGCCCCGTGCCTCGGCGCCCTGATGACGATTCAGAGACTCTCGTACTTCGGGAGTTCAATGTCTTGGAAAGACAGGCTCATGCGCTTGGAATCTCATGTGGTAAGAGTCAGCGGGGCGCACTTTTCGTCTCGGTGTTGTTCACTGAGGGCGCGCCCCGTTGATTCACCTTCATCCGCGCGCGTGACTTCGGCCGCTACTCCGTGATCTCTCGAATGACACGGCAGGGATTCCCGGCCGCGAACATTCCGTCAGGTACGTCCCTCGTTACGACGCTGCCTGCACCAATGACGGCGCGCGAACCGATTCGAACGCCCGGGAGGATGATGGCGCCTCCGCCCACCCAGACGTCGGAGCCAATCGTCACGGGTTTCCCGAACTCCTCTTTCCGTCGCAGCTCCGCGTTGAGCGGGTGCATGGGCGTGTAGATCTGCACGCCCGGACCGAAGAGCGTGAAGTCGCCAATGCTCACCCGGCAGACGTCCAGCACGATGCAGTTGAAGTTGAAGAACACGCGCTCCCCCAGCTCGATGTTCGAGCCGTAGTCGCAGAAGAAGGGAGGTTGCATCCACACTGACTCGCCGCCCGCGCCGAACAGTGCTTGAAGGATGCGCCGTCGTTCCTCCTGCTCGCCCTCTCGGGTGGCGTTGAGCGACTGGCAGAGGTCCCTCGCTCGGGCACGGGCCGCGACGAGCTCCACATCGAAATGGTCGTAGAGTTCTCCATCCAGCATCTTCTGACGCTCATTCTTCACGGGGACTCCTTGCGGTGGCGGCGCGCGCCATGGGGAAGGCCTTGAGGCAGCGCATGTTCGATGCAGGTGGGAATGACTGCACCCAATGGCCCTCGGCTGGCAGTGCGATGATGGCTCGCCTCGTCGTCCGCGGGGACGCGGCGTCTCCCTCGCGTCCACTTCCCGACGCAGGACGTCCGCATCGACTGCTGCTGGGGGGCTTCCTCGACGGAGGTGGAGGGTGAGGTGTCCCAGCGCGTGGTGACCTTCAGCCACACGGCCGTGACCGTGTCCTACGACTCCGCCAATGACCTGTTCACTGTCCGGGACACGGCGAATGCTGCTGTCGCTCGTCCATCCAGGGCACGTTGATACGCGAGGTTATGGTTTCGGTATGAAGGAGGGCAAGCCGCCGGATGTCTCGCTGACGGTGCCTTTTTCTTTCGTCAGGTGAAACAGGCGCCCATAGGGAACAGAGAGTTCATGGGCTGAATCGTCGGACAGGTCCAACGTCTGGCCATTGCTGAAAGACATGACCGTACAATGCGTGCCGCTGCCGGACGCCCTGGGTTCGCGAGAAAGCGTCTCCCTCGGCGGCGCAGCGGATGGATTCACAAGAAAATCCTTCAGCGAGAGTGCCCCGTTGACTTTCGCCTTGGCGAATACCTCCGCTGCCAACAGACGAAATTCCTCATTCACGTGGGTCAGCACCCACTCCGTGGTCCGCTCGTAACGCGGGCCCAATGATGCGTTTGAGTACGTGATGCGAAGAGACGTAATCTCAAGCGCTTCCGTCGCGTTGTTTTCGTTCACGGCGGCAACGCTATTTGAAGCCAGCGCGTGGGACAAGCGCGCATGCCCTCTCTGTCCCGCGCACTGGGGCCGTTCGTCCGTTTTCGTGATGGCCGAAGGGCCCCCGTCATGAGCGAGTTCAATCGACCTCAGGGGAGGGCGGAGCTCGGCTCACATTCCTTCGCCGGAAGAAGGTTGAGGCACCCACCAGGTGACCTTCACTGCGCATCGGACGGTGCGTGGGGCGAAGGAATTTCAGGGACTCCGTTTCATGAGAAGCAGAGGCGAGGCCTACATGGCGCACCCGCCTCTGGCTTGGCACATGTCCGAGCGAGCCATCCTCACTCGGATTGTATGCCCGTTGAAATGTCCCCCGTCCTGGAAGTTCCCGTGTCTTCGATTCGTGCCTTTGCGGCTGGTGCATTCCTGTTGTCAATCGCGGTCCCTGGGGCGGCGTTCGCTCGCGCCTCGCCGGGCCTCCTTGGCAGTCCTTTCAACCCGTCGGACGCGAGCTGCTTCACCAGCTACTACGGCTCCATCATGAACCTCTGCTCCACCACGAAGACCTGGTGCATGCCCGCGGTGGTCGACGCCGCCGGTCCGTACACGGTCAACGTCGTGGCGTATGCACCGTCCGTCTCCTCCTCCGTGGGGTGCCATGCCACGGGTGTCAATGACGCGATTTCCACGGTGTGGAGTTCCGGCATGCGCTACGTGTCGTCCTTCGGCTCGGGCGCGCGGTACATCGCCCTGTCGGGCGCGTTCGTACCGGGCAACGGGCAGCTCTACGTGTGCTGCGACGTCGGGGCGGGGGCGGGCGTCAACGGACTGCTCTGGTAGGGCCTTTCACAGGGAGCGGCCTTCTGGCCGTTCCCGTCGTTTCCGAAGGGAGTGCGTCCATGCGCGTCGAGAAAGTCATCATCGCTGCGGTTCTTGTCGGGAGCGTGGGGACTCAGTGGCTCAACGCCCGAGAACAGCGTGAAGCCCTGTCGCTGCTTCAGGGGGAGGTGGACCGCGTTTCCACGTCGGTGGAGCGACTGCAGCGGGCGTCATCCGCGCGTGGGCTCGAACATGAAGGGCGGCCCGCGACGCGGTGGGCTCCGGCCGCCGTGCAGGCGCATCTGCCTGCCGTGACGGCACCGCCGTCTGTGCAGGAGGTGCCCCCCGTGCCGAATCTCCCGGTCGTTGCTCCATTCAACGCCGATGCCGCGCGGGATCAGGTGGCGCGTGCCTTCGAGCGGGAGCCCTCCGACAGCGGCTGGGCCTCCGAAGCCTTGAGGGAGCTTCGTGAGAACCTGTCGTCCCACATGCCCAGGACAGCGTCGGTGCGGGCCTTGGACTGCCGCGCGACGCTCTGCCGTCTGGAGGTCGACTTCCCAATGGAGGCCGACTTTCAGGAGGCCATGGGCCGCCCAGGAGCCATGGCGCGCCTGTGGCAGGGCCCAAGTGTCGCCCGCTTCGAGCGGGACAGCGCGCGGGGCTCGGTGACGGTCATCGGGTACCTCGTCCGTCCCGGATACCCGATGCCGGTGGAAGGGCCGGCCACCGCCACGCCCTGAGCTGGGCACTCGACCGCGCCACCCTGGACGGGCCAGGGCACGCACGGAGGACGAGGCGTGGAGGCGCGTGCCTCGCGCCTCCTGGCCATACGACGCCGGCAAACGGTCAGCGGACTTCGAACTCGTAGATCCGCGTCGCCGGGTCCCCGTTCTGGGTCGGCGTCGTGACGTTGAGGCGGACGTAACGCGCCGACGTGGCGGTGATGGCGTGCGTCGAGCTGCTACCGGTGTTGTCGTTCACCGTGACGGGGGTGCTCCAGGTGGAGCCGTTGCTCGAGGTCTGGATCGTGAACGCCCGGCTGTT
Source organism: Myxococcus hansupus (assembly GCF_000280925.3). Taxonomy (NCBI): domain Bacteria; kingdom Pseudomonadati; phylum Myxococcota; class Myxococcia; order Myxococcales; family Myxococcaceae; genus Pseudomyxococcus; species Pseudomyxococcus hansupus. The sequence continues at coordinate 1,924,932 of NZ_CP012109.1, forward strand.
CCAAGCCGTCGACTCACCTCCGGCACCTGCGTGCCTGAGGGTGAAGCTGCTGATCGTCTGGGCCGAACCCAGGTCGACCTGCATCCACGCTGGCGAGGCCAGTGAGCAGAACTTGTCGGTGGTCCCACCCGAGACGCTACCGTTGACCGCCTTGGCCGCCGATTCGCTGCTGTTGCATGCCGTGGAACTGGTGGTGGGCCGGTTCAACGCCAGATTGGCGTAGCCCGCGCCAACGGAGACCGTCTGGGTCTTCGTATGGCTTGCGCCGCCGTTGTCGGTGACGGTCAGCGTGACGGTGTAGTTGCCCGCGCTCGCGTAGGTGCGCGAAGGGTGGGTCGCGGTGGAGGTGGTGCCGTCTCCGAAGTTCCAACTGCGCGAGGTGATGGTTCCGTCCGCGTCGGTGGATGCATCGCTGAAGGTGGCGGTGAGGCCGCTGACGGTGACGCCGAAGTCCGCCACGGGGGGCGTGTTGCCGCTGACCGCGGTGTTGATCGCCGCCGCGTATTGCGCGGTGGTTCCCTGGGCGCTGCATCGCTGGATGTCGTCGTACAGCCACATGAAGCCGCCGCTGATGCCGGCGCTCGTCTTCCAGTTGCGCATCCGGGTCTGGACCGTGGCCGGGCTGTCGCCCGCCGCGCAGTTGGTGCCGTTCTTGGACCACAGGCCCGGAGCGACCGGCATGCCCATCGCGGTGTTCCAGGTCGCGGGGTTGTTGCCGGCGCCGCCCGCGTAGACCTGCAGGTAGATTCGATCGACCGCGCTGCCGAGGTTGTTCTTGAGGTTCCGCCAGAACGTCTGCTGGGTATAGGGCGCGAAGGAGATCTTGTAGCCCATCCCGATCAACATCTGGCTGAAGGTCGTGGTCGGGACCAGGTCGTAGGCGCTTTCGTCGTCGAAGTTCACCGCGTCGGCGCCGGTGGCGGTCTTCAGCGCTTGGAGGTTCCGGTACAGGATGCTGTTGCTGCCAGTGCCGCAAACGAGGGTGGTGCCGCATCCGGGAGCGGTGCCGTTGACCAGTCGGATCATGCGTTCGAAGTCAGGGACTCCCCAGGCGCCAATCGATACCTCGACGCGATTGACGGAGGTCGGCGCGGTCTTCAGCGTGGCCAGGCGGGTCGGCCACGCGGGGTCCCCCATGTAGGCGCCGTTCTTGACCACGGGAATGTCGTTGTAGATGAGGTCGCCATTCTCCTCGATGTGGAAGCTCCACAAGATGATCGTGGTGAATCCAGAGTTGCGCAGGTCGTTCATCACCGCGGTACCACCGGAGTAGAACGGACCGCCGCCGTAGATGGCGGAGTACGCACGAGCGTCAGGCGCTGCGACAGCCAGGGCGAGCGCGGTGAGTGTTGGCAACAGGCGGTGAAGGACAAGCGGTGAAGCCAGATTGGATTTCGACATGGCACGATCCTTTGCATTGCACGATGCGGTGGACGGCGATGCGCGGCTGTGTGTGAGATTCGTTGCAGCCGCTCACACCTCGCCGCTCTCATGTCGCCACGGATGGCGACGGGCAGACATTGGGAGCGGCAATCCCGTCGTGTCAATCTTTGGAGGGATTTAAGTCAGACAGGAAGGTTTGGACGCTGGCGTCAGGCGTGTGCGTGGAGCCGCTTGCTGTCAGCGCATCGGCTCGCCTGCAGGAAGTGACGGAGCCGATTCGCCAGCCATTGCCGGGAGGCGTCCGTCGTTGGCGGACAATGATGGCAGTCCTTGATGTGCTCTTTGCAGGCAAGCGTTGGAAAGAGCACTTGCGCGCGAGCGAGCAGCTACTGTCCCGGAAAGCTGACGGCGCCGCCGAGGAAGGTCGCTCGGTCGTCATCAGTGGTCGTGAGCAGGTGCAGGACGAACGCCTTCCATCGCCGCTCCGAGGGCGACATCCGATAGAGCATCATCGGGATGGCCACCTTCATGAGCTCATCCCAGCGAGCGCCGGTGGGCACCGGCAGGCGGCTGCGGAAATGGTCGTGCCACCGGGAAAGTACGGCCTTCGCCAGCCCACTCTTGAACGCCGATTTCATCCCGGCGGCATTCCACGTTCCGTCCGCGAATCGGTGGGCCTGCCGCCGTGCCGTCTACCTCGCGCCCTGCTGACCCTCCGCGCTCACGGGCGCCGCGGTGTTGGCACGCCGTGGGGCCTGCGCCGCTGGTCCACGGTGCGCTGGTAGCTGTCGTACTGCAGCGGGAAGTTCCTCCCCCACATCGCGGGGTCGGTGATGGTGTCGTCCAGTTCCACCACCCGGTTGCTTGGGCGGATGCGGATCGGGTCCGGGAAGGTCCCGGTGGTGAAGTAGAAGGAATGCCAGAAGCCGTTGCTCGCCTTCGTGAGGTACTTGGGCACGAACGCGGCGGGAGTGTGGCAGTCGTTGCAAGTGGCCACCGCGTGGTGGCTGCTCTTGCGCCAACCGTCATACTGCTCCGTCATGATGTGGCAGTTGGCGCAGGCGGCTGGGTCGTCTTGCAGGTAGGCCGCGCCCTTCGCGTACGCGAAGGTGTAGCCACCGATGCCAATGACCGCGCCCAGGGCGAGGCCCAGGACGACTGCCAGAAAGGTGCGGGAGGCCGAGGACACGCGGAACACCGTAGCAATGCTTTTGCCATCGGCCAGCGCACGAACACTCGCGTGGATGAAGCTCCAAGCAGTGGAGAGACGCGCTGATTTTGCGCCAACTCCGGCGCCGCGCAGGATTTGCGCGGAGGACGCTGGAGGGGACAGGATGCCGTGCGTTCCGTGAAGCGAGGCGAACTCCGCGCGGAACCCGTGAAGGTCCCGTCGCGTGCCGCGAGGCCGGCACGCCCTCCGCGTTGGGTGCCCGCGGAGGGCGGCTCAGTGGCCTGGGGTGGCTGCTGAATCAGAAGCGGGCGAGGAAGGCGTCGAAGCCGCCAGCGCTGGTGTTGCCGGGGAGGCTTCCGAAGGTATGTCCGGCGACGAAGGCATTGCCGGAGGCGTCCACGGCCACGCCGCGAGCGATGTCCTGGAAGGGGGTGCCCAGGGTGCGGGTACCCAGCCGATTGCCGAGCGCGTCGTAGCGGGTAAGGAACGCATCGAGCGAGCCGGCGTAGGCGTTGCCGTGGAGCGCGCCGCCGGTGTAGCCGACCACCTGCACGACGCTGTCCTCGGAGACGGCGATACCGAAGGCATAGTCGGTCTGCGCGCCCCCGAACATGCGGCTCCACTGGCGGTTGCCGGCGCTGTCGTAGCGGGCGAGCAGCACGTCGATGGTGCCGTTGTTGGTGTTGCCGTCGAGGCTGCCGAAGGTGTCTCCGGCGAGGTAGACGCTGCCGTCGGGACCTACGGCGACACCCTTGGCATCATCGAGGTCGCCCGCGTCAATCTGCCGGACCCACTGCTGGGTTCCGAGGATGTTGAGCTTGAGCAGGAAGATGTCGGTGCCCACCGGCGTGGTGGTTCCGTCCAGGCTGCCGAAGGTGTTGCCGACGACGTAGACCTCCTGGGTGGGCGTGACAGCGATGCCGCGCGCCACGTCACTCACGGCCGTGCCGTACTGCTGGAGCCAGTACGGGTTGCCCGCGGTGTCATAGAGGGCGACGACGATGTCGTAGTTGTTGGGGTTTCCACCATGGGCGAAGCTGCCACCGGTGTAGCCCGCGAAGAAGAGCTTGTCGCCACCGCTGACGGCGAGGCCGGTGGCGAAGTCGTCCATCTGCGTGCCGTTCTGGCGCAGCCACAGGCGGTTGCCGGCGGCGTCGAACTTGGCGATGAAGAAGTCGATGCCGCCCGCGTTGGTGTAGAAGTCGAGACTGCCGAAGGTGGTGCCGGCCACATAGACATTGCCGTCCTCGTCGGTGGCGACGGCGGTGGCGCGATCCATCTGCGGTGTGCCGAACTGGCGAACCCACTGGAGGTTGCCGGCGTTGTCGTACCGGGCGACGAAGGCGTCATGGCCCCCGGCCTGTGGGTCGGCGCCGAGCTGGCTGGACGTATGACCGACCACGTAGACACTCGTGCCGGAGACGGCCACGGCGCTGGCCTGCTCGTCAAGATCGGAGCCGAGCTGCTGCACCCAGGCGGGCGGCGGAACCTGGGCCTGGGCGACGGACGGGGCGCCCGCGGCGCAGACGACGCCAGCGAACGCGAACATGCTCAAGAAGGGGTGTTTCATCACGAACTCCATTTCTCAGTGGGGGAACTGAGCCATGGCGCCGGGAGGACGCCTGTCGTCCGCTCCGCGGGAAATCTGTCGCCACGGCACCCTTGCAAGACCACGAGATTCAGGCGCGCGGAAGATGGGTAAGGAAAGACACATAATGAGCAATGTCTGACCCGGGGCCGAGTTATCGCGGACCCTGATGCCAATGATGCGCTGTGACATTTTCGTGAGACCCAGTCCCGGCCTGACCTCCGTCCTGGGTGTGTCTTATTGAGCGAGAAACAGCGTCGCTCCGTGAGAACAGCGGTGGAGCCGCCCTGGTTCGTGCGGTGCGGAAGTGAAAGCGGTCCGCGATATCAACGCCATGCCGCTGTTTCTCGCGGAGATGGCGCCGCAGCTCCAAGCCCTTCTCGCTGAATCGGAGAAGGCTTTATTGGAAGCGCTCTTCGCGCGCGCGAACCGATCTGAAGGCGCGTTGCTGGAGGCGCTGGCATGGCTGTGGGCGCGGACGCTCCGCGCGCCTGCCTCCGTGACACGGGTGGATGCGCTCGACGTGGCGGAGGGCGAGGTTCGCCTGTCCCCGGGCGGACTCCAGGTGGCGAATGACGTGTTGAACCGCGGCATTCTCGTCGTTGCGGGGGATGTGGACGTGGGAGGCAAGTTTGGGGACGGAGACGTAGGCAACGCGGCGGCCGTCGCCGGGGCGCTCCGTTGCCGGCTCGCCAATGTCCAGGGCGTGCTCCGCGTGGGGGGGCGTGCTCGATGCGACCCAGCTCGTCTTCGCGAACAACGATCCGGAGCCTCTCATGGCGAGGGACGGTCTTCGGGCGCCGTCGACGCTCCTTCTTCTCGGGCGCTCGCTCGACGTGAAGTCCGTGGATGGACTCGTGATGGAGGATGAAGTCACGCCGTCACAACTCTTGAAACGGGCCGTACAACCGGAAGGACACGTCGAAAAAGGCCTCGGGGCTGTATCCCAGCCAGTACATCACGCCGCCGGGATAGATGTCGTGGCATTGAGCGAAGCCACTCTCGCCGCCGCCGAGCCAGACCAGATTGAACGTATAGGGGCGTCCTGGTTGCAGCGTGACACCCTGGTGGGTGAAGGAGAAGCCTTGGAAGGCGGGGCCCGCGCCGTCCACCTGGGGGGCCAGCGTGAGCGTCGTCAGCGACGTCGCCAGTCGCGGCCCGTCCGTTCCCTCTCCCTCATGCACGTCCAGTGCGTACATGCTCATGAAATGAGGGTCGGGCGCGATCCAGACGTCGAGGCGCTCGAGGTCCGTCACCGCGTCCACACGGAAGCTTTGCGCAATGGCGTCGCTGATGGCGACGACTTCGCACCCCCCTGGGTCGACCGCGAGGGTGGGCCAGGGCGCGGGCGTCGGTGCGAGCGTGGCGTCAAAAACCAGGACCTCCGCGAGGCTCAGGTAGTTGGCTCCGTCGAGCTGCACTCGGACATACCGCGCCGCGCGGTTGACGGCGAAAGTCGTCTGATCCAGCGCGACACCCGTGAAGGGATGGTCATCCCAGGTCCAGCCGTCCTGGGAGACGAGCACTCGGAAGTCCTGAAGCCGATCCGCGCAGCAGTCGGTGCGGTTGTAGACGACCACGGTGGAAACATAGTGGGAGCGCAGCAGGTCGACTTCCCACCAGGCGTTCAACTCGGACTCGGTGTGCGTCACGGATCGGTTGTTGAAGATTCCGTCGGCGTTTCCATCCACTGCGAAGGACGCGAAAGCACCATGCGCGGTGCTCGACTGGGCGGCCGGTTTTTGGAGCGCGACATTGGCGCCCGCTGGAAACACCTGGACTTCAGCGAGGCTCAGGGATTCGGCGCCGTCGAGTTGCACCCGGACGTATCGAGCCATGTGGTTGATGGCGAACCGGGATTGCGCCGAAGCAGGGCCGCTGAATGGATAGTCATACCAATTCATTCCATCCTGGGAGACGCGCACCCGGAAGTTCTGGAGCCGCTCCGCGCAGCAGTCGGTGCGGTTGTGGATGACCACGGTGGAGATGGCGTAGTCGCCTTGCAAATCCACCTGCCACCATGCCTGTGGCTCGTGCGCGGTGTGCGTGACCGAGCCGTTGTGGAAGTTCCCATCGGTGTTGCCATCGACCGCGCGCCACGCGTCCGCGCCATGCGTCGTGCTCGATTGAGCTGTCGGCTTTCCATGCGCGAGGTTGGGGCCGTCGTCCAAGGGAAGGACCGAATCGCGCACGGGTGCGTGGGGCGTTTCGGGTTCTCTGATGACGTGTGAATCGCATGCGGAGAACAGGACGACGCTTGCGAAACACAGGAGCAGGTTCTGGGTGAAGAACGAAGACGAAGTCATGAGTCTGTCTGAGGGGCGATGACCGAATACGCCTCCGGCCAAGACGCGGCGTGAACGATAGGGGAACGAAGCCGCCTTGTCACGGGGGCCACTGGCGGATGCAGGGCCCGTCCCGACTGTTTCCATGCGCTCAACGTTGAGCTGGGAAGGCCCCGGCTTCCCATTCAGGGACTTCTCTGGGTTGAATGGAGGGTATGACTCCTGTCATTGGCGTTTGGCCCCGGGGCTCCGCGCGCCGGGGCGTGACGGCTCCTGCGCGTCAGCAGCGGGGCCGGGGGCTTCGTGGCGTCCTGGGCCCAGTGGCCATCGCCGCGTATGTGCTGCTCGCGCCGGGGGCGACCTGGGCGGGGGCGCCGGACCCTGGCGAGGCGGGCGAGGAGTCGGAGGTGATGAGGTCGGTCTCATCCGGGGACGCGGCGGGGCTCAGGGCCTTGCTCGCACGCTGCAAGCCGCGCAACCTTCCTGGGACGTTGCCGTCCACGCGCAACCTCTCTCCATTGATGCTCGCGAGCGAGCTGGGGCGCGAGGACCTCGTGGGCATTCTACTGGAGGCAGGCGCGGACCCCGCGCTGCGGGTCCCTCGTCATCTCGATGCCTGGCCTCCGCGTGATTGGACCGCTTTCTGTTTCGCACAGGCCCACGGGCACGCGGCCATCGCGCAGCGGCTCTTGCGGACCGGGGCCTCCGACGCTCCTTCATGCATGGAGGAGGCCGACTTCGCCGCCGCCGTACACCTGAAGCACTTCGAGCGGGCCTTGAGGCTGGCGAAGACGATGGAGAACCGGGTTCCGCCCAGCCTGCTCGAACGGTTGGTGCGCTACGCTCGCGAGCAGAAGTCACCCCAGTTGATGCGCGCGCTGAGGATCGTGGGGTATCGGCGGCAGCTCATTTCGCGAGCGTCCACCGAGAAGCCCGAAGGTGAGGACAAGCACCTGCTCACGCGTCTCATCGAGGAAGGGAAGCACGAAGAGGTTCGGCTCGCGATTGAGTCGGGCGCGGACCCGGATACCTTCGCGCCCTATAAGGACCCACCGCTCGTCGCCGCGGCGAAGAGGATGGATGTGGTCCTCCTCCGGCTTCTCCTCGAGGAAGGCGCGAAGGTCGACATCACGAACGAGTATGGTTCGCCAGCGCTGGACCATGTCGTGGCCCATTCGCGAGACAAGGGCCCCGCCGCGCTCGAGGCCGCGCGCATGTTGCTGGATGCAGGGGCCAAGAAGAGCCTGGCTGCCGGTGGGGCGCCGCCAAGGGGCTTCCGCATCCTCGACGCGGCGCTGTCTTCCTGCAGAATGGACATCCTCGACGTGTTGTTCGACCGCGGCGGCAGGGAAGCACTCGTCGCGGGCCCGGCGAACAGGCTCTATGAAACCGTCGTGAGACCGGACACCCCTTGTCCCGAGGAAATGTCCTGGGCGCTGCTCGAAAAGCTGTATGCCGGTGGCGCGAGGATTGGTGGAGATGTCCCGGTGCCCAGGAGGATCATCCTGGTCATCCGAGGAGGGGATGGCATGGATGCATTCCGCCGCCATGCATACTCCGCGCTGTGGTCCTACGCCGCGAAGCGGCCTCCGGAGTGGGAGCGCGTCCTGCGACAGGCGGGCCTCCCGCTCGAGTCCGAAGAGAAGGGACGCTGACCGTGCGGAACCCCGAGGCAGGCCCTCCCGGAGTCGGTGAATGAACAAGAAACAGCTCGTCGTCGTGCTCACGCTGCTCGTGGGAAGCGCCATCAGCATGGTGGTGCTCTGGGGCGGGGCCCGGACCGCGCTGATGGAGTGGCTGCCTTTGTCGTCGCGCCCGGATGTGTGGTGTGAGGGGTTGCCCCTGGAGCGCTGCAAGGAGTTCCCCCAGCACTGCCGAGAGGCGGCCTACTGTGACGGCACCCGCTTCTGTTCGGAGTGGGGCGGCGAAGAGGCGTGTGCCGAAGAAGGCGCCATCTCGGGGCCCGCGGCTTGTTGCCCAGGCTTGCTCCCTCGCTGTGGCGTCGTGTCAAAGGATGGGACGTGTGACTCGCAGCTCGGTACGCCGGCCCGGCCCGTTTGTCGCCGCTGTGGAGACGGCGTCTGTGACGCGCAAGAGACGCGCTGCGATTGTCCCGAAGACTGCGACCTCTCCCGGAGAGCAGGCGGCCCCCCTCCTGGAACCGCTGTTCCTCCGGGGCGACGCTGAGCCAACCGGGCTCGGGCGCCGACCTCGACAGACGCCTTTCCGACGCATCCCCAGACGGCCCCACGTCTGGCCAAGGTCCTTGCCACTTCTGACGGAAGCGTATTGGGGGATGTCGGGAGGTGAATTCGGAGCTGGAATGAGATCTTCAGGAGCCGTCTCGATGTTGCTTGCGCTGTGCGCCTGCAGTGCTGGCGTCCTGGGGTGCTATGGGGGGTACTTCGCGATCGTGCTGCCCTGGGTCCGACAAGGGGATGCAGTCCCGCCATGGATGTGGGCCGCAACCGTAGGGCTCCTCCCATTGGGCGTCTTGGTGGGTGGCGTGTTGGTGCCAAGGCCACGTCTCTCCTGGGCTCTCGGGGCGTTCACGGCTGCCCTGCGAATGTCCGTGACGTTCGTCCTCGCGCATCTTCGGGCACCTGGATTTCTCAACGCCGATCACATGCGCGATGTGTCAGTCCCTGAGTTGCTCTGTTGGCTGCTCGTGGAGTCGTTGGTCTGGGCCGCGGTCGCCTTCCTTTCATTCAAGGTGGGCGCGGTGTTCCAACGCCGTTGGGGCAGGCGGGTGGATCACCTGGGGTGACGCAGCCCTCGACGACGAAGCCTCGGCGCGCGGGCTCCTGCTGTAGCGGCTGTAAGGCATGTGTTGGCCAGCGCGCTCGACCATGTCGCGAGGGGCGAACCCGCAGGGCACAAGTCCCTCGCTCTTCACTCCCGAGAATCGAGAGGCTGCCCTTGAAAAACAAGGCGGGCCCTCGCCTTCGTATCCAGGGAGGATGTCACGTGCTGTTCGTCGCGACGTCGACTGGCGAGACGGCTGTCCAATGGCATGCGTGTTTCGAAATCGGCGCGCGTGCGTTGGAGGTTCAGCCGGAGCCTTGTGCCTAACCTGGGCCTGGCGGCACTTCGTCGCGATGCTCTTCGTGCCACGCCGCCATCCCCCTGTTCATGTGAAACGGAGCAAGAAGATGAATGGCAGCCGATGGGCTCCCGTGGGCCGATGGATGCGTGTGGCCTTGGCGGTTGGCGTCTTGGGTGCGTGTGGGCCTCAAGTGGATGAGGACTCCCTCGTGGCCGAGGATGCGTCAAAGGAGGTCGAGTCGTACTCGAGCACAGAGCGGGCGTTGCCGCTGGACCCGTACGCCGATGCGGTTGTCCAGAGCGGTGTCATCGCCGTCATCAGTCCTGGCAACGCGGTGGGCCCGCCGGATGGGAATGTCGCCAGCTTCTTGAGCCTTCTGGGTGGCTCCCTGCTGCTGGACATGGGCGAGGGAGAAGAGGGCACGGGACCCCTGCGCATCTATTACCGAGGCGTGTCGCTCTCGGTGTTGGCTCAGGTGGACTTCCTGCGGGCGGACATGAGCCTCATCAGCACGGGGCAGGTGAGCCTCCTGAACCTGGGCATCGGTACGCATTCCGCGCTGGTGCCTTTCAACAGCGCGACGCCCTACCGGTATGTTCGGCTGCGCGGTGGGCTGGCCTCGCTGTACAGCGTGGATGCCGTGGAGGACATCGGCTTCGGAGGTGCTGGCTTCTGTGGCAATGGCCGGGTGGATGCAGGGGAGCAGTGCGACGATGGCAATACCACCTCGGGGGATGGGTGCGGCGCGAGTTGCCTGGTGGAGCCGGGGTACACCTGTTCTGGCACGCAGCCCAGCGTCTGCACCGACACCAATGAATGCACGAATGGCACCGCCCAGTGCTCTTTGAACGCGACCTGCACGAACACTCCGGGGAGCTACACCTGCACGTGCAACCCGGGCTACTCGGGGACCGGCTGGATCTGCAACGACATCGACGAGTGCGCGAATGGCACCGCCGTGTGCCAGCCGGGAGAGCTGTGCGTGAACACTCCCGGTAGCTACAACTGTGTCGCCGGCGCCTGCCAGCCGCCCTCGGTGCAGTGTGGCTCCCAGTGCGTGAATGTGACGTCGGACGCATCCAACTGTGGCGCCTGCGGCAACGTCTGCGGCGAGGGGGAGATCTGCTCGGCGAGCGCGTGTATGCCGGACGAAATCACCATGCAAATCGCCACGTCATGGGCTCGCCCGGGCGACGGGGACCTCGTCGTCCGGACGCCCTCGGGTAAGCTCATCCACAACGGCAATCGAGGCCCGAGCGTCGCGACGGACTTCGGGTCGATGGACCGGATTGCGTCCTCCGGTTGGGGGCCCGAGCGGGTCCTCTGGTACGCCAGCGCGCCCCCTCCGTCGGGCCAATACGACGTCTGCTTCAATGCCGTGGCCTACCTTCCGCCGCCCTCCATGCTGTATCCCGTCTCCTACACCATCACCGTGAAGCGGATTGGCCAGCCAGACCTGGTCGTCTGGCGCTTCGCCTTCAGCGCGTCCTCGGGGAGCGATTGCTCGCCGGACCACCCGTCGTACGTCACGTCCTTCACGTATGAAGGGCGCCCGTAGTTGCCGTGATGCGTTGAGCTGACCGGGCTCCTCGCGGCACTGCCTGTCGCCGCGAGGGGCCCGGTGCCTTCAGCTCCGGACACCTCGAGCAACTTTCGGACGATGGGATAGCGCGACACCGCGCCCCTGCGCACTCAGGCCGCCGGCTTGCGCAGGTACGCGAGCATGTGCGCGACGTAGTCGGCCTTGCCGAGCGGTACGCCGTTGTGCCGCAGAATGCTGTAGGCCGTGGTCAGGTGAAAGTAGAACTGGGGTATCACCCAGTTCAGCGCATACTCGCTGCCGGTCATGTCGAAGGCCATGCCGTTGGCCAGTTCGATGGCCAGTGGGCGTTGCGCGGCCTCCTCCATCTGTGCCCGGTCCGTACTCGCCAGCAGGTGCAGTGTTTGCTCAATCAGCGCGTGCGCCTGCTCCATGTCGGTCGGCGTGTCTGCCTTGGACAGTGGCTGCCGGCCCAGCCTCAGGACCGCTTCCTGCGCCTGGGTGCAGGTGAAATACACCTGACTGGCCAGGTTGTGCATGTCAGGTGCCAGCCGCGACTGAAGCAGGTTCTTCGGGTCGAAGCCCACCTCCTGGGCACGTGCTTCTCCCTTCTTCAGAAAGCCTTGCAGGGAGCGCAGCATCTGCGTGAAGCAGGGAACGGTCATTTCGTAGAGCGACATGGGGTGCCTCCTGGAATGGCGGAACCCTAACGCAAGCGGGAGAGGAGAAGGGGAGGGGACCCCAGGTGTTGCCCAGGAAGGCTCCGCGGGTGTGAATGCCCTTCTTGGGAGCGGTGGCGCGGGCCCCGAGGTATGGCTCGGTGCATCAATCACACATGTGCCGTGAACAATTACAGCAGCACATCAAAGGATTGTCTCTGTCGCGCGGGCTGGCAAGGCTGTGCCCCATGACACACAAACGGCTGAAGAGGATTGGCATGGTGGGCGGGGGCGCCATGGGGTGCGGGATTGCGCTCGAGCTGGCCATCGCAGGGAGGCAGGTGGTGCTCTACAACACGCGCGCGGACAGCAGCGAGCGGGCGCGCGCGAAGCTGGAGCGAGACGCGGCGCTGCTGGTGGAGACGGGACTGCTCGCCCCGGACCAGGCACCCTCCGCGCTGGGTCGCATCCGTCGTACCATCGTGCTCGCCGAGGCCGTCGTGGGGCAGAACCTGGTCATCGAGTCCATCCCGGAGGACCTCGCACTCAAGCAACAGCTCTTCCGTGAACTGGACCGGCTCGCGGCCCCCGAGACCCTGCTCGCCACCAATACCACCGCGTTGAGCGTGACGGCCATCGCCCGGGACTGTACGAGGCCTGAGCGGGTCCTCTCTGCCCACTACTACCTTCCCGCGCACCTCATTCCACTGGTGGACGTCATTCCTGGGGAAAAGACGTCTCCCGCCGCGGTGGAGACGGTGCGGCGCTTCTTCGAGGACCTGGGCAAGTCGCCGGTGGTGTTCTCCCGGGACGTGCCAGGCTCGGTGGGCCCGCGCCTGCAGCAGGCCCTCATTGGCGAAGCCATTCGGCTGGTGCACGAGGGCGTGGCCACGCCGGAGATGGTGGACCGCGTCCTCACCCAAGGCGTCGGACGGCGCCTGGGGGCGTCGGGGGTCTTCGACCGGCTGGACCTGGTGGGACTGGACTTCATGACGGCCCTGCTCCGTGGCACGGGCCGCCCTGTGCCGCCCGTGCTCGCGGATAAAGTGGAGCGGGGCGAGTTGGGGCAGAAGACGGGCCAGGGCTTCTACGCGTGGACGCCCGAATCCACCGCCGCCTACGAGGAGCGCATGGCCCGCCACCTGGCCACCCAACTTCGTGAGGACCGGGCTGCTGGCCGCCTCCACGCTCCCAAGACGGAGCTCGACGAATGAGGACGGAGGCTGTCCTGCTGGATTCGGCGGTCCTGTCGGACTTCCTGGTGGATGCCATCCGCGAATACACCACGTGCACCCCGGAGCTGCCGCCTCGTAGCTGGGCCGTGCTGCTGGGGCGTGTCGTCGGCGATGCCATGCGCGTGGAGCGTGTGCGCTTCGCGACGAACATCCGCGAGACGGATGTGCGTGTGCTCCAGGAGTTCGACAGCACCATCGTTCCTCGCTTCGGCGCCTGTTACGCCAACGGGCGCCGTGGCTTCTGGTGCGAACCCAGGGAGCTGCTGCGCATCACCACCGAGGCCGAGGCCCAGGGCCTGGAAGTGCTTGGCTCCATCCACCTGCATCCGGACTGGCACCGCATCGGCCCGCTTCACGAGCGCGGCCTGCGCGTCAGCCAGGAGCCCACGCCCATGGACCGCCACCTCTTCCACGGCAGCGGCTGGCCGCTCAACATGATTCTCTATCTGGAGCGGCGCGAGGGCCGACTCTATCATTCGGTTGGAGCGTGGGCCCCGCCCGATGACCCTGAGGCGGTCACGGGTTGCCGGGCGCTGGCCATCCACCTGGAAACGCCGGAGGGGTGACCCGGTGCGGCCTTGGTGCCTGCAGTGGCAAGCGTCACAAGCTGATGCTCGCTCCCTTTTGGCGCGGCATCCTGCCTTTGCCCGCCATCGTTCCCCAGATGTTCCAAGGAACGGCCTCCGGGGTGTTGATGCGCGCTGGAGCGAACGGGGGCGATAGCCCCTGGACGGCTCCGTGCCCCGTGACGAACGGGGGGCGGGTCGCCCAACTAATTCACCCGCTTTGACGCGGTGACCTGCAATGGCGATGAGGGCCTCCGAGAATGAGCCCGAGCGCGACGAGGAGAAGCGGCGCGCCAGTCGATGACGGCGCGGCTGGACTGGAGGCGCATCCGGAGGACTCCATGCGCGGAACGGAAGGCGTGGGGCGCGGGCCGACAGTCACCTGACCGCCTTCATTCTGAGTGCCGGAGTCCGAGGGATCCTCTCCACCCACGCCCCCATCCTCCTCGGGTGCATCCCCGACGGTGAACCACGACACCGCGCTGCCGCTGGCGCCGCCTGCATTGTAGGCCCAGACCTCCCAACGGTAACTTCCTGGAGACAGTTCCTCGTCCTCCGTCAGCGTGATTTCTGTCGCCTCCGTGTTCAACTCCTGAACGGTGCTGCCATCACGGAGAATTCTCAGCGCGTAACGGACAGGCCACTGATACGGGTCGAGGGATGCCTCCCAATGAAACGTGACGCGTCCATACAGAAGGCGAGCCCCTGCTCCAGGCCGAATGGGAACGGGCCTCGTAATGAAGTCGGAGTCGGGGAGGCCTGATGTCTTCGGGCCGTCCACCCGGTGGGCTCGTGCGTCGATGCGAAGCTCAGGAACTCCGACAGGCGTCGCGACGGCGGGGGATGTGGCCAACATCAGGGGGATGAGCGCGCCGAAAGAGCGGCGCAATGGCGTGGCGGTCGAAGTCGGCAATGCTCCTCCATCACATGCGGCAATGTCTGTGAACCATGATGGACTTGTAACTGAGGGACAAGTGGTTCGCGGAGGGGCGTGCGTTGTGCATGGAGGGTGAAGTCGTAGATGTCATCCCGTGTCCGCATTCATCGATGGCGACGTTCAGCCCGCGCTGGATGCTCCACGAGTCCGTCGCGCCTGGTCGCTGCGGATGGCACGAAGCCGGTCCCTGCCGCAGGCGCAAGTTCAAGCCTCCAGCCAGGGTCGTCGAAAGGCCGCTGGCAAAGGACACTGCAGCCGAGCCGCGGCCGCCGCTTCTGAGCAGCAAGGGCGTCTCGAATGCGTCGGGCCCCCGGTCGTTCACCCGGACGCCCGACCGCGCTTCTTCCTAGGTGACCGGAGCAGCGTGATGCCCCCGGCCTTCGCCGCTCTGGAGACGCCCTGCCCATCCACTTCTCCATGCTTCTCGGAGCGTTGCGCGGGGATTCCGAGAGCGGATTCCATCGGCCCCTCGCGACGGGACTCCGCGGGGCGGGGCATGTGCCCGAACTCGCTGTGGATACATGCGGCGGGTCTTGGCGTACGCGAAGGCGGCTGGCGACTGTGGTGCACCTGGGTTTGCTCTCGGCAGGTGCGAGGCTTGCCCCGGTACGAACGCCACCAAGGGGCAGTTGTGACGCCAGCGCGCCAGCAGGCTCAGG